>HF985599.1:0-20100 GCA_000431215.1 Prevotella sp. CAG:1031
CGTCGGAAACCCGCAACATCGCCGACTGGACAATTGAATAAATATTAACAAATCTGATATTATGAAAAAACAATTCATCACATCGGCGTGTATTGCGCTGTTTGTATTTATTGCAGTGACCGGGCAGACTGTAGCATCCGTCGGGGACCCCGGAGAACTTACACTGACTCAGGCGAGTAAGGCTATAGGCGGCCAGCATGATATAATCTGGACATACAGCGATTGCCGTCTGTCGTCCGACGAAATGGAGCTTACAGTAGCAAAAAATGGCAGCTCCGTGATAAATTTCAAGGCTAATGACTTTACTCACGCCATGTTGACGTTTTCTTCCGGCTCAAGCGTAAATATCGATTCGAAGTCTTTCGCTCTTGGCGGTTCGAAGACTTTAACAATCCCTATTGGGGCAGACGTTACATCGCTGTCTATGAAGGCCGGAGATGAGCCGTTTTCGCTGCAAAGCATCACATTTGCCGAACGATTGTCGAACTACATGAGTCTGGAAGAGTGGGAAACCGTCCGACCTACAGAGCTGACAGGAATCAACGAGCCGCTGCTTGTAAATTTTGTCAGAGGCAATTATGTGTTGGTGAGCACACTATCGGGTGCGTCGCCGTTGTTGATTGAGGGCGCACCTGACGGATTTAAGGCCGGTGATGTTATCGGATCGTTGTCGGCCGGAGTGGCTGCTGACGACGAGTGTATAACTATGAAGCCTGATAATCTGACATTTGTCCTTTCCGGCTCGACGCAGACTCCACTTTCACCTCAAAGGATCACACCCGACGAAATTGCGTCGTGCGAGCCCAACCAATATGTGAAGTTTGATATGGATGGCCTCACACTTTCCGACGGAGTTTATAAGGCTGGAGATGTCACCCTTATCAACCCTTTAGAAATTCCGCTGACGGAAGAACATGCTTATGTGCTCACAGGTATCGTGCGCAATACTTCTACAGAAATGCGCCTGTTACTTACCGACGTGGAAAATGCCATTTTTGACCCTGTAGTTACGACAATAGACCTGACGGATTACCGTCTTGCTCAGTACGATAGTAAGGATATCTCGTATGAAAATTCTGAAACCGGAAAACTTAGACTAAAACATGGGGCTCCGGTAGCAGTCAGCAACGATGGCATAGTATTTACAAGCTGTGGTAATACTTCTGCCGAAGTGTTTGATGGGGAAAATGGTTTTCTTCTGGCAGCTCGAGGGACAAATGATTCTCCAAAAGGATTTTCAATATCATGCGGTGAAAAAGATACTTTATTGGGTATGATTGTTGATGCTGATGGTGAACTTTCCTGTGATACAGGTCAACTAAAAAGCACAGGTGAGACATATCAAACTGATTATACAGTTACGCGATACAAATGGACTCCAACCTTAGAGGATACCAAAATTGTTAATTTCGAGAGGAAAGCCCTGATTGTCGGAATCCCGAAGATAGAGGTCACGCATAAGATAAATGGCGGTACGCCAACCTCGCTGACCACTACTGAGGAGACTCCAGTCTCCGCTCCGAGATACTACAATTTAGCGGGACGTCAGATCGAGAATCCGGCTTCGGGCCTTTACATCCGCGTAGCCGGCCGGGATGTCGAGAAGGTTATATTGAACTGATTTGCCCGCTGCAGACACAAACAGCCCGCGCCGGAAAAGACGCGGGCTGTTTGTGAATATGATCTTTTGGATTTAGTATTCGTCCCAGGATTTGATTTCGATGTCAGATAGGGGGATCGTCGTGAAGGCGTCGATGAACGCTGAAGCCAAACGCGCGTTTGTCAGCAGAGGAATGTTCAGGTCGATGGCTGCGCGACGAATCTTGTAGCCGTTGCTCAACTCGGTTGAACTGAGGTTTTTCGGCACGTTGACAACGAGGTCGATGGCGTGCTCATGAAGCAACCGCAATGCCTGTGGCTCCATATCGGGCTGGCTAGGCCAGTAGACACGCAGGGCAGGTATGCCGTTGTCGGTGAGGAACTGCCAGGTTCCGCCTGTAGCGTAGATGGTGAAGCCATGGTTGTGGAGAGCATGGGCGGCGTCGAGCATGTCGGCTTTCTGGCGCGGTGTCCCCGTCGAGAGAAGCACCGACTTGCGCGGGATTCTGATGCCGACAGAGAGCATTGACTTCAGCAATGCCTCGCCGCTGTCGACTCCGATGCAGCCGACTTCGCCCGTCGACGACATATCGACGCCGAGCACCGGGTCAGCGCCCTGAAGACGCGAGAAGCTGAACTGCGAGGCCTTGATGCCGACATAATCGAGATCGAAAGCGCTCTTGGCAGGCTTCTCGACCGGCAGCCCGAGCATGACGCGCGTTGCCAGGTCGATAAAGTTTATCTTCAGCACTTTCGACACGAAGGGGAAGCTGCGCGATGCGCGCAGGTTACATTCGATAACCTTGATGTCGTTGTTCTTGGCAAGATACTGAATGTTGAACGGGCCGCTGATGTTCAGAGCCTTGGCGATCTGCGACGAGACCTTCTTGATTCGCCTTACGGTTTCGATATAGAGCTTCTGAGGCGGGAACTGAATGGTTGCGTCGCCGGAGTGGACACCGGCAAACTCGATGTGTTCGCTGATGGCATAGACTTTTATCTCGCCGTTCTGTGCCACGGCGTCCATCTCGATTTCCTTAGCGTTCTGGATAAATTCGCTGACGACTACGGGATGCTGTTTGCTGACGTTGGCCGCCAGACGCAGGAAGCGCTCGAGCTCTTCGGGATTGGAGCATACATTCATGGCGGCGCCTGAGAGCACATAGCTCGGGCGCACGAGCACCGGGAAGCCGACTTCGTCGATGAACCGGTTGATGTCGTCGAACGACGTCAGCTCGCGCCAGCGCGGCTGATCGATATTGAGCCGGTCGAGCATCTCCGAGAACTTGTTGCGGTCTTCGGCGTTGTCGATGCTCTTGGCCGTTGTTCCGAGAATGTTCACGCCGTCGGCGTCGAGGCGTGTTGCGAGGTTGTTGGGAATCTGGCCGCCCACACTGAGGATGGCTCCGTGGGGCTGCTCGAGATCCATGATGTCCATGACGCGTTCGTAGGTGAGCTCGTCGAAGTAGAGGCGGTCACACATATCGTAGTCGGTCGATACGGTCTCGGGATTGTAGTTGATCATGACCGAGCGCCAGCCCTCCTTCTTGACAGTCAGAAGGGCGTTGACCGAACACCAGTCGAACTCCACACTCGAGCCGATGCGGTAGGCGCCGCTACCGAGCACGACAATCGAGCGGTGGTCGTGGAGATATTCGATGTCGTTCTCGCTGCCGTTGTAGGTCAGATAGAGGTAGTTGGTCTGGGCCGGATATTCTGCTGCGAGAGTGTCGATCTGCTTGACAACCGGAACGATTCCGAGGCTTTTGCGAAGGTTGCGGACGCGGCGGTTCATCTGCTCGGTGTCGCCGGTCTCATCTTTCAGTATGGCGCGTCCGATCTGGAAGTCGCTGAAGCCCTGTTTCTTGGCCAGACGCATAAGCTCGGGGCTAAGCTCTTCGAGCGATCCGATCGAGCTGAGCTCCTTTTCGGTGACAACGATATTGTGGAGCCTGTAGAGGAACCACTTGTCGATTTTCGTCAGCTCATGGATGCGGTCGACCGAATAGCCCTCTTTCATCGCCTTGGCGATGACGAAAATGCGGCGGTCGGTAGGCTCGCTCAGAGCGTGGTCGATGTCTTCGATCTTCATGTCGCGGTTTCCGACGAAACCGTGCATTCCCTGGCCTATCATGCGGAGCCCTTTCTGAATCACCTCTTCGAAAGTGCGTCCGATAGCCATGACTTCGCCGACAGATTTCATCGACGAGCCTATCTCGCGGCGGACGCCGTGGAACTTGCCGAGATCCCAGCGCGGAATCTTGCAGACGATATAGTCGAGGGCCGGCTCGAAGAAGGCCGAGGTCTCTTTTGTCACGGAGTTCTTGAGGTCAAACAGGCCGTAGCCGAGACCGAGCTTAGCTGCCACGAAAGCTAACGGATAGCCGGTGGCTTTAGAGGCGAGTGCGCTTGACCGGCTGAGACGCGCGTTCACTTCGATGACGCGGTAGTCCATTGAAGTGGGGTCGAAGGCATATTGCACGTTACACTCGCCGACGATGCCGATATGGCGGACAATCTTGATGGCGAGCTTGCGGAGCATGTGGTAGTCTTCATTCGAGAGCGTCTGCGACGGAGCGACAACGATGCTCTCGCCGGTGTGGATGCCGAGCGGATCGAAGTTCTCCATATTGCAGACTGTGATGCAGTTGTCAAATCTGTCGCGGACAACTTCGTATTCGACCTCTTTCCATCCCTTGAGCGATTTCTCGATGAGCACCTGAGGCGAGAAAGCGAGCGCTTTCTCGCAAAGTGCGCGAAGCTGTTCTTCGTTGTCGCAGAAACCGCTGCCGAGTCCTCCGAGAGCGTAGGCGGCCCTGACGATAACGGGATAGCCGAGACGTTCGGCCGCTTTGACGGCGTCGGCGACGCTGTCGACAGCCTGACTCTTGATCGTCTTGATTCCGATCTGGTCGAGCCTTTCTACGAAAAGCTCGCGGTCTTCGGTGTCCATGATTGCCTGAACGGGCGTTCCGAGCACCCTGACACCGTATTTTTCGAGCACTCCGTCGCGGTCGAGGGCCACGCCGCAGTTCAACGCCGTCTGTCCGCCGAAAGCAAGCAGAATGCCGTCGGGACGTTCCTTCGCTATAACCTTCTCTACGAAGTAGGGCGTAACCGGCAGAAAATAGATCTTGTCGGCGAAACCCTCGGAGGTCTGCACTGTGGCGATATTCGGGTTGATGAGCACCGTGGTGATACCCTCTTCCTTCATGGCTTTGAGGGCTTGCGAGCCGCTGTAGTCGAACTCGCCGGCTTCACCGATTTTCAGGGCGCCGCTGCCAAGCAGCAGCACTTTCTTTATAGGCTTTTTGTTGGTCATTGTCGGTCGGCAGTGCTTTTAAATCATTGAGATGAATTCGTCGAAGAAAAATTCGGTGTCTTTCGGCCCCGACGATGCTTCGGGGTGGAACTGGGCCGAGAAGAACGGTTTTGTCTTGTGGCGGATGCCTTCGTTCGTGCCGTCGTTCATGTTGACGAACAGAGGTTCCCATTCGTCGGGCAGAGTGGCGCTGTCAACGGCAAAACCGTGGTTCTGGCTTGTCACGAAACATTGGTTGGTTCCGACGCGCCTTACGGGCTGATTATGGCTGCGGTGGCCGTATTTGAGCTTGTAGACTTTTGCGCCGGCGGCTTTGGCGAGAAGCTGGTTGCCCATGCAGATTCCGCATATAGGCTTGCCGATTTCCATTGCCTGACGGAGGTGTCTGACAGTGGCCTCGGCCATATCGGGATTGCCCGGCCCGTTGCTTATGAACAGGCCGTCGTAAGGAATCGTCGTGAAGTCATAGTCCCAGGGAACACGCACGACCTTGACGCCGCGGCGTGTCAGACAGCGTATGATGTTGTGTTTTACGCCGCAGTCGACAAGAACTACGGTCTTGTCGCCGTCGCCGTGGTATTCGACCTCTTTGCAACTTGTCTCGGCCACGAGGTTCTCGCGGTTAGGGTCGTAGAAAGGAATGTCGGCGGCTCCTTCAGGAATTATTTTTCCGAGCATCGATCCTTTTTCGCGCAGATGCTTGGTCAGTGCGCGGGTGTCAATGCCGAAAATGCCGGGAATTTTTTCTTCGCACAGCCATTGGCCCAGCGAGCGGTCTGCCTGCCAGTGGCTGTGGTCAAAACTGTAGTCCTGCGCCACAATCGCGCGGGCGTGGATATGATTGCTTTCGTAGTATTCGCTGACGTCGTCTTTCTCGCGGCGCGGCGGAACGCCGTAGTTTCCAAGAATAGGGTAGGTTGTCACGAGAATCTGACCGCGGTAAGAGGGGTCTGTCAAGCTTTCGGGATAGCCTGTCATGGCGGTGTTGAAAACAACCTCGCCGGCTGTGGCGGCGTCGTAGCCGAATGATTCCCCTTCGAAGCGTGTTCCGTCTTCGAGCACCAGGGTGGCACGTTTTGTCTGTCGCATGATGTCAGTGATAGATGGTTTTGTGGCCTCCTCATGGAATGCCGTGCAAAGTTACGATTTTTTTCTGAATCACAGCTAAAAATCGTGCCGTGTGCGGTCGAAAACCGTCGGCTCACTCTTTTCCCTGTTCGGGCGCAGGCTTGGCGCTTTTTTCGAGCCCGGAGGCTTTTTGGCCTGCCTTTCTGAGGGTGAAGACAATTTCGAGGCCTCCGGTCGAGCGCGTGTGAACCGATACCGATCCGCCGAGGCTTTGCACGGTGCTCTTCACGATGGACAGTCCGAGTCCGGCGCCTCCCGCTTTTCGCGAACGCCCGGTGTCGATTCGGTAGAAGCGGTCGAATAGATGCGGAATGTGCTCGGGCGCGACGCCGATACCGTTGTCGGCGAATGCGAACACATAGGATTTCGGGCTCTCTGAAATCAGACGCATCGTTATCTCAGTGCCGTGGCTATGGATTGCGGCGTTTCTGACAAGGTTCATTATCATGCCGTTTATCAGAGCTTCGTTGCCGGCCACAACGCAGTTCAGCGGAATATTGTAGCTGAATCTCATATCTCCCGCGAGATGGGTGGCTTTGATGTCGTTGTCGATGCCGAAAACGAGATCGTGCATATCGACTTCCGACAATGGAATGTCGCCTGATTTCTCGTCGAGTCGGGTGATTGTCGACACTTCGTTGAGCAGAGAGCACAGGCGCTCGACATTTTCACGCGCACGGGCGATGAAATGGTCGCGCGTAGCCGAGTCCATGTCGGGTGTCTCGGCTATGGTGTCGAGATAGCCGCGTATGACTCCGACCGGAGTCTTCAGTTCATGGTTGATGTTGTTGGTCATCTGTCGCTTCATCAGAGCCTTTTCCTCGATGGCATGGAGCGCGATGCGGTGCTCGCGTTCGCTGCGTTCCATGGCCTCAAGCCGTGCGTTGTGAATGTCGAAAATCTTGCAGGAGATGTCGCCGAGCTCGTCATTTGGGAAGTGATCGGGCTTTTTGATGGGTAGCCCGCGCGAGGCGGCGTCGGTGAACTGCTGAAGGTTGCTGATGTTGTGGGCTATGAACCGTGTGGATAATAGAACCACGAGCGTTGCCAGTCCCGTTACTATCAGGATGATCCACCACAGATGGTTGAAATCGGCTATCTCGCGCGATACGGCCGCTGTGTATGGCATGGCGGTATAGACGATTACGTTGCCGTCGCGCGTCTTGCATATAGACGTATAGAACAGGTCGCGTGTGGCAGTCGAGTCGCCGGTTACGTCGACAAGGCGCAGCTCCTTGTTTTCAGGATCATAGTCTTTCTGGTGCTGGATGTCATGGGAAAGCGGTTCGCCGATGGCGCCCATGAGCGAGTCGCCCTGATAGACCGAGACGCGCAGTTCCTTGAACAGCGACCTGTCGTAGTAGCGCCCGAGAAATTTCACGAAGTCGCCGACGTCATATCCGCGCTCGTAGTTCTGGAGAATGCGATGGTCAATCAGCGCCAGCTCGTTGCGGATGATTTTCGTGCGGTAATCGCGTTCGTAGGAATATTGGTATTTGGTCAGCACGGCAATGACGAGCCACACCAACAGCACACTCGGAATGAAGAGCCTCCAACGGTAGCTGAGTCTAATCTTTTTCTTTGAATCCATAACCGAATCCGAGGCGTGTCACTATGTTGTTGCCATACGAACCGATTTTCTTCCTCAGTCGGGTTATATTTGTGTCGATGGTGCGGTTTGTGACAACGACATCGTTGCTCCATACCTGACGGATTATCTCTTCGCGGGTGTAGATGCGGTTGGGGTGGGTGAGGAAAAACAACAGAATCGAGAATTCTGTTTTCGTCAGGCTCACGGGTTCTCCGTCGAGATAGCAGGTTTTGGCATTGCGGTCGATGCGCAGTCCTTTGAAGGCCACGTCGCTTTCGTAGTTGTTGGCGTCGGTGTGGGTGTCGGTGGCACTCTCCTGAGCTCGGCGCGTGACGCGCGACCGGCGCAGCACGGCGCGCACGCGGGCTATAACTTCGCTTATGACGAACGGCTTCGTAATGTAGTCGTCGGCGCCGATATTCAGTCCGGTGACAGTGTCTTCCTCGCCGGTCAGTGCCGAGCAGAATATGATCGGAGTCGTTTCGATGGCGTCGTCGTTACGGACGCGTTTTGCGAAGTCGAATCCGCTCAGATGTTCCATCATTATGTCAACAATGAAAAGCGAGTAGGGTGTAAGATCGCGGTTAAGGGCTTCCTCTGCGCTATAGGCCGTGTCTACCTGATAGCCTTCTTTCTCGAGGTTGAATTTCAGAATTTCGCAAAGTGCCTCTTCGTCGTCGATGACAAGAATCTTGATCTGCATATGTTGGTTTGTTGAGGGCCGGCTAAGTTTATGCCGGCTGTATTTTTCCCGCTAAAATAGTCTTTTTCGGTCAGACTATAGTGTTAATGAATATTAAATCGGGCGTGCCGTGCGAACTATAGTGTTTATAGAGATGTTTCATTGTTGAATTACTGCATTTGCACTGTGTTTTTCATGGTATAAGATTTATTAAAGGTTAAAGAAATTGGAGGGCTGTCGCGATGACAGCCCTCTTTTTGATATTGACGGCGTGTCCAATGTTTTTTTGTTGCGGAAAACTCCGGCAATGGCGTTTTTGTTGTAACTTAGCAGTCTTAACCAATAACCGGAAATTATGCGTAAGAAACTTGTTATCTCAACAGGCGCCGGAATGAGCGCCGAAAGCGGCATCAATACATTCCGTGACCACGACGGCCTGTGGGAGAATTACGATGTTATGGACGTAGCCTCGGCCGACGGCTTCCGCCGCAATCCGAAGCTTATCCATGATTTCTATAATGCGCGGCGTCGCGAACTCATCAAGGCGAACCCGAACGCCGGCCATCTCGGGCTTGTCGAGCTTGAAAAATGGTATGATACATATATCATTACCCAGAATGTCGACAATCTCCATGAACGAGCAGGCAGCAAGAATGTGCTTCATCTCCACGGCGAGCTGATGAAGATACGTTCGCTGGCCCATCCCGAGCGCGTCTATGAACTGACGCCCGGCAATCTCGAGACCTCGGTCGAGACGGTCGACCGTTATGGCGACCATGTGCGCCCCCATATCGTCTTTTTTCAGGAGGCGGTTCCCAATATCGAGCCGGCTATAGAACTTGCTTCGCAAGCCGAAATTTTTGTTGTCATAGGAACATCGATGGTTGTCTATCCCGCCGCTGCATTGCTCAACTATGTCCGTCCCGGCGTGCCGGTCTATTATATCGACCCCAATCCAGCCGCTGTGCCGTCGAACGTAACAGTGCTGAAAGAGCCGGCCACCCGTGGTGTCGCCGACCTTGTCGAGCTGCTGCGCCCGAAAAACTGAATGTTGCGCGAAATTTTGCCGCTCATCTAAAAAACGCTAATTTTGCTGTCCCACCAAACATATACCGACAATGGAGCTCAAGCGCATTCTCATAACTATAGTCACCGTGTTGCTGACTGTCATTCTTTTCATTGCCGCCGGTTCTCCCGGCCCGGGAATACAGTTCGAGCGCACCAAGGCCGATTTCGGCACGATAGCCGCTAACGGAGGCCCTGTTACGTTCGGCTATAGATTCACAAACACCGGCAATAAGCCGCTGCTGATAATCTCAGTGACAAACGGTGGCTGCGGCTGCACCAAACCTGATTTCCCGCGCGAGCCGATTGCACCCGGAAAGAGCGGTGAGGTCAAGATCCATTTCAATCCCGAAGGACGTTCGGGCCAGGTCAACCGCGAGGTCAGAGTGCGTACAAACATTGAAGGCAAATCAACGGTTAAGCTCCGTTTCTCGGGCAAAGTCAAGAAGTGATGCCGCGTCTGATCATTCTCGCCGTCACCCTCCTGTCGGCATTCTCTCTCATCGCCGGCCCGAAAGCGACGTGGCTTTCCGACAGTCATGACTTCGGCGCATTCGACGAAGATCTCTCGACCGTTACCTGTCAGTTCCGCGCTGTCAACACCGGCGACGAGCCGCTCGTCATTCTGTCGGCGCGCGCCAATTGCGGCTGCACTACCCCGCGCTTCTCGAAAGAGCCTGTCGCTCCCGGCGACACTGCGGTCATAACCGTCGGCTATAATGCCGTAGGGCGTCCCGGTAAATTCTCCAAGAAGGTGCTGGTCACGACCAACGCCTCGTCGGGCGCCAAAACAACGCTCTATATCAGCGGAACCGTTATCGGGACATCGAATACCCTTCGCGGACGCTATCCCGTCGACCGCGGGTCGATGAAACTTCGCTCCGATATGATTGCGTTCGGCACCGTTGAGAAGCCGGCGGTAGCAACTGATTATATCGAGGCCTACAATGCTTCGCGCGACACGATACGGCCGCGCGTTGTCAGGCGCCCGCAGTTTGTCGACATCAACATCATGCCGCCCGCAGTCCCTCCCGGCGAGACGTTTGTCATCGCCGGACTGTTTGCTACACCTAAGTGCGACAGATGGGACGTCGTAGCCGATACTCTCTCTCTGGCTGCAGGCACCGATACTGTGGATATTGCCCTGACGGCCATCGTGCGCGAGCATTTTACTCCCGGTGCCAAAGCGCCTCAGATACGTCTTGACCCGGCAACTCTTGATCTCGGACGAGTCGGACATGCGGCCCGATTGCGCCGCCAGCTGACAGTCAGCAACGCCGGCAATGCGCCCCTGATAATCCGTCAGGTCAGCTGTCTCGACCCCGCGGTGTCAGTCACGGTAAAGCGCGATGCTGTAGTGAAGCCCGGAAAGACACTGAAGATTCCTGTCGACATCGATCTCGCCCGAGCAGGCAATTCCGCTATGCTCAACGCCATGATCGTCATAATTGCCAACGACCCTGTTGTGCCGCGCTCCGTCGTGCGTGTCGTCGGCGAACTTACCGAATGAAAACTTCAACACCATGGAACACATCGAAAACGATAAAGAATTCAACGGCCTGACCGTTAACGGAGGTGTCAATCAGCCGCCTCAGGTTAATCCCTACATAACGCGCCGCCGGCGCAAGCCGCTCCCGACGGCTGCCGAACTGACCGAGGGCATTCTCCGCGGCGACACAACGCTTCTGAGCCGCGCCGTGACGCTTGTCGAGAGCCTTGTGCCGGAACACCGTGCGGTTGCGCGCGAGGTCATCGAGAACTGTCTGCCTCATTCCGGCAACTCCCGCCGGATAGGAATAACCGGCGTTCCGGGCGCCGGAAAAAGCACGTCGATTGATGTTTTCGGCCTTCATGTCCTTAAAGATGAACGCGCAAAGCTCGCCGTGCTCGCCATTGACCCGTCGAGTGAGCGCACCCGCGGAAGCATTCTCGGCGATAAGACGCGCATGGAACGTCTCGCCGTCCATCCCAAGGCTTTTATCCGACCCAGCCCTTCTGCCGGCTCGCTCGGTGGCGTGGCCCGTAAGACGCGTGAAACGATAATTCTCTGCGAAGCCGCCGGTTACAACAATATATTCGTCGAGACCGTAGGCGTCGGGCAGAGCGAGACCGCCGTCCATTCGATGGTCGACTTCTTCCTGCTCCTTCAGGTTGCCGGAACGGGCGACGAGCTTCAGGGAATCAAGCGCGGCATCATGGAAATGGCCGACGGTATAGTGATCAACAAGGCCGACGGCGACAATGTGCATCGTGCGCAGCTTGCGCAGGCCCAGTTCCGCAGCGCTCTCCATCTGTTTCCGCCGACAGAGAGCGGCTGGACTCCCGAGGTGCTGACCTATTCGGGCTATTACGGCCTCGGAATCGACGAGGTGTGGGATATGATCGACCGTTATTTCGAATTTGTCAGAAACAACGGGTATCTTATGGCGAAGCGCCTCCGTCAGGCCCGCTACTGGATGTATGAGACGATCAACGAGAGTCTGCGCAGCGATTTCTACGACAATTCCTCTATTCAGGAAATGCTCAGGAAATGCGAGGAAGGCGTGACTCTCAACGAAATGACATCATTCGAGGCGGCACGCCGCGCACTTGAGCTTTACGAGACGATCCGCCACAAATGAACCCCGGGCGTGGGCAATGCGTTGAGATAATAAATCTAAAATAGTAATGCCCACCGTTAATATGGCTCCTTTCAAGCGCCGGATTATAACTTCAGTCGCCGATGCCGGCGAGATCTCTTTCGACCGATTCACTGCCGCAGACATCCCTCGGGTGGCCCGTCTTGCCTCTTTGTCGGGGAGCCGCGGATGCGATCTGACAGTCGGCGGTATATTCCTTTGGCAGAGCTATTTCAGATACCGGCGCGCTTTTGTCGGCGACACAATGTTACTTCGCGGAGTCAACGAAGACGATGTCTCCATGCAGGCGTTCTCATTGCCTCTGGGGATAATGCCGCTCGAACAGAGTGTGTCGCTCCTGCGCGACTACTGCGATCTCACAGGTAGCCATCTGCGGTTCTCGGCTGTGCCTGAAGAGAGGGTCGATGAATTGCGGGCGCTCGGCGCCACGAGTGTGATCGAGCTGACCGACTGGGCCGACTATGTCTACGATGCGACGGAGCTGGCGAGCCTGACCGGCAAGCGGTTCAACAAGAAGCGTAATCATGTCAACCGTTTCCGTGCCGACAATCCTGGCTTCGAGCTTTGCGAGATGACTTCCGACATGGCTCCCTCGCTGCTCGATTTCATGAATCGTCTGCCTGTCGACGGGTCAAAGCCTCTGATGGCCGATTATGAGCGGCGTCAGGTTATTGATCTGCTGCGTGATCTTCCCGATTTCCTTCAGGTTATGGAAGGCGGTGTGCTGACGACCCCCACTGACGGAATTGTGGCTTTCACGATCGGCGAGATCGTGGGCGACACCCTCCATCTCCATGTCGAGAAAATGCGCCACGACATCGCTGGCGCCGGAGAAGCCATCAACATGCTCTTCGCGGCGTTGTCGACAGCGCGACATCCGCAGATCCGCTATATAAACCGTCAGGATGATGCCGGCGATCCCGGGCTGCGTCGGGCCAAGGAATCGTATCATCCCCTTTACCGGCTGCGAAAATACAACGTCATTTTCTGACGCCTTTCTTTTACTAAACGTCGGCTGTGGCCCAGCCGGCGATATTGCGGGTATCGGGATAAAAGCTGACTGCGACTTTCATTACCGGGCGCCCGTCGGTGGAGAACGGCAGAGCAAAGCATCCGACATCGACGACAGCCTCGGGAGCGGCCCCGCCGCTGTCGAAATCGAATTCGATTACAAATACTCTTGTCTTTGTCCCGGCTACCAGGTCGGTATGCTTCGCCGACGGCCTATATTCGGCCTGAATATATCTGCTGAGCAACGTCGCCAGACAATAAATTATATTCCGGCCGTTCAGCCCGGGCCCGTCGAAAAAGCGGCGCATTGTGTCGAAAAAATTGCTCAGGTTTTCATCGGTAAGCGCTCTGGCAAGCCTGACAATCAGCTCGCGGCCATGAGCCGCGTCGCTGACGGCCGTAACCAGAGGTAGCATCCGGTTCATGAGTCCGGCCGCCATCTCACGGTTCGGATAGCCTGTCGTATATGTGCGCAGATAAGGGTCAAAGCCTTTTATTGTCAGGTATCCGGCTGCGTAAAGCATTGTTTCGGGGCTGTGGGCGCACATGCCGGCCCCTGTCAGCACCGCCGCGTCACATTCGATTCTGTTGAATTCTGCGAGCGGTCGGCCCGAACCGGCTATAGCTTCCGGGATTTTCTGCGACAATGTCGCGAGTGCCCTGAATTCGCCGATTCTGTCGCTTTCGAAAGCTTTGAACAGAGCTGCCGGGTTGTAAACGCCGACAAGATCGCCCGAAAAACAATATGAGCCGTAGAAGTCTTTAAGAAGTGCCAAAGCTTCGGCCGGGGTTGCTCTGACAGTTTCGGCGAGCCGCTCTACCGATGTTCTGAAATTGTCGCGGACTTCCTCGCCGGTTATGCCGCAGATGGTTGAAAACCGTGGTTCAAGCGATATGTCGCGCACTTTGTCGACTGCCTCGACGCCGGGCGGCCTTCCGCATCCCGTCAGCATTGCGAATCTGACATTCCTGTCGTTGGCTCTGAGCGCCGAAACAAGGTCGGAGAGCATCTGTGCGTTATGCTGTTCGAGCGCTGTGTCATCAGCGGTATCGGCGACGGGCTTGTCGAATTCGTCGACAAGCACAACTACTTTCCGTCCTGTCGAAGCGGCCGCAGCTTCAATCACGCGCCCTAACCGCGAATATACCGAGCCGCCGTTGTCGGGCAGTCCGTAGTCATCGCTCCATTCCGCCAGATACCCGTCGAGAAGCTCTTCGAGCGCGCCCTCGTTCCGGTAGGCCTGTCCGCCGAGGTCGAGCCGGAACACCCGATGGCAGGGCCATTCGCCCGGTTCGAGCCTGTCGATGTCAAGCCCTTCGAAAAGTTTGCGGTTGCCGCTGAAATATTCGTCGAGGGTCGACAGCAGCAGGCTCTTTCCGAACTGAGGCGGACGGCTCAGAAAAAAATACTTGCCTGAGTCGACGAGATCATGGATAATAGCGGTCTTGTCGACATAGAGGCAGCCCGAGCCGCGCACCTCGGCGAAATTCTGCAATCCGGCGGGATAAATCATGATAGATACTTTTGCCAACAAATTTAGCAAAAATCTTCTGAACGGTCAATTGTCGCACGACTCGACTCGGGCGAAGCACAATGCGACGTATCGTAGCCCAGCTCGGGAAGATTGCCTTCGGCCGCAGCGGACTGTAGCTGACGGCGATCACTACGATGAACGCAAGGCATCCGATCAACATCCAGCCATAGATCTCCTTCATAGAAACCGCCAGTGCCTGACGCATTGTCTGCGACATGATGTCACCGAGCGATTCGCGCGGCAGGGTAGAGACGAAGACGTCGGTGAGGCGTGTGCCGAGTAATGCGCTGTTTTTGGCCACCAGCCGGCTCAGAAGCTCGCCTACGATGGCCGGCCCGAAGGTCGCCCCGACGACGGCCCCCGTGAAGCCGTCGCCGATATAGCTGACGCCGAGCGAGGCATTGATGTCGGGCAACCGCTGCGACCGCGCTACGCTGATGTCGCGGCGCGCCTCTTCGCGGGCGGCCTCCGAGGCCCGGAGGGTTGCACTGTTCTGTTCCGCTGTCTGGAAAATTTCGTCGAGAGACACCACGCGCCGCGACGTGGCACCTCCACTGATGCCCAGTGTGACCGCAAACACGGCCAGACTGAACAATCGTAGATTGCTCATAATGTAAGGTGAAAAAAAGTTGGAAATCGAAGTTAAGGGGTCACTCGCCGATTATCTTCCGGCAGTGTTCTTCCACTTCTCGAGGAATCCCCAGTTGCGCACTTTGCAGCCCGACAGCCTTCCGCGGCAATCGTCGCTACTCATTAAATAAACGCTTGATTCTTTTGACATTAATGATTGGTCGCACTGTATATGCGACTGCAAAGTCACGAAAAACTCCGCGCCCTCGCAAATGCCCCGAATCCCTTGTAAATCTTATAAAACTTACCGTCCGCTAAACCGTAACAGCCATCGGGGAATGTCGACTATGGAAATGCCCTCGTAATCGCTGTCTTCATGGCGCGTCCGGGCAAGCAGCATCTTAGGATAGGCGTCGCGAATCTGCAGCAGCGGCCCGACCTCGCGGCGGAATGTCGCTTCGTCGGCAATGTTGTCGCTGACCTGAACGTATATTTTCTCACTGCCTTTCATGGCCACGAAATCAATTTCTTTCTGATAAAGTTTCCCGACATACACTTCGTATCCTCGCCTTAAAAGTTCGATATAGACTATGTTTTCGAGCATACGGCCCCAGTCCATATTGCGCTTGCCGAGCACGGCAAAACGGATTCCGGTATCGGCAAGATAATATTTGCTCAGCGACTGAAGATAGGTCTTGCCTCTCACATCATAGCGTTTGGCTTCATAAAACACAAAAGCGTGGCAGAGATGTTCGATATAACTTCCTACAGTCATATGGTTGGTTTCATTGCCATTCGCGTTCAATGCCGAGGTGATGTTGCGCGGCGAAGAAATATTGCTGATGTTGTCCATTAAATAATTCGACACCTTTTTTAGCAATGTTGCGTTACCGAGCTTATATTTCTGGACAAGATCCCTTATGAGAATGGTATCGTAGACGTCCCGGATATATTTTTCCTTATCAGTGTCGTTCTTATAGCGATAAGAACCGGCCAGTCCGCCGAGCCGTATATATCGGTCGAAATGTTCGTCAAAGTCTTTCTCAACCTCGAAGTATGAGCAATACTCTCTGAAACTGAACGGATAGACGTGTATCTCCATATATCTGCCTGTGAACAGTGTCGCAAGGTCGCTGCTCAACAGGAACGCATTCGAGCCGGTCAGATATATGTCGTACTTTTCTTCCGAATGCAGGCTATTGATTGTGATTTCAAAATTAGGGCACAGTTGCACCTCGTCGATCATCAGATAGTTGTTGACGCCTTCTCGATAATTTGCTTCGATGTAATCGTTGAGCGCATGATAATCCTTCAGATGTTCAAACTTTATCTTGGTCAGATCTATGCTTATGATATTGGCCGATGCATCAGTCTTGAGGATATGCTCAGAGAAGCCGCTCAGCAGTTTTGACTTGCCGGAGCGGCGTATTCCCGTTATTATCTTAATGTCGGGAGTGTTTATTAAACCCTCTAACTGTCGGAGGTATAGTGGTCTATCTATGAGTTTCATGTGCTGTCGTTTTACAAACTCAAAATTTTTTAGAGTTTGTAAAGCGATGCAAAGATACTGATTATTTTCGAAACTACTCTGATTTTCAGCATAAAATCAGAATAGGGCGAAGTCAGCGTGGACGGTTGCGGCGGTTGCTGTTGCTGAGGCGGTCGGGCGACTGCGGAGCGAAAGGATCGTTCATGAAGGGGTCGAATTCCTCTTCTTCGTCGTCATTGTTGCCTTTCTTGCGCTTCTCGCGCTCTTCTTCGGTCTCCCATTTCGGGCGTGGCGGCTTGTTCTTCTTGATGTCCTCCGGCTTCTGGAGGTCGACGGGAGTCTCATAGATGTTCCACTGCTGTTCGACATCCCAGTTCTTCTTCAGATTCAGCTTCTTAGAGAAGTAGAAGACATCTTCGGGCTGCACGGTGTCGGCCACGCTGCCGGTGTCCCAGCGGCCGTTCTGGTTGCGGTCGATGAACAGGCGTGCGTAGTAGGCGCCGGGCGTGACATATTCGAAAGTCGCAACGCCGTTTCTGACCGGTTCGAGTCTGACCGGCTTGTCGGATGATAGCAATTCGACTATGGCGCTGTCAGGACCGAGATCGCCTATGTTGAAAAAGAGGGCGGCGTAGTCCTCGATGGCATGGGTCGAGACTTCCTGAACAAACGGTCGGTTATGGTTGCCGTAGATGTCGGTGACGGCCAGCGAGTCGATGGTTACCCGATATTTGGTTTTCGGCTTCCATGTCATTTCGGTCAGCAGCCTCATCGGCTGAAGGCTGTCGGGAGGCGATGGAATTCTCGCCGCTACGGGCATCCATACGCTGTCGACAAGTACCTCGATGCGGAATCCCGCCGAGTCGATGCTTGCTGTCGGCGCCGATGTCTCGAAAAGAAGCGGAATATTGAGATCCTGTGGCTGGCGCGATGATATGCCGATATTGACAAATTCGAGCTTAGGCACGCTGTCGGTTTCCTCGTCGCGCTTCTTCTTTTTCTTGGGCTGGCGCAGGGCAAACGTCAGAGTGTCGGTTGTGAAGGTTATGTTGTCGAGCGTGTCGGTATGGAGGTAGCGTGCCGCGATTTTCAGCGTGTCGCTGCCGATGAGCGTTGTGTCGCGCAGCCAGTAGGTCAGCGAGTCGAGGCCGGGCGACGACTGGAGCACCGCTTCGCGGTCGAGACGGGCACCGGCGCGCACGGTGTTGAGCAGCGTAAGCTGCGGAAGGCTGTCGCTGTGCGTCGACATTTCCAGCGTCAGGCGCCGGGCGTCGGGGCGTTCATGCTTGACAAGGTAGAGCGGCTTATAGTTCTCGTTGAACCATGTCAGCAGAATGTCGTCGGGGAGGAAGCGTGTGGCGGGGCGCGTCACCAGTGAGTCGTTGCCTGCCGCGTCGGTGAAAGTGTCGGTCACCTCTACGGCCATTGTCGACGGGCTTATGTCGCGGTCGAGAAAGGCTATGTCTTCTGAGCGGTCCCAGTGGAAATCATGGTTCAGGTCGTTGATGGCGAACACACGGTAGCTCCCCGGTTTGAGATTGCGTATGGTGAAGCGTCCCAGAGCGTTGGTCTTGGTGATTCGGTCCATAGGCAGCGTTGTCAGAGCTGTATCTGCCACAGGCGTCGAGTAGACGCCGACGATCATTCCCTGGGCCGGTTCGAGAGTGCGCCCCTCGAAAACAATACCTGAGATCATCAGGGTGTCGATCGACGGGCCTGTCGAGAAGTCGATGGCGAGTCCGTCGAGTATGTTCCCCTCGTTTAGGTCGCGCACGGCGTCGGCGAGGTCGACAGTGTAGGTCGTTGAATCACGCAGGGTGTCGCGCAGGGTTATGCGCACGCGGCGCCCGTTCGAGCTTATCTGTGCCTGCTTTTTCTGAGGGGGCGACACGACGATTTTGTTCATCGGGTCGTCGAGTGTTATGTTTTCGTCGAAGACAATGTCGATGCGGCCGTTGCTGACATTGACCGAACCGGGCGCCGGAGTGGAGCTGACCACCACCGGGGGAGTCATGTCGCGCGGGCCCCCTTCGGGGCGCCCGATGCTCGCGCAGGCGGCAAGCAGAAGTGCCGCCGCAACAACAAACAGGCTTCCCAGGCCGCCGTTATGTCGCATTATCTTCCTCATCGCGATGCCGGTTCAGTTTTTTTGTCGGGCGTCGAGAGCCAGAGCGTAGGCTTTCATCTGCTTGAGCATGGCCAGCAGCCCGTTCGAGCGCGTCGGCGACAGATGCTCGGCGAGTCCTATATCGTTGATGAAATGGAGGTCGGCGTCGATAATCTCGCGCGGGGTGTGACCGTTGAGAACTTTTATCAGCATGGCGATTATGCCTTTGACGATAATGGCGTCGGAGTCGGCCGTGAACTCGACCTTGCCGTCGGCGTCGAGATTGCCGTCGAGCCACACGCGGCTCTGGCAGCCTTCGATGAGGCGGTCGGGAGTCTTGAGTTCTTCTGATATTTCGGGCAGAGAGTTGCCCATGTCGATTATCATCGAATAGCGGTCCATCCAGTCGTCGACTTCGCTGAACTCGTCGGCGATTTCCTGTTGTGTTTCTTCTATTGTCATGTCTGTCAGGATTATTATGGTTTCTCGCGTCGCAACGTAGTCAGAACTGTTGTCCCAACCGCTCCGAGTGTCTTGGCCGAGATAGCAGTCATGTCGTCGGCCATAGTGTGCCAGTAGGGTGGAAATGTTCCGGTTGCGGCGTTGTTACATTCTATGATGTCGATAGCGGGGATTCCGGCCTGTCCGATAAAGATATGGTCGTCGACCACCGGCCCTCCCGGATCGTTGACGAAGATGTCGGCATAACCGATGGCGCGTCCGATAGCCCACACTTTGTCGACAACGGCTCCCGCCTGACCGAGCGACATATATTCGCGGTTGAAGCGCGCTCCGGCGCCTCCGACCATGTCAAGCAGAATTGCGTAGCGCGGCATTGCGTCGGCCGAATAAGGGATGTTGCGGGCCCAGAACTGCGACCCTTTGCACCATGATTCGTTGTCGCCGCTGTCGCCGCTGTCTTCGGCGTCGACGAAAAGCAGGTCGACACCGATTTCAGGGCGGTCGAGGCCGAGCTGACGGGCTATCTCGAGAAGCACACCGACGCCGCTGGCGCCGTCATTGGCTCCGGGGAGCGGCTTGGTGTGGTTCGACTCGTCGGGATCTTCGTCGGCCCACGGACGTGTGTCGTAATGGGCGGCGAGCAGAACGCGCGTCTTTGCCGACGGGTTGAAACTGCCGGTTATGTTCGTCAGTTCGACTCCGTCGATCTCGCCGCGCTGAAGGACGACGGTGTCGGCGCCGCGGCGCTTCAGCTCATTCTGCAGCCAGCCGACGATGGCGGTGTGGCCAGCCGAGCCGGGATTGCGCGGCCCCATGTCGACCTGAGCTTTCACTGCGGCATAGGCGCTGTCGGCGTCGAAAGCGGCTGCCACGATGTCGGGCTCGGCCGATGCGGCGTTC
>HF985599.1:20136-67335 GCA_000431215.1 Prevotella sp. CAG:1031
CTTTGTCGGCGCTTCGTCCGCCGCAGGCGGTGGCCAGCAATACTATGGTGGCAGCTGAGAAAAGGCTTATTTTCATCCTATTGACAGGTTTTGATGGTGCAAAATTACTCAATTCCGCCGAAAACGCAATAAGACGCGATAAAGCATTGCTGCACAGAATGCTCCGGCTATGTCGGCTGCGAAATCAGCCCATTCGGCCGTGCGTCCGAGACCCATTGACTGTTGCAGAATCTCGATAAGTCCCCCGAATGCCGATGCGGCTACTGTTGCCGCTATCGCCACACGAAGTGATGGCAGTCTGCGTCGTGTCAGACGGAAGTCGAACATGAATGTCAGTGTCAGCAATCCGAACATGGCGGCATGGGCCAGTTTGTCGGCGCCCGGAAACATCGGGGGTGTGTCGTCGGGCAGAGGGCGCGGAGCGAGTGTCAGATAAAGAATCAGAGCGATGAGGATTACCGAGGCCACTCCGGCGGCTGGATGTCGGCGGCTGTTCATTGGCGCGAGAATCTGACGATCATAGCCGGGGAACCGCTGTCGCACGAGCGGCGGTCGGCGCGGTAAAGTGTGTCGAGCGCGTATGCCGCGCCGTAGCGTTCCTTCCATAGCGGCATATCGTGCTCGTTGACAACAAGGAAGCCGGCACGAGGCAGCTCGGTGTCGGTTTCTTTCGTCTGCGACGAGCCGTCTTCGGGCGCGAACAGTCTCAGGCGGTCGCCGAGATAGAATGCCGCAGTGTAGTAGCGCAGCATCTTGATGTCGTTGAATGTATAAGTGTGGCTTACTGTAGGGTCGATACGTCCGATAGCTTCGGCAAGCTGTTTGTCGCTCCGGGGGTTGAGTGCCGCCGGAAGAATAACGCCCGAGACAAGCCAGTAGATTGTCAGTGTGGTCGCTATGGCGGCGAAAGCCTTGCGCTCACCTTTGCCGCGGGCAGCGAAATAAAGGGCGGCGCCCGACGTGATGGCGGCAGTGGCTATCAGAATCCAGCCTGTCGCTCCGGGGCCATCGGCATAGAGAGTGCGGGCGAGGTCAAGGGCCTCCCCTTTGAGAGCGGCTGACTGAGCCGAGGCGTCGATGAGGCAGAAGCCGACAGAGGCGAACGACACAATCAGTCCGACTGACGCGATTATGGCGGTATAGACGCTGACGACTCCCGACCTGACCGCTATGAGACGTTTGCCTAAAAGCACTGCAAACCAGCTCAGGAAAGGATATAGCGGGAGAAGATAGACGCTCCGTTTGCTGGCGGGAAAACAATAGAATATGAATACCGTGGCTACTGCCGTGAGCGATATTAGCGATGCCGCCGACATGGAGTCGAGGCGTTGCCGCAGACTCAGGCGTTTCATATGTTTTCGCCGCAGCCGTTTTAGCGAGAAGAGCGATAGCAGGGCGCCGAGCGTATATGGAAGCATGCCGGCGGCTACGGTCTGGACGTTATACCACCACGGGTTGACGTGAGATTCATATGACATTGTGCCGGTGAACCGTCCGAAGTTTTCTTCGAGAGCGAGCCTGAGGAATCTGTCGCCTCCGGCATTGTAGGCACCCCAATACCATATGGCGGGAACGACGAGCGCGAGAAGTCCGTTGGCTGTCATGAGCCCGAATGTCGGCCAGAAGCGCCTGTGACGCAGTAAAAAATATATGCCGGCGATGAGGCAGGGCAGAACCATTCCGACAGGCCCTTTTGTGAGTACGCCGCAGGTCATCAGCACTATGGCGGCGGCCGACAGCCTCGGCTTCTCCGTCCATAGCAGAGCGTAGACCGAAGTGACGGTGAAGCAGGTCAGCAGCATGTCGACTCGGCAGTTGGCGCCGGCGCGCCACACTTCGATTGTCGTGATCGACACGAGAGTCGTGGCCAGAGCCATGACATTGTCTGAGGTCTTGCGGGCAAAGAAAAAGAACGTTGCCAGCGCCATCGCTATCACAGCTGCCGCGCTCGGAAGACGCGATGCGAATTCGCTGATGCCGCCTGTCAGTGTCGAGGCTGCGGCGATGAGCCATGCCAGAAACGGCGGCTTGTAGGGAATGTCGGCTCCATAGCTTTCGGGAAGAATGAAGTCGCCGCTGTTGAGCATGGTGACGGCGACAAGAGCTTCGCGCGGCTCACCTTTGGTGTTGAAGAGTGTGTCGCCGAGCCATGGCACAAACGTGACGATGAGCACAAGCAGCAGCGTGGCACCCATCAATATGCGCGGATTTTTCAGATTCATTATTTCGATAGCGCTTGCGACAGACGGTGCTCGAGGTCGGCCGTGCTGAGGCGGGTTGTCAGTTTGCCGCGATGGGCCATGGAGATATTGCCCGTTTCTTCGCTGACTACTATGGCGAAAGCGTCGGTGGCCTGCGCTATGCCGAGTGCCGAGCGGTGGCGCAGGCCAAGCGAGCGCGGAACATTGACGTCATGGCTGACAGGCAGAATGCAGCCTGCCGCTTTTATGCGCCCGTCGGCGATTATGAGCGCGCCGTCGTGGAGCGGTGAGTTCTTGAAAAAGATATTCTCGATGAGGCGTGTGTTTATACGCGCGTCGATCATGTCGCCGGTTTTCTCGTATTGGTCGAGCGGAACCTCTTCCTGAATGACAATCAGGGCGCCGGTCTTCGACTTAGCCATATTCATGCAGGCATAGACGATAGGCAGAACATACTTGCGGTTTCGGGCTTCGCTGTCGTCGTGGCTGTGATGGAAGAGGTTTCGCAGGAAGCGCCATCGCTTGTGGTCGCCGAGTTCGACGAGAAAACGTTTTATCTGATCCTGGAATATGATGACGAGAACGAGCAGTCCGATGCTCATGAACTTGTCGAGAACCGACCCGATAAGTTTCATCTCGAGAATCTGGCTGGCGAGAACCCACACCCCGAGAAAGGCCAGGATTCCGTAGAATATGTTGATTGTGCCGCTCTCACGCATCATTCGGTAGAGGTAGAAGAGCAGCAGGCCCATCAACAGAACGTCGAGAAGGTCGCGCAGGGTGAAAGCGGTCAACATAGGCTCAGGCTGGGGTTGGATAGGTTAGACTGACAATCTCGCGGGCCTCGACGGCGGCTTTTACGTCGTGGACGCGCAGTATTGCCGCGCCGTTGACGAGAGCCAGAGTATTGGCTGCCGTTGTAGCCTCGAGGGCTTCGGCGGCTGTGATTCCGAGCGGCCGGGTAAGCATCGATTTGCGCGAGAGACCGATGAGCACAGGCGTACCCAGCAGGTCTTCGATTTCGGCGGTAGCGCGCAGAAGTTCGTAGTTCTGGCCGACGGTCTTGGCGAATCCGAGCCCGGGGTCGGCTATGATGTCGGCTACTCCGGCAAGTCGGAAACGTTCGATTTTGCGAGAGAGGTCGGCCACGACTTCAGTGACGACACCTTCGGGGTAGTCACACATGCTTTGCATTGTGGCCGGCGTTCCGCGCATGTGCATCATTATATAGGGAACGTGCAGAGAGGCCACTGTCGGCATCATTTCCGGGTCGAGATCTCCGCCCGATATGTCGTTGACGATGTCGGCCCCGTACTCCACGGCGCTTCGGGCCACTGAAGCTCTGAAAGTGTCGACACTCAGGGGAATGTCGGCGCTGACCGAACGTACAGCCTCGATGCCGACGGCTATACGGGCTTCCTCGGTGGCGGCGTCGCAGGTTTCGGCGCCCGGACGTGTCGAGCAGGCTCCGAGGTCAATAATGTCGACGCCGTCGGCGATCATCGTGGCGGCGCGACCGGCGATGCTGTCGGCGTCGGCAGCCCGCGATCCTTCCCAGAAGCTGTCGGGGGTCACGTTGATTATGCCCATTATCATGGGGCGCTCGACGCGGAGAAGATTGCCGCGGATGTTCAGAGTGAAAGGCTTCATGGCGCGTTGGCGGTTAGTGGCGGAGAAGAATCAGTTCGAGATCAGGCGTTACACCGCGGTCGTTCTCTTTCTTCAGAAGGGCGCGCACGCGGTAGCGGCCGTCTGGAAGAGTCTCATCCGGACGCCAGATGAAGGGGAAGTTCGGGTTGGCGGTCGATTCGATTGTCTTGCCGTTGATGTCTTCGATAATAAGACGAGCTACTTCAGCACCTGAATTCGACGTGAAAGTTATTGTGGCGTTGGAGGTCACGATGTCGTCGTCGGCAGTCAGCTTGCCGGTGAGCCCCGAGTTCGTCAGATTGAAAGCTATGCGGCGTGTCGAGAAGTTGCCGAGGTTGTCGCTCACCGTGAGGCTCGCCGTATGGTAGCCTTCACTGATTCCGCTCAGCGGAACGCGAAGGGTGGCGCTGCCGTCGATGTTGAACACGAATGCTCCCTGCATATCGGTTATCGAGTTGGTTTCGTCGACGATGAGGCGCGGACGATTGCCCAGATTGCCGAGTGAAAGGTAAAGTCCTGAAGGATCGGGCGCGATTGTGGCGTAGACTACGGCGGGAGAAGCAACACCGTCACCGTCGCTGAACGAAGGATTGTTGACATAGAACTCCGTTATTTCAGGCCCTGTAGTATCGTCGGATGGCTTGTTGCCGTCGGTGCCGACGCTGATGCCGCGCCAGGTGGTGCAGGCGCTTCCGCCGTCAGCTGTAGAGGCTGTGGCGGTGATTATGGCGAGATTGCCTTTGACGGGACTTCCTATGGCAGGCTTCGGAAGTGTCAGGCTGACTCTCCAGTGTCCGTCGGTTATTCTCGCCGATGCTGATGCCAGGATGTCTTGTTCGATATCGAACGTGCGGTCGGGCGTGTCGTCGTTTCCGGGTGCGAGAGTCGGGGCCTGCGACAGTCCGTCATAGACGGTCACACGGGCCGTTCCCGTATAATCTTCGATGACATCGCCTGTGGCAGGGTCGTTGACGGTGCCTTCGAGTGTGATTGTCTGATAGGCTTTTATCGGTTTAGGCCCTCCTGTGGCCGCTTCTCCGTTGAGCGATGTCACAGCCATGGTATATTGCGGAGCATGGATGGGCATGGCGGGGTCGGCGCCGAGGTTATAGTTGAGGGTGTTGATTCCGAGGCCTTCGGCGGCGCTTGTGATGGTTTGTGATGTCGACTCCATGATTCTGTTGAATGAGCGTCGCCAGATGTCACCGATATATTCGCTTCCGCGGTTGGCGGCATATTCGTCGGTGAAGGCGTAATAGAGCTGACGGTTGTGGCTGAGATAAACCTGACGTCCGGCCGAGATGACGCCTATCGGGCCGCTGTCGTGGAGCAGCATTGTGTTGCCTATTGTCGGAGTTGTCGAGCTAAGCGACAGAACGTGGCATGTCGCCATGAATATCATCGGATGATTGCCGAAGTTTATGTTGCTGACCGAGGTGCTGGTCATCAGCGACGGCGGCCCGATGCTTTCGTAAGAGCCGTGTCCGGCAAAAATTCCCAGTCCGGCGCCTCGGGTGAAGAATCTCGACACTGTTCCGAGCCTGTCGGCCTCGTTCATTGGCGAGAACATAGCCGTGAAGGTCTTGTTGAGTTCCATACCGAGCGAGCCGCTTGTGAGCCGCCGCCCTGCCTCTTCGCTCATGTCGACATGCTGGTTGGCATCGCCGTAGCCTGCAAGAAGAATCGTGCGCGAGAAGTCGTCGGTCTTGAAGTAATTTTCGAGATGATCGCGGAATTTCACTACGGCAGCGTCGGCTTCGTCGGTGGTCGATACCGGATAGCGGCCCACGGCGATATCGACTTTCGAGCGCCATATGTTGGCCGGGGTGAAGTCGTCGGACAGCATTCCGAAGAAGGTATCGGCCATAAAGGCGCGCGGATCCATAGTGTAGTATGGGGCGAAGCTTGAGCCGGGAATGTCGGTGGCCTGATATGTCACGATGTAATTATTGTCGCTGAAAACGAGATGACGGTTATCCCAGCTTCCGAGGCCGAAAAGAAACAGGTAGCGGAACGACTCGGGATTACGGTCGTAGAGCATCTTCACGTAGCGCCGGAGGCCTATGGCCGACTGTGCTCCCGAAGAAAATTCATTGTAGACAGTCTCGGGCGACACTACTTTGACGCGCAGTCCCTGATGTTTTTTGTGGAGAGCGGCGATTTCGCGGGCCTGCTTTATGTAGGCTTCGGGTGCCACTATGAGCATATCGATCGGAGCGCTGTCGCCGTGGAGGTTGCTGTTGGGTGCTTCTCCGATATATTCCGGGGTGAAAAATCCGTTATCCGAGGCCGGATCGAAAGCGACTATGCGGGCTCCGTAGGCCTCATCGGGGCTCACGGCGTTGTCGTCGCCGATAGCCATCGGACGGACAGAGAGAGCTGATGTTACGTCCCAGACGCGCGACGTCGGCGTGAGGCCGTCGATGGCGACATTGGCACCGTTGAGACTCTGGAACTGCATCTGAAGCTGGCCGTGGGAGCCGAGCCTGTTGTGGCGCCGGTAAAGCATTGCGGCATAGTTCATCGCCATCCATTCGAGGCCTGAGTCTGACGAATAGAAGCTGACAGGGAGGGTCAGGTTGTCGCTCCAGTCGAACGGGGCCACAGTGACATATGAACGTTTGGGCATTTGCGACATGATGACCTGACCGGAGATTTCAGGATCGTAGCCGAAATTATAGGCAAACGATTCGTCGCTGCCTCGGCGATAGCTTGTCGGCACTCCCGGCACGAGCTTCAGTTTCGAGGCTACTGTGTTTGTGGCGCGCCAGGCAGGCTGATAGAGCAGATAGAAATAAAATGGATTGGCCGAGGCATCGGGATTCTGGACGGCATCGAGAACCGAAAACGAATATTTGCCTTCAGGCGAATCGGCCGATGTTATTTTATTACTGAAATAATAAGAGGCTCCTTCAGCCGGACACCATTGTTCGCGTTCCTGATAGTCGAAGGCGATATGCTCGGTGCGTGAACTGTTTTCCGAGGCTTTGTAGGATACTTCGTTGGCGGTAGGACTGTCGGTTTCGCTGTCGCTGAGAAAGTAAACCGAGTAGGGGGCATAGTAGTTGCGGACTGTCTCGATGTTGCGTATGTCGCTGACGGTCACGCGATAATCGGCCTCGCCGTAGAAATACAGGCTGTTGTCGATGACGGCACTGTATTGCATCGGAAGATCATCGGGCGTTTCAGCGCTGAAAGTGGCGTCGGCAAGCTCTACTCCGCTGTAGCCGTAGACGCGCACGTTAGCAGGGTCGGAGAATCCCCAGCGGCTCAGCTGTTCGGCTGTCAGCCGCTGAATTCCGGTCTGGGTTACTTTGATCTTGACCCACCGTCCTTCGGCAAGACGCGAGGCGGTGGCGAAGTGAGATGCCGGGAGAGCGGCTGCCTGAAGGTAGCACAGGAGAGCTCCCGCTGTGAGGATATGTCTTGGTAGCTTCATTGAGTTACTTTAGTCGGACTGTTAGGGCGCCGTCGGTGTCGTTGACGCTGATTCTGATTGTCGTTTCGGGTTCGGCCGGAATTTCGGCCGGCGTTATAGCGGGGATGAGCCAGTCGCCCATCTGAAGGGTCATATAGTTCGAGAGGGCGGCGACGACATTGTCGAGGTCGAGCGCCTCGCTGCCGAGGCCAAGGCTTATTTCGCCGGCTTTAAGCATGTAGCAGCCGTCGGGACTGAGGTCGAGACGGGGGCCGAGTGTCATCGCTCCCTCGAAAGCATGAAAGAGCCCGTCGAGCCGGTTGTCGGGATCGGGAAGAACGGGCCGGAGAATCATGGCGGCGGCAACTCCGTCGATATACCGCCGGGCGAAACGCGGATCTATGGATTTGCCAAGACGCCCCAGCCGGAAGGCTAAAACAGGGCGGGCGGCCCATTTCGGAGCCCATGCGGGCACGAAAAGAGGCTTGCCGCCGAGAATCATAGCGCTCGAAGGCACAATGCTCAGCGCTATCGGTTCGGGGATTGCCTCTCCGGGGTTGCGGCCGACGACGATGGCTTTCATTCCTGCCTGCCGCCTCCGGCGGCGATCGACGATGCGCCCATTCTGTTATACATGACGGCAAGATGGGCGTAGATCGATGTGTTCTGAATGACGATGCCTTCGGGAGGCACAATCCTGAACGGGGTGAAGTTCCAGAGCGCTTTGACACCGGCTGCGACAAGACTGTCGGCAACGGCCTGGGCGCATTCGACGGGAACAGTGACGATTCCTATTCCGGCGCCGAGGGCTTCGCGGCGTTCGGCGAGTTCTCTGACGTCGTAGACGGGGACTCCGGCGACTTCGGTGCCGATAATCGAGGGGTTGGTGTCGAAACCGGCAACTATTTCGAGCCCGTAGCGCTGCAGGCCGTTGTCGGCGATCAGCGATGCGCCGAGACTTCCGACTCCGACGATGACAGCCTTATGGTTCTGCCTGAAGCCGAGAAAGTTTGAAAGCGCCTGCTCGAGGTTAGCCACTTCATAGCCTATGCGGGTTTTCCCTTTTATGGCTAAAAAAGAAAGATCTTTGGCGATCTGCGACGGATCTAAATTGAGAGTGCGCGCTATGGCAGTCGACGACACATATTCCTGACCCTGTTCGCGAAGCATGCTGACGTATGCCAGATACCAGGGCAGACGCCTAAGCGTCGGCTCCGGCAAAACGGCGCGCCGTGACTGTTGGGCGCCGCGCTGTCTGGTGTAGGAAGAAGGTGTTGACATCAGAGACGGAATTCGACTGCAAATTTACAAATTTTCGGACAGTCAGACAATAGTTTAGTTTATTGCCCGGTGACAGCAAGGCGGCGCCCTTTCGATGATGTCGTCTCGCCGTCGCAGCTGACGGTGGCGCGATAGAGGTAGATGCCGCGGTTTACTCGGTGGCCCGCGCCGTCACACAGATCCCATGTCATCGGCGACGACACGAACATATCGCTGCGGCCGCGCTTGGTGTTGCTCCACAGCAGATGCCCCAGAAGGTCGTAGACGCCGACGGTCACTTCGATGGTAGCGTCAGGACGGTTGTGGCGCACGAAGAAGTTAGCTTCGGTCGAGGCGGGGTTGACGTCGGTATATACGTCGAAGATCGTCGGAGCCTGTCCGGGTTCGACAAAGAACTCTATAGATGCTTTTCCGAAGTTGTTGGCGGTGTCCCAGACGCGAAGCGAAAGGGTGTGGTTGCCGGCTGCCAGATCTTCGAGCGGGTAGGCGACGGTTCCCGACGGTGAGCCGTCGGCCGACGGCTGGTAGTAGTCGCTGACGTCGGTGAAACTCGATTCGTCGTCGAGGCTAAGTAGGAGGGTGTGGCCCACGCCGGCTTGCGAGAGATTGATGCCTATGTCGTCGCTGACGCGCGCGAACACCATCGGACTCTCGTTGACGGCGTCGCCGTTTTTGAAACTCTCGTGGTTGAGATAGAGGTTCTCGATAACAGGCGGGGTGTCGTCGGCGGGAGCGTTGGCGTCGTGGCCGTAGACGTAGGCGCGGCGGCATTGTCCCATAGCCTCGGTGCCGTCGTCGGCGAGGGCGAACATGTTTATGGCCGCCGGACGCCAGTTGTCGGCTATTTCGGCAGGCATGGCGACTTTTATCTCGAACTCGCCGCCGCTGATGCTGTCGCGTCCGGTGTAGAGCCGTGAGCCCTGCTGGTCGAAGACTATTACGCGGCCTGGATCGTCGTCGGTGCCGCGTCCGAGGGTCTCGATGCTCTCTTCGGCGTCGTAGATCGAGAGGTCGAGCAAGCCGTTGAAGTTGTCGAGCTTGCGGCCGTCAGGGTCGGCTACGTAGCCTTTGATGACAGCCTGCTGGCGTGCTTTCAGTGTCGGCTGAGCTTCGGCGTCGTCGAGCGCGGTTCCGGCTATCTCTGTCAGTACGAGCCGGTTCGAAGGCGTAGGCACGCGAAGAGCCGGGTCGCCCATCAGCACGTAGCGCAGCCGGTTGGCGTCAGTCGACTGCATATTCTTGGCGGCCATGAATATTTCGCCGACAGTCTTGAAGCGGCCTTTCTCGTCGCGTTCCATCATTGCGCGTCCCATCTGGCGCGTGAATACTCCGTTGCTCGAAATATAGACGGGGCGTGTCGGGCATATCGACGCGATTATACCTCCCGAGGGATTGTTGAAAAGCATCTCGGCGCCGCAGTCGAGCGAACCGTCCCAGCGCGAGAATGTGCAGGTTGCGGCATATAGAATAGGCAGCTTGCGGTAGTAGAACATGTCGGCGTAATCGGCGCGTCGCAGCATTCCTTCGGCTGTCCATCCGTCGATGCTCGCATGGCCGATATAGCAGTACCAGGCTGTCCCTTCGCCCAGAAGCTTGAACATTCTGTCGCGTGCGCCTTTGGTTACACCGCCGATTTTCTCGTAGGCGTCGATATAGATTTTATTGTAGAGGAATTCGTTTCCGCGGCCGGTCTCTTCCATTGCGCTGACAAATTTTTCGGCCTGGTCGAGATGTTCGCCGTTGTCCTGATCGTCGGCGACAACGATATATTTGTTCTTCCATTCGCCCGAAACAGGTTTCTTCATGTAGTCGGTCAGTTTGTCGACATACTGGGTGGCCTCTTCGGTTGTGCGGCAGGGAATGCGGCCGACGGCGATGCACTGGCGGTCGGCGCCGGGCCTGAGGCCTGAGTCGTCGTCGAGGAATGAGAGGAAGTCGTCGGTGCAGAAACTGTAGCTTTCGTTGCTTCCGGCGTCGCTCTGCCATATCGGCAGTGTCTCATAGCCGGCGTTGCGCAGTGTGGCAGTGGCGTGGCGGTTGTCGTAGGTGGCGCGCCCCATCAGGGTCAGGAAGCGGAGCCGGTGGCCGCCGTTCTCGCCGCGGTCGTAGAACATCTTGGCCATGCGCCGGATAGCGTTCACGTCGCCCGAGCCCGAGCCGAATTCGTTGAAAACCTGCTCGGGGCTGACAATGAGAACCTTGAGCGAATCGGAGCTGCCGGAATGGAGTGCGGCAAGGCGTCGCGCCTGTTCGCGGGCGGCGGCGATGGTGACGATTATCATGTCGGGCGTTTCTTCGCCGTGGATATTCTGGTTGGCAACCTGTCCGACCATCGTGGGGCAGGGCATCGCTGCGCCCGGCGTCCATGCCGTGTAACGCCGGTAGCCGGTATAGTCACTGAGCCATGTCAGCGCGTCGGCCGATGCTTCGGCGGCGATTGCCTTGACGCTGCGCGGTTCCGTGACGTCCCACACCCGGGTCTCGGCCGTGGCGCCTGCGAGTTTAAGGGCGGCGTCGGAGGTGGCGAAGTCAAGAGTGCCCCCCTGAAGCGCAAGGCGGCGGGTGTAGTTCACTGTCAGAGCATCGAGGGCCGCGCGGCTGACGGTGCCTGAAGCCGAATAGTTTATCTCGAGGTTGAGGCTGTTGCCCGTCAGGCTGAATGTGCGTCGTATCTGCGTCGTGTCGCCGTAAGAGTCGCCGCTGCTCACGGGGCAGCGGGCCGACGGGGTGAGCGGTTTCCCGTTCGCCGAGAACGAAAGTGTCGGGGCACTCGACAATGCGTTGGTGAAGAAACGGCAGTTCATGCCGACGTCCGTGCCCTCCACACGGTCGGGAAGAGCGAAGGTGAACTGGCGTCGCGGAGTGTAGCGGAAATCCTCGCCGACAAGGATATGGCCTGTCTCGCCCGGACTTTCGAGATCCTGCTCATGGAAGATAGCTTCGGTGAATGTAGTGGCTTGCGTGCGCCCCGAAGCCGACGAGCCTGAGCGCGGCAGCTCGGGGATGTCTTCGCCGGTGGCGCTCAGGTAGTAGTAACCGGCCTCGCTCCAGGGGCTGAGATGGTGGACAATCATGCCGTCCTTGTCGGGGGCGAGCCAGGTGACAGGCCCTACGGCATAGAAATATATGCCGGCGTCGGTGTAGACGGCCGGAGCCGGCGGAATATCGTCGGCGTAGGTCGACGCGCTGAGCAGGTCGCTGATGCGCGCGCCGCCGTAGCCGTAGACCCTGACGTCGGAGGGAGTGGAAAAGCCCCACGAGCGCAGCGTCGAGGCGGGGATGAAATGCATTCCCGTCTGGTCGACCCTGACTTTTATCCACCGTCCTTCGGCCAGACGCGAGGTCTTGGCATAGGTTTCGGCGGGAAAAGCCCCGGCGCTGACGGCCCCGAGAATGGCTGCGGTAAGGAGAATATATCTTAAAAAACTTCTGGCGTTCATTTCTAAGGCGTAGTATTACTATTGAATAACGCCCGTTTCCGGTATTTATTGCTTTTCCGACGGCCGGACAGAACTCACTGACGCTGATCTTCAGACTTTTTTATTCCTGAATCCTGCAATATCAGGCTGCTGTTTAGTTTTTATTCTTATCTTTGCGTTTAACATCAAAAGTCATGGACAAGAAAGAGATATTTAATAAAATAGAATATGTGATAGCATGTGTCGGAGCGTTCGCGCAGCGTTTCAAACTCTCCAACGCACAGGCATACGCATATCTGCGTCGTTATGCCGGCATAGATTTCCTTATCGACTGCTATGCCGCCGAACATACTCTCTCCATAGATGATGCGGTTTCAGATCTCCAGATTATCTGCCAACGGGAGGGGGGTAAGATATGACACGACTTTATCACGGTTCTAATGTGGCCATAGAGAAGATTGATCTTTCCCGCAGCAAACGTGGCAAGGATTTCGGACAGGGATTCTATCTCAATGCCGATCCCGATCAGGCAATGGATATGGCTATCCGCACGACCCGATTCCTGAATGCAGGTCAGCCAACCTTATCTTGCTTTGAATTTGATGAAGATGAAGCTGAAAGAAAAGGACTGCATGTCAAAATATTCCTTGATTACTCCGAAGAATGGGCTGAGTTTGTCGTGATGAATCGAAAGAATAATTCTGAAACGCCGGCTCATTCCTATGATATTGTAATCGGCCCTATAGCCGACGATACGGTCGGCGTTCAGATTCGCCGATATATAATGGGTTATATGTCAGCCTCAACGTTGGTAGAAGAACTGAAATTCAGGGGCGATCATGCGACACAATATTTCTTCGGAACACCCCAAGCCGTAGAACTTCTAACGCTTGTCAAATTATGACTCAAGACATACAATTTCAAATAGAGTGCCTTGCGGCTGAACTTACTGAAATGCTTATGGCTGAATATGGCTGGGATATTCGTCGGGCTCTCGATGAACTTTATGCTTCGACCACATTCTCAAAACTAAACGATCCCGAATGTGGCCTTTACTATCAGGGGGCTGTTTATATTTTCCAGTTCCTCAAATCCGAAATGGAAACCGGTAAGATCGCCTGAACGAATAATAGAACGAGCATCTCTTTACCGAGCCACGGCCGGTAAGGAGATGCTCGTTTTGTGCGGACAGGTCAGATGGAGGCGGTCACGGGCCAGGCGAAGGCGCGCAGTCCGAGCTTGGGCGATTCTTCGTCGAGGCGCTTCAGGGCCGCCATGACGGCGTCGAGGCGGCTGTCTTCGACAACGGTGAAGATCGCCGACGCCATCGAAGGCCACGCGTGTGAGCCGTAGTGGGGCTCGCCGGTCTTCGAGCCGCGTCCGAGAACCTGCTCGAAGGCTGTGAAACCGCGGCAGAGCAGCTTGTCGAGGGTGTCGACTATGGTTTGATAGTGGGCCTGGTCGAAAGTTATCATTATTGCTTGCATGATCGTTCAGGAGGCTTTTGCGGTTAGTTTCTTGCGCCATTTGCGACGCTGGTTCTTTATGCCGTTCTTGGCGAAGATACAGTAGACCGAGGGCACGAACAGCAGGGTCAGGATTGTCGAGAAGGTAAGACCTCCGATTACCGCAGTGCCCATCGGACGCCACATCTCAGAGCCCTGGCCGGTTCCGAGCGCCATCGGCACCATACCGAGGATCGTTGTCAGCGATGTCATCAGAACAGGGCGCAGACGCGACATGCCGCCGAGCACAACGGCGCGCCTGATCGACATTCCGCGCTCGCGGTTGAGCGAGATGTAGTCGATGAGCACAATACCGTTTTTCACGACGATACCGATAAGCATGATGCCGCCGATCATCGACATGACGTTCAGTGTGTGGCCCGACAGGTATAGGATGATGAACACACCCGAGAAGGCGAACAGCAGCGACGACATGATGATTCCGGGATAGGTGTAGCTCTCGAACTGGGCCGCCATTACGATGTAGACGAGTATGACGATGAGGATTGCCAGAGTCAGCAGGTCGGTGAACGATTCCTGCTGGTCTTCGTAGGAACCGGCGATCTGGATGTTGATTCCCTGGGGAATGTCCATCTTGTCGATGGCGGCATTGGCTCCTTCGACGACGGCGCTCATCGGGGCGTTCTGCACGAAGGTGCTGACCGTCACGATTCGTTCGCGGTCTTTGCGTTCGATAGTCGGAGGCGTGAAGCGCTCCACTACCGTGCCGACATCCTTGACGCGCACTCCTGACCCGACGTTATTGAAGAGCATGATGTTCTCGATGTCTTCGATGCTTTCGCGGTGGGCGCGGTCATACATGACCTTGATGTCATATTCTTCGCCGTCTTCGCGGAAGCGCGAGGCTATGCCGCCGTTGATGCGGTTGCGCAGGGCGGTTGCGGCTGTCTGGAGGTTGAGACCATACATGGCGAGCTTCTCACGGTCGAAGTCGACCTGATATTCGGGCTGATAGTCGCTTCGCGAGATCATTACGTCGGCCGTTCCGGGCAGTTTGAGAAGTTCGCTTTTGAGGCGGGCGGCCACAGAGTCGGTCAGGGCGAAGTCATAGCCGTAGACCTCGAAGTCGACGGTGGCCTGTCCGCCCATTCCGCCTCCCATTCCGCCTACGCTGACCTGAGTTTTCTTGAACTCGGGATAGTTCTTGAGGTCTTCGCGCATCATTGCGGCGATCTCGACGCTCGACCGGTCGCGGTCGCCGGGGTCGGACAGGCGCACGTTCATCGAGACGATATGCGGGCCGTTGTCCTGAAGCGACGCGAAGGTGTTGTCGCTCGAGGCTGTTCCGGTCGTGTAGTTCAGAACCTGAATCTCGGGATATTTCTTACGCCAGAGCGCCGCGAGATTCGCCGTGACGGCTTTCGACTCTTCGACGCGGGCGCCGATGGGAAGTTCGAGGCTGACGCGCAGGCGTCCGTCGTCGGCGGTCGGGAAATATTCGCTGCCGACCATGCGCACGAGCATCAGCGAACCGATGAATATCAGCATCCCGACAATCACTGTCAGGGCGCGCCGGCGCACTACGAAGCGCAGCAGTGCGCCGTATGCCTTGTCGAGCCAGTCGAGGAATGAGTTTATCGGAGTGAAGAGAATGCGGTAGATGCGGCCGTGGCGGTTGTCGCGTTTGAGCAGCTGCGAGCAGAGCATCGGTGTCAGCGACAGCGCGCAGGTGGTCGATATGATCATCATGATTGTCACCATCCAGCCGAGCTGACGGAACAGAACGCCCGTCATGCCGGTGACGAGGGTGAGCGGAAAGAACACCGCGATAAGAGTCAGCGTCGAGGCGATTACACTGACGGCCACCTCGTTTGTGCCGTGGACGGCCGCCTGTTTCGGATCGCTGCCGCGCTCTATGTGGGTTGTGACGTTTTCTAGGACGACAATGGCGTCGTCGACAACCATACCGATCGAAATCGACAGTGCCGAGAGCGATACGATGTTCAGCGTGTTGCCGGTCGCGTAGAGATATATGAACGAGGCTATAAGCGAGATAGGAATCGTTATCGTGATGATCACAGTGGCGCGCCAGCGTCCGAGGAATGCGAACACTACGATGACCACGAAGAGCAACGCGTAGCCTACGGTCTCTTCAAGCGAGGCTATTGTGTTGCGGATATTGTCGGAGGTGTCGACGACGATGCCGAGTCTGATGTCGGAGGGCAATCTTTTCTGGAGGCTCGGAATCATCTTGAGCACGGCGTCGGAAATCTCGACGGAGTTGGCCCCGCTCTGCTTCTGAATCACGATCATTGCGCCGCGTTCGCCGTTGTTGTAGGTCTCCTGGGCGCGTTCCTCGAGAGAGTCGTCGATGCGGGCGATGTCACGCAGAAACACGTTTGCGCCGTTCGACGTGCCGACCACGATATTGGCCATCTCGGCCGGGTCGGCGAATTCGCCCTGAACACGGAGGGCGTAGGTCTCGCGTCCGATGTCGAACGAACCGCCGGGAATGTTGCGGTTCTCGGCCCCGATAACCGAGGCTATCTGCTCGACGCTGATACCGTAGGCTTCGAGCTTGGCCGGATCGATATAGATATGAATCTCGCGCTTCGGAGCGCCGCTGATGCTGACCGAGCCGACACCGTTGATGCGTGCCAGCGGGTTGGCCACAGTTTCGTCGAGAATCTTGTAGAGACCGGGCATCGACTCCGTTGCCTGAACTGACAGAATGACCACAGGAATCATGTCGGAGCTGAACTTGAAGATAATCGGAGTCTCGGCGTCGTCGGGAAGAGCCGATTTGACCATGTCGAGCTTGTCGCGGACGTCGTTGGTCAGAACGTCGATGTCTTCGCCGTATTCAAACTCGAGAGTGATGACCGAAGTGTTCTCGCGCGAATCGCTTGTTATGTGTTTGAGGTCGTTGACGGAGTTGAGAACGTTTTCAAGCGGTCGGGTCACGTTCTGTTCGATATCCTGAGCCGAAGCGCCCTGATAGGTCGTCATGACCATGAGGGTGTTGGTCTCGACGTCGGGATAGAGGTCGATTGGCAGTTTTGCCAGCGAAAACAGACCGAGGATGACGACGGCCACATAACAGAGCACGGTCATCACGGGCCGTTTTACGGCCGATGCGTAAAGACTCATTTCTCAGAGGTGTTAGCTGTTCGTTCGATAACTTCAACGGCCACGCCGTCGGCAAGGCGGCTCTGGCCTGCCACAACAACCTTGTCGCCGTCGGCCACACCCGAGATAACTTCGTAGGATTCACCCATGCGGCGTCCGAGCTCCACGCGGTTGTAGCTCACTGTGCCGTCGGCCTTGAGGACATAGACATATTTGTTGCCCGAACCGACCATCTTGACTACGGCGCGGTCAGGAACGACAACGCGGTTCTCCGAGCCAAATCCGAGATTGACGCGGGCGAACATTCCGGGCAGAACCTTGTCGCCGGGATTGTCGATGAGAATTTCTACGCTGAAAGTGCGCGTAGCCGGATCGACGGTCGGGCTGATGATATGGACGCGGCCGGTGAACTCGGCGTCGGGATATGTGTCGAGGGTTATGGCGACGGGCATATTCTTGCGTATTTTGGAATATTCGTTCTCGCTTATGTTGACGATGACTTTGACCGGCTGAACCTGTTCGATCGTCAGAATAGGCAGCTGGCCTGTCATGTCGCCCGGATCGTAGTTGCGTGCGGTGACTACTCCCGAGATTGGAGAGGTCAGAACAGTGTTCTCTACCATGTTGGCGTATTGACGGGCCTGGGCGTCGACTTCTGCCTGAAGCTGGTCGACCGTCTGCTGCGTGCCGGCTCCGATAGCGAGAAGTTTCTTGGCGCGGTCGAGTTCGACGCGGGCATTGTCGAGTCTCACTTTAAGCTGGGCGATATTGACGTCGTCGAGAACTACAAGGCGCTGGCCTTTTGCTACCCGTGAGCCGACATCGACGCTGATCGACTTGATTCGGTTTGGCGTCGACGAACTGATATTGTTGGTCTTGAAGGCTTCGACGGTGGCTGTGTAGGTACCTTCCTGCGCAACGTCGCCGGCATTGACAAGCATAACTTCAACGCGCGGTTTCTCGTCGACCGGCGCTGCTTCTTTCTTCTCTTCTTTTCCGTTGCAGCCTGTGAGGACGATCATAACTGCTGCCGGAACGATATATCTGTTCAGTTTCATGTCGGGAAATGGTTGTTATTGTGCGGGGGTAAAGGCGTTTAGATCGAACGAGCCTGTCAGCAGCTCAAGCTCGCTGCGGGCTATCAGATAGTTGTAGATTGCCTGGTAGTAGGCCAGACGCGAGCGGGTCAGGGCCAGTTCGCTGTCGCGCAGTTCGAGATACGAGGTGGCGCCGATTTTGAAGCTTTCCGACGCTATGTCGTGGGCCATGACGGCCTGTTTGACGCTTTCGGCGCACGATCCGACCTGCTTGACGTTGGTGTTCATATTGTCGACAGCAAGGTCGATCTGCATATCGACGCTGTTCTTAAGATCCTGACGGTTCAGGGCCATCTCGTCGAGCTGAACGCGCGCCTGACGTATGCGGTTGTAGCGCTGACCGCCTTCGAAAAGAGGCACGTTGAGTGTCAGGCCAAGAACTGAATAGGGGTTCCAGCGGAAGTTGGCGAAAGGATTGCCGTTGCTCGACGATGTCCAGTTGTAGTTGGCGCTCAGAGCCAGTGTGGGCCACCATGCGGCCTTCTGCATATCGAGGTTGCGGCTGACAAGAGTGGTCTGTGCGTCGAGAAGGCGCAGCTGCGGGTTGGCTTCGGAGCTGTGGCGCAGCGATGTGGCTTCCATGGCGTCGCTGAGCATTGTCTTCTCGTAGTCGTTGAGCGAAACGGTCGGCTGTATCGTGATGTGTCCGCTCAGTCCCATCAGCACCGATAGCTGAAGCTGAGCGCGTTTTATCGAGATGTCGGCCTGAGCAAGCTCCGGCTCGACGTTCTTGACCTGTACGGAGGTGCGGAGAACGTCGTAGCGCGATGCCGTTCCGAGCTCATATTGTTTCTGATATATGTCGGCGGTGAAAAGGGCCATCTGATATGACTCTTCGAGTGTTTTCTTTGAGTCGAGCGCCAGAAGAAGCTGATAGTAGGCCGATTTGACGTTGTTGACAAGTTCGAGCCGCGAGTTCTGCGCAGTAATAACCTGCTGATAGATCTGCGCGTCGCTTATCTTCAGGGATTTCCATATCTGGGGAGCGATAAGAGGCAGCGAGGCGTTGAATCCCATCGACCAGCTGTTGTCGAGACCCATCTTGATTCCGGCGTCGCCATCTTTTCCGGCCCGCGATTCGGGGGTATCGCCTTCCTCACCGTCGCCTCCGCCCATCGACGGGAAGCCGTCCATGTTCATGTAGGCGACCTGTTTGGCCAGCATGCGGTTGTAGTTCACGCCGAAGCTGACTGAGGGGAGCAACTGCCCGAGAATCTCTTTCCGAGAATAGTCGTAGCGCGTTATCTCCATGTCGGCTACTTTTATCGATGGATTGTCGCTGAGAGCTATCTCGAGACAGCGTTCCAGCGAGAGCGTTACCGATGTGTCGGCCGGTGCGATAACCGGAACTCGCGTGCCGGCGGTGACGCTGTCGGGAGCCTGTGCCGAAACGCCCAGAGCTGCGGCCATGAACATTGTGGCCGCCAGAATTTTTTTCATCTTTTGCACGTGTTCGATTGTAGATTTTTTAGTCGGCGCTAAATTACGCAATATCTTTATAAGGCGGTTGGGTTTTTAGACGAATATACGCGCCGATAAGACGAATTTTAAGCTCGTTTACTGGTAAAGAAGTGGAAGGCAGCGTGTCAGATACTCGCGGGCCACCTCCCACGGGGTATAGATGGCCGTGCGTGCGGGTATCAGGGGCACAGGTTTCTCATTGAGGTCGACGCGAAGATAGAGGCGGCCGTTCTGCTTGTGCTTCAGCAGAATGAGCTGTAGATTAGCAGCCATCGGAACGATGTTGAAGTCGCGCCAGTGCATTGCCACAGTGTCGAAATAGTTCGTCATGTAGTAACAGCCCGGAATGTGCATCATGGCCAGCAGAGGCATCAGCGTCTCGGCGTGTCCGAAACGGAGTCTCACGTGGCAGTTCCCGTTGTCGCCCGTCGTGTCGATCAGTTCGCGCAGCAGATCTGCCGCCATCTCTACGGGAGCCATAGAGAGAGTCGAGGCTGAATATTGGAGATAGTGGCGGAGGTTTGAGACGCTCCAGGCCGCATTATATTCATCGCGGGCGAAGAATTCCGAGGCGTCGGTCTCGACTCCGGCTGCTGCTGCGCAGGCGACCACCGAATATTCATTCATGACAAGCTCGCGCATTTCCGAAGGATCGGCGCCGTCGAATGTCGACCCGAAAGCGCGTTTCAGAGGCGCGTCGGTCAGCACCTGAGTCTCAAGCGCTGTCAGAGGCTCGCGCCAGCGCCCCTCGTCGCGGTATTCGTGATAGAACGTGTCGGAGTCGAACGGGCGCAGCAGTTTGGAGTTCTGCCGGCCGCTCGAGGTGTATATCTCAAGCTTGTTGTTGATACGCGCAAGCCTGTGGGTGAAACAATACATGCTCATGATTGCGCGCGGCGAATAGCTCGCTATGGCCTCGACCCGGCCGCCGTCGAACAGTGTGGGCCATGCTTTGGCCATTCTTGTGGCTATTGCGGCCTGCTCCGATTCGCCGAGACTGTCGAGCGCGCCCCATCGGCCGGCTGTAGCTGCCTTTATGGCATTGCAGAGGTTGCGCAGTTTCCGACCCGTGGACGTGAGCTGCCCGGCGGCTTCGGCGCGTGCGACGGCTTCGAGAACTGCTTTGATGTTCTTTTCGCTCGACGGGAACCGTGCTCCGTGGCGCCCTATATGATTGATCATGACGGGTTCGAGGCTGTCGGGACAAGCCTCGACAGACTTCACGTCAGGGTAGGGCATATAGGAACCCTCACATTCGCGCATCGTGTAGTTTGTGGCCGTCGGGTCGGCGGCCTGAACCATCGTCGCGCAAAGCGCCATGGCAACGATGTTGAGTAATATTCTCTTCATAGCGAGAACTGTTTGCTTTTTAGTTGTTATATTTGTGCCACAAATATTTTCGACAGATATGGATACCTATCAGAATATAAACGCTCTTGTCGGCGAAAATCGTATCGGCGAGGCGATTTCTGCGCTCGACGGGATTCTGAAAACCGATCCTGAAGACTCCAGAGCGCTGTTTGAACGCGGAAAACTTTTCTGGCGGCTCGGTGAACGACATAAGGCAATGGGCGATTATTCGGCCGCCGCACGCCTTGGAAATACCGCTGCTCAGATGGCGCTCGACCACGCCGTCGACATCGACGATTTCTATAACCGCGATCTCTATAACCCCTGACCGCCGGCCAGATTGGAGTTGTAGTAGGCGGGATCGCCGGTCACCTCGCGTCCGACAAACGGTGGTAATTTCACAACAACGTCGGCCGAGGGGAGTTCGACTTCGGCGACAGTCAGTCCCGCAAGGCGTCCGATGAACTCGTCGACTTCCCAAGTCAGTCCGCCGTAGGGAACTATATGGCGCCGTTTCTCGATGACTGTCGACGGTGCCAGTCGTGCCATCGCCTCGGCGTCGGCTGCAGGAACGGGATATTCCCATTCGTCGCGCTCTGCACCGCGGTTTTTGCTCTTGACGGTCAGAAACCCACAGCCATCGGCTATGCGTACTCTCACAGTGGCCTCCGGGCGTGTCGACAGGTAGGCCTGCATCATGGTTCTGATCTCCGTGGCCATAGACTTGTAGCTTTCATCGGTTACGAGAAATTTGCGCTCGATTTCCTTAGCCATATCGTTAATTTTTTATTAAATCATCGAATGACACTGACGGCAGTAACGCTGTCAGACGTTATGATTCTGCAAAATTACGGAATTCTCACTAACTTTGCAGCTTAATTGATGAAAGGACGCTTATTTATATTTGCGGTTGTCGCACTGGCCTTTTTGGCGGCTGTCTTTGCGGCGCCTGAAAGCCGTGGCGCGACAACGCAGACGGTAAGCGGCGTCGTTGTCGATTCAATCACCGGCGAACCAGTCCCTTACGCAGCAGTGCTGCTCACCGCAACAGACCGCGGAGCACTGACCGATGCCGACGGATTCTTCTCGCTGACGACGGCGCTCCCTTTCAAGGGAGTTCAGGTGTCGGTGATGGGCTATTCCACAAAAACAGTATCGCGGCCGCGCCACGGCGAGCGCATGAGAATAGAGCTGGTGCCGACTGGAATGAAGCTCGCGGAGGTTGTCATCAAACCTAAGAAAGAGAAGTATTCGAAGAAGAACAATCCTGCCGTCGACCTGATGAGGCGCGTCAGAGCCGGTGCCGAAAAGAACGCTCCCGAACGCAATCCCTGGTATAACTACGATAAATATGAGCGTATAACCCTCGCCCTCGACGATGTCAGCGAGGACGGGGCGCTTGTCAGAAAGTTTCCTTTGCTGAAAGAGCACATGGACACGAGCGCCCTGACCGGCAGGCCTATTCTTAATGTAGCGCTCCGCGAGAAGTCGAGCCGCGTCAGTTACCGGCGTGACCCTGAGAGCCGCAAAGAACTCGTCGCGGGGTTGCGTCACGAGGGCATCGACGACATGCTCGATCCGGCTGCGACTCAGGCTCTTTATGAAGATCTTCTGCGCGAGGTCGACATTTACGGGAACGACATTCCGCTCGTTCGCAACCGTTTCGTGAGTCCTCTGTCGAGGATAGCGCCTGATTTCTATAAATATTATATCACCGACACCGTTACCGTCGGCGCTGACAGCTGTGTCGTGCTGACTTTCGTTCCCCACAATCCGGCGTCGACAGGTTTTGTCGGGCGTCTTTATGTCGACAAAAACGATTCGACGGCACTCGTGCGCCGAATTGAAATGAACATTCCCGCCGATATCAATCTCAACTATATCAACAATCTGAGGATTGTCCAGGAATATGACCGTGCTCCCGACGGAAGCCGCCTCAAGACTCTCGACGACATGGTTCTCGAGGCCGGTTTTTTCAGCAACGGCAATCAGCTCTACGCCCGCCGCGTCGACAAATACGCCAATCATGACTTCAAAGAGCCTGCCGACAAGGGGGTGTTCTCGCTGATGGCCCCGTCGACGGTTATTGGCGGCGCTTCGGCGCGGAGCGAGGAATGGTGGAACCGGGCGCGGCTGTCTGCCCCATCGGGCGCCGAGAAGTCGGTCGGCAAGATGATGACGGGACTTCGGCAGAACAAGTTTTTCTACTGGACCGAAAAGATTGTCAAAGTGTTGGCGACAGGATATATCCAGACCGGCCCGCAGTCGCGCTACGACTTCGGCCCGGTGAATACGCTGGTCAGCTACAACGATCTCGAAGGGGTCAGATTCCGCGTCGGCGGAATGTCGACGGCCAATCTCTCGCCGCGATTCTTTACGCGCGAGTGGGTGGCCTATGGTCTCAGAGACCACAGGTGGAAGTATTCCGTCGAGCTTGAATGGTCGTTCCGCGACAAGACATATCACAGCCGCGAGTTCCCGGTCCATGCTTTCAGGGCTACCCATTCCTATAATGTCGATATGCTCGGGCAACATTTCCGCTACACCAACCCCGATAATGTCTTCCTTTCGCTGCGCAGTTCGAAAGACGACATGATGACTTATCAGCGGCTTTCGAAACTCGAATATATTCTCGAGCTCGAGAATAATTTCAGCGTGGAGGCTTCTGTGGCCCATTCGCGTCAGGAGGAGTCGCGACTGCTGCGGTTTACCGACGGCTACGGCAACAGTCTCGGACATCTGACAACGGCTGGAATCTCTCTGAAGCTGCGTTATGCCCCGGGCGAGAAGTTCTTTCAGACCAAGTCGGCGCGTATCCCTATAAATCTCGATGCTCCCGTCATTGAGCTCAGCCACACTTTCGCGCCTGCCGGAATCCTCGGCAACCGCTGGGGCCTGAACGTGACCGAGCTCAGGTTCTCAAAACGTTTCTGGCTCTCGGCGTTCGGAAAGGTGGATGTAGTTCTTAAGGGGGGACATATATGGAATACGTCGGCGTTCACCAATCTGCTGATACCCAACGCAAACCTCAGCTATACAATACAGCCCGAGAGCTTCTCTATGATGAAGGCTCTCGAGTTCATGACCGACAGTTACGCTCAATGGGATCTGACCTACTGGGGCAACGGTATTCTCTTCAACCTCGTTCCGGGACTTAAGAAAGCTCAGTTGCGCGAAGTGGTGAATTTCAAAGGCGTGTGGGGCCATCTGAGCAGTCGCAATATGCCGTGGCGCCATCCGTCGCTGCCTCAGTTTCCCGCCGGCGCCATGCCGCGGCCGATGACCGACACTCCCTATATGGAGGCGAGCGTCGGTCTCGACAATATCTTCAGGATTCTGCGGCTCGACTATGTCTGGCGGCTTACCTACCGCTCGACACCGGGAGTCAGCCATTCAGGCCTGCGCCTGATGCTTCATTTCACTTTCTGAGCCTACAGGCGGCAGCCGGTCAGTTCGGCACTGTGGTATTCGATGAGCCCTTTTATCGGCGAAGCCATTACCTTGCCGAGAGTGCAGCCGACCGAGGCGGCGGCGAACTGGAGCTGGGTGCGGAAATTGGCAGCTATCGACCCGCAGAAGGCTACAGGCATGGAATCGTAACCGGAATACTGGGCTACGTTGCGCGCCATGAAGTTGCAGAATTCGATGGTAACCATGTGGCGCACGTGCGGACGCTCGATGTGGCGCGAGATGAAGGGCACGAGCGACGCCAGAAATTTGTTGGGCTCCGGCGCGCGGTAGGTGCGGTCGATGACTTCGGGGAGCGTCAGGCAGGTCTCCTTGAAGAATGCCTCACGCAGAACGGGCGGGAATACTCCTTTGAATATGTCGCCGAGCAGGTGCTTGCCGAGAGCGGCCCCGCTCCCTTCGTCGCCGATAATGAATCCGAGCGACGGAACGTTTTCGATAATCTTTTCTCCGTCGTAAAGGCCTGAATTGGAGCCTGTGCCGAGTATGCAGGCCACGCCGCGCTCACGCCCGAGCAGGGCGCGGGCAGCGCCGAGAAGATCGCTCTCAACGCTGACATCGCCGACTCCGAGGGCTTCGGTGATTGCGGCGGCCATGTGCGGAACGATGTGGGGCAGGCATCCGGCCCCGTAATAATAGACTTTGTCGGGCCTGACTCCGTTGAGAAGGTCGACAACCCCCTCGATGGCACGCACGAGGGCCGCGTCGGTGGCCATCACAGGGTTTATTCCCGGAGTCACGCCGATATGGCGCGATGAACCGTTTTCGCTGATAAGCGCCCATTCGATTTTTGTGCTGCCGGCATCGGCAATGAGGATATGTTTCATGGCTTGGAATTTAAGGTGTTACAATTTTCTTGACGCCTTCGGCATCGATGCGTATTACTATGGCCCCGCCCGTAGGCGCGGTCAGGCGCCGGCCGAGGATGTCGTAGTAGCGCACTTCACCGGCGCTTTCGGCTCCTATAGTGGTCAGGGTGTCACCCGCGCCGTCGGCTTTCCTGAAGGTGAAGTCGAGGAGGGATGCTCCGGGAACGCCGACTATGAAGCTTTTGTCGACAGTGAAGGCCTTGGCCTGATAGCTTTCTCCGGGAGCGAGGCCCTCGATGGAGCCTTCAAACACGAGCGTTTCGGTCGAACCGGCGGCTATCGTGGTCTGCGGGAATGCTATTGTTGCGGTGGGATCGAGTGGATCGCCGACAAAGGCGGTGAACTGCTTGTCGCACTTCGATGAGGCTTTTACAGTAAGCTTGATGTGGGCGTTGTCAGGCTCGACTATGCCGTCGGCCGTGGCGAACGATGATATTTCGTATGGAGCCGCCGGGCCGATGGCGACCGTCAGGCTCCTGCCGTTGACGGGGGTATTGCTCTCGTCGAATATCGCGAAGCGGAAGTCTGAGCCGGAAAGATCGTCGGGCAGTGTCCCCGAGAATTCGACAACCGCGGTTTCGCCTTTGTCGAGGCTGATTGACTGAGACTCGAGAACGGCGATCACGCTGAGAACTCCGGCCACGCGGCGCGCTATCACGGGCGTCAGCACGGTCTCTTGCGTCATGTCGCCTTCGCCGGTAACGACGGCTTTGACACTGCATTCGGCCCCGGGAGCAAAGCCTGTCTCGACCACAATGTCGCCGAGGCTGATTTCGGCCGACAGGGCTGCAAGAGAGAATATGCGGTTCATATTGTTTTGTCCGATTTTAATTGCCGGGAGTTATGCGTTGCTCCCGATTGTATAGCTCTTCGTAGTCGGTAATTATCCGCGTAATGTCTTTCTTCAGCTGAGGGATATGGCGCCTTACCAAACTCCACAGGAAAGCAGGCTGAACATTGTCATAAGAGTGTATGATGCGGTTGCGGGTGTCGATTATCGCTCTTGCATTTGGAATCTCCAGTGTCGGTTCGACCTTTCTGATTCTGTTTATGGCCTCACCCATAATTTCTGTTTTGCGTTCTACGACACATTTACGCATCATGTCGCGTTCAAACAGATCAAAACTGTCAGGGAAATCCGTAAAGCAGCTCTGAACATCGTTTATGGCGTCCAGCACATCCTGCAGGTAGGTCAGTATTTCTTCATTAGCCATAAATCATCTGTTTGGTGCGGTTGACGTTTGCGATGAAGTATTTGTTTCGCAGACCTCCTTCTTCGATGAGGTCAACTCTTCTGTCGAACAGTCTTTCCAACGCGTCTCTGAAATCGAAATAGTTTGTCACGTAATCCCATCGTTCATGATCTGTCGTATCGAAGTCGACGAGCAGGTCGACATCGCTCTTGTCATTGAATCTATCTGTAAGGATAGACCCGAAGACTGCCAGAGACTTTACCTTGTGTTTACGGCAGAGGTCGATGATGCGTTGCAGATTAAGTTCGATTAATTTCATATGCGGTTGTGCTGTGAGTGCAAATATACCAATTATTTCTGATTAGTATACGTCTGTGAATTTGAATTTGTTCCCGGTCAGAGGTCGACTGAGAGCGACAGGCGGTAGTTGCGGCCCGGCATGGGATAGTTCTGGATTACCTCATACTGCTGGTCGAGCAGGTTGTTGACCTCGAGAGTCGCGCGCAGGGCTGTCGGACCGAGGCGCAGGCGGTAGGAGAGCGAGAGGTCTGAGGAATACCATGCCGGTTCGTAGTTTTCGGGGATATTGCTGGAATTGTGGTAGCGCTCGCCGACATATATGAAACTGTAGTTCAGTTCGGCCCGCTGCCATCGCAGGGCGGCCGTGACCGATCCGCTGTGGTGGGGGATATAGGCGATCTGACCTTTGTAGGTTCCGATTCCGCCTGGGCGCGTGTCGGTGGGGTCGGAGAAGTCGCGTGCGCTCTGATAGGTATAGTTGAGCCGCAGATCGAGATGCAGACGGGGTAGGGGAGTGATGGTGGCGGCGGCTGTGAGATCAAGTCCGAGAATCTTAACCCGGCCTATGTTCATCATCATCCAGCGGTATTGGCCGTTCCCTTTCGGCACGGCTATTATTTTGTCTTTGACGAAGTTATAGTAAGCGTCGGCAGTAAGGTGGATTGCGTCGAAAACCGTCTGGTCGAATGTGTAATCGGCTACGGCTCCGATGTTCAGCTGGTCGGCTGTCTCGGGACGCAGCACTGCGTTCCCGATGTCGGTATAGTAGAGATCATTGAATGTCGGCATCCTGAAGGCGCGTTTGAAGAAGGCACGGACGAGCCAGGGGCGCGAGAGTTTGTAGGAGGCCATGACGGCGGGGCTGAGTCGCGACAGGGTGTTGTCGGCGTAGCTGACCGGTGCGCCGTCGGGAGAGTTGCGCGAATGGTCGAGCACGAGAGTGTGGAGCAGTGAGGCCTGAGCGCGGAGTCCGCCGAGTTCGTAAGCCGCGGCAAAGGCTGTCATCAGTGTGTGGCGGCGCGGCCGGGCGAAGTTCCTTATGGTTGAGCTGAGGGTGTTCCACTGATAGTCGGCCGCAAGGTTGACGCGCAGTCCCGGCGCTACGTTGAATTTGTTGGCTCCCGAGAGATATATCTCGTCCTGATAGAACCGGTTGTTGAGATACATCAGTGTTGTGTCGGGGTTGAGATAGTGCATATAGTCGCGGGCATATTTTCCCTTGAGCTGAAGGGAATATACGCGTGAGAGCGTTTTGCGCCAGTGGCCCTGGGCAAAGAAGTTGCGGTCCCATTGACGCTGTGAGTTTTTCCATACGTTGTTGACGATGGCGCCGGGAATGCCGCGGTTGCTGTCGTAGTAGTAGACGCGTGCCTGCCAGTAGCCGCGGCTGAGCGAGCCGTAGAGGCCGAGCTCTGCGCGGAATGCGCGCAGGTCGCCGTTGAGTCGAGTTGCTGTCGTGTCCCAGGCTGTTGTTCCGTCGTCGTAGAGGCGGCGGTAACGGAAGCGGTATTTGCCTGTGGCATGGCTGTATTCGGCGCTGACGGTGGCCGCGACGCGCTCCGAAATCCTGAAGTCGAACCGGCCTGCCGGATTGATGAGTCCGAACGAGCCGCCGCGAAGGGTGACGTTGGCTTTCCATCGGCGGTCGGTGTCGTCGAAACGCGGAGTGCGGCTTTGTAGGTAGAGAGTTCCGGCGGCGCCGTAGTCTTTGGCGCTCTGGAATATATCGCTCTTCTGCCCGTTGTAGAGATCGATGGCCTCGAGATTGTCGAGCGAGAATTTTCCGAGGTCAATCTGTCCGTTCTGGGCGTTGCCGAGCTGGATTCCGTCGTAGAAGATGCCGGTGTGGTTGGTGCCCATCGAACGGATGTCGACGGTCTTGACGCCGCCGACACCTCCGTAGTCTTTTATCTGGACTCCACTGAAGTAGCGCAGGGCGTCGGCCACGTTGTGGCTGCGCATGGCTTCGAGGCGCTCCCCTCCGAGAGTCTGGCCGGGAATGATCTCGCTGAAGGGGCGCCGGGCCCGCACTGTCACTTCGCCGAGCGTTATACTGTCGTTGCTGACGGCTGCCGAGTCGGGCGCAGCAGCGACGGCGAAGGCTGTCTGACAAATGCAAATGAGCCCGAGCGCTGAGAGCGCCCGGGCTATGTGGGTCAGACTGTGGCTTTTGGCCGGTGTCATCAATAGTTGCTGAGGTCGATGGCGTCGATGCCCTCTGTAGAGTTGATGGTGAAGCCTGTTGAGTTCCAGGTCTCGACGACGATCTGCTGTGCGGCAGTATTCTTGAGCTTGAGGCTTCCGCCGATGGTGTAGTTGGCGGTCGAGCCGTCGGCAGCGCTGACGTTGCCGAAGATGTTGTCGCCGGCGAAATCGGGGAAGGCGAATGTCGAGCCTGAGAAAGTCAGAGAAATCATGCCGAAGCCGTTGAGGGGCACGAATTCGTCGTCTTTCATGTTAAGCTCGTATTCCTCGGTGGCGGTGGGGTTGAAGGTGAGGCCGTGGGCGGTCATGACACCCTGGAACACGTATTGCCAGCCGGTTTTCATCGTAACCTCGGGGAGGTCGACGGTGAACTCCTTGCCGTCGATGGTGATTGTCACGGCAACGGGATCCTGATCTTTGCTGGTGAAGGGAATCACCCACATTCCTGGCAGAGCGCCGCTGATTCCGTTGGCTGTGGCGGTGTTGTCGGTTGTTGCGCTTACTACGCCGAAGTCAGTTGAGGTTATGGCGCCTGTAGCGATGTTCATCGTTCCCTTGGTGGCTACCAGGGCGGGCTGAGAGAGCTTGATGGCTGTGATGTGGCCTGCTCCGCTGTAGCCTTCGAGCTTGATGTTGAGCGACACCATCGAAAGGGCGTGCTTCATGTTGAGGGTGACGGTGTTGGATGTCGACGAAGCGAACGATCCTTTTCCCGAGTAGAGCACGTCGGCCTGAGTTGTTACGTCGACGGGATACTGTTTGTAGTCGGTCAGGCCGGCAGCGTAGGGATAAGCGGCCATCACCTCGGCGGTGTAGCCTTTCGAGAGACGCACGGGGTCGTCGAGCTTCCATTCTCCGTTGTTGTTGGCGGCATGGGTGGTGACATCCTTGACCGTAGCGCCGGAGTCGTCGGTGACGTTGGCGAAGACGTTCATTTCGTGGCCGTTGACGAGATCCTCGATGAGGGCTGTCTTGGTGTTGAGCTTCACCTGGGTCTTGATGATGATTTCGTTGCCGTCGGTGTTGCCGCTGTCGCTGCCACCTCCGGGCTCGTCTTTATCGCTGCAGGCTGTCAGAGAGAGTGCGCCGAAAGCCAGGATGCTCCACGCGAATATATTCTTGTTCATTTTCATGAGATCTATGCTTTTTGGAATGATTTATGCGTTGTTGGCTTATTTCTTGATTTTGAGCACTTTCGACTGGCTGCCCGATGTGAGTGTCAGTGTGCTTTCGCCGTCGGGAAGCTCAGCTTTGCGGATTGTCAGATGGGGCACGGGCGAGAGGCTTCCGCCGCTGATGCGCGAGCCGTCGGGGCCTGTCAGGGTGTAGTCGAGGCCGTTGCGGGTCTTGATAAGGAGTTCGCCGGTTGTGCGGTCGTAGGTCAGCGAGGTGGCTGCTGCAATTGTGCGCAGGGGGCATACTGTGATCATGAACGACGACTGCAGGCGGGTCGAGGTGGCCGTGTCTTCAACGCGGACGTTCAGCTCGATAGGCTCGTCCTGGGCGGTGAGAACGCTCTTTGTCTTGAGCAGATCGCCGTCGAGTTCGAAAGGCACGTCGGCGTAGGTTCCGGTACGTTTGTCGTAGGCGCCGAAAATGCTCAGCTTGTAGGTGCTTTCGGGAGCTGCGCCGTTGACTGTGATCTGGGCGAGAACTGTTCCGGCGGGAAGCTTTTCGTCGATCACGATGTCGCTGAGCTCGATATTTTTGAGAACCTGGTTGGGCGAGCCGATGCCGATTACGACAACGTGGCCCGAGTCATAGTTCATGTCCATGGCGGCGTCCTGAAGGGCGTCGAGGCGGAAGTAGCCGTTGCCGACACCTCCCCAGCCCCAGTTGAGGTGGTAGTATTTGTCGCCGCGGTAGCCGTCGACGTTGAACGAGTGGCCGTAGTGGCCTTTCGAGTCGATGGCGTTGTAGATTACGGCGCGGCCGGCGTTGAGTTCGTTGAGCACGAGGGCTTCCCAGTCGCCGCGGTAGCTTGTGCGCCAGTAATATTTGATGTCGTCTTTGTTATAGCCGAAGTTGTTGGCAAGAGCGTTGACCCAGCGCGACACTTCGTTCGAGGGGATGCCCGATCCGTCGGGCCCGTAGTTCATGTTGACCGATACGCCGCAGTGGTAGAGCAGGCGGGCTGCCTCGTCATACTGGTCGTTGCGGCCGTGGAGAATGTTGTCCCAGTTATAGGGCTTCTCGGCGTCGTAGTTGATTTCGAGCAGACCGTAGCCGGCGCAGCTGTAGGAATTTTTGCCCTGGGGCTGTGCGGGATACTGTTGCACGGTCATGGCCTGAGCCATCGAAACGGCCGGGCAGCCTACAATGGCTTTATTGTTGCCTGTTCCGGGGCAATATTTGTTGAAGGGGGGAGTCTGGTTGAAGTTGACCTTGATGAGAGCGGGGATCGAGGCGTCGTCGTCGGCACGCGAGATACGGGCCATTCCCTGAGGGGTCGACAGGTTCTTCCAGTTGGCATTGCGGGCCTTCAGACCGTTGCGGCGGGCGAAATCGGTCTTGGCCTCGAGGTTGCCGATGAATCCGGTCATGTTCTGGGGAATCGAGTGCCAGTTGAGAGCGCCGGTTGTGTTGAAGCCGATGACAGGCTCTGCGATGTCGTCGGCCGACACGATAGCCCACCCTCCGGGGTTCAGGTTTATTATATAATAGGTGTCAGTTGCTCTGACAACTTCCTTGACAGTCACGTTTGCTCCGGTTTTTGCCTTGATAAAGGCGGTGGCGGTAGCTTTTGCGCGGTCAACGGTCACCGGGGCAGCCCATGCGCCGACGGCACATAAGGCGGCAATGGCGGTTAGAAAGACTTTTTTCATGAGTGATGGTGGGTTACTATATTTATCCTAAAATTATCAAAAGAAAGTGTCGCCGCTTCGCAACGACAGAGTTCAGTCGCAAAAATAATTACTTTTTTGAATAAACGCAATCTAATCGGCTCCTTTTTTCGAACTATTTGCATCTTTTGTGAATATGACTGCTATTTGCCGTCATTTCGTCTAATTTTTGGACTTAATGATGTGTGTCGCAGAATCTGATTCATTACTGATTCTATTGTCAAGTGCTGGAAGCGCTGTCTACAACCGCTTGCGATAGCTCAATGCTGCTTAGTTGGCTCATCAAATGTCAAAAATCGCTCTGGCGTAGATGAAATCAGCGTCAGAAACGCTCTGGCGTAGGGACGTGCCTTAATGCTATTAACTTAGTGTGCTGTGTTCAAAAGGTCTGGCTGAAAGCACGCGACAAGCGCCGTGAGGCGCGATATCTCTACATCCCACTGCGATAGCTGTGGGTTCGACAACCTCCCCCCAGTCACCGCGACAAGCTGCGGAGCTGTGCAGTCGCGGAACGGCGATAGCCAAGGCCGGTGTCAATATATACGCGTGCACGGTTTCGCCGAGCATGGTGAGGAAAACAATAAACTGTATCGATTAACTGGCTGAGCATCATAAGCGCTTGGATTTCAATGCGGAGATTCGGACTATCTGCAAAGAGTCAGGCTTCTCATATCATCCTGACGACTTGAACGAGGCCTTGGCTATCGCCGTTCCGCGACTGCGTAGGCTCCGCCACTTGTCGCGGGGAGATGGAGATTACTCCAGACCCACAGCTATCGCAGTGGGATGTAGAGATATCGCGCCTCACGGCGCTTGTCGCGTGCTTTCAGCCAGACCTTTTGAACACAGCACACTAAGTTAATAGCATTAGGACGTGCCTTCGGCACGTAGCATCGCAATGTCCTGATTGTCAGACGCATGTGAAACGTGCCAAAGGCACGTCCCTACGCCCGGACAGGATAATTTGCCCAGGAGAATTTTAAGTTACAGGATAATTTGCTCGGTAAAACTAACTTAACAGTATTGTGCGATAGACGTGTAGAGATATCGCGCTTCCAGCGCTTGATGGTGAATGGCCTGTTTGAGGTGGTTAGTCTTTAAGAAATTGTTCGTGCTGATATTCAGGGACAGGCGGCTCTGGCGGCCGGAATGATGGCATTTTGCGAGGTTTTATGCGGAATTCGCGCTGTGTGGCGGTCTGTTTTTGCTTGAAAATTGTAAAATGCCGACTGATCGCCCTCTTTCGGGCTGTATGCGGCAATAGTCTGAGAATCAGTCGGCATACAAATTTGGATGTTAAATAAATATATTGTATAACAGAAAAATCAGAATGAAAATGGGTGAAAATTCATTGATATATGTTTCTTTTTTGAAAAAAAAATTGTAATTTTGCGGCTACCTAATTGCCCTGAAGGCTCTGAAAAAACGAAGAGCTATGGGCCGGGGCAAGATCGCCGACACCCGCGTGACGGGCCAGCAGACGACGCCTAAGTTCGCAGTAATACACGCAGCAAAAGCAGCAGACGACAGGAAAACGTATTATTCATTTTATATATGTCAATCTATTTATTTGTATGAAAAAGCTGTTACTACTACTCACGGCTGTCATCACACTTGCACTGAGCGGTTACGCACAGAACCGCAGCGTGCACGGTACGGTGGTTGACTCCGAAACCGATGAGCCTCTTATCGGTGCAACAGTTATGCCTCTCGGCGGCGGCACAGGCACAGCCACCGACGTCGACGGTAATTTCACTCTTTCATTGCCGGCTCATGTCAAAGAGCTTCAGATCAGCTATGTCGGCTACGGCACACAGAAAGTGAAAGCAGAAAACGGCGTTGTTGTCAAGATGGTCAACAATAACGCTCTTAAAGAGGTCGTCGTTACCGGTTACGGTTCCGGCAAGAAACTCGGCTCGATCGTGGGCTCTGTCTCTGTTGTCGGCGAAGACGCTCTTGAAAACATTCCGACTGCGACATTCATCGACGCCCTTCAGGGTCAGGTTGCCGGTCTTTCGATCTTCAGTGATTCGGGTGACCCCTCAAACGTCAACAACTCGATTCGTCTGCGCGGTGTCAACTCGCTGAATACCTCGAACACTCCGCTGTTCATCCTCGACGGCGCTCCCGTTGCCGCTTCGGTGTTCACGACCCTGAACCCCTCCGACATCGAGTCTATCACCGTTCTTAAAGACGCTGCTTCCGTTGCCATCTACGGTTCGCGTGCCGCTAACGGTGTTATCGTGATCACCTCTAAGAAAGGTCGTTTCGGCGAACGCGCCAAAGTGACCGTCCGCGCCAATGTCGGTTGGTCGACAGCCGTTCAGGACCGCATGGACATGATGAACTCCGAGCAGTATATCACCTATCGCGACGCTATCGGCCAGCCCGTCAGCCAGGAGATGCGCGACGCATGGGAACTCTACGGAATCTCGACCGACTGGTTCAAGGAAACTTTCGACGGCCACGCTCCCACATATTCAGTTGAGGGCGCCGTTCAGGGCGGTACAGAGAACCTCAGCTACTATATCTCTCTGAACCACTATGACGCCGAAGGTATCATCGAGCAGTCAGAGATGCGCCGCGAGACTCTGCGTTTCAACCTTAACGCACGTGTCAACAGCTGGTTCCGTGTCGGCTTGCAGACCAACCTCGGTTACACCAAATTCCAGCAGAACAGCGAGTCGAACGCCGTTTACAGCGGCGGCGGTCTCTATATCACCAACCCGATGGTGTTCGCCCGCAAATCGTTCCCGATGGATTCTCCCAACTACTGGACTGTCGATGAAAACGGCAACCGCGTTGAGCATGGCGAGGCCCTCTACCTCCACTTCTCGCAGATTCCTACTCCGAAACTCAACGACCTCGGCCGTTCGGTATGGAACAACCGCGTTACCCTTAACACAACCCTCAGTGAGCAGATCAACCCGATCGCCGGCCTGACAATCCGCGCCCAGCAGAATGTCGACGCCTACGATTCTCGCGGCAAAAACTACGGCTGGCCCAAGGAGCCGTTCACAACCCCGATGGGCGACTACTACGATTTCCAGGATCAGACCGACGGTTACAACCAGCAGTCGTTCTCGCGCTACTATCAGTTCACCTACACGAACACCGCTGAATATACCCGCACATTCGCCGACAAGCACAACATGACAGTGCTCATCGGTGAGGAATCGATCATCGGCCGCAGCGAAGGCTTCGGACTCTTCACCGAAGGCTACACCGACCGCCGTCAGATGCTTCTTCCCCAGGCCGGCGCCGCAGTGCCCAACACCGCCCTCTCGCAGAGCATGGCTGAGCAGACCTTCAACTCGTTCTTCATTAACGGTGCTTACGACTACGACAGCAAATATTACCTCGAAGCAACCTTCCGCCGCGACGGCAGCTCGAAATTCGCTCCCGGCCACCGCTGGTCGAACTTCTGGAGTGTCGGCGCAATGTGGAACGCCAAGGCTGAAGCTTTCCTCGCTCCCTACACCTGGCTCGACGACCTGCAGCTCCATGTCAGCTACGGTACGACCGGTAACTCGGGTATCGGCAACTATGCCTTCTATGGCCTCGTAGGTTCTTACGGAACTCCCTATAACGGCGGCAGCGCAATCGGTATCGCTCAGGCTGCCAACCCCGACCTGTCGTGGGAAACTGTCCGCTCGCTCGATGTCGGTATCGGCTTCGGCTTCCTGAAGATCTTCTCGGGTGAAGTCAACTTCTACAACAAGAACACCGTCGACATGATTCTGTCGATTCCATGGTCTTACACAACCGGTTTCGGCGGCGGCTACGGCAACATCGGCTCGATGCGCAACACCGGTATCGACTTCGACCTCACAGCAGCCATCATCAAGACCAAAGACTGGTACTGGGCTGTCCGCGGCAACTTCAACTACAACCACAACGAAATCACCAAGCTCTATGACGGTCAGGACTATCTGACTCTCTCGAACGCCGGTCTCCAGTATAAGGTAGGCCACAACGCAGGTGAGCTCTACTCGGTTCGCTTCGCAGGCGTTGACCCGCGCGACGGACGTCCGATGTGGTACGACAAAGACAACAACCTGACAAAGACCTTCAACCAAGAGCGCGACGCCGTTCTGACCGGCAAATCGCAGTATGCTCCCTGGAGCGGCGGTTTCGGAACCGACCTCCGCTGGAAAGGCCTCTCGCTGAAAGCTGACTTCAACTGGGCAGCAGGGAAGTATATGATCAACAACGACCGCTTCTTCGCCGAGAACAATACGTTCGCAACATCGTACAACCAGATGACATCGATGCTCAACGTATGGCAGCAGCCCGGCGACCAGACCGACATCCCCGGTCCCGGCAACCCCCTGCAGTTCGACACTCACCTGATCGAGAACGCCTCGTTCCTCCGTCTGAAGAACCTCACCGTTCAATACAGCCTGCCCGCATCGCTGCTGAGCCGCATGTATCTCCAGGCCCTCACCGTTCACTTTACCGGCCGCAACCTGCTGACCGCCACGAAGTTCACCGGCTACGATCCCGAGCCTGAGACCAACGTTGTAGCTTTCTTCTATCCCAACACCCGTCAGTATGAGTTCGGTATCGAAGTCACCTTCTAATCCCACTCACCTACTTATCTCTTCACAATCCAAAAGAATCAAATGATTATGAAAAAATTCTTATATGCAGTTGCTGTGGGTCTCGGAAGTCTGCTGGCTACCTCTTGCAACATGGATCTCGAACCGGTTGGCTCGATAACCGACGACCAGGCCCTTCTGAACGCAACAGACTGCTTCCGTTTCCGCAACGGATTCTACAACCGTGTCCGCTCGCTGTCGACCGGCGGTTATATCTCCTACACCGAGATACAGATGGACAACTTCATCGGCGACCGTGCCAACGGCAACCGTCTCGGCGACCTCAACAACGGCACCATCATCTCGTCGAACTCCGACATCGAGTCGATCTGGGGTGGTCTCTACAGCGGTATCGCCGACTGTAACTTCTTCCTCGAGCGCGCTCCCAAGATTCTCGCAGAGCCCCAGACCGAAGAGAATGCCGAGGCTATCAAGCTCTATATCGCCGAGTCTTACTTCATGCGTGGCTATTTCTACTTCTGGCTGCTCGACCACTATTGCCCCGCCTACACCGACGCTACCAAGAACGAGCGTCTCGGCCTGCCGCTGGTGACCGTCTACAACCCGACCTCGTCGAAAGACGTTTATCCCGGCCGTTCGACTCTCGAAGAGACCTACAATTTCATTAAGGAAGACCTCAAGAAGGCTCTCGAAGGTCTCGAAGCTTACGAGAACACTCCCAACGTGGAAGGCAGCGAAATCGACCATAAGGCCGCTCTTGTTCCGATGTCGCCCTATGTATGCTCCTATACCGTCAAGGCTCTCCTGGCCCGTATTGCTCTTCTGCAGCGCGACTACGAAACTGCCATCAGCCTCGCCGAAGAGGTCATCAACTCGCGCATCTATACTCTGACCGCCGCACGCTCGTATCTCAGCATGTGGACCAACGATAACTCGAACGAGCTTATCTTCCGTCCGATCTCGTCGGCTACAGAAGCCGGTGTGAGCTCGACAGGCGGTGCCTGGATCGGCGCCAGCAAATTCCAGGCCGACTACCTCGTAATGCCTTACGTCGCCCTCCAGAGCGCCGACGACCGTCAGGGCCTCTATCAGCCCGGCGATGTCCGCTACAACGCATTTGTTGAATCGCGCAACCTTCAGGTTGAGGGCGGTATCTACAAAGCTCCCTGCTTCAAGAAATATCCCGGCAACCCGTCGCTGAACACCACCTCGGCTAACGCTCTTCTCAACATGGCCAAGCCCTTCCGTCTGTCAGAACAGTATCTGATTGTCGCCGAGGCTGCCGCCGAGCTCGGTCAGGAGTCGAAAGCCAACGACATGCTCAAATATCTGCGCGAACGCCGCTTCACCCGCGACTTCACCTACACAGCCACTTCAGGCAACGAGCTGATCCGTCAGGTACGCCTCGAGCGTCTGCGCGAGCTTATCGGTGAAGGCTTCCGCATGAGCGACCTGCGCCGCTGGAACCAGGGCTTCAGCCGCACCGGTATCAACTATACCAACTATCCTCAGGCCAACGAAATTCTCGTTATTGCCGGTACTCAGGTTGTCTATCAGGACAATGACTACCGCTACACATGGCCTATCCCCGCTGCTGAAATCCAGGTTAACCCGAAACTCCAGGGCCAGCAGAACCCCGGCTATTAATAACAAACCTGTAAACACCTATACAGAATATGAAACTGACAAAATATATCGCAACGGCGCTCGCAGGAATGGCTTTGGTAGCCTGCGGCAACGACTACAGAGACATTCAGGGCGATGTCAAGATCGAATACAACACCCTGCCTGACGTCGTAGTCAACCTCGCCGAGCCCACAGTGACCGTCAACGAGAACACCGGACTGTTCACCGTGCCCGTCTATGTTCAGGGCAACCGCAACGGTTATGTCACTGTCACCATCGAGTGTGTCGAGACCGGCAACGACCCCGCTATCGCAGGCCGTCACTATCTGCTGACCTCCGATAACATCAATATCGCCCAGGACGACGAAGAGGGTGAATTCGAGCTCTCGACAATCGACTTCCGCGGCCTCGACCCGAACCGCACTTTCGATGTGAAGATCATCGACGTCAAGGGTGCTACCGTCGGCCAGCAGGCAACGACTCTCGTCACCATCAACGACAAGGGTTCGGCTCCGAAGTTCCAGGATCTTCCCGGTGCTTACTTCATCTCGTCGAACACCTACAATCAGAGCGAAGGCCTGATCAATCTCGAATATTTCGCTGAGGTCAACATGACCATCACCGAGGACAACGGCGACGGCAGCGGCACAGTAACCGTAAGCGGTGTCATGGGCCAGTTCTCGATGGAGCTCTACTATGACTACGATCAGGAAGAGAAATACGGAGAACTCGTGATGAACTACGGTACCAGTGCAGGCGGCCCGGAAGCTGTCTGGGTAGGTAACACCTCAGGTTCGATCGACGTAGCTCCCGTCCGCGGTAAGTGGAATGTAAGCTACAACGCCATCACCTTCGGTAACGCCGACAGCATGTTCGGTGTGGGTGCCTTCGAGAACGGTGTCTTTGCCGGCTGGTATGGCTACAACAACGCCGTGGCTCTGATGAACGGCTTCACCCTCATCAAGATCAACGAAGTAGACGAATAATCTTTTCTGCTGAAATAACCGCGGGGGCCGCCCATCAGGGAGGCCCCCGCTTATGTAAACAGCCATGACTGAATTACCACTGACCTATACAACCGAACCGCGGCCGCTGTCGGCTGCGCTCTGCGACGCCACGGGACACCTGTCGATGGCGTCGCTCGAGACGCGCCTCATTGTTGCCGCCACGCGCCATGCCGATCTGCTCGGTGTCGGCTATCGCGAGCTTGCCGCGAAGGGACTCGCGTGGGTTCTCTCGCGAATGTCGATAGAGATGACGGCTATGCCCGGAATACTCGACGTGTTCTCGATAACGACCTGGGTGGAGAGCTTCAACCGCCATCTGAGCTACCGAAATTTCGCTATCCATGGCGCCGACGGCACTCCTATTGGATTTGCCCGCAGTCTCTGGGCATGCATCGACATTAACCTCCGCAGAACTTCGGAACTTGGATCGGTGCCAGGTTGCGAAACTGCGCTCGAATGTCCGATAGCGCCTATACAGCGCGTTGCAGCCCCCGGGCCCGATGCCGAGGTGTTGCCCGCGGGGTTCACCTACAGCGACCTCGATTTCAACCGCCACGTCAATTCGGCGCGCTATCTCGAGCGCATTGCCGACGCTCTGGGCCTCGACTGGCACGACTCCCACCGCATAACGCGCCTCGACATCGCCTATCTTCACGAGACGTTGCCGTCGACTCCCGCAGTTCTGCGCATCGGGCGCACTGATGACGCGGTAACCGCCGAGTTCGCCGACGCGGAGAGCGGAACGGCGCTCTGCCGCGCGCGGCTCGCGGTAGAGAGAAGGTAGCTAAGATAGCTACAATAAAGCGGGCTGCGCAAATCGGCGCAGCCCGCTTTGGTGAAGAAGGTTCTGTTAGCGGATAACTATTTTCCGGTTTCCGACGAGGTAGATTCCGGGGGATAGCCGGGCCCTTCGATGAATGTGCGGTCGGGATCTTCATTCGTGCCGGCCGAGCAGAGCGCGAAGTCTTCGCTGACGACGGCGGTGTATTCGCGTCCGTCGTCGGGATGGTAACTGCGGCGCACGGGGCCGGCGCCCGGACTGACAAACGCGCCGGGCCCTTTTTTAGGGCTGAGCAAAGGGCGAGCCCTGACGTTTTCGCGCAGGGGGGCTGTTTCTACTTGGGCGGCATCGGCTGCCACCGCCGAAATTGACAGGAGAGCGACTGAAAGAAATAGCGGGAGGTGTTTCACGATTAATAATAGTATTGGATTTTTGGCAAATGTATAGTTTATTTTGCAATTATTCAACAAAATTCAAAATGGTCTAATGTCGCTAATAATTTAACCCCGGCCGGTTCTATTGGGCCAATCAGGCTAATCAGACTAATAATTCCCGCGGACGCCTTGAAAAATTTTTTTGAATGTGCTTGTCAAGTCAGTGAAAATGACTACCTTTGCAAGCCGATTATGTCCAACTAACAGGGCAACGGCGGCTCCGAGGTTTTTGGCCGAACCGGAGAGTAAGCCGTCCCATGACTATTAATCAACAGTAAATCAAGTAAATAATCGTGGATACTTTAAGCTACAAGACCCTCACGCCCAACGCAAAGAGCTGCCCCAAAGAGTGGCTCGTGGTCGACGCAACCGATCAGGTACTCGGTCGCCTCTGCGCCAAAGTTGCCATTCTTCTGCGTGGAAAAAACAAGCCTTGCTATTCTCCGTTCGTTGAGTGTGGCGACAATGTCATCATCATCAATGCCGACAAGGTTCGCCTGACCGGCAAGAAATGGACCGATCGTGAATACCTGCGTTTCACCGGCTATCCCGGCGGTCAGCGCGCATTCACGCCCGAGGATCTTATGAAGAAGTCATATAAGAAGACCATCAAGGCCGGCTATCATCCCCTTTTCGTGAAGGTTCTCCGCGGTATGCTCCCCAAGAACCGTCTTGGCCGCACCATCATCGAGAACATGCACGTTTATAACGGCCCCGAGCATCCCTTCGCCGACAAGGAGCCCAAAGTTATCGACATCAACACCGTAAAATAAACTATCGAGACTATGGAATCAGTTAATGCAGTAGGCCGCCGCAAGGCCGCCGTAGCCCGTGTAATTCTTACCGAAGGCAACGGAACCATCACCATCAACCGTCGCCCCCTCGACGTTTATTTTCCCTCGTCGATTCTCCAGTATATCGTCAAACAGCCGCTGAACACTCTCGACGTTGTCGAGAAATACAATATCCGCGTCAATCTCGACGGCGGCGGCTACAAAGGACAGGCCGAGGCTCTGCGTCTGGCTATCGCCCGCGCTCTGGTTAAACTCAACCCCGAGGACAAACCCGCCCTGCGTGCCGAAGGCTTCATGACCCGCGACCCGCGCGCCGTAGAGCGTAAGAAACCCGGTCAGCCCAAAGCCCGCAAGCGCTTCCAGTTCAGCAAGCGTTAATCTTACTTTTGAGCAAAGGATACACCATTATAGAAGTTTAGTATCTAAATCGGGGCGATGGACGCGTTCCCTACGCCCCGGTTGAATTATTAACCAAAGAACGTAAACAAACAAATCCAACAATGGCAACACCCACTTTTGACCAACTCCTCGAGGCCGGCTGTCACTTCGGCCACCTCAAACGCAAATGGAATCCCGCAATGGCTCCCTATATCTTCATGGAGCGCAACGGAATCCATATCATCGACCTCTACAAGACCGCTGCCAAGCTCGACGAAGCTGCCGCCGCTCTGAAGAGCATCGCCAAATCCGGCAAGAAGGTTCTCTTCGTTGCTACCAAGAAGCAGGCCAAGCAGGTTCTGGCCGACAAGGCTTCGAGCATCAACATGCCTTACGTTGTCGAGCGCTGGCCGGGCGGCATGCTCACCAACTTCCCCACAATCCGCAAGGCAGTGAAGAAGATGTCGACAATCGACAAAATGAGCAAAGACGGCACATTCGACAATCTCAGCAAGCGCGAGAAACTCCAGATCAGCCGTCAGCGTGCCAAACTCGAGAAGAACCTCGGTTCTATCGCCGAGCTCAACCGCCTGCCGAGCGCACTGTTTGTTGTCGACGTGCTGAAAGAGCACATCGCCGTTGCCGAAGCCAACCGTCTCGGTATCCCCGTGTTCGCAATGGTCGACACCAACTCGAACCCCAACGACGTTGATTTCGTTATCCCCTGCAACGACGACGCCAGCAAGTCGATCGAGCTCATCCTCGACACCGTATGCGCCGCTATGGCCGAAGGTCTCGAAGAGCGCAAAGTCGAGAAAATCGACGACAAGGCTGCTGCTGAAGAAGCCGAAGAAAACGAAGAAGGAGCTGCTGCTCCGCGCCGCGAGCGCCGCCGCGTGAGCCGTCGCGAAGAGGCTCCCGCCGAGGAAGCTCCCGCAGCCGAAGAGGCTCCCGCCGCTGAGGAAGCTCCCGCCGCTGAATAACAATCATATTTACGAACGCCAAAAAACTATATACAAATGGCTGTAACAATGGCTGAAATCACCAAGCTGCGCCACCTCACCAGCGCCGGCTTGATGGACTGCAAGAAAGCCCTTGCCGAAACTAACGGCGACATCGATGCCGCTGTTGAAATCCTCCGTAAGAAAGGTCAGGCTGTCGCTGCCAAGCGCGAAGACCGTCAGGCCAGCGAAGGCTGCGTGCTCGCAGGAGCCAACGGCAACTTTGCCGCTGTGTTCGCCCTGAAGTGCGAGACCGACTTTGTTGCTAAGAACCAGGGTTTCGTAGACCTCACAAAGGCTATCCTGAAACTCGCCCTCGACAACAAAGTCAAAACTGCCGAAGAGCTCGGCAAGCTCCCGATGGACGGTCTGACCGTTGCCGACAAGATCGTTGAAGAGGTCGGCAAGACCGGCGAAAAGATGGAGATCGGCGCCTACGAGACAATCGAGGCTCCCACTGTAGCTTTCTACAACCACTTCGGCAACAAGCTCGCCGTTATTGTCGGCTTCAACCAGGCCGATGTCAACTACGAGGTCGGACACGACGTGGCAATGCAGATCGCTTCGATGAATCCCATGGCCGTCGACCGCAACAGCGTGCCTCAGGAAACCATCGACACCGAGCTCAAAGTCGCCATCGAAAAGACCAAGGAAGAGCAGGTCAAGAAGGCTGTCGAAGCAGCCCTCAAGAAGGCCGGTCTCAATCCGAACCTTCTTGACAGCGAGGCTCACATCGAGAGCAACATCGCCAAAGGATGGCTCACCGAGGAAGAGGCTGAGAAAGGCCGCAAGATTGCTGCCGAGACAGCTGCCGCCAAGGCCGCCAATCTTCCCGAGCAGATGATTCAGAACATCGCCCAGGGACGTCTGAACAAGTTCTTCAAAGAGTCGACTCTCATGGAGCAGGAATTTGTCAAGGACGGCAAGCTCACCATCGGTCAGTATCTCGAGCAGAGCAGCAAAGGTCTCGCCGCTGTTGACTTCAAGCGCGTGAACCTCAACGAAGACTAAGTCATAAACGACATACCTAAATAGCGGGGACGCACCCTTTCGGGCTGCGTCCCCGCTGCATAAAAGCACAGGATTAAACGGGGTTAAACGGGAATAATCGCGCAGGATATAATTCCCCGGTTTTTATGTTGTATAACATGTTTTTGCTAAGTGGTTGCTGAGTAGTCTGTTGCTGCTATTTAACGTTCTGAAAGAGTTGCAGGTTTCGAAGCGAAAGATTAAATTTGTGACGTAAGAGAATATATTAGAAAACCCTTTAATACTTTTAATGTGAAACGACTATCTGCAATTGCGTTTGCTTTGACAGCGCTGGCTTCGAGCGCTGTGGCACAGAGCATTGTTGTCGTCGACAAAGACGGCAATCAGCACAAGTTCTGCACAGACTATGTTTATGACATTACTTTCGAAGTGATCGACAACCGTCCCAACTATTCGTTCTCCCAGATCGATGTCAATCCTTACGGTGGTGTCAATGTCGGTCTCGAATTCAAGACCGCCGAAGGAGTTACGGCCGCGTTTGATCTTTGGATGGCCGATCCGTCGGTAATTCTCGCCGACGGCACTTATACTTTCGGCGCAACCGAAGGGAACCGTATCGACATCTCCGACAGTCAGTGGACATATTTCAGCCCCGACGGAACTGCAAAGCAGGCTTTCAAGAGCGGCACAATGACCATCAGCCATAACTCGGAAGCTGTCTACACAATCAGCTTCGAGGCAGTTCTGGCAGACGGCAGCGGAGTGCGCGGCAGCTATGAAGGCAAGCTCAACAAAATGTCGCCGATTGTCGACGTCAAGCTCATGACAATCAAACAGGTTGATATCAACGATCCGAAATCCGGAGAGTTCTATCTCAGGCTGAGCGATGCCACTTATAATTATGAAGCTGTTTTCGACCTCTTCTGTGAGGCTGGCGCCACCGCAGTCGCCGACGGCACATACACTCTCGCCGAAACCAACGCTGCCATGACCTTCAGCGCTAAGACCGGCATTGACATTTACAACCCCTATGCCCAGCTGAAGATAACCTCTCCGATCGAGGTCAAGACCGAGGCAGGTGTCACCACAATGACAACTACCGTTGTCGACGGCGAAATAACCTACAATATCACGGCCGAGGGTGCCATCGAGTATCTCGCTCCGAAAACTCCCGAAGGCGTGAAATACAATATGGAGATATTAAAATACGACACCAGCAACATCGCACTCACATTCACTGCCGACGGTCAGCCTGAGATCAAACTCGACGTTTACTACTCTCCCAAAGCCGAATTCTTCTATGGTGGAGTATATAATCTTGCAACAAGCGGTACGCAGTATATCAACCCCAGCTCTGTCAGATATACAAGCGTTGATAATAAGGCAATATCGGCCGGTTCGATGGTAGTCGAACATAACGGAAACGATTATACAGTCACTTTCGAATTTACCTACGACGGCGACAAGACTATCAAGGGTTACTATCAGGGTGTTCCTAATGATTTCTTCCCTGTAAAAGACATTGTGATTACCGACGTCAAGGCCGCTGATAACGATGATCTCCAGAACGGTGAATTCTATCTTAAGTTTAATAATTCCAATTGGGACTATGATGGTGTGTTCGATCTTTTCTGTGAATCCGGTGCAACAACTATACCTGACGGGACTTACACCCTCGGAGCCGATGGCACACCTATGACATATTCCGCCAAATCTCAGGTTCAGGCATATCCTGTCGACTCTAATATTTACAAGTTTGTCAAACCAATAGTAATTGGTACAGAAGACGGCAAGCGCACGATTACTACCTCGATTGTTACCGACAAGGGTCTGACCTTTAACTTCAGCTTCAAGGGTGATATCACCTACGTTACAAAATAACCCGAAGGCTCAAGCCATTAACTCAATATTCTGAACAATAATGAAAAAAATTATCATATCGGCCATAGCAGCGGTAATGACTTGCCTGTCGGCATCTGCCGCCGAGGTTATTCTGACAACCATGGCCATCACAGCCAAAAACGGCGACGTCGTTGAACTTCAGTTTATCGACGAACCAATAGCGACGTTTACTGACGAGAACGTGACATTTACCGATATAAACGAGCACACCCTTGTTTATCCGATGGCCGACGTCGAAAAAATCACATTCAAGTCGACAACCCATTCGGCAATCGAAGAGATCGCCGACGACGCAGCCGCCCGTTTCAGCATTTTCGTGACGAAGACAGCCGTGACTGTCGACGGCATGGAAGCCGGCTCGGCTCTGAACGTCTATAATCTCGCCGGTCAGCTCGTGGCATCGGCAATCGCCGATGCAGCCGGTCATGCCGAAGCCTCGACAGAGTCGCTGGGCGCCGGCGTTTATGTGGTAGCCCTGCCGGGCCATTCGTTTAAATTTGTCAAATAAGTAACGTCCTCTTTATCATGAAGAAAACCATACTGACGGCAGTTGCCGTCGCAGCCATGTCGCTTTCCGCAGCGTCGCAGGGCTATGTAGTAAAAATAACCCCGACCGAAGGAACGCCCGAGACTTTCCCGGTCAACAGTCTCAGCGAGGTTCGTTTTGTTCCCGCTCCGCGCTATACCGACTTCAATAACGATTTTATCGGTGAATACAGCAACCGCGATAACTTCGGCGAATATGCCATCGTAATATCCAACGGGCCTGTCGATCAGACCGGCCAGCCTACCGAAGCGGGCGGAATCTCGATACTGCTTGCTCTGGTCAACGAACAGCCCGCTGATATGGACAATATATCGGTTCCGGCCGGATACTACAGATGCAACAACGGACTCGCGCTCAAAACATGCGATATCACCCGCTCGGCTGTCCAGACCTGCGGTGAGGAAGGCGACGTTACCAATGAGCCTATTATCGGAGGAACTGTCGACGTGCGCCGCAGCGGCGAGACCTACGACGTGCGCGCCGAGCTCACCACCATGAGCGGCATTGTCAATGCCCGTTTCCGCGGCAGAATGCCTATCGAGGCCCATATCACTTCGTCGGGCGAGTTCACCGAAGATGTAACCGCCAATATCGACGGCGCTCAGGGCCGCTTCTATGGATCGTGGACACGTCCGTTTGCCGACGACATGACCCTTCAGCTCTATACGGGCGACGGCACAAAGGGCTACTGGATCAACATACCCGTCAACATGCCTAAGGTAGCCGATCCGATGAACCCCGTGCAGCATCTCGCCGACGGTGTCTATAAAATCGATCCGCGTGAGATCGTGTCGAAATACACCTATATGCCGTTTACCATGGAGCTTGGTCACGAGCTCGATATGTGGGGTAGCGTTTATCCCGTAGGAACCTATGTCATCTACACCGGCGACAATGCCGGCGAGAACCGCATGTCGCTGATCTGCGATGGAACAATGACCGTATCCGATGGCGGCACGAAGATTTCGCTTGACCTTATCAACAAGGGAGGCAAGCATATCCGCGCCGAATATTCGGGCAACGTAACTATCAAGAACTTCTGTGACAACGACGCGAATGAGATCAAGCCGATCGACACTCTCACGGGTGATTACGCTCTGACATTCACTTCGGTTCAGAAAGCTGTGTGCTACGCTATGGGCAGCTATGTCAAGGAAGGTCTCTATAACTACATAGTTCAGGTGACCGATCCGAATATGGCAAAGGGCGATTTCGTTCAGCTCGAACTCTGTTCGACCTCAGAGGATTTCCCCGACGGCACCTATACCATTGATGACAGCTTCACCGATTTCTCGGGTATCCGCGGTCACATGGACTACGGCGGTGTTCCCGACTTCTCGGTTGTCGGTAACCTCGAGAAATACGATGCTCAGGGCTATCAGGAAATACAGGCCTGCGTAGGCTCGGGAACGGTTACATTCGAGACTGTCGACGGAGGCAAGAAGATCACCTTCAATCTTGTTTCGGCTGACGGCCACAAGATCACCGGCACCTATACCGGCTCTATGCAGACCTTCAAAAACTATTGATACCATTCCTCTCCAGCAAACAGGCTGCGCCGCTACCCGCGACGCAGCCTGCGTTTTGTTTCGGGGAGGCCATCGGGATTGAGCGAGATAAATCAGGATTAATCGGGTTAGTCTTTGAGGACGCTCTGCCCCATGATAAAGGCCCCGGCGGGGAGCCGGGGCCTTCATGGTGGAGAGGGATGGGGGTATTTTATATTACTGTCCGCTAAACTTTAGGAGGCAATAGAAAGAAAGGGCCGATTCCATTTGCAGGAGTCGGTCCTTTTAGTTTAGTTTGTGTTCGCCAAAACATATGTCT
>HF985600.1 GCA_000431215.1 Prevotella sp. CAG:1031
CTGAGGGTCGCGAGTTTGAGCCTCGTCTTCCGCTCCAATGCATTTTGCCTATGTAGCTCAGGGGTAGAGCACTTCCTTGGTAAGGAAGAGGTCGCGGGTTCAAATCCCGCCATCGGCTCGAAAAAAAACCGCTAAAACCCGACCGCCCCGATTGTGTCTTGTTCACTATCGTGGCGTCGTTGAATTAACGAGTTAAATCATTTTACCTAAAAAATACAAATAGCAAAGTTATGGCTAAAGAGAAATTCGAAAGAACCAAACCGCACGTGAACATCGGTACGATCGGTCACGTCGATCATGGTAAAACCACTCTTACTGCCGCCATCACCAAAGTGCTGGCCGAGCAGGGTCTCTCTGAGGTTAAATCGTTCGACCAGATCGATAACGCCCCCGAAGAGAAAGAGCGCGGTATCACTATCAACACTGCCCATGTCGAGTATGAGACTGCAAACCGTCACTATGCTCACGTTGACTGCCCGGGCCACGCTGACTATGTGAAGAACATGGTTACCGGTGCTGCCCAGATGGACGGTGCCATCATCGTTGTCGCTGCTACCGACGGCCCGATGCCCCAGACCCGCGAGCACATCCTTCTCGCCCGTCAGGTGAACGTGCCCCGTCTGGTTGTTTTCCTGAACAAGTGCGACATGGTCGACGACGAAGAAATGTTCGAACTCGTCGAGATGGAAATGCGCGATCTTCTCTCGGCCTACGACTATGATGGTGACAACACTCCCATCATCCGCGGCTCGGCTCTGGGTGCCCTCAACGGCGAACCCCAGTGGAAAGCCAAAGTCATGGAACTCATGGCAGCTGTCGACGAGTGGATCCCCCTGCCTCCGCGCGACATCGACAAACCCTTCCTGATGCCTGTCGAGGACGTCTTCTCGATCACCGGCCGCGGCACCGTTGCCACCGGTCGTATCGAAACCGGTGTCGTCAAGGTTGGCGACGAGGTTCAGATCATGGGTCTGGGCGCCGACATGAAATCGGTTGTTACCGGAGTCGAGATGTTCCGCAAGATCCTTGACGAAGGTGAAGCCGGCGATAACGTTGGTCTCCTTCTCCGCGGTATCGACAAGAAAGACATCAAGCGCGGTATGGTTATCTGCCATCCGGGTCTGGTTAAGCCCCACAGCAAATTCAAAGCTTCGGTTTATATCCTGAAGAAAGAAGAAGGTGGCCGCCACACTCCGTTCCACAACCACTATCGTCCTCAGTTCTACATCCGCACCCTCGATGTTACCGGTGAGATCACTCTCCCCGAAGGCGTTGAGATGGTAATGCCGGGCGACCACGTTGAGATCACTGTTGAGCTCATCACTCCGGTTGCTTGCGACGCCGGTCTGCGTTTCGCTATCCGCGAAGGTGGCCGTACCGTAGGTTCGGGTCAGATCACTCAGATCCTCGACGACTGATTGTCGACAAACAAATAGCTGGAAGAGGGGCGCGGAGCCCCGGGCCCCTCTTTCAGCTACATACGGGTTTAGCTCAGTCGGTAGAGCACTGGTCTCCAAAACCAGGTGTCGGGAGTTCGAGCCTCTCAACCCGTGCTAAAAACAAAAACAAATGAAGAAATTAAAACTACTCACGGATTTGGAGGAGTCTTACACCGAGCTTCGGTATAAGACTTCTTGGCCGACTAAGGAGCAGGTCGTCAAAAGCGCTGTCATCGTGCTTATTGCTTCCGTTATTATCGCACTGATAGTGTGGGTGATGGACCTGGTGGTCGACAATTTGATGCACTTAATCTACAGCCTGGGACAGTAATCGCGCTGTCAGATAGAGGCCGCTGACCAGAAGTGACTTTCAGACACAAGCAAATTCAACAGTAACACGTCAATTTCCAAGTATCAATGGCTGAGACAAAAAGAGCATGGTACGTTCTGCGTGCCATATCAGGTAAAGAAGCTAAGGTGAAAGAGGTGCTCGACGCACAGATGCGTAACACCGACCTCGGCAAACATCTGTTTCAAGTGCTGATACCTACTGAGCGTGTGATGGCGATGCGCAACGGAAAGAAGGTCATCAAGGAGAAGAACCTCTATTCAGGATACGTTTTCATCGAAGCAGAGCTGACCGGCGAGGTGATGTATTTGCTGAAGAATACCAGCAATGTCATCGACTTTCTCGCAGGGCGTGCTAAGGGCAGCGCTCCCGAGCCTTTGCGCGAGAGCGAGGTCAAGAGAATGCTTGGCGCTGCCGATGAACTCGTGGATCTCGACGAAGACGGTAACAACTACATGGTAGGTGAGACTGTCAAGGTAACCTCGGGGCCCTTCAGCGGGTTCTCGGGAGTTATCGACGAGGTCAATCGTGAGAAAAAGAAGCTCTCTGTCATGGTCAAGATTTTTGGCCGCAAGACCCCCCTTGAGTTGGAGAATTCGCAGGTAGAGCGAGAGTGACACCCTCGGCACTGCCGGCGGTTTCGTCGTTTGTTCTCCGGCAACGGAGGCTTTCGGCGCGGCAGCCGGGAGCCAGCGGGGTTCTGAAAGCTTTCCGAGGCGCTGTCCGCAGCAGATACCACAGTCGGTTACGCGGCTGGAGGGGTTGTGGCGAGAACCGACGGGTTTTCAGGACTTCAGGTGGCTTTAAGCCGAAGGCGCGCCGCTTGCGCAGTCACGCTAACCTTTAAATTTTTATTAACAATGGCAAAAGAAATTGCTGGACAGATCAAATTGCAGATTAAGGGTGGTGCGGCAAACCCCTCACCTCCCGTAGGACCGGCGCTGGGCTCCAAGGGTATCAACATCATGGAGTTCTGCAAGCAATTCAACGCCCGCACCCAGGACAAGGGAGGCAAGGTTCTCCCCGTTGTAATCACCTACTACACCGACAAGAGCTTTGACTTCATTGTCAAGACTCCGCCGGTAGCCATTCAGCTTCTCGAGGCCGCCAAGGTCAAGAAAGGCTCGTCGCAGCCCAACCGCGACAAAGTGGCAGAGATTACCTGGGATCAGGTTAAAGCTATCGCCGAAGACAAGATGCCCGATCTGAACTGCTTCACCGTTGAATCGGCAATGCGCATGGTGGCCGGCACGGCCCGCTCCATGGGTATCACTGTCAAAGGAGCATTTCCCGCTAACGCTTAAAAGTTCAACTTATCATGAGCAAACTGACAAAGAATCAAAAGGTAGCCCTCGAGAAGCTTGAACCGGGTAAAGCTTATACTCTGGCAGAAGCCGCCGAGAAGGTAAAAGAAATCAGCTACACAAAATTTGACGCTTCGCTCGACATCGACGTGCGCCTCGGTGTTGACCCCCGTAAGGCCAACCAGATGGTTCGCGGCGTTGTCACCCTGCCTCACGGCACGGGCAAGCAGGTGCGCGTTCTGGTGCTCTGCAGCGCCGACGCCGAAGCTGCCGCAAAGGCTGCCGGCGCCGACTATGTGGGCCTCGAAGAATATATCGAAAAAATCAAAGGCGGCTGGACCGACGTCGATGTCATCATCACTCAGCCCGCTGTCATGGGTAAGATCGGTCCTCTGGGACGCATCCTCGGCCCGCGCGGCCTGATGCCCAACCCCAAGAGCGGCACGGTTACCGTCGATGTCGCCAAGGCTGTTGAAGAGGTCAAGAAGGGTAAAATCGACTTCAAGGTCGACAAGAACGGTATCGTTCACTCGTCGATCGGCAAGGTATCGTTCGATGCCAAAGCCATGAAGGAGAATGCCCGCGAGTTTATCAACACTCTGATCAAACTCAAACCGGCCACCGCAAAGGGCACCTATATCAAGAGCATTTATCTTTCGAGCACCATGAGTCCGGGTGTCAAGGTCGATATAAAATCGATCGAGGAATAACCTAATTAAAGAAACGAACGCATGAAAAAGGAAGATAAGCAATTGGCGATTGAAAAGATCGCCGCTACGATCAAAGACTATTCTTGCTTCTACCTCGTCGAGACCGCCGGCCTTGACGCCGAGCTGACAAGCTCGCTGCGTCGCGCCTGCTTCGGCGACGGCATCAAGCTGATGGTTGTCAAGAACACTCTTCTTCACAAAGCTCTCGAGAGCCTCGATGTTGACTACAGCGAGCTCTACGGCTCACTCAAGGGCCAGACAGCCCTGATGTGCTCGAACGTGGGCAATGCCCCTGCAAAGCTCATCAAGAAGGTGACCAACAAAGATCAGCAGCTGCCGCGTCTGAAAGCCGCCTGGGTCGAGGAAACAGCCTATATCGGTGCTGACCAGCTCGACACTCTGGCTTCGATCAAGAGCAAGAACGAACTTATCGCCGACGTTGTCGCTCTGCTTCAGTCGCCCGCGAAGAATGTTGTCAGCGCTCTCCAGAGCGGCGGCACAAAGCTTCACGGTATTCTCGAGACACTCTCGAAGAAAGAGGCCTGAGGCTGACCCTGTAGACTCTCTTCTCGACCAAATCAACCAAACAAAAAAACAAAACAAATAAAAAGATACAAAAATGGCAGATCTTAAAGCTTTTGCAGAACAACTCGTTAACCTCACCGTTAAAGAAGTAAACGAACTCGCTCAGATCCTCAAGGACGAGTATGGTATCGAACCCGCTGCTGCTGCTGTAGCAGTTGCTGCCGGTCCGGCCGCTGCCGGCGAAGCCGCTGAAGAGAAGACTTCTTTCGACGTAGTGCTCAAATCGGCCGGTGCCAGCAAGCTCGCCGTTGTCAAGCTCGTCAAAGAACTGACCGGTCTTGGCCTGAAAGAAGCCAAGGAGATGGTCGACGGCGCTCCCAGCGTTGTCAAGGAAGGCGTTGCCAAGGCAGATGCCGAAGGCCTCAAGAAGCAGCTCGAAGAAGCCGGCGCTGAAGTCGAACTTAAATAAAACGGCCTGATTTTCAGGCAATAAGGTTAAGAACCCTCCAAGGGGTGGTTCTTAACCTTTTTGTGCATTTTTTTTCTTTGAGTTCCCTTTCACGTTAATCCATCAACCCCCGCAAAAATCTTAGATGCCAAATTCAGTTGATAAACCCCGCGTAAATTTTACGTCGGTCAAAAATCCTCTCCCCTATCCTGATTTTCTGGAGGTGCAGCTAAAGTCGTTCCAGGACTTCATGCAGCTCGACACTCCCCCCGAGAAGCGCAACAACGAAGGGCTTTATAAGGTATTTTCCGAGAACTTCCCCATTGCCGACACGCGCAACAATTTCGTGCTGGAATTTCTCGACTATTATATCGATCCGCCGCGCTACACCATCGACGAGTGTCTCGAGCATGGCCTGACCTATAGCGTACCCCTCAAAGCAAAGCTTAAGCTCTATTGTACCGACCCTGACCACGAGGACTTTGCCACGGTTGTTCAGGATGTTTATCTCGGTCAGATTCCCTATATGACCGAGAAGGGAACCTTTGTTATCAACGGAGCCGAGCGTGTCGTCGTCTCGCAGCTCCACCGTTCGCCGGGTGTCTTCTTCGGACAGAGCACCCATGCCAACGGAACAAAGCTCTACAGTGCGCGTATTATCCCGTTCCGCGGCAGCTGGATCGAGTTCGCCACTGACATCAACAACGTGATGTATGCCTACATCGACCGCAAGAAGAAGCTGCCCGTGACCACTCTTCTGCGCGCTATCGGCCTCGAGAGCGACAAGGACATCATCGAGATCTTCGGTCTGGCCGAAGATATCAAGGTGACCCCCGCCAACCTCAAGAAAGCAGTGGGGCGCAAGCTTGCCGCCCGTGTGCTGAAATCGTGGGTCGAGGACTTCGCCGACGAAGACACCGGCGAGGTTGTGTCGATCGAGCGCAACGACGTTGTCATCGACCGTGAGACCGTCATCACCGAAGAAGATATTCCGAAAATTCTCGAGAGCGGCGTCCAGACAATCCTTCTCCACAAGGAGAGCGCCGACGCAATCGACTATTCGATAATCTTCAACACTCTTCAGAAAGATACTTCGAACTCCGAAAAGGAGGCTATCCAATATATCTACAGACAGCTGCGCAACGCCGAGCCACCGGATGACGCGTCGGCCCGCGAAGTCATAACCAACCTCTTCTTCAGCGAGAAGCGCTACGACCTCGGCGAGGTAGGCCGCTACCGCATAAACAAGAAGCTGGGCATGACGACGCCGATGGATGTCAAGGTGCTGACCCGCGAAGATATCGTGGAGATCATCAAGCACCTCATCCAGCTCATCAACTCCAAGGCTGAAGTGGACGATATCGACCACCTCAGCAACCGTCGTGTGCGCACCGTCGGTGAACAGCTCTACAACCAGTTTGCCGTCGGCCTGGCCCGCATGGGCCGTACTATCCGCGAGCGTATGAACGTCCGCGACAATGAGGTCTTCACCCCGACCGACCTCATCAATGCCAAGACTATCTCAAGCGTCATCAACACCTTCTTCGGCACCAACGCCCTGAGCCAGTTCATGGATCAGACAAACCCGCTGGCCGAGATGACCCACAAGCGCCGTATGAGTGCCCTGGGTCCCGGCGGCCTGTCGCGTGAGCGCGCCGGATTCGAGGTGCGTGACGTCCACTATACCCACTATGGCCGCCTCTGCCCGATCGAGACGCCTGAAGGCCCGAACATCGGTCTGATCTCTTCGCTCTGCGTCTATGCGAAGATCAATGACCTGGGCTTTATCGAGACGCCCTACCGCACGGTTGAGAACGGCGTCGTCGACCTCAAGAACGATGAGGTTGTCTATATGACTGCCGAGGCCGAAGAGGGCAAGATGATCGCTCAGGGAAGCGCCCTTGTCAACGACAACGGCACATTTGTCGACGAGCGCGTCAAAGCCCGTCAGGATGCCGACTTCCCCATCGTGCCCCCCGAGCAGATAGAGCTGATGGACGTAAGCCCCGTGCAGATCGCCTCTATCGCAGCCTGCCTGATTCCCTTCCTCGAGCACGACGACGCCAACCGCGCGCTCATGGGATCGAACATGATGCGCCAGGCTGTGCCTCTGATGCGCAGCGAGGCTCCTATCGTCGGAACCGGTCTCGAAGGCCAGCTTATCCGCGACAGCCGCACTCAGGTGATGGCCGAAGGCCCCGGAGTGATCGAGTTTGTCGACGCCACTGTGATCCGCATCCGCTACGACCGCACCGAAGAGGAAGAGTTCGTGGCTTTCGAGGATGCCGTCAAGGAATATCATCTGCCGAAATTCCGCAAGACCAACCAGAGCACTACAATCGACCTGCGCCCGATCTGCGAGAAGGGCCAGCGCGTCAACAAAGGCGACATTCTGACCGAAGGCTATTCGACCGAAAACGGCGAGCTTGCCCTCGGACGCAACCTGAAGGTAGCCTTCATGCCCTGGAAAGGATATAACTACGAGGATGCCATCGTGCTGAACGAGCGCATGGTCCGCGAAGACATACTGACCTCGGTTCATGTCGACGAATACACCCTCGAGGTGCGCGAGACAAAGCGCGGTATGGAAGAGCTGACATCCGATATTCCCAACGTCAGCGAAGACGCTACCAAAGACCTCGACGAGCGCGGTATTATCCGTGTGGGCGCCCACGTTGTTCCCGGCGACATCATGATCGGTAAGATCACGCCTAAGGGAGAGAGCGACCCGACCCCCGAGGAAAAACTGCTCCGCGCCATCTTCGGCGACAAGGCCGGCGATGTCAAGGACGCTTCGCTGAAGGCTACTCCGTCGCTCAAGGGTGTCGTGATCGGCACGAATCTTTTCCAGCGCGCCGAGAAGAAGCCGTCGCGCACGAAGAGCGTCAACGCCATGCTTCCCAAGCTCGACGAAGAATATGCCGAGAAGCAGGAAGCGCTCAAGAAGCTTCTGACCGACAAGCTGCTCGAACTCACCGGCAGCAAGACCTCGGCCGGTGTGAAGGACTTCCTCGGAAGCGACATCATTCCGAAAGGAGCGAAGTTCACCGCCGCCGTTCTCCGCGACATAAACTACGACACTGTTAACCTCAGCAAGTGGACCAACGACAGCCATAAGAACGATCTTATCCGCGCCACTATTGTCAACTATCTGCGCAAGAGCAAGGAAATCGACGCCGAGCTGCGCCGCCGCAAGTTCGATCTCTCGATCGGCGACGAGCTGCCCAGCGGAATCATGAAGCTCGCCAAGGTCTACGTGGCCAAGAAGCGCAAGATCGGCGTGGGCGACAAGATGGCCGGCCGCCACGGTAACAAAGGTATCGTGTCGCGCGTTGTCCGTCAGGAAGATATGCCGTTCCTGGCCGACGGTACTCCGGTCGACATCGTGCTGAACCCGCTGGGTGTGCCTTCGCGTATGAACCTCGGACAGATTTTCGAGACTGTGCTCGGATGGGCCGGCCGCGAGCTGGGCGAGAAATTCGCTACCCCGATTTTCGACGGCGCCACCCTCGACGACCTCAATGCATGGACCGATAAGGCAGGGCTGCCGCGCTACGGCAAGTGCTACCTCTACGACGGCGGAACAGGCGAGCGTTTCGACCAGCCCGCCACTGTCGGCGTCATCTATATGCTTAAGCTCGGCCACATGGTCGAAGACAAGATGCACGCCCGTTCGATCGGCCCGTACTCGCTGATAACGCAGCAGCCTCTGGGCGGTAAGGCCCAGTTCGGCGGACAGCGTTTCGGAGAGATGGAGGTCTGGGCGCTCGAAGCATTCGGCGCCAGCCATATCCTTCAGGAAATCCTGACGGTGAAGTCCGACGACGTCACCGGCCGCTCGAAGACCTACGAGGCCATCGTCAAAGGCGATCCCATGCCGCCCGCCGGCATCCCCGAATCGCTCAACGTGCTGCTCCACGAGCTGCGCGGTCTCGGACTGAGCGTGAACCTCGAACCGTGAGCCTGAGGCTCAGAACACCATAGCTTCCCGGCGGCGGCGTCAGCGCCGCCGGGGGCTCACAATAGCTCAAACAAGTCAATAACATCTTTCTGTCAACACTCCATAATGGCTTTTAGAAAAGAGACAAAACAAAAAACCGGATTTTCAAAGATTTCGATCGGCCTGGCTTCTCCCGAGGAGATTCTCGAGAAGTCGAGCGGCGAAGTGCTCAAACCCGAGACCATCAACTACCGTACCTACAAGCCGGAACGCGACGGCCTCTTCTGTGAGCGCATCTTTGGTCCCGTTAAAGACTATGAGTGTCATTGCGGCAAATATAAACGCATCCGCTACAAGGGCATCGTCTGCGACCGCTGCGGAGTCGAGGTGACCGAGAAGAAAGTGCGCCGCGAGCGCATGGGCCATATCAAGCTGGTTGTGCCCGTGGCTCATATCTGGTATTTCCGCTCGCTCCCCAACAAGATCGGCTATCTGCTGGGTCTGCCGACGAAGAAGCTCGACTCGATAATCTACTACGAGCGCTATGTCGTCATCAATCCGGGCAACGTCGAAGGAGTGCAGTGTCTCGATCTTCTGACCGAAGACGAATATTTCGACATCCTCGACCGTCTTCCCAAAGAAAACTCCCTTCTTGAAGACACCGACCCCAACAAGTTCGTTGCCAAAATGGGAGCCGAGGCTCTCTATGATCTTCTCAAGGACATTGACCTCGACGAACTCAGCTACGCTCTGCGCCATCAGGCCGACACCGACGGCTCGCAGCAGCGCAAGACCGAGGCTCTGAAACGCCTCCAGGTTGTTGAATCGTTCCGCGCAAGCCGCGGCCGCAACAAACCTGAATGGATGATTCTTCAGGCCGTGCCTGTTATCCCGCCCGAGCTTCGTCCGCTGGTTCCGCTCGACGGCGGCCGCTTCGCGACGTCGGATCTCAATGACCTCTACCGTCGCGTGATCATCCGTAACAACCGCCTCAAACGCCTCATCGAAATCAAGGCTCCCGACGTCATCCTCCGCAACGAGAAGCGCATGCTTCAGGAGGCTGTCGACTCGCTGCTCGATAACTCGCGCCGTTCGTCGGCCGTCAAGACCGAAGCCAACCGCCCGCTCAAATCGCTGTCTGACAGCCTTAAGGGTAAGCAGGGACGTTTCCGTCAGAACCTTCTCGGTAAACGTGTCGACTATTCGGCCCGCTCGGTTATTGTCGTAGGCCCCGAGCTGAAGATGCACGAGTGCGGTCTGCCCAAGGATATGGCAGCCGAGCTCTACAAGCCTTTCGTTATCCGCAAGCTCATCGAGCGCGGTATCGTCAAGACAGTCAAGAGCGCCAAGAAAATCGTCGACCGCAAGGAACCTGTCGTATGGGATATCCTCGAATATGTCATGAAGGGCCATCCCGTTCTGCTCAACCGCGCCCCGACACTTCACCGCCTCGGTATCCAGGCTTTCCAGCCCAAGCTCATCGAGGGCAAGGCAATCCAGCTTCACCCGCTGGCCTGTACGGCTTTCAACGCCGACTTCGACGGTGACCAGATGGCAGTCCATCTTCCCCTTGGCAATGAGGCTGTGCTCGAAGCCCAGATTCTCATGCTCGGCTCGCACAACATCCTCAACCCCGCCAACGGCGCGCCTATCACCGTTCCTTCGCAGGACATGGTGCTCGGCCTCTACTATATCACCAAGCTCCGTCCCGGCGACAAGGGTGAGGGCCTGAAGTTCTACGGCCCCGAAGAGGCCGAGATCGCCTATAACGAAGGCCGCGTGACGCTTCACGCTCCGGTCAGCGTCGTTGTCGACGATATCGACGAGAACGGCAAGCCCTACAAGCATCTCGTAGAGAACACCTCGGTGGGCCGAGTGCTTGTCAATCATTATGTTCCTCAGGAGATCGGCTATGTCAACGAGATTCTGTCGAAGAAATCGCTGCGCACGATTATCTCGCGCGTCATTAAGTCGTGCGGTATTCCGCGTTCGGCCCAGTTCCTCGACGACATCAAGAACCTCGGCTACTACATGGCCTTCAAGGGGGGCATCTCGTTCAACCTCGGCGACGTGCTCATCCCGAAGGAGAAAGAAGAATATGTGCGCGAAGGCTACGAGCAGGTTCAGGAGGTTCTCCAGAACCATGCAATGGGCTTCATAACCAACAACGAGCGCTACAACCAGATAATCGATATCTGGACACATGTCAACGCCCGTCTGGCCGACACTCTGATGAAGCAGATCAGCGCCGACCAGAAAGGCTTCAACCCTGTGTTCATGATGCTCGACTCGGGCGCCCGTGGTTCGAAAGACCAGATCCGTCAGCTCTCGGGTATGCGCGGCCTTATGGCCAAGCCTCAGAAGAGCGGCGCCGAAGGCGGCCAGATCATCGAGAACCCGATTCTGGCGAACTTCAAGGAGGGCCTGAGTGTGCTTGAGTACTTCATCTCGACCCACGGTGCCCGAAAGGGTCTGGCCGATACCGCACTGAAGACCGCCGACGCCGGTTATCTGACCCGCCGTCTGGTCGACGTGGCCCACGATGTCATCATCAACGAAGAGGACTGCGGAACGCTCCGCGGCCTCGTCTGCACCGAAATCAAGAACAACGACGAAGTCGTGGCCAGCCTCGGCGAGCGTATCCTCGGCCGTGTCAGCGTCCATGATATTGTCGATCCGACCTCCGGCGAGCTTATCGTTGCCGCCGGCGACGAGATAACCGAAGCTGCCGTCGAGAAAATCGAGGCATCGCCCATCGAGAGCGTCGAGATCCGTTCGGTTCTCACCTGCGAGAGCAAGCGCGGCGTGTGCGCCAAGTGCTACGGCCGCAACCTCGCCACCCACCGTATGGTTCAGCAGGGCGAGGCTGTCGGCGTCATCGCCGCCCAGTCGATCGGTGAGCCGGGTACACAGCTTACCCTCCGAACCTTCCACGTCGGCGGTGTAGCCTCGAATATCGCCGCCGTATCGTCGACAACGTCGCGCTACAACGGTGTGCTCGAAATCGACGAGCTCCGCACTGTCCGCACCGACGAAGTCGATGCCAAGGGCCGCAACGTCGAGGTCGTCATCGGCCGTATGGCTGAAATGCGCATCGTCGATCCGACAACGAAGATGATGCTCACCTCGGCCAACATCCCCTATGGCGCCAAACTCTATTTCGGCCCCGGCGACGAAGTCAGCAAAGGTGACGTCATCTGTGAATGGGACCCTTTCAACGCCGTTATCGTCAGCGAAGTCGCCGGTCACATCCACTATAAGAACCTTATCGAAAACGTGACCTATCGCGTCGACGCCGACGAATCGAGCGGCCTGAGCGAGAAGATAATCATCGAGAGCCGCGACAAGACCAAAGCCCCCGAAGCCGACATCGTCGACAACAACGGCCAGGTCGTCCGCACCTATGCTCTGCCTCTGGGCGCCCACCTCATGCTCGACGACGACGCCGAAGTCAAAGCCGGCGAAATCTTCATCAAGATTCCGCGCGCCAGCGGTAATGCCGGTGATATCACCGGCGGTCTGCCCCGTGTGACCGAGCTCTTCGAGGCCCGCAACCCGTCGAACCCCGCTATCGTCAGCGAAATCGACGGCGAAGTGACCTTCGGCAAAGTCAAACGCGGTAACCGCGAGATCTCCGTGACCAGCAAACTCGGCGAAGTCAAGAAATATCTCGTTCCGCTGTCGAAGCAGCTCCTTGTTCAGGAGAACGACTACGTGCGCGCCGGCACACCGCTCTCCGACGGCGCCATCACCCCCGCCGACATTCTGAACATCATGGGCCCGACAGCCGTTCAGGAATACATCGTCAACGAGGTTCAGGACGTCTACCGCATGCAGGGCGTTAAGATCAACGACAAACACTTCGAAGTCATCGTCCGCCAGATGATGCGCAAAGTGTCGATCATCGATCCGGGCGACACCAACTTCCTCCAGCAGCAGATCGTCGACAAGCGCGCCTTCATGGACGAGAATGACCGCATCTGGGGCAAGAAAGTCGTCACCGACGCCGGCGACAGCGAGACAATCAAGCCCGGTATGATCATCACCGCCCGCCGCCTCCGCGACGAGAACTCGGCTCTGAAACGCCGCGACCTCCGCACAATCGAGACGCGCGACGCCGTGCCCGCTACCTCGGAGCAGATCCTTCAGGGTATCACCCGCGCCGCTCTCCACACCACGAGCTTCATGTCGGCCGCTTCATTCCAGGAGACCACGAAAGTGCTCAACGAGGCAGCCATCGCAGGCAAGGTCGACTATCTCGAGGGAATGAAGGAGAACGTCATCGGCGGCCGCCTGATTCCTGCCGGAACCGGCTTGCGCGCCTACGAACGCCTCGTAGTCGCCGGCAAAGACGACGTCGAATCTCTTCGCGAAGTCGAGGAAGTCGAAGCCGCTGAAGCCGATGCTCCGAAAGCCTGATAAATCCGAAGTCATAATTTTGTTATAATGCTGAGCGCCGGGTCTCCTGAAGATCCGGCGCTCAATTTTACTTTGTTGAATTGAGTTGGATAACTGATGTGTATGTTGCGGAACTCCTTGAAATATCAGAGCCGATGTTCCGACAAAGAGTAATCGCGTGCCTTTGGCTATAGTACCTGACATTTTTGCAGAATAACCATATCAAACAGCCTATTCGCGTCAAGCGCCGTGAGGCGCGGTTTTTCTTCATCCCACTGCGATAGCTGTGGGCTTGAGAGCCAACCATATATGCGTGCAAGCCGCGGAGCGCGCGCAGTCACGTAAACGGCGTTAGCCAAGGCCGACGACCTGTGCTGTCGCGTTTCGCGGCGGCGCGCAATGCCGTGGCTTGCCGCGAATTTGTGGGGGAGCGGTGGTTGCCGCCAGCTATCGCAGTTGTAGAAATATCGCGCCGCCGGCGCTTGAAGGCGAATGATCTGTTTGAGGTGGTTAGCCTGTAAGAAAATGTCACTGTACTGTAGCCAAAGGCCCGCGGCCACATTCAGGGCGGAAAACCGAATGAGGCTGGGGTTTGCGGGATCAACGTGCCATCGTCAGTCGGCGGCGAGGCGCAGGACGCGGATGCCGAGATAGCTGCGGTTCTGGCGCAGATGGTCTTTCAGCGGGCGCGGGTCGATGGTGACTTTTCCGGCTTTCGACGATGCGTGGAGCAGATGGAGTTCGCCGTCGACCATGGTCAGTATTCCGAGATGGACAACGTCGAGGCCGGGGGTCTTCGTGGTGATGGCGACAACGTCGCCGGGCCGCATCTGCGCGAGGTTGTTCTTGTTGATCTTGACAACGGCGAGCTGGGGATAGCGGTGGTTGCGGTAGCCGCGCTCGACGTCGCGCATCTTCTCGAGATTGTCGCGGTCGGCGAGGGCCGGGTAGAGGTCGGCGTGCTCTGTCATGAAGTCGAGCGATTTCACCCGGTATTCCGATGCGTCGAGCGACGACGTTATTTCTTTTATATTTCCGCGGCCTACATTGTCGACAATCCAGTCGCTGATGTAGTGGAGCCGCGAGGGCCAGCCGTTGACGCGCCCCTGACGGTAGCGCATCCATTCGAGGTTATAGATGAAATCGCGCCAGTCCGACCGTCCCTCCATAACGGTGCGCGCCAGCGCGAGCACGTTATCGACAAAAGTCGTGCAGTCCATGCCGTCGGTGTTGACCGTTACGCGCTCCGGCTCTATTTCGAGCGTTGAGGCGACGTAGGGGGTGCCCAGAAACATTCGGGCTATTGAGTCGACAACTACGCGCCGGTCGAGGCCTGAGGCGGCTTTGAGAACCTCGTTTATTCGGGCGGTGTCGCGCGTTTCGTCGTGCCAGTTGACAGAGGCCTGCGCGCCTGCCAGCATTGGAATCAGCAATAGGGCGAGTAACAGAAATTTCTTCATGGCGTTTGGGCGCGGACGTCATTGTTCCGCGAAACAAAATTAGTAATTCCCCCTTTTTCCGGCAAATTTTTCTCATCCGGCCAAACGACCGAATGAAAATCGGCCAAATGACCGAACGGAATCCGGCCAAACGACCGAATGAAAACCGGCCAAACGACCGAATATGAAAAATAAGTTGTATATTTGTGCATTCAAACTTAAGATAAAATGATTGAAAAACAAGAGTATAGGCCGCGAATTGCCGACAGACTTCTTGCCCGCAAATTAAAGGGTAAAGGAGCTGTTCTGTTAGAGGGGGCGAAATGGTGCGGAAAGACTACAACGGCAGAACAGATCTGTCGCAGCGTGCTTTATATGTCGCAGGCCGGAAAAAGAGAACAGAACGAGATGCTTGCCCGAATAAACCCAGAGCTGCTTCTTGCCGGCGAAAAGCCCCGTCTGATCGATGAATGGCAGGTTGCCCCGATGTTGTGGGACGCGGTGAGATTCGAGGCCGACCATTCCCGTTCGCTTGGGCTTTTTGTCCTGACAGGATCAAGCGTACCACCAGATATGAGTGAGGTTTTTCATAGCGGCACAGGCCGATTCGCATGGGTCAGGATGCGTCCGATGTCATTGTGGGAGTCGGGAGAGTCGACCGGCGACATCTCGCTTGGAGCACTGTTTGACAGTCCGGGCGCGATCTCAGGCTTTTCGAATCTCGACCTTAAAAAGATTGCCTTTCTGACGTGTCGCGGAGGATGGCCGTTGTCGGTCGGCATGGAAGATGAGATTGCTCTTGATCAGGCATTTGATTATGTCGCAGCAGTCGAGAAGAGAGATGTTCAGGCTGTCGACGGGGTTGACCGCGACCCGGTGAGAGTCCATAGACTTCTTCGCTCCTTTTCCCGCCATCAGGGTTCTCAGGTTTCTAATTCGGCTCTCCGGGCTGATATTATAAAGAACGAGGGAGAGTCGCTCGATGTCGACACGGTAAGTTCCTACATAAAGGCACTGAAAAGAATATTCGTCATTGAAGACGTGGAGGCCTGGAATCCGAACCTGCGTTCAAAGACCGCAATCCGGACTTCAGACACCCGATATTTCACCGACCCGTCAATAGCCACTGCCTCACTGGGAATCGGCCCGTCGGATCTAATCAATGATTTGGAGACATTCGGTCTTGTTTTTGAAACACTCTGTATGCGTGACCTCAGAGTGTATGCCGAGGCTATTAACGGTGATGTATATCACTATCGCGATAAGAACGGTCTTGAATGTGATGCTGTTGTTCATCTGCGCGACGGAAAATATGGTCTCATAGAGATAAAACTCGGTGGCGAGGCTCAGATAGAACACGGGGCCTCGACATTATTGGAGCTTGCCGACAAAATTGATTCCTCAAAAATGAAATCTCCGTCGTTCATGATGGTTCTGACAGCTGTTGGCGATTATGCCTACCGAAGGCCCGACGGAGTGCTTGTTGTTCCTGTCGGGAGTTTGAAAGACTAACTTTCATTTGTCATTGCTCTCACCTTTGGCTACCTTTGGACAAGGTAGGATACGGTTCGGCGATGCCAAAATGAAAAAAAGGATTTTTTCATTTGTCATTGCTCTCACCTTTCACTACCTTTGCACGATGATGAACGACAATGAATTCGCCCCACTCAGTCCGCTTCGCTGCGGAGCCCGCAACGGGCTGCGGTTCGGCGTGTATCTGACGGTGTTCTATGCTGCCTCGTTGTTTTCGCGCCAGGCTGCGGTTCTGAATCTGCTGAGCCTCGTGATGATTGTGGCTGTTCCTTTTGTCGTTTATTTTCTCATGAAGGCCGACTATCGGGCCGCTGCCGGACGTTATTCGGTCGGTTCGCTCTGGCTCGACGGAATGACGACTGTCGTCTGCGGTTCGCTTGTTGCCGGAGTGTTCATGCTCGCTTATCTGCGCTGGATCAATCCGACCCATCTTTCCGACGAATGGACTCTGATGGCCTCGACATTTGCCGAGTCGCCCGACGCCTCTGTGCGCGCATATGGCGAGCAGCTCCAGTCGGCTCTCGACAATGGTTTCACGCTTTCGCCGGGCGTTTTCACGATGACGCTCGTCTGGATGGCCGGATTCACAGGCTCGCTGCTGGCTCTTGCCCTCGCTCTGCTGGTAAAGCGTAGCGATCCGGGCGGAAAATCGCCGGCCGACATAGTTTAATTAATGAATAATCAGAGCTTAAACAATGGATATATCGGTAATAGTGCCCCTCTTCAACGAGGCCGAATCGCTGCCCGAGCTGGCGGCATGGATAGAACGCGTCATGGACGCCAACAACTTCAGCTATGAGGTCTGGTTTGTCGACGACGGCTCGACCGACAGCTCGTGGGAAGTCGTCAGAGAGCTGTCGGCGCGCAACCCGCGCCTGAAAGGCGTCTCGTTCCGGCGCAACTACGGCAAGTCGCCTGCGCTGAACACCGGCTTCGGAATGGCTCAGGGCGATGTCGTCATAACAATGGATGCCGACCTTCAGGATTCTCCCGACGAGATTCCCGAGCTTTACCGCATGATAACCGAAGACGGCTATGATCTCGTCAGCGGCTGGAAGCAGAAACGCTACGATCCGCTGTCGAAGACAATACCGACGAAGCTCTTCAATGCCACGGCCCGCAAAGTTTCGGGAATCCACAACCTCCACGATTTCAACTGCGGACTGAAAGCCTATCGCCGCGAGGTCGTTAAGCATATCGAGGTCTACGGCGATATGCACCGCTATATCCCTTATCTGGCGAAAAACGCCGGCTTCGGCCGCATAGGCGAGAAGGTTGTCCATCATCAGGCCCGCAAATACGGCAAGACAAAGTTCGGGCTCGACCGTTTTGTCAACGGCTATCTCGACCTGGCGACACTGTGGTTCACCGGTCGTTTCGGTGCCAAGCCGATGCACTTTTTCGGGCTGCTCGGCTCGCTGATGTTTATTGTCGGATTCATCGCGGCGGCGGTTGTCGGTATCGTCAAGCTTTACAATATGACCCACGGGCTGCACTATACGCTCGTTACCGACAGCCCCTATTTCTATCTGTCGCTGACAATGATGCTGCTCGGCACACAGCTTTTCCTCGCCGGTTTTGTCGGCGAGCTTGTCGTTCGCAACTCTCCGCGCCGCAACTCTTACGAGATCCGCGAGACCCTCGACCCCGAGGCCTGACGTCGCTCCGGCGGAAAAATTGACCAGAAAAACTACCTTTTTACGGGAAAAATCGTTGCCGTCGATGCAACTTTATGCCGATGAAAAGGGTTATATTTGCAGACGTTTTTCACAAATTGCGTTTCAACAAATATATATGTTTCCAACTATGGTCAACCGCAAAATGCCAAGCCTCATTCTGCTGATTGCGTTTGTCGCGTTCGGCGCAGCGGCTCAGGATGTGCTCTCGCTTGAGGATTGCCGGCGTATGGCGCTGAGCAACAACAAGACGATGCGCATAATGGCCGAGAAGGTGCGTCAGGCCGAATATCAGAACAAGGAGGCTTTCGCAGCTTATCTGCCCGCTATCGACTTCAACGGCGGCTATATGTATAATTCGCGTAAGCTGTCGATCTTCGACAGCGACCAGTTCTTGCCGATAAAGAATTTCGACCTCGCCACTCAGAGCTATCAGTTCGATGTCGTCAAGAATCCTATGACCGGCGAGCCTGTCATAGGGCCTAACGGCGAGCCTGTTCCGTCGCAGGTTGCCTATCTGCCCAAAGACGCGATGACCTATGACATACATAATGTCTTTTTCGGCGCCATAACGCTGACTCAGCCCGTTTATATGGGAGGCAAGATTGTGGCGATGAACAAGATAACGAAGTTTGCCGAAGAGGCGGCCCGCGAACTGCGCAACAACAGCGCCACCGATGTCATCTATGCTGTCGACGGCGCCTACTGGCAGATTGTGTCGCTCAACGCCAAGGAGAAGCTTGCCGAAAACTATGTTGCCCTGCTCGACACTCTGCATAATAATGTCCAGCGGATGATCGATCAGGGGGTTGCGACTCCGAGCGACCTGCTCACGGTCGATGTGAAGCGCAATTCGGCGAATGTCGATCTTGTCAAGGTGAAAAACGGACTCGTGCTGTCGCGAATGGCGCTCTGCCAGCTCATAGGGCTGCCGATCGACCAGTCCGTGACTCTCGCCGACGAGAATGTGTCGCTGACAGCCGACGAGCTGATGCCCGACGGCGCGCAGATCCCTTCGAAAGAATATGATATGGCCGAAGTCTATGCCCGCCGGCCCGATATGCGGGCTCTCGAACTGTCGGTGAAGGTCGCCGACCAGCAGAGCAAAGTCGCCATGAGCGATATGCTGCCGACTCTGGCTCTAACGGCCGGCTACGGCTTCAGCAATCCCAATATGTTCGACGGATTCAAGAAACGCTTCTCGGGAGCGTTCAACGTCGGCGCTGTGCTCCATATCCCGTTGTGGCACTGGGGCGGAGACTATAATAAATATCGCGCGGCAAAGGCCGACGCCGACATAGCCCGCCTTAAACTCGATGATGCCCGCGAGCTTGTCGAGCTTCAGGTGAACCAGGCTGCGTTCAAGAGCCGCGAGGCGCTTAAAACCTGTCAGATGACCCGCAGCAACATAGCCAAGGCCGACGACAACCTGAACCATGCCCGGCTCGGCTACCGCGAGGGAGTGATGACAACCCAGAATGTGCTCGAGGCCCAGACGGCATGGCTCAAGGCCCGCAGCGAGAATATCGACGCCGAGATCGACGTGCATCTTTGCCGCGTATATCTGTCGAAAGTGCTCGGCACTCTTAATTACTGACCCCTTACAACCAATCGAATATGGAAACCGAACAAGTCGAAAAGAAAGAATCACGCCTCCTGATGGGCGCTCTGGCAGTGCTGATGCTCGCCGTCATTGCTCTGTCGATTATAGGATTTCTGTGTCTGCGCAACCCCGACGATGTGGTCGAAGGGATGGCCGACGCTACCAGTGTCAGAATCTCGGGCAAGCTTCCCGGACGTGTCGCCGAGCTTTATGTGCGCGAGGGCGACATGGTAAAGGCGGGCGATACGCTGGTCCATATCCATTCATCGCTTGCCGAGGCCAAACTGATGCAGGCCCAGGGAATGGAAACAGCGGCTCAGGCTCTTAACTCGAAAGTCGACGACGGCACACGTCCCCAGATCATAGAGGGCGCGCAGGATCTCGTGAATCAGGCCGACGCGGCTCTGTCGATCGCCAAGAAAACTTATGAAAGAATGAATAACCTCGCTGCCGAGGGTGTTGTCAGCGCCCAGAAGCGCGACGAGGCAAAGGCTGCCTACGATGCCGCCGTGGCCGCCCGTGCGGCAGCCCAGAGTCAGCTCAATCTGGCCCGCGCCGGCGCGCAGCGTCAGGACAAGCAGCAGTCGGCCGCAATGGTCACTGTTGCGCGCGGCGGAATACGCGAGGTCGAGGCTGTGCTCGAAGACCAGTATCTCGTTGCCCCCTGCGATGGCCAGATCGATCAGATCTATCCCCAGACCGGCGAGCTCGTCTCGCTCGGAGCGCCGATAATGTCGTTGCTTAAGGTCGACGACAAGTGGGTCACCTTCAACGTGCGCGAAGAAGAGCTCAACAAGCTGCGTCTGGGTCAGGAAATCGACATCATGATTCCTGCCCTCGACAAGAAAAAAGCCAAAGCACGCATCTATTACATACGCGACTTAGGTTCATACGCTACCTGGCACGCCACAAAGGCTACTGGCGAATGGGACAGCCGCACTTTCGAAGTCAAGGCGCGTCCGACGAATCCGATAGGCGATCTGCGCCCCGGAATGACGGTTCTATACGACAAATAAAATATCAAACCGGTGTTTGCTCCCCTGTGGAATACTATCAAACGTGAGCTCCGTCGGCTCACATCGCGCAGGATCTACGTCACGATGATGTTGATCGTGCCGATGCTGACGGCCATGTTCTTCATCGACCTGATGAAGTCAGGACTGCCGCTGCCTGTGCCGGTCACCGTGGTCGACATGGATCGTTCGGCTATGTCGCGCCGCATTACCCGCGCGCTTCAGGCCAGCCAGTATCTCGACATAACCCGCAGCAACGACAGCTACCATGAGGCCCTGTCGCGCCTTCGCCGGGGCGACAGCTACGGTTTCTTCTACATACCGCGCAATTTCGAGCGCGACTGTCTCAACGGTTCTCAGCCTACGCTGTCATACTACACGAATATGTCGATATTCGTGCCCGGAACGATGTCGCTAAAGGGATTCACCACGACGGCTGTCGTTACCGAAATGGGTGTGGTCAAGACAACTCTGACAGCTGTCGGTGCTACCGATGCCGCGGCAATGTCGGTCATTCAGCCTGTCGTCATCGACAGTCACGGACTCAATAATCCCTGGCTTAACTATTCGGTCTATCTCAATCTGTCGTTTATATCGGGCGTTATAGCGCTGCTTGTCATGCTCGTCACGGCGTTCAGCATCGGCGAAGAGATTAAGCGCGGCACGTCGCCCCGGTGGCTCGACACTGCGGGAGGATCGATGCTCGTGGCCCTGGTCGGCAAGCTTGCCCCTCAGACGGTGATATTCAGTGCAGTCGGCATAGCCTGTGAAGCCCTCATGTTCCGCTTCTGCCACTATCCGCTCAACAACCATGCCTTGCATATCATTCTCGCCATGGTGCTTCTCGTGATCGCCTGCCAGGCTTTCGCGGTGATTATATGCGAGATTCTGCCCAATTTGCGTCTGGCGATAACGGTTTGCTCGCTGACAGGAATTCTCAGCTTCAGCGTCGTGGGCTTTTCGTTTCCGGTCGACCAGATGTATGGCGGTATCGGCATTCTCGCCTCGATCATTCCGCTGCGTTACTTCTTCCTGATCTATGTCGATCAGGCTCTCAACGGAATCCCGCTGTTCTTCTCGCGCTCGTATTATATTGCGCTTCTGATATTCCCGTTATTGACATTCCCGCTGTTGCGCCGTCTGCGCCGCCGCTGTCTTAATCCTGTCTACGTGCCATGATGAAGATTCTGAATATGCTGTCGGGCTGGTTCGTCGGTCTGTTTCGGGTCTGGCGCCGTGAGTTCAGCCTCGTTTTCCGCGATCAGGGAGTCATGCTTTTCTTTCTGGCGCTCCCTACGGTCTATCCGCTGGTCTATGCTCTGATCTATAATCCCGAGCTTATCCGTGACGTGGCAGTCGTTGTTGTCGACAACTCGCGCACTGCCGAGAGCCGCCATCTTGTGCGTATGCTCGACGCCACCGAGCCTGTCGGCATTGTCGGCTATGCCGCCAATAAGGCCGAGGCCAAGCGGGCCATGCATGAGAAGAAATGTTATGGCGTGGTCGAGATTCCGGCCGACTATGGCCGCCGGATCGGACGCGGTGAGACGGCGAATGTCAGCTTCTACTGCGACATGAGCCTGCTGCTGCGCTACCGTCAGTTCACAATGGCCCTGACTCAGGTTCAGATTGCCGCCGGAGCCGAAATACAGCAGCGCACCCTTGCCGATCTCGGGTTGCCGGCTGCGGCTCTTGCCTCGCAGGGCCCGCCGCTGAATGTCAGCCAGCAGTTTGTCGGCGATCCCAGCCAGGGATTCTCGTCGTTTATCATGCCGGGTATCCTCATGCTGATTCTGCAGCAGAGCGTTGTGCTCGGGGCCTGCATGATTGCCGGAGCCGCCTCTGAAAGGCGTCGCCGCAACGGCGGATTCGACCCTCTCGGAATCGACGCGCCGGCCACGGCTACGGTCGTCGGCAAGACCTTATGCTATGTCGCCATCATGCTCCCGATGGTGATCTACACACTCCATGTCGTGCCGTGGATCTTCAAGTTTCCGGCCTACGGCAGCATTGTCGACGAGCTTCTCTTTGTCGTCCCCTATCTGCTGGCTGTCTCGGTGTTCGGTCTGTCGCTCAGTGTGTTCGTTACAGAGCGCGAAAGCTCGTTCCTTGTCATTGTCTTCACTTCGGTTATATTCCTGTTCCTGTCGGGGCTGACCTGGCCGCGTTACGCCATGAGCGGGCCCTGGCAGCTCATCGGTGCCTGTGTGCCGGCAACGTGGGGAGTTCAGGGATTTGTCCATATCAACAGCGACAATGCTTCGCTGGCCCTCCAGTCGGCCTCATATACCAACCTGTGGATTCTGACCGTCGTATACTTCGTGGCGGCCAGCATAATCTTCCGCTTCCATCGGCCGAAACGGCTGGCCTAATTCCTTCAGAGGCGGCTCCGGCCGCCTTTTTTAAGGACCTTAAGGACATTAAAGACCTTAAGGTCCTTAATGTCGTTTCCTTGCAGATGAAACAAAAGGATAGTCTCACGACTACCCTTAAGCTTCAAATACACAATTATCTATAAAACAACTATTATACTTTGTTCAACAATTCTTCGTTCTATTCCTTTCAAGTCAATTAACAATATGCTTATGATTATCCGAAATTCATCCTTAGCCAAAAAACGATGCGCGCCTCTGAAAAGCCGTGTCGGTTGGGGACGCGGCATAATGCCGTCAGCTTCCCGACCGCCAAACAGCGATGCACGGAGGCGCTAATTCAAATGCCCTCGGCCCGTTAATCCTGAGCTTGTGTGGGGCATCATAGTATCAAGCTATGTCCTGAGCCTTAAGACCGCAATAATCTCGGATGTAATCTGGCTCTTACTTGAATCTTAGCAATGATTTCTTCCTCATTTATAGCCCTTATCCCTGGCTGTGAGAAGAATAAATCACTTTAAACTTGCTTCACTATTTTGGCTTTTTCATTCTGCGCTTATGCGCATTTTGGTGATGCAAAATTACAATATTTCGCGATTATTTCGGAAATTTGGCAATAATTATTCCAGTTAAATTAAGTTAAATCTATGTTATCGTCGGAATTTCGGGGCTTTAATGGGTATTCCGAGCGATATTCCGCCTGACCAGTGGCGTGCGTGGCCGCTCGAATAACTGCAATAGGCGACGACGGCGCCTATCGGCAGGCGGAGGGCTGCCGACAGCTGTCCGTAGAAGTCGCATGAGCCGAAAATGGCCCCGTAGCGTGCGCCCTGCCCGTCGGGGGCCACGAGAATGCGGCGCATGGGGGCGAACACTGTGGCGTTAAGTCTTATCTGGAATATTTTGGCGGCCTGCCAGACGGGCGTTACCGATGCGGCGACATATTCGTTAGCTCTGAATGCCGGCATATATTCCCCGTCGGTTGTGAACGACGGCGAAAATTGCGGGGCGAGTATCATCGAAGCGGTATAGTCGCCGGATAGTTTCTGGGAGGAATACAGGGCTTCCCCTTTCAGCCCGACTGAGAGACCTTTGGCGACCCTGATATAGCTTTCGGCCGACGCGAATGCCTCTCCGCGGGTCGGTCGGGCGGCCTTCGGCAGTCCTGTCGGCTTCTGGCGGCGGTCGCCGGCATAGCCTGTCAGCGATACTTCATAGCGCGAGCCCGTGGTGGGGAGGAATGCGTCGTCGAGGGTCGATCTCGTCCATTGCAGGCGAAGCCGCGCGAGGTCGTCGATTATGCTGATGCGCCCGATTGTGGCCGAATACTGCAAGGGAGGCCTGTAGCCCGAGGTAAGATGCCCGTAGCCGAGCTGCGCCTCGAAAATTCCGTGGCGTCCGGCCGGCAGCGCGTAATATAGGCCGGCGGTTATTTCGCTGTTTATTGCGAATGCCGGAGATTTGAGGTCATAGAACATTTTTTCGTGTTCGTAGAGGCGCTGGCGCGCTGCGGTCAGCTTCAGCCCGAGACGCGACGGGGCCGATGTCGGCAGCAGCATGCCGACGTCGCCCGATGCGGCCAGATAATTGATTCCTGCCCATCCTTCGAGCGAGGCATAGGGGTGGCGGTAGTCGAGAGGATTGTAGTGGCCGGCGGCGTAGAGCATGCTCTGGCTCCCCGAGGTCAGGAAACCGCCTACTTCGGCTCGGAAGTTCTTCGTCACGTCGGCGTGGAGATCGATGTCGAAGGTTCCTGTCGCTGTGTCGTATGCGGCGTGGGGCACGAGGTTGCGCATTCTGCCTGTCGACGTCAGTTTGTAGAAGCCGCTGCGGGCTTCGCCGACGGTCATTGTTGAATCTACGGAGCCTCTGAAGGTCTGTATTATCCATCGGCCGGTGTTGCTGTCGGTGCCTGTGACGGCAACATCCCTGATCTCCATCGGCCGGATGCGCTTCCTGAATTCGGCGCGGCGTCGGGCAACTTCTTCGGGTGTGCGACGTGCTGTCGTGATGCTTTTTATCGAGTCGGCGAGTTCGAGCCCGCGTCTGTAGCCTATCTCATAGATCTCTTTCGCGGCTCCCCAGTGGGTCAGCCCGAAGCGCTCGAGGTCGAAGACAACGTTGATGCCGCGTCCATCGGGAATTTTCGGCAGATAGCCGCTCATTACCATATTCTCGATCTGTCCGACGAGGTCGTTGAGCCCCGGCGGAGTGTTGGGCGTCGATACGTCGACGCCGATAATTCTGTCTGGGTTGAAATCGTCGAGCATTACGTCGACGGGATATACATCGTAGAGCCCTCCGTCATACATCAGGGTGTCGCCGATCATTATCGGCTGGTAGACCAGCGGAAAGCTCATCGACGCACGCACGGCCAGCGGCAGCTCGCCTCGCGAGAACACTACCTTGCGGTGGCGGTAGATGTCTGACGCCACGCAGCGGAACGGAACGAACAGCTTGTCGAAGTCGTTGTCGGCCGCTGCCTGAGGTGGTGAGAAAATTTCCATGAAGGCGAAGCTCATCGGCAGGGGGTTGACCAGACGGGTAGGGAAGAGCGCTGCCAGAGTGGCCGAGTCGCCCGATGCGAGATTGACTGTCAGCCAGCCGGGAGTTTCTTGCGGCTCGTTGAAATAGAATTTGTCGCTGGCGGCCGTCACTCCCGTGGCCCAGTTCATGAACTGCTCTGTCGAGAGCATCGCGAGCATCTCGTCGGGCGAATAGCCCGAGGCATACAGGGCTCCGACAATGGCGCCCATCGACGTGCCTGTTATGCAGTCGACGGGTATGTTGTTTTCTTCGAGGGCTTTGATGAAGCCAATGTGGGCGATTCCTTTCGAACCGCCTCCGCTGAGCACGAGACCGACGCTCTGTCCGGCGTGGATTTCTGCGGCGGCAAGCACAGTCGCCGCCAGCAGCGCGAAAAGTCGCAGTTTTCTCATCGGGGTTGAAACATGAGGGTTATACATTGATATAACCCCTGTTGTCCCCGAATGGTTTTGCCGCTGACGAGGTTATTTCATCATTGCGAGGGCGCGGGCGAGATCGTCGGGTGTGTCGATGCCTACGGTGGGGATGTCAGTAACGGCTGTGGCTATGCGGTAGCCGTTCTGTAGCCAGCGCAGCTGCTCGAGGCTTTCGGCGATTTCGGCGGGCGACTGGGGCAGGCGGGTTATCTCGCGCAGCGTCGAAGAGCGGTAGCCGTACATTCCGACATGGGTATAGAATGTCGTTGTCGCGATCCATTCCTGCCAGGGATGGCTGCGCACGTATGGGATTATCGACCGGCTGAACATCAGCGCGTTTCCGCGCAGATCGAGCTCGACCTTCGGGGTGTTGGGATTGAAGAGCGCGTCCCAGCCAAGGGCCGGGTCGAAGCGGCGCACGAGGGTAGCTATCTCGGTCGAGGGGTCGGCCTCGAAGCATCCGGCAAGCTGGCGGATCTGGCGCGGATCGATGAACGGCTCATCGCCCTGTATGTTGATGACCACGTCGGCTGCTGATCCGCTGAGGTCGAGGGCCTCGCGGCAGCGGTCGGTGCCGCTGCGGTGGTCGGCCGACGTCATAATGGCGCGATGGCCGTGGTCGGCGCAGCAGGCTGCGATGCGTTCGTCGTCGGTAGCCACTACGACCTCGTCGAGAGCACTTTCGGCGCGCTCGGCAACGCGGACAATCATCGGCTTGCCGTCGATTATGGCCAGCGGCTTGCCGGGAAAACGGCTCGACGCGTATCGGGCCGGAATGATTCCTATGAATTTCATGGAGCGGGTGTATGTTGTATCGGTCAAATTTCGATTGTTCTATTCAGTTGTGGGTGTTGCAGAACTCTGATTTCGCCAAGGCTATTATCTTAGATAAAAACGGTGTCAGAAACGCTCTGGTGTAGGGACGTGCCTTCGGCACGTAGCATCGCAACGCCCTGATTGCCAGTGGTATGTGAAACGTGCCAAAGGCACGTCCCTACGCCCGGATAGGATAATTTGTAAGTTAATAGCATTGCCGTATGCCTTTGGCTATAGTGCATGACAATTTTTTTTGCCATATTTGCGGGCGCATTTGATTGCCTGAATTGTGGACACTCGCATTTCATACGCATCAAAACCCCGAATAGCAAATCATTACTGATTCTGTTGACAAGCGCGGGACGCGCGATATCTCTACAACCGCCTGCGATAGCTGGCGGCAACCACCGCTCACACTCAAATTCGCGGCAAGCCACGGCAGTGCGCGCCGCCGCGAAACGCGACAGCACAGGTCGCGGGCCTTGGCTATCGCCGTTTGCGTGACTGCGCGCGCTCCGCGGCTTGTCACGCATATATTGTTGGTTCTCAAGCCCACAGCTATCGCAGTGGGATGTAGAAAATCCGCGCCTCCGGCGCTTGACGCGAATAGACTGTTTGAGGTGGTTATTTTGCAAAAATGTCAGGTACTGTAGCCAAAGGTACGCTGCTACTCTTTGTCGGAAACATCGATTCTGATAAGTCAAGGAGTTTTGCAGCTACCCAACGTCTGATTCATCGGTTTTGAAAACCTTAGAGGCTGTGTCAAAATCTTTGACACAGCCTCAGGTTGTCGTTAAGTTTCGTTTAGCGCGCTTTACGCTTCGAGGGGCTTCACGTTGATGAACTTGCGGCCTTCTTTTCCGGTCGAAAATTCTACGGTGCCGTCGATGAGGGCGTAGAGTGTGTGGTCCTTACCGATGCCGACGTTGACGCCGGGATGGTGGACGGTGCCACGCTGACGTTTGATGATGTTGCCGGCTTTGGCGAACTGGCCACCAAAGATTTTCACACCCAGGCGCTTGCTTTCTGATTCACGGCCGTTCTTAGAACTACCAACACCTTTTTTATGTGCCATTTTTCTTCAGATTTTTTGTGGGTTAAGCTACTACTTCTTTGATCAGCACCTTCGAGAACATCTGGCGATGACCGTTTTTGCGGCGGTAGCCTTTGCGCCTTTTTTTCTTGAACACGATAACTTTCTCGCCTTTCACGAGGGGTTCAAGCACCTCGCAAACGACTTTCGCACCCTCGAGAACCGGGGCGCCAACCTTCACCGTGTCGGCATCCTGCGCGAGGAGCACGCGGTCGAATTCAACCGTGTCGCCTGCTTTGGCTGCGCTGCCGAGATAGTGAACATACAAGAACTTGGCGGGTTCAGCCTTGAACTGCTGTCCTTGAATTTCAACAATTGCGTACATTGTAGTTAATTGGTTTTCAGGTTTCTCCAGCGGGCGGCCGACGTTTTGCCGACGCTTCTCCGGGCCCGTCAGGAATCATTAGCGCGCAAAGTTAGCGAAAAATCCCCGTCTCCGCAAATTTCTCGCCCACAAAAATTTTCAGTCGACGGAGCGGATGGCCATGATGGCGGGCTCGAAGCGGTCGTTCGAGAGGTTCGAGGCTTTCTTGGCGCGCGTCTTGTAGGTGTTGACGGTGTTGGGCGAGTAGTTGAGGAAGGTGGCTATCTTGGCGATGTCGCTGACGCCGAGGCGTATCAGGGCGAAGATGCGCATCTCGGGAGTGAGAGTGTGGTCGGGGTCGCCGTCGGCTTTCGCGCGTGTCTCGGCCACGACCTCGGGCGGGAAGAGGTCGTTATACTGGGCTATGAAGGTCAGGAAGAGGCGCAGGAATATCGAGTCGAAGTTATGGAGCATTTCTTCTTTCTCCTTGCGCAGGTCTGATTCGCGGAGTGTGGCGGCGAGATCGTCGAACTGGCGCGCTTTCAGTTTGCGTCCGACGAGCTTGTAGAGCGATTCTATCTTCTTGATATACTCTGAATTGAGGTAGAAGCCGTAGCCGAGATATTCTCGCTGCGTCTACTTGAGGGTTCTGATGCTACCGTCGATTTTGTCGAGACGGAGTTTTGCCGCAAGGTAGAGCCTCAGAGCGGATGGGCAGTTTTCAACGGCGGCGACCTTCAGGCGTTTATCGACGCCAATCAGGGGCGCACGGTCTATATCGCCGTTCCGCTTGTCGAGCTGACCGCGCGCCTGAATCTCGGTTCGGCAAGCCTGCGTGGCGCCGGAATGTGGTTCACCGAACTGCGATGGACAGGAGGCACGGCCGGTTTCAACGGTTTTTCGGGCGAGGTAGCCGATCTCTATCTGTCGTCTTACCAGAACCAGCGCTATAATTCACCCGACCACGGCCCCGGCACCTACAGCTCGCCCGGAAAGTGCTTCAACGCGACAGTCGGACGTGTCACCAACGTCTGGGTCGAGCATTTCGAGTGTGGCGGCTGGCTCGGAGGGGCCTCAGGCGCGCGCTTCAGCCACTGCCGTTTCCGCAACAACTATGCCGACGGAATAAACCTCTGCAATTCGTCGGACTGCCGCGTCGAGCAGTCGAGTTTCCGCAACAACGGCGATGACGACATGGCTTCGTGGAGCGCCGAGAGCTATTGCTCGAACAATGTGTTCGCCAATTGCACCGCCGAACATAACTGGCGCGCCTCGTCGCTCGGATTCTTCGGAGGCGGAGGCCACCGGGCCGAGAATATTCTCGTCAAAGACGGGCTTGAGAGCGGGGTGCGCCTCGTGAGCGATTTCGGCGGTAAGGCTTTCGGCAACGAGGGTATAGTTTTCAGCAATATCTCGATTGTCCATTGCGCCTGTGTCAAAGGTGATGTCGGTGTCAGCGGCGATTTCTGGGGAGTCGACGAAGGCGCTCTGCATATCGAGGCCTCGAAGAACTACAGCATCCCCAACGCTGTCTTCGAAAACTTCGACATCTACGACTCGCGCGGCAACGCAGTCTTTGTCGGAGCATGGACATCAAACAGCCATAGCATCGACAACCTCCGTCTGACGAATATCAACGTCCACGGCGTTGCCGACAGCAATTCTTACGCTTTCTATTTCGAGAATCCGCGCGGAAGTGCTACTGTCGACGGGGCTACTGTCGACGGGGTGGAGCAGCTGACAAATCTCGACGGAGGCGAGCTCGTTTCGGGGTGCTATGGCAGTTTTGAGCTCACGGCACTCAATATTGAGGCCGGAGAAACGGTCGATATTCCGTCGTCGTGCCGTCTGTCTCTCGCCGGTTTGTCGTGGAGCCGCGCCGGACGGGCGGCCGGCGCGATTACCGATACCGACGAGATCATGTTCAGTGTGCGCGTCGACAACGTTTCCGACTCCGATTTCCCCTCTGATGTCAATATTCCCGTCAGTCTGACGCTCGATAACGGCTCCGAGGTCTCGACAAAATTTTTCCCCGCTTTCCGCGACGGTCTCCCCAGACGCGGTAGCGCCGTGTTGCGGCTTACGTCGACATTGCCGGCCGGCGGTGTGACTCTCAGTGCGGCGCTTGATCCAAACAGCCGCTACGGCGAGGTTACATCCGGCTCGGCTGATGTGACGAAGCGCCTTAATGTCATGCCTGATCTCGGCGACAAAAGCTATACGCCGACTTCTGGCATAGATTTTCAGGTGCTCGACCTCGTCTGGAACACCACCGGCTCGAAAACCGAGTTCGGAAAAGGAACAATCAATGAGGGGGATCATGTCTATTTCGCCGCGCGCGTTGTCAATGCCGGATCAGAAAATTCCGCTACCGCAGTGAAGCTCGGAGTGGCCTTCCGTCAGAACGGAGTCGCTTTCAGCCAAGGCTCGAACGGCTTTCTGTGGTGTGACGACGGGCCCTCGCGAGAGCCTCTCGCCGCGGGAGAGCAAAAGCTTTTCCCCGTCAATAGCGGTGCAGCCGGACGAGATTACTGGGTGGCCGACAGAAACTGCGCTAACTTCCTCATTCATGTCAACGACGACGGCTCGCGCGACGAGACCGACAAGAGCAACAACACACGAACCTGTCCGCTTGCAATCCCATATGCAGGCCCTTCATATTTCAGCGATTCTGAAGTCGATAATCCCGACGATCTGACAACAGCTATAATTTCAGCCGCCGCCGACGCTCCCGCCGACGGACGCTGGTATACACTGACGGGCGTAATTCTGCCCGGAATTCCGACGGCTCCCGGAATATACGTATGCGGGCGCCGCGTTGTGGTTGTCACCCGATAGCCGCGACCTCCTTATCTGATAATTCCGGCGTAGGCCACGGCCTGCGCTACAAGATATATCGGGTCAGCGGATTTTCCCGGTG
>HF985601.1:0-8176 GCA_000431215.1 Prevotella sp. CAG:1031
ACGGCCTGCATGTCGCGGCGGCGCCGGGCTACCGACGCCATGACAGGCAGATTGTTGCGCAATTCACCCCGGCGGCTTCCCGGGACAAGCAGCAGCAGCGGACGCGACGTAAGGTCGTTCTGATAACGGTAGTCCTCGGCCGGGGGGAGCGCCGCTATCTGCGAGTCGATTTCCTCGACGCTCGGATTGCCGACATAGTCTACGTCGACCCCTTCGCGCTTATAGAAATCGACCTCGAAGGGAAATATGCACAGCAGCCGCCGGCATAGCCGTCTGAGAGAACGGATGCGCCATTTTTTCCATGCCCATACCTTGGGGGGGATAAAATAGTAGACAGGAATCGCGAGCTTCTTCGCTGTCGCAGCAAGCTTTAGGTTGAAGTCGGGATAGTCGACAACGATGAGCGCGTCGGGGCGCTCTTTCTCGAGAGTTTCGCGCGCAAGGGCAAGATTGCGCCCGATGCGTCCGAAATTGCGTATTACCTCACTGAAGCCCATGAAGGCCATGTCGCGGAAATGCAGCAGCGGCCTGTGACCGGCTTCGGCGGCCATCAGGTCGCCGCCGAGGAACGTGAACCGTGCTTCGGGATCTTTTTCTCGCAGACTCGCTATCAGTCTGGAGGCATGGAGGTCGCCGGAAGCCTCTCCGGCAGAGATAAAGTAGCGCATATCGCAAAGATAAAATGTCGCCGCCATATCTCCAAATTTTTTCTTACGACAATGTTACGCAAAGCAGAAATATTCCGAACCCTATGACATAAAATTCTGTAAGCGGAGTCAGTCTGACGCTGCCGACTGTCTCAGAATGAAGGTAGATAATATGGCAATGATAAGAACATTGTGTTTCGGAAATTTATAACTATATTTGCATACTTATGGCAAAAGAAATCCAGTTTATAATATACAATCTGCCTGACGGCGCCGGAACGGTGCCGGCAATTGTTCGCGATGAGACAATATATCTGACTCAGAAGGCGATGGCGGAGCTATTGCGGGGTAGAGGTTAATACCATTAATTATCATCTTAAGGAAATTTTTTCGACTGACGAGCTGAATGAAGAAGCAACTATTCGAAAAATTCGAACAGTTCAGAATGAAGGTACTCGTAGTGTTGAGAGAGAAAGAATATATTACTCTCTCGATGCTATTATCAGTGTAGGCTACCGAGTTAATAGCCGACGTGCAACGCTCTTCCGTCGGTGGGCTACGCGAGTGCTTAATGAGTATATTCGCAAAGGATTTGTCCTTGATGATAACCGCCTTAAACATGGAAACTCTGTCTTTGGAAAGGACTATTTCCGCGAACTGCTTGAGCGGGTTCGTTCAATACGAGCCAGTGAACGTCGTATTTGGCAATAGAAATATATATGCTGAATGTAGTATAGATTATGACCGTCAGGCTCCTGTTACCAGAGAATTTTATGCAATGGTTCAAAATAGGTTTCATTACGCCATCACTGGCCATACCGCTGCAGAAATAATCTATTCCGGAGCCGATCATACAAAATAATCCAACCCAGCAAATCGATTCCGATTTCGACAAGGAAATCCGCGGGTTGTTTGATGATGGTTGACCGGCGTGCGGTTCAATGACTGTCGGGTGTGGCAAGTTGTAGACACGATGCCGACGGACGCGTGTTCAAGCTTTTCGTGAAGTAATAGCCTTGTGTCATACGGCTCCGGCCGCCTGACGAAATAATTAGGAGGTGCCCCGCGCGGGGCACCTCCGGTTATTTACTGGTATGGTATAAATCTTAGGTAAGTGGCAGAGCCTGACGGCTTAGCGGGTGACAGACTCTGAACGTTTAGCCTCTTCGGGACGCACGTAAATGGCGGCTGCGGCATCGCAATACCAACGAAGGGCGCGTGAAAGGAAATGTTTCATAATCGTCGTAATATTTAGTTAGACATGTGCCGGCAGACAGTGGGTCGCTCGGCGTTCGTTGTTCAATAACTATGCTTTATAACATAAAAACACTTGTCCTCCCGAATGGTTCACTCCTGAACCAAAAGCGCTGCAAAGGTAGTATGATTCTTCGAATTACCAAACAAAAATTTAGGCGTGGCGGCGAAGACGGCTGGTAAGCCACTGACGCACAGGTAGGTCGTAGACTTTCAGACAGGCATAGGCGACGGCTATCGAGGTGACAAAAATCCAGACGGCAACCCAGATGTGGGTCGACGCGGGCGCGTCGGGGTGGCGCGCGGCCCAGTTCATCTGGACATAGATCATCGGGTAGTGGGTTATATACAGCGGATATGAGATCTCGCCGAGGAATTTGCAGAGTGAGATCTCTTTTCTGCCGCGCAGCGGGCTGCCGGCTCCGGCGGCGACGACAGCCGGGAATATCACTGCGATGGCGATCAGGCAGTTCCGTTGAGCGAGTTGATCTCCTGCCAGCCGCGGAAGTCCATCGAGGGCGGCGTGGGGAACATCAGGCAGCCGAGCAGGGCGATTATGAGAGTTTTCCACTAGGGGGTCTCCATTACGAGCGTGAAAAACGGAGCGTCGCCGAAGTAGAACCAGAATGCGCCAATGAGTGTGCCCATTATGACCATCGGCTGGAGCCTTATAAGTCGGCGGAGATAGAAATTCCACTGCGTCATGCGCTCCCAGCGGTCGTCGTAGGCATATCCGATGACGAAGCCCGACAGAATGAAAAAGAAGTCGACGGCGAGATAGCCGTGGTTTATTATCTGGTCGCATGGGCCGGCGGAATATGTCTCGAAGAGATGGAAAACAACGACGAGCATGGCGGCTACGCCTCGAAGGCCGTCGAGAATCTCGTAGCGCGGTTTTGATTTGAATGTGACTTGACCGGTTGGCATGGATTGTAGGATTGGAACTGTTACGGGCGCAAAGGTCGTAAGAATTATTCTGCCGCAGATTGAATATAGTTCAAATTCTTTGAACTATATTTGCACAAGGCTAATATGGAACATTCCATCCGATATGATTATGTGGAGCTTCCGCCGGCGGCGCAGATCGGACTTCACTCTCTAGAATCCTTCGCCGGAGCTGTATCCATGGATAGGGAATGCAGGGCACTGTGACTATGCAACTTATTATAAAGGAAGGAACACAACTATAAATCACTGGGGGTTCTATGGGGTCGGATGGAACGATAAGCGTCTGAATCTGTGCAGCTGGACTGAGGCTGACGGGAAAGCCTCGGATTATGAGATCCGCCCCTTTATCAATCGCCCTATGTTCGCCGATTCCGATAATAGTTTCAACATTATTAGTTTGCCTCTGATTCTCGACGGCGACGACTGGAGTCTTCAGACGTCGATATTGAGCGATCCCGAATACCTCAGTTTCGACTGTCTCGATTTTTTTAGGGAATCTGATCACGCGTATGTCGCCAACAGCCAATATCAGGTCGATGATCTCGATATCGTCTTCGGCGACAATGTGCCCGTGACACTTTTCATGCGGCCGCGATACGAGCCGTGCTATCTCTTTGTCGGCAGATATGGCGAGATACGCACGGTCGATTACGCCAACCATAAGCGAAGCATCAAAAAAGACGGCACCGGCCGCTGGACGCCGTTCGAGGTCAAGGAACAGCCCGACAAATACTTTGCCAAAGGCTTCGGCGCTTTCTATGAAGGCAGCCTCAGCCAGATAACCGAAGGGGCTCCTTACGGATGGTTTGATGTTCGCATTTCGTTGGCTACCGCCGAAGGGAACACCCAGCAGCAGGTCATCTCGCCCGCGTTCCGTATCGACGACCTTGCCGGCATCAGATCTGTCGGCTCCGATATTCAGGAAAACAGTTCTGTCGAATATTATAATTTCCAGGGCATCAGAATATCAAAGCCTGAGCCGGGGATGCCGGTTATCGAGCGGCGCGGCGACAGCGTGGTCAAAACCATCGCAAGGTGACACACCGCCGGTTTCCGGCGATAGGAATACCGCATAATTTCGGAGCGCCTCCCGACCGGCAGGCGCTCCGTTTTATCTGTGCTTCGCCAAATTTCGGGAAATTAGTGTTTTCTGATGAAAAATTTGTAATTTTGCCGTTCCCGTCTTCCGGGTTTATTACCTATTCTACGATATCATCATGAAAACATTTAAGCTGTTTATACTGACGGCGTTAGCTGTCACATCGGCCGGCAGCGCCACCGGCGCCGAACCGTCGGGATATTATGATTCCTGCAAGGGGAAAAGCGGCGCGGCCCTGCTTACGGCGCTCTGCAATAAGATTTCGTCGCACACTACAGTGAGCTACAACGGACTGTGGGATCTCTACCGCTCGTCGGACGTCGACGATAACGGCAAGATCTGGGATATGTATTCGACCAAGCGCTGGAATGCGGGCGAGAAGTGCGGAAGCTATTCCAAGGTCGGCGACTGCTATAACCGCGAGCACTCTCTGCCGAAGAGCTGGTTCGACGATGCCAGCCCCATGTATAGCGAGGCTTACCATATCTATCCCACCGACGGCAAGGTCAACGGCCAGCGCAGCAACTATCCGTTCGGCGAGTGTGAGAACGGAACGACGCTTTCTTCGAGCAACGGCGTCAAGGCGCTCGGACGTCTCGGAAAGTCGACTTTCCCCGGCTACAGCGGCACTGTCTTCGAGCCCGACGACCAGTATAAGGGCGATTTCGCCCGCAGCTATTTCTATATGGCGGCCTGCTACAACGACAGAATCTCGTCGTGGCACAGCGACGCCATGGCCGGCAACAAGTATCCGGCTTTCAAGGAATGGACGGTCAACCTGCTTCTGAAATGGCACCGCGAAGACCCCGTCAGCAAGAAAGAACTCGACCGCAACGAGGCTGTCGCGAAACGTCAGAACAACCGCAACCCGTTTATCGACCATCCCGAACTCGCCGAACATATCTGGGGCAACAAGAAGACGACCCCCTGGAACGGCGACTCTTCTGCTCCCGAGACGGCCTCATTCGTGCGTCCGTCCAACGGTCAGACTGTCGACCTGGGCCGCACGACGCTCAACAACGCCGTCAGCACGGCCGTCAGTGTGTCGGGCAAAGGCTTCACTTCCAACGTCAGCGCCACCGTCAGCGGCGCCGGGTTCTCTGTCAGTCCCGCCTCGCTGTCGGCCTCGGCTGTCAACGCCGGCACGTCGGTGACAGTCACTTACCGTCCGACGGCCGCGTCGCAGACGTCGGCCACACTGACTTTCAGCGGCGACGGTGCCACGGCGACTGTTAAACTCACCGGCGACGTTGTCAGCGGCATTCCCGCCAACCAGCCAACGAATATCGACCGCGACGCATTCACAGCCAACTGGGTGAATGTCGGTTCGGCTTCGACTGTCTACACTCTCTATGTCACTCAGAACGGCAGCAATCTCGCGGGCTATCCGCGTCAGATGGCGGCCGGCGCAACATCTTACAGGGTCACGGGGCTCGAGGAAGGCTCGACATACGTCTACTGGGTCACCGGTCTCGGCCTGGAGAGCAACCATGTCACCGTCACAACCCACTCCGATCTGCCCGAGATCAATGCGCTGCCCGACGAAGACCTCGTGTTCACCGCCCGTCCCGGCGAGCCGAGCCGCGACATTTCGGTAACAGTCGACGCCTATATGATCGACCATGAGATAGAGGTCAGTGTCGACGCTCCTTTCGAGGTCAGCACCGACCGCAGCCGCTGGTTCAGGGCCGTCATCCTCGACCCCGACGACGACCACTTCTTTATCCGTGTCAACTCGGCCGACAAGGGTGTGTTCTATTCGGCAGTGACAATGAGTGCCGATGGATATGTGTTCGACGATCTGCGGGCTATGGCCACAATATCTGACGGCACGGCCGCAGGCGAGTTCTTCGAATCGTTCGAGGCCATGCAGAGCGCGGGCTACAGCGAGCAGACTCTCGAGCTTGACGCCGCCTCGTGGCGCTTCGACGGTGCCGGCGCCTTCGCCGACGACCGCGTGGCCCACACAGGCAGCCAGGGCGTGCGCTTCAACCGCGACGCCGGAAGCTATGCCGAAATGACTACCGGCCCGCGCGGGTCGTTCTCGAAACTGACCTTCATGACGCGCCTGTTCGACAGCGAAGCCGCCGAGATTGCCGTTGAGATCAGCACCGACGGCGGCAAAAACTGGAAGCGCGTCACCGCAGTCTCCCCGACATCCGACTGGCGCGAGACCGCTGTCGACCTCGCCGGCGACGAGGCCGATCTGCGCGTGAGGTTTGTGAAGACTTCCGGCGCGCGCGTGGCCCTCGACGATGTCAGCCTGACAGGCTCGTTCGGTGCCCTCGGCGATGTCACCGCCGAACGCCGCACCTGGGACGCCTATAACCTCGACGGTGACCTCGCAGTCGACGTCGCCGCGGCCGAAGCTATCGACGTGAACGTCTACAGCCTCGACGGCATCCGGCGCGCCTCGCTGACCGCCGCTCCCGGCATAACCCGTATCGTGCTCCCCGCCGGACTCTACATCGTCGTTGTCGGCGACGACTCGCGCCGCGTCGTCATCCGCTGATTAATGCTAAAATCGCTCTGGTGTAGGGTCGTGCCTTCGGTACGTAGCATTGCAACGCTCTGATTGCCAGTTGCATGTGAAACGTGCCAAAGGCACGTCCCTACGCCCGGACAGGATAATTTGCTCAGAAGAATTTTAAGTTCGATGTGTAATTGCGAGTTTTGCATCATCGGCCACATTCAGGGGGCTGCCATACGAAACTGAGGAATTCCGATATAACAGAAAAGCCGGTCCGTAAGGGCCGGCTTTGCTGTTGGTTATTGCTGTGGTTATTTATACCACTGGGAATACATGAGGTAGTTGTGGGCGATCTTGATGTTCAGCTCCTGGGCTTTATCGGGATCGACCTTCTTGACGAACTTGGCGGGAGCGCCTGCCCACATCTCATGGGGGCCGATGACGGTGCGCGACAGAACGACCGATCCGGCGGCCACCAGAGCGCCTTCGCCGACGACGGCGTCGTCCATGACTATGGAGCCCATGCCTATGAGGGCGTAATCGTGGATTTTGCAGCCGTGGAGAGTGACATTGTGGCCGATCGAAACATCGTTGCCGATCTCGATCGTCGACTTCTCATAGAGAGTGTGGAGCACACTGCCGTCCTGAATGTTGACACGGTCGCCGACGGTGATGGTGTTCACGTCGCCGCGCAGCACGACGTTGAACCATATCGAGCACTGGTCGCCGAGGGTGACGTCGCCGACAATTGTTGCGTTGGGGGCTATGAAGCAGTCCTTGCCTATTTTGGGCTCGAAACCGCGCACGCCGAAAATTGTTGCCATTATTGGTTATGCTATATAAGTATGGTTATGAGATTCAGAGCGGGCGGCAGGCCTGACGGAGCCATTCGAGATCTTCGCCGTCGAGGTCGGGAGCGAGTTCGGCGAGAACGCGCTCATGATATTCGTTGACCCAGTTTATTTCGTCGGTCGACATTATCGACGTGTCGAAGAGCTCGCGTTCGAAGGGGCAGAGAGTAAGGGTCTCGAAGCCGAAGAAGCGGCCGAACTCCGTTGTCTCGAGTTCGACGGTCAGCACGAGGTTCTCGCAGCGTATGCCGTAGCGGTCGCTGAGATACACTCCCGGTTCGTTTGAGGTTATCATGCCGGGAAGCATCGGTGCGCCGGTGTCGTTGAGGCGGATGCTCTGCGGGCCTTCATGGACATTGAGGAAGTGGCCTACGCCGTGGCCCGTGCCGTGGAGGTAGCTTTTGCCCTCTTTCCATAGCGGCATGCGCGCCATAGCGTCGAGCTGATGTCCGCGGGTGCCTTCGGGGAACTTCGCGGTCGCGATGGCGATATGGCCTTTCATGACGAGGGTGAAATCGTGGCGCTGGTCGTCGGTGGGATTGCCGAACGAGATAGTGCGCGTGATGTCGGTGGTTCCGTCGAGATAGCTTGCGCCCGAGTCGACGAGCAGCAGCGATGAAGCGTCGATGGCGGCGTTGGTTGCCGGACGGGCGGCGTAGTGGACTATCGCTCCGTGAGGACCGAAACCGGCTATCGTCTCGAAGCTCTCTTCGACATAATAATCGCCTTTGGCGCGGTATTTGGTGAGGATTCCTGGAACGTCCATCTCGGTCAGAGCTTTTCCGGCGGCTACGGTGCGCTTGATTTCGGCCAGAGCGTGAACCATGGCTATGCCGTCGCGGTGCATGGCGGCGCGCGTGCCGGCGATCTGCGTCAGATTCTTGATAGCCTTGGGCATTGCCACTGC
>HF985601.1:8209-9112 GCA_000431215.1 Prevotella sp. CAG:1031
GGAGCCGATAACGGCACGGTCGCCGAGCATATCGGCTACGGCCACGGCTGTCTGCGGGCCGCTGACGAGCACTTTCGCTCCTTCGGGCAGCGTCGACAGGAAACGGTCTATGTCGGAGTAGGGGAGAACGGCGACGTTGCATCCGCTGAGGTGGGCGCGCACAGCGTCGGTCAGCTTGCGCTCGTCGATGAAGAGCACCGATGTGCCGTCGGCCGACAGATAGAGGTGTGCGGTGGCCACGGGGTTATATTCGACGTCGTTCGAGCGGATGTTCAGAACCCATGCGATTTCGTCGAGAGCCGAGATGAACACCGCGCGGGCTCCCTGGCTTTCGGCCGACTGGAGAATGGCGGCGATCTTGTCGGCGGCGCTGACTCCGGCATATTTGATGTCGTGGACATAAACCTCGCAGAGAGGCAGTTCGGGACGGTCGGGCCATACACCCGCGCCGGCAGGGTCGAAAGCCGTGTCGAGACGGAGGCCTGCGGCGGCGAAGGCGTCGGCCATTGCCCGCGTCTCGTTTATCGAGAAGAGCATTCCGTCGATGCCGACGGTCATTCCCGGCTTCAGTGTCGAGCTGAGCCACTGCTCGATAGAGGGCGTTTCGGGCAGGCCGTCTTTCATGAGCTGCACGGGGCTATCCCTGAGCTGGTCGGCGGCCTGGAGGAAATATCGCGAGTCGGTCCAGAGACGGGCGTCGCCGGCTGTGACAACAAGTGTTCCGGCTGAGCCGGTGAAGCCTGAGATATGGCGGCGCAGCTGCCAGTGGTCGGCGATATATTCGCCGTGGTGGGGATCGGTCTGGGGGATGACGACGGCGTCGACGCCGTTTTGCTTCATGTTGAGGCGCAGAGCCTCGAGCGGTGTGGGGTTAGTCATGGTTCCATGTGTTTAGTGTCTGAC
>HF985602.1:0-59529 GCA_000431215.1 Prevotella sp. CAG:1031
CGGCTGTCGGCATCGACCGCGAGCGGCTGCGTCGGGTGCTCGACATAATCCGGTCGCTGAATCCCAAGCCGGGCAGCGAGGTTGAAAGTGTTCAGGCCGCCGACCGTCTGAGCCATATCACGCCCGATTTTGCCGTTGAGACTGACGGCGAGAGCCTGACAGTGACACTTCTCAACACCACGCCGGAATTGCAGGTCGAGGCTACGTTCGCCGCAGTCGACGATGGGAACAGCAGTTCATCAGCCGATGCATTCATCAGGCGCCAGCGCGACGAGGCCCTCGGATTCATATCCATCCTGAAGCTTCGCCAGCAGACTCTTTTCAGGGTGATGAATGCCATAGCCCGCTTCCAGCATAATTTTTTTCTCACCGGCGACGAATCGAAGCTCCGTCCGATGGTCCTCAAAGACATCAGTCAGTCAACCGGTTACGACACTTCTGTCGTAAGCCGTGCCACTCAGGGCAAATATGTTTTGACTCCATGGGGAATTTTCTCGCTGAAATTTTTCTTCAACGAGCGTTTTAATGATAGCGACGACACTTCCTCGCGCGAAATAATCGCCGCTCTGCGCGAAATTGTCGAAGGCGAAGACCGCCGGCATCCGCTCAACGACGATGCCGTAGCCGAACAGCTTAGCCGGAGAGGATTCAAAGTGGCACGCCGCACCGTAGCCAAATATCGCGAACAGGCAGGTATCCCCGTTGCACGCCTGCGCCGCGAACTCTAACAACAAAACCTGACAACTATGGATCCCAATTCACCTCTCTACAAAAAAATAAGTCAGATAGCACCGATAGAAACCGAAGCCCCGTCAGAATCTCCGACACCGGCTCCGCGAAAAAAACGCGAGCATAAGCCGCTTCCCGACTCGATCGCCCATATTCTGTCGCTGGTCTTCTCTCCCATGCTGACGCCGACCTACGGAGTCGCTATAGCTTTCTTCGCCAGTTACCTGGCTATTCTGCCATGGTCGGTCAGACTATCGGTAATCGGAATAGTGTTCATAATCACCGGCGTTATCCCGATGACAGCCATCTGGGCATTATGGCGGTTCGGATATGTCAAAGATCCGGGTCTGAACAACCGCAGTGAGCGAACAGTGCCATATATAGTCACCCTCGTCTGCTATCTGGTCTGCGCCTTCTATCTTTATAAAGCACATGCTCCCGAATGGCTCTGGAGCTTCCCCGCAGGAGGTGCGATAGCCATAGCGATATGCATGCCGGTCAACTTCCGCTGGAAAATCAGCGGCCACATGGCCGGAATGGGCGGAATCGTTGCTGTGGCCTTCCGCATCGCCGCCGGAAGCTATTATATCTCCGCGATATGGCCGTGGCTCGCAGCAACGGTGATCCTGGCGGGATGCATAGCCACATCGCGTATCATTCTCGGCCGCCACACGTTAATGCAGACAATCGCCGGATTCGCCGTCGGATTCTCCTGCGTCTACATATTGTCGGCAATCGTCTGACTCAGACGCGGGTCAGAACGTGCCCCGCATGAGCAAGCAAAAGCCCGACAGCGAAGCTCGCTACCGCATACACGAAGACTATCCAGAAGCGCGAATCGCTGAAAAGCAGATAGTTTTCGTGGGCGAAGGTCGAGAATGTCGTGAAACCGCCACAGAAACCTGTTATCAGCAGCGCACGCAGTTCGGGCGAGATGTCGACACCGCGCTCGATGAGCCCGAACAGAATCCCGATAAGAAGACATCCGACGATATTGACAACGAAAGTTCCCCACGGGAAACACCCCGCGGAGTGTTCCGTTATCACGTTACTCAACAGGTAGCGGCAACCACCGCCGACCGCGCTTCCGGCCATCACCCACAACAGATTAGCCCACATCTTCCCGTTATTTAATGATTCGCTTTGCGAGGCGACGCGCCTTAGCGCGGTCTCTGTCGGTCAACTCAGGATTGGCTGCCGTTCCGCCGCGCTGAATAGTTCCTCTTAGGGCAAAGCCCGAATATTTAAGAATCTCGCTAACGGCCCTCACTGTTCCCGAACTCTGTCGGAACAGGCGGTTAAAGGGCCAGCGTGTAGTACAGGCCGTTATTATCGCAGCACGCTTTCCTTTCATCAGAGGGCGCGGAAAACGCGAGGTCTCTTCCATCATGCCGTAGACAAGGCGGTCGAAAAGGAGTTTGAGAGTGCCGGGCATATTTCCCCAGTAGGTGGGAGCGGCCACTACGACAGCGTCGGCCCGGCGCATGGCTTCGAGAACTATAAGTGAATCGTCGGGCGCAAGAACACAGCTGTGCGTCGGGCGACACCGCATACATCCCGTGCACGGTGCTACTCTCAGCGGCCGGACATCGATTGTCTCGACCTCGGCGCCAAGACTCCGGGCCTCGGCCGAAAATTCGGCGGCGAGTGTAGAGACGGTCCCCTTAGGGCGCGGCGATGCGTTTAGAACAAGTATTCTCATTTCGGTTCTGTCAGAAGCGGGAGTGCCGGGGTTCCCGACGTGCGCCGCGCAGAAAGGCGCACGCCCGAAATAACATCTTTAGCCCCGGAGTCGAGAGCATTGTCGCGCACACGGCCCGAACCGGCATGAATGACACGTCCGTGACCGTCGCAGATCGCCACATGGTTTACGCGGCCCGATCCTGAGCGGTCGAGAAAGAGAAGGTCTCCGGCCGAGAGAGCATCGAGAGGCACCTCGTCACCGACCGAAGCCTGCTGCGAGGCATCGCGCGGCAGAATACGCCCCTGAAGCCAGTAGGCGACTCTGACAAGGCCGGAGCAATCGACTGCCCAGGGCGACATTCCTCCCCAGAGATAAGGCGTTCCCATGAGCGCACGCGCGGTCTCGACGACTTTGCGCGGCGAGAATGTCTGGCTGCCCCACTCTTCAAGACTCATCATCGCCGCCGGATCAACGATACCGAGCCGTCCGTCAGGCAGACGGATCATGCCATGGCTTACCTCGACGATGGCCCCCGCCGGAAGCGGAGAGAGAACCGACCCGCGCTCATCGACCATCACGGTTGCGGGGAGCGCGGTTATGACCATACGCGGAGCCTTGAGCCACGAATCGCGATCGGCCTCGGCGAGCGAGCTTTCGGTCATATAGCCGTGATAGCCGTCGGGAGTTTCGACGCTCCACCATTCTCCGTCCTTGTCGAGAAGGCGGAGGGGAGTTCCCATGACAGCCTGCGAAACAAGCTCGGCGCTGTTTGCCGGCTCTCCGCGCAGACACGCCACCGGAATTGCGACAAGTCCGAAATCGGCTGCCGCGAGATTCAATGTTGCCGCAATGACGGCAACGAGAGTGAGGAAAAAGTTTTTCATTCTTGAAATTGGGTCAGTCATCGCTATAGTGCCGGAGCACACGACGGTAGGAATTGAATATCTTTGATTTCGACACGAACCCGACATATATGCCTTCACCGTCGACTACGGGCAGATTCCACGCTCCAGTGTCGTCGAAGGTATTCATGACCTGCTCCATGCTGTCGCCGAGGGTTATCTTTGCGGGAGGTGCGGTCATGAACTTAGCCACACGCATCCGGCGGTAGAGATCCGTGCGGAACATTATGTTGCGGATGTCGTCGAGGACAACGATACCGAGAAGCCGTCCGCGTTCATCAAGAACCGGAAACAGGTTTCGCGTCGAGCGCGCTATGGTGTCGACCATTTCTTTAAGGCACATATCCGGACTGACAGGCAGACAGTCGCGCTCTATGACATTGTCCATTTTCAACAGAGTCAGAACGGCTTTGTCCTTATGGTGGGTCAGCAGCTCGCCACGGCGGGCAAGTCGGGCCGTGTAGATGCTGTAAGGCATAAACATCTTGGTTGTGCCGTAACTGATACAGGCCACTATAAGCAGCGGAAGCAGCAGATCATAGCCGCCGGTCAGTTCGGCGGTGAGGAATATCGACATCAGAGGCGCATGCATGACACCGGCCATCACGCCTGCCATGCCCATGAGCGCAAAGTTTTTCAGCGACAGGTCAAGTCCGAAGAGTGTGTTGAGCAGGTAAGCGAAGAAGAAACCCGACAGACAGCCGACATAGAGCGACGGGGCGAAGGTGCCACCGACACCCCCTGAGCCGTTAGTAGCCGAGGTAGCGAATCCTTTCATCAGTATTATCGCACCGATAAAGAGCAGTATTATCCAGACATTCATTCGGTCGGGATAGAACAGACTTCGCTGCACGATTGTCGACGGATCGCCGTTGAGAAGCTGGACTATCGATTCATAGCCTTCGCCATAAAGCGGCGGGAAAAGGAACACCAGACACGAAAGGATAGCCCCGCCTACGGCAAACCGGGCCCAGGGCGATTTCATCCGCTTGAACATCGTCTCCATCATGCCCATGACCTTTGTGAAGTAGATCGACACCGCACAGCAGAAAAGTCCGAGAATAATCACGAATGGAATACGCTCCATCATGAACGGCTCGCTCTGCACAAAGAAAAACTCAAAATTCAGACCTGTGAAGGTATAGGCAATCGTAGCCGCCGCTATCGAAGATATCAGAAGAGGCATGACCGACATCGCCGTAAGATCAAGCATCAGAATCTCGAGGGTGAAAAGCATTCCCGCTATCGGAGCCTTGAAGATTCCGGCTATGCCCGCTGCCGCACCGCAGCCGACCAGAATCATAAGTATTCGCGGCGACATCCTGAACAGTGAGCCGAGATTCGAGCCTATCGCCGCGCCGGTATAGACGATCGGGCCTTCGGCTCCGACGCTGCCGCCAAAACCAATGGTTATCGACGATCCGACTATCGACGAGTAGATATTATGCCTCTTGAGGCGGCTCTTTTTCTGAGAGATGGCATAAAGGACACGGGTAACGCCATGGCTTATGTTATCGCGGACTACATAACGCACGTAAAGCGACGCCAGCAGCACACCGGCAACCGGGTAAATGAAAAACATGAAGTTTGCCTCGGTCAGGCTGTCGCCCGAAGTCAGCAGTCCCGAAATGAGATGGATGAGGCCTTTGAGCAGCACGGCGGCGAATCCGCCCGCTATGCCTGTCAGCAAGGCCAGAAAAAGCACAAACGTGCGTTCCGACAGATGCTTCTCGCGCCAAAGGAGCAGCTTCATGAATGAATCGTGAAATCTGATGCCTGCCATAACGGTTATATTCCGCGACCGGTTACGACGGTACGCACTGTATAGAAAAGTATCTTTATATCAATGCCTATTGACATATTCTCGAGATAAAGAAGATCATATTTCATACGCTCTATCATCTCGTCGACATTTGTGGCATAGCCGAATTTGACCATACCCCATGAGGTTATGCCGGGTCTGACGCTGTGGAGCAGAGCATAATAGGGTTCGCGCTCTATCAGACGGCTTACGAAATACTCGCGTTCGGGACGCGGCCCGACGATCGACATGTCGCCGCGCACTACGTTCCAGAAGTTCGGCAGCTCGTCGAGGCGGTATTTGCGGATAAAACGGCCAACCGAAGTAATGCGGCTGTCGCCGGGGCCCGATGAGAGCGCCGGACCGGCAGCCTCGGCGTCGGTACGCATCGACCGGAACTTGATGATATCGAACGGACGGCGGTGATAGCCCAGCCGCCGCTGACGGTAGAACACAGGCCCGGGCGAGTCAAGTTTAACGGCAAGGGCGACCGCCGCGAGAACCGGCGACAATACGACAAGCGCCAGCGAGGCAAACAGCAGATCGCTGACACGCTTCACGTTGAGCATACCCGCCGAGAGATGGGGAGTTGAAATGTCAACTAGTGCCTCGCCCGACACGTTGGTGAAGCGCGGAATGCCAGCCACGCCGCGGCGCCCTATCTCAGGCCGCACTCTTACAGGCAGGTCAAGCGCCATAAGGGTTCCGAGCAATCCGGGTGTGTCGAGAATGTCAGGGTCGTCACTGACGATGATGAGACTCTTTATTTTCTTTTCGCGAATAACTTCCGACAGAGCGTCAAGGGGCCACACAGGCCTGCGCCCCGGAGCCCGCTGACCGTCTCCGAGGTCGACGAAACCGCATATATCAAAGCCCATCGGCTTCGGCAGGCTGTCGAGGCGGCGTGCGAAAGAGCGGGCGGCGGAGGTGGCGCCGAGAATCAGCGTCGGCACAGTCCATAGGCGCTTCTGAATCAGCCGGGCGGTATATGTCGATATAATCAGGCGCCCGATGCTCATCGCAACACATACGAGGCCGAAAAGTATCGCCAGAAGCTCGTAGTTCCAGCGGCGGCGCGGTAGAGTGTCGTTGAGCATCGCCAGAAAAAAGAACACCAGAGTCGCTATCAGCGCTACCAGCGCCGAGTCGCCGATAGCCTTAAGGCGCGACATGAACATCGGCTCAGTGTAAAAGCCCGACAGCCACGACAGGCCGACAGCCATAGTCGGAAACAGAATGAGTTCGGCGAGTAGCGTCGGCGAAGTGATGAACCAGCTGAAAATCTGCAACTCGGGCTTCAGATAAGCCTGAAGATAAACGAAACGGATATAGTTGAACAGAAAAAAAGCCGCGGCAACCGTCAGCCAGTCGGTGACGATATAGGTCAGACGTATGCGTGAGGCGACGGTCATTTCCTGATAAACACTAATTCGCCGCCGGCGGCTATTTTAACTATGCGCGAAGGGGCATGAGGCTCGGCTTCGTCGCGTCCATATCCGGCGACATAATCGACTGCGTCGAGTATTTCGCCTGAAATGTCGGAAAAACGGGCCGGAGTCGGCTCGCCGCTGACATTCGCCGATGTAGACACCAACGGACGTCCGAGCCGTCGGCAAAGCTGCTGCGAGAAAGGCTCGCGGGTCATCCTGATAGCGGCACTGCCGTCGGCGGCGAGCATCTCGGGAGCCAGCCCGCGCGGATGTTCGAAAATAACGGTTGTCGGGCGATCGGAGCGCACGAGCTCTCTGATCTCCGCCGACAGCGGGCCGACGACCGCCTCAAGCATCTCTTCGTCGGCAACGAGAGAGATCAGAGCCTTGGCGTCGCTGCGGCGTTTTATGGCGAATACCTTCTCTACAGAGCCGCTGTCAGACGAGTCGCAGCCGATACCCCACACCGTGTCGGTAGGATATGCGATGACACCGCCCCGACTGACGACGTCGGCACAGCGCAGCAGCTCATTTTCGAAAAAGGTCTTCCTATCCATATTCGCTACAAAGCTACAGAAAAAACCTGAGAAGTCCAACAGCCAGATTTGAACATAAGCGATATGCTCTATTGTTATCGAAGGCATGAAAACATCTGGACTGAAATCATGAAATTTACGTCGGTTCCGCATTTATGTAAAATAATTATCATATTTTTGTATTGCAATTTATAAGAGCTATATGATTGAAACAGAAAGACTGATACTGCGTCCGTGGCAGGAATCAGAAGCAGAAATATTATACCGTTATGCGAGCGATCCGGCCATAGGGCCGGTCGCAGGATGGGCACCGCATACTTCTGTGGAGAATAGTCTTGAAATAATCAGGACTGTATTTGCCGCGCCGGAGACATACGCGGTCGTTCTGAAAGAAATCGGTGAACCGATAGTCAGTTGCGGCATCATGTTTGCCGACGGTCTTCATTCCGCCAACATGAACGATTGCGAGGCTGAGATCGGCTATTGGATCGGCAAGCCCTATTGGGGACAAGGCATGATTCCTGAAGCAGTAAGGGCTTTGCTGTCGCGGAGTTTCAAAGAGCTACGACTCAACACTGTATGGTGTGGATATTACGACGGAAATATCAAGTCGAAACGTGTCTGTGAGAAGTGCGGATTTAAATATCACCATACTGACAGCGACATAGAATCGCCTCTCGGAGACAAACGCACCGAACATTTCTACAACATGACAAAGGAGGATTATAATACCATGAACATGACGTTCATGATTCGTTAGTACCAACTCTCAGTTGCGGCGGCCGAACGAGGGGTTGACGCGGATGCGGTAGGCCACGGCTATGGTGGCGGCGCAACAGACCATTGTCCAGATGAAGAACCAGCGGTAGCCGATCTGCTCCTGAAGCCAACCGGCGCCCATGCCGGGCAACATCATGCCGAGCGCCATGAAGCCTGTGGCGATGGCATAGTGTGAGGTCTTGTATTCGCCCAGAGCATAGTAGATTAGATAGAGGGTATAGGCTGTCGAGCCGAAACCGTAGCCGAACTGTTCGACTGCCACACAGATATTGACCATGAGCAGCCCCGGCGAGTCGGCGTAGCTGAGATAGACAAACGCCAGACAGGTAAGCGACATGGCCCACGCCATCGGACGAATCCAGCGGCTTAGGCCGCCGCGCGCCGCAACGATGCCGCCGATAATTCCGCCGGCCATCAGACAGATTACGCCTACTGTTCCATAAGTCAAGCCGACCTGCGAAGTAGTCAGACCGAGGCCGCCGGCTTCGGGGCTGTCGAGCAGGAAGGGATTTATCAGTTTTACGAGCTGAGCTTCCGGCAGACGGTAAAGGAGCATAAACGCGAGAGCTATGCCGACATCGGGTTTGCGGAAGAATGTGACGAAGGCCTTCACAAAGTCACTGTCGAACGAGCCGCGCCGCTGACGGTCGGCGGCCGGACGCGGCAAAACTATGATATGGTATATTGCTATGACTACGAAGAAAGCCGATAGCATCCCCATGGCTGTAGCCCACGCGGCCGGAATGTCGCCCGTTGTCTTTTCAATATATCCGGCGACAATCACCAGTCCGCCCTGTCCCGCCACCATGGCAATACGGTAGAAGGTAGTGCGTATACCGACAAACAGCGACTGCCGTTGTTGCGTCAGCGCCAGCATATAGAAGCCGTCGGAGGCAATATCGTGAGTGGCCGAGGCGAAGCCGACAAGCCAGAATGCTGCCAGAGTTGTCTTGAAGAACGACGGCCCCGGCAACAGAAAAGCTATCGAGGCAAACGCCACTGCAAGAACAATCTCCATCGCCAGCGTCCAGAACCGCTTCGTCTTTACGATGTCGACAACGGGGCTCCAGAACGGTTTTATGACCCACGGCAGGTAAAGCCAGCCTGTATACAGAGCGATGTCGGCGTTGCCGACTCCGAGGCGCTTATACATTATCACCGCCACGGTTATGACAGCCACGTATGGCAATCCCTGCGCGAAATAAAGCGTCGGAACCCATGCCCATGGCGATTGCCTGATTGCGGCCATCAGTAACGTCGCTCTATCTCCGAGCCGGGATAATAGTGTGACAGAATCCTGCGGAACGGAATACCTTCGTTGGCCATCATGGCGGCGCCGATCTGACAGAGACCTACACCGTGGCCCCACCCTGCTCCATGGAATATGAAGCGGCCGTCGGCATCGCGGTCGACGATGAAGGCGCTGCTCTTAAGATGGCTTTCGCTGAGCCAGCGACGTATCTCAAGCTCTTTGCCGACAACGAGACTGCGGCGCGTGCCTGTTACGCGCAGTCTGACAATGCGGCCCGACTCTCCGCGCTGAAGCGGTTCTATGGCCGTTATCGTTCCGAAATCTATTCCCGACCGACGCCTGACAAGCTCCGAAAGCCCGTCGGCCTCATAACTGACGGTCCAGCGGAAGAAATCAGGCGTCTCGCGGTCGTAGGCGTTGAGGGCGGCATCGAGAGCCGGAATGTCGGCTGTATTGCAATAGGCATCCGGGCTGCCGAGAATCCAACGGCGCGCCTCTTCTTCACGCGTAAGGTCGGGGACATCAGTCTCATCGGCGCTGTCGCGAAGCGGACGCAGATAGTCGTAGTCGACAGGATTCCAACAGTTTGAGAACCGTTCGAAGACTCCGCCGCAACACTTGCTGAAACGTGCGTCGCAAAGCTTGCCGCCTGAGGTGAGCACCATTCCGCGCGTTGCCTCGACCGCCTCAACGGCAGCGGCGTTGCCAATGCGAGATAGGCCCTGATAACGCTGACAATGATCGTCGGCGCAGACATCGAAACGTGTATGCTGCGAGCGGTCATACCAGCGCACAATCTCTCCGTCGTCATCACGGCGATCGTCGGGGAGCGCCGGGGCGCGCCCTGATTCGAGCTGCGCAAGCACCCAACTGCGCGAAATCACGGCATGAGCGCGAAGCAGCTGCGGATGGGCGTCGGCACTCATTTCGCTTGAAACCACACTTTTCAGATAATCTTCGACACTGACAACATTGATAGCGGTTATTCCGCCATTGCCGTCGCCGGCAATAGTCAGAGAGCCGGTGAATATCTGACGTTCTATGCGATGCCAGTGGAAATCTATGCCTATCGGCACTCTCGCAATGGCAAAACGAGATGGAAATCCGATCAGCGGTGTCAGCACCAGCGGCTCGGCTATCTCGGCGGCCTCGAAAGTGTGAGGGCCGCGGTAGAGCCGCCCCGAGAGATCGCGGAAAGGAGTTATGAAGTCGATGTCGAGTCTGGAAGCCGTCACTATTCCCACGCGCAGTGTCGGAGTCTCCACAACCGGACAGGTTTCCTGCAGAATACCTGCGAGTGTGGCGGAATCTATCCGTTCGAAGTCGGCTTTTACAGGTGTGATAACCGATCCTGCAAGATCGAGAGAGGCCGGACTGACACGCATCTCGGGATAGCATTTCGGACGATGGGCCGTGCGGCGGAACACAAGAAACTCAACATTTCCGTCGACACTGCGCGCCATGACGTTGAGCATCTCGTCATTTCCGATGGCAGCCACCCCTTCGGGAGTGGTCAGCCGCAGGGCGCGCGGCTGATAGCCCCAGTTGATGACAGCGTTCTTGACTATCTGGAAGTGGAAATGATCGGGGGCCGACGCACCGCAGCGAGCCCCGTTGAAGAACACAGTATAGCCCGGCAGCTGCGCGGCAAGTCGGGCCATCTGGCGTTCTCGGCCGCGAAGCCGTTGAGGCTGATGGCGTTTGGCGACGACAGTGAAATGCTGATGATGTATCGGAAACGGATTGACAAGCAGTTTCAGGTCTTCCCACAATAAAGCGGTCTGCTCGCCGGGACGGTTTTTGTCGCAGAGAAAACAGGGGCGCGCGGCAATCGCGGCCGCAGTCATAGACGCGCAGGTCGACCCCGCCCGTGAACGGTTATGATAGATGGTAAACACCTGTCCTCCGACGTCGAGAGTCTTTGTCTCGACAGCGGCAAGTGCCTCATAACGGGCGGCAGCGACAGGCCACACTGAAATCTGGCTGTCGAAAAAACGTGTCAGCCGCTCGGGCGACAGTTTGAGTCGTGAAAGCAATGCCTCGGTGCGCACCGAGTCTTTGTATGCGTTGTTTAGATTCACGATGTCGGGCGTAGGCGAGGCATCGCTGTTGCCGCTCCAGCGGCGACAAAGGTAGAGCGAATCAAAGATGCGCGCAATTCTGTGACGCCCGCTGATAGCGAGCGCGGCGGCATAGTCTTCGCCATAACTGACGTCGGGGAAGCCGAACCTGCGGATAACAGGGGTGAAAAACGCGCGCGGAGCTCCGAGTCCGTTGATGCGCAGGGCATTGTTGGGGCCATTGCCGTCGGTCCATTCGCTGTGGTCGATGAGACCGGGAGGTATCGTATTGAGATCGAAATCGGTCAGCGTGTATGAGCCGATAACCATTGCTGCGCCTGTCGCGCGAAAAGTATCGACAATCCGCTGCAGAGTGTCGGGCGAACTGTAGAGGTCATCGCTGTCGAGCTGGACGGCGAACCGACCGCAGAGGGGGCTGTCGACGGCGATATTCCAGCAACCGCCTATGCCATGCCCTTTCTCGGCAGGAACAATGTGGACAACCCGCGAATCAGCGGCGGCAATGCTTTCGATAAGCTCTGTCGTTCCATCGGTCGAATAGTTGTCGACCACGATGACATTGAACTGGAAACCGGTTTTCTGAGACAATGCCGAGCGAATGGCGTCGCCGACTGTCTTATGTCGGTTCCTGACGGGAATAACAACCGATGCCTCGACCCCAAAATCTCCCTCGTTGAGATCAACCGGGTCGAGAGCCGAAGTGTCGACAAGAGCACCAACTTCATCAAGATGCTCGGTGACAGCCTTTTCAAGTTCTATCTGAACCGAGCGATTACGCGGATCTACATAGTCGAACTGACCTTCCCGGCCGCACCCTGCGGCTTCAAGGTTGTAAAGGGGCTCGGCAATATGGACGATGCGTCCCTTCCGCGAGGCGGCGAGCACAAGCCGATAAATATCGACGCGCGAAGGACGTTCGGGAAATTCTCTGAGAAGCGAACTGTCGGCAGCGATCAGAGGCCCGAAATCGAAATCATCGCGCAAAGCGCCTTCTGCGCGGTCGATTAGGCGGACGCGGTTGCCTTCGGCATCGAGATAGTCGCTATAGAGCAATGCGACATCTGAAGCGGCACTGTCGGCGGCGGCGCGTAGGCGCGGCGAATCAGCCGGAGAGCCTGCTCCGACCGAAACGAGGGTCATACGGCCCACGCTCATTTTTCAAGCATTAGGAAAATCTCGGTCGGGAAGTGGTCGCTGTAGCCGTTGAGCCACACTCCGGCTGAAAATGTGCGGTGAGGCGAGCCCTGGCGCTGACCTTCGCGGGTAATGAGGAAGTCGAAATTATCGACACGACATTTCCAGTATTTCAGATGTCCGGGACGCGCTTTGTCGGCGAGATTTCCCGATATAATTATCTGATCGAAAAGATTCCAAGCCCCTTTATAGGCAAGTGTTCCTATTCCCTTGTCGATAAGCTTCCACCAGGGATTGTAGAAGCCGTGGGCTGCGGCATCTTTGGCTTCCTTTTTGCCACCGAGCACTTTTGCCGCCGATTTGTCGAACGGATCATCATTGAGGTCGCCCATGACAACAACGCCCTGATCGGGGTGGATGCGCCAGATCGAATCGGCAATCTGTTTCGACAGCGCCGCAGCTGCCTCGCGGAGGTAGCTGCTCTGTTCCTGACCGCCCAGACGCGAAGGCCAGTGGTTGACGATGATATTTATCGTGTCGGGGCCAAGCTGACCGGTCACACAGAGCTGATCGCGGGTCCGGAACGTCGGATAACCCTCGATAGTCAGCCGGTGGTTAGTGACATTGACAGGCTTGAACTGACGCGGGTCGTAAAGCAGTCCGACGTCGACACCGCGGCGATCGGGGCTGTCGTGGTGGATGATCTGATACATCCGACCTCTGACATCCCTGGCCTTGACAAGATCCTCGAGCACACTGCGGTTCTCTATCTCGCTGACTCCGATGACAGCCGGCCCGTTAGGGGTCGTCTTAGATGTCATATTGGCTATGGTATAGGCCAGATTATTGATTTTCGACCAATATTTGTCGCTGTTCCACTGTCGCTGTCCGCGCGGCGAGAACTCGAGGTCATATTTGCCGTTGTTGTTAATCGTGTCGAACAGGTTCTCAAGATTATAGAAAGCAAGCCCATAGATGCGGAACTGCTTCTTGGCGGGCTGCTGCGCGGCAACTCCGAGAGCTATCGCCAACGCCAGCGCTACTGACAGTAATTTCTTCATTATTCAGGGGTTGAGGATATAAGGTTATCTTTTTTGAGGGAATGATCAGCGGAATGTTACAAGGCGGTTAAACACGAAGTTGGCCACCGTATAAACTCCCATTCCTATAATTGTCGCCAGACCATAGCCCGAAATCATTGTAAATCCGAGATTCCAGACGAGCATTCCGAACTGCATCGGGGTCGTCAGTGTCCACGTAACCAGAAACTGTATTCCGTAGCAGAGCAGGAAACCGACGGCGAACTTGAGTCCTTCGGCTGCCGCGCGGTTCCCCTTGACCCGAGAGTTGAAAACCCACAGTTTGTTCCAGACAAACGAGTTGATGAGCCCGGCGACGTAGCCGATGCCGTTGCTGACCCACTGGTTAACGCCCCACTGGCTCTTGCAGAGATATATGACCACGAGTGTCACAAGCGTATTCATGACACCGACAATCAGATATCGCAGGAACTGCCTGACGGCAGGGCGCCTAAGGTCAATTTTCATGATTTGTTGTTTTTTATGTAATACCGACATATCCTGACGAGGCCACACTCTCTGCACAATGGCCGACGGGCCTTGCAAGTGTAACGGCCGTGGAGAATAAGCCAGTGGTGGAACCGGCCGACAATCTCGGGAGGGAGGTGTCGCATCAGAGCCCGCTCAGTTGCCAGAGGCGTGGTACAGCCGGTGGTAAGACCTATGCGGTCGCTGACCCGGAATACATGTGTGTCGACGGGCATCGCCGCACGTCCGAACTCAACACAGAGAATGACGTTGGCCGTCTTGCGTCCAACGCCGGGAATCGTCAGCAGAGAATCGATGTCGGAAGGCACCTCGCCGCCGAAATCGCTGACGAGCTTGCGTGCCATACCAAGCAGCGACTTTGTCTTATTATTCGGGTAAGAACACGATTTTATCAGTTCATAGACCTGTTCGGGAGTTGCCCCGGCAAGCGCCTCGGCCGTAGGGAATGCCTCGAAAAGAGCGGGTGTGATCATATTGACACGCTTGTCTGTGCATTGCGCCGACAATATGACAGCTACCAGAAGCTCGTAAGGCGTCTTGTAATGCAGCTCGGTCTGCGGTTCGGGCATCACTGCCTCGAACCACTCGCGCGCGCTTTCGTATCGCTCCTTTACGGTCATGGCCTGGCGTTAATGGGCGCTGCGGAACTGATTGAGGAATGTCGTATCGTTCTCGCTGAACATTCTGAGGTCTTTGACCTGATATTTCAGATTCGTGATACGCTCGATTCCCATTCCTAAGGCAAAGCCGGTATATTCCTTCGAGTCGATGCCACATGAGTCGAGTACGTTCGGATCGACCATACCGCAGCCGAGAATCTCGACCCAGCCGGTTCCCTTGCAGAACCCGCAGCCTTTTCCTCCGCAGAGGTTACATGAGATATCCATCTCGGCGCTCGGTTCGGTAAACGGGAAATAGCTTGGGCGCAGGCGTATGCGGGTCTCGGGGCCGAACATCTCGCGGGCGAAATAGAGAAGAGTCTGCTTCAGGTCGGCGAACGACACGTCGCGGTCGACATACAGAGCCTCGACCTGATGGAAGAAACAGTGGGCTCGCGCCGAAATAGCCTCGTTGCGGTAGACTCGACCCGGGCAGATAATTCTGATGGGCGGTTTCGTGGTCTCCATCACGCGGCTCTGGACGCTCGACGTGTGGGTGCGCAGCAGAACGTCAGGATTACGGCCGATAAAGAAAGTGTCCTGCATATCGCGTGCGGGATGGTCGGCAGCGAAGTTCAGCGACGAGAAAACGTGCCAGTCGTCCTCGATCTCGGGGCCTTCGGCAATCGAGAATCCGAGACGCGAGAAGATGCTAATAATCTCTTCGCGCACAAGGCTCAGCGGATGGCGCGAGCCTAACGGGAGCGAGGCAGCGGTGCGCGTCAGGTCGAGAGCGGCGGCTTCTTCTTTCGACGCGGCGGCGTTGACAGCGTCGCGCAGCGAGTTGATTTTATCTAACGCAACGGCCTTAAGGGCGTTGAGAGCCTGACCGGCAGCGCGTTTCTCTTCGGGCGAAAGACCGCGGAACTCATCGACAAGCGCCTGCACTTCACCTTTCTTGCTTATATATTTTATGCGCAGCTCCTCGACCTCGTCGAGAGTGGCGGCGGTCAGACCCTCTATACGGGCCTGCAATTCTTGAATTTTCTGGATCATTGCAATGGTTTATTGGCTGCAAAGTTAGCGAAAAAGGGTTGAATACGCAAAAATACGTTACAGCTCCAGACGCCCTGCGCCTTGCCTCAGAATCTCGGGCATCGACGAGTCGGTCAGATCGACAACGGTCGACGGTTCTGAGCCGCCTTCGCCTCCATCGAGCATAAGATCGGCCACCGACGCGTACTTTACGGCCACAGGTTCTGACCCCGGGCCATCTTCCTCTATCTCTTCAGGCGTCATCGCCGTCGTCGACAACAACGGGGCGCCCAGAGCCTCGGCCAATGCGCGCGGAATTGGATTGTCGGGCACTCTCACACCGACAACCTTACGCCCTTTGAAAACTTTCGGCAATGTCGTCGAAGCAGGCAGAAGCAGAGTGAACGGCCCGGGGAGCACGCGCTTCATAAGCTCGAACGCGCGGTTGTCTATTCTGGCATATTCGCTGGCCTGCGAAATATCGGCACACACTATGCTGAGACTGTTGCGACGCGGGTCGATACCCTTCATGCGGCAGATTTTTTCGATGGCGCGGTTGTTGAGCGCATCGCATCCGAGCGCATACAGTCCGTCGGTTGGATATATAACCAACCCTCCGTCGCGAAGTGTCCCGACAGCTTCGTCGATAGAACGCGAGTTGATGCTTGAAGGATAAATTCTCAGTATGTTCATGGCTTTAAATTCTGATTTATAATTTTTTATAAAAATAAATGAGAAATGTCTCGCGACATCTCTCACTCTTAAACCTTTATCTTAATCTAATACTATGAAAAACACACACTGCAAAGGTAAGCATATTTGTTAAATCTGCAATAGCATCACAGTATCGATTAACATAATTTCACTTAAATATCATTTATCGTTGCCCATGCCGGGATATGGGATAAAAGAGGCACGATGAAAAATGCAGGCTTACTTGCCGAAGAACCTGTTGCGGCGCGTCAGCCGCATTTGCCGGCGCTCGGACGCGTCAGGACACGCCGCCTCTTCGGCATATTCCTGATACCGCATATTCATCGACGATTTATAGGTGGCGAACATCTCGCGTGTCCCCTTCTCATCGTGACTGAAGTTCATGCGGTTTTCAATTCCGACAGTATCGGCAATAGCGTCGACATCGATTTCCGAGCCGATAAGGTTCACCGTCCACCCCTGCTCTTTAAAATAGGAGATGAGTCGACGGACGTCATCGAGTCGATAATGGGTTGACGAATTCTCCATACCGTCGGTTATAATGGTTATGATGCCGGTGGCGTCTTCATGAGTGGCACTGACGGTTTTCAGCTCCGACAGCGTCGAACCGACGGCATCGAGAAGCGGAGTGCCGCCGTTGGGACGGTAGTCTCCGGCAACAATTTCGCGAACCTTAGTGGCATCTTCGTTTTTGAGGATATAGCGCGAACGGTGACAGCCTGACGAGAACGCATAGACCGACACGAGCGAGCGGAGTTCCCCATTGTTGTCGAGAGCGCCGTTGCGCGCCACCTGAATGTCTTCATTGCAGCCCGAGATTGTGCGTTTTTCGAGGCCTGACATTGAGCCGCTTTCGTCAAGAATAATGAGGTTGAATACAGTGGTTTTCATAATGCTACGGGTTAGTTGTTGGTTAATGATTAAGAATGTCGAGAGTTTGTCGGCGCCCGTCGGGACGTCGGCTGTTAAAGAGTGAGAGTTCTGAAAATCAGTCGGTCAGAAGTCGAAAGTTATATTACGGGTCGAGGAATCGCCGTCGTCCGACGAGACGTCTTTCTTCCTGCGTCTGACGAAAGAGAAAAGCTTCGAGGGCTTGCGTCCGGCGCGCGGAGCTTCTTCAGTCTCGCGGCAGTTGGCTTCCGGCATAATGTCGGGAGCTGCATTGCTGCATGGAGGTGCCGCGGATACCTCTTCGAGCAGACCTGTCTGGAGAGCTTTTCGCTGGAAGTTGCGGCGATCATAGACCGTGCGGTTGATGACCTCATAGACCCGTTGCAGTTCGCCAAGCGAAAACACCTTGTTAAGAAGCTCGAAAGCCACAGGCCTGACACGCAATGTTTCTGACAGATAAGAACGGGCGGCGTCGATTATTTCGGCATGGTCGAACGCCAATGGAGGCAGTGCGTTCTCATCGAACCAGAGGGCGTTGGCGGCATCATCGCCTGCAATGAGGCGATAGCTGTCGGGGCGCACAAGAGCAATAAAGGCGACCGTCACCACGCGCTCGCGAGGGTCGCGGTCGACTGTGCTGAAAACGCGGAACTGGTGGAGGTAGACGGCTGTCAGGCCCGTTTCCTCGCGCAACTCGCGTGCAGCGCAGTCTTCGACTGTTTCATCTATTCTGACAAATCCGCCCGGAAGAGCCCACATTCCGCGGAAGGGCTCGAACCCTCGCTCGACGAGCAGAATCTTAAGCCCCGTGCCGTCGAAGCCGTAGATCACGCTGTCGGTTGTCAGAGCCGGATGAGGGTAGCGATAGCAAAAGCGTCCTTCTCTGTCGCTGCTGTCGGCCGGATTACTGTTTTTATCGTTAGTGTTCATCGCTTTTGTGTTGTTCTGACGCAAAATTACAAATTGTGTCGGAACTACACAAATATTTTCGTGTAAAAATGACACAAATCTTCTAATTCATTGATTATAAGAATTATAAGATTTATAAATTTTATAAGATTTATAAGCTCCGCTTGAAATTCGGAAATAAATGTCTACCTTAGCGGGGATGAAAGGGTCAAAAGCGCTCATAGCAGTCATATTGTCGGTTGTCGCGCTGGCATCGTGCCGGGAGCGTCCTGCCGAGAATCCGTCGGTTATTTACAGTTGCGACGAATTCACGGTCTATCCCGACTCTGTTGTTGAAGACACGCTTGTTGTCCGCGCCGACAATCCCCTTCAGCTTTCGGGCGACAGGCTTATCTGGCGCGCCCGCGCTGTCGACGGACGACATCCGCTATATCAGAGCAGCCAGAGCCTCGTCGATGCCCTATATAATAGAGGTGTCGCGCGCCTGACCGGACGCCGCGCGGAATCGACAGTAGCCAACGCCTACGACATAGCCCTGTCAACGGCGATACTCGACCCCGGGCATTCGATGAAACTGCTTCGGCGACGCATCGAACGCGGGCGCATCGCTTCCGACAGCGCAGCCTGGCCTGTGGCGACCGACCGTATCGTATGGGCGGCCGCAGCGTGGGAGGTTTACCTGATGACAGGCGACCGCCAATGGCTCAGCGAGAGCCGGAAGGTGGTCAAGGCTACTCTCGACGACGATCTCGGCTTGCTCTATGACCGCCGCTCTGGTCTTTTCAGAGGTCATTCGACCGTTCCCACGGAAGCCGCCCGCAGTTTTCCCGACTGGATGGGGCTTTCCGACAGATACGCATCTATGGGACTGACCGTCAATGTCCTGTATCTGCGGGCGCTCGAAATTCTCGAGATGATGAACAACGAAAGCGGCATCACCGACCCCGACATAACCGCTCTGCGGCAGCGTCTGGCTCCTGCCATCAACGACTGCCTGTGGATTCCGAATCTGAACCGCTACAGCCAGTATCTTTATTCCGAACCATATCCGATAGCCTCGCAGGCCTCAGACAATCTCGGACAGTCACTCGCCATAATCTACGGTGCGGCGACAGCCGAAATGGCCTCGGCCTTGGTCGGTAACAACCCGGTAACTACGCGGGGTATAGAGGCGCTCCACCCTACCCCTCATAACGCCGACAGCATCTACAGCGGGCCGTCGGCCATGGTTATGGGATGGTGGAATCTGGCCGCTCTTAAAGCCGGCAACGGCGATGCGCTGACCGCGGGTATCGGAGCCCTCTGCCGGTCGGCCGCACTGCGCGGTGACGGCGATGCCGCCATAGCGTCATTGCCACTGCGGATCATAGCCGGAATAGAGCTGACGACACGCGGAATCTCGTTTCATCCGTTCGTACCGCAGGCTTTCGGCGGAGTCAAACGGCTGACGGGAATCATCTACCGCGACTCTGAGATAGACATAACGGTGCGCGGAACCGGCTGTACCATCGATACTTTCCGACTCGACGGGCGCATCACGCCCGAACATATCGTTCCCGCCGGTATCGTGCCCGGCAGCCACCATGTAGAGATAGTGCTCGCCAACGATGTGCTGCCCGCCGGAAAAGTCAACATAGCCGACAAGGCGGTCATGCCTGCCACTCCCGATGTCAGATGGACTGGTCTGCGCGAGGCATTAATCCGCGAAGGCTCCGGCGACACCGACTTCGCCGTATATCTGAACGGAGACTTAGACGAAGAGATTATCAACCCTAAATATTCGCTTTACGAAGCGCCCGTTTTCACAGCGGTCAGCATAGCGCCTCTGCGCGACGAATCGGTATGGGGATATGCCGGCGCTCCGTATTATTACTATCCCGACTCGTCGTTCGCCATGGTGATTCCTTTCAGCGAACGTGGCGCCGACGAAGAACTCGACATCGACGTGCCTCAGGCAGCGACATACTTTGCTTCGGTCAGTTTCGCGAACCGAACAGGAACCGAACTCCGTCAGAACCGGCCGGTTGCATTCGCAGCGGAAGTCAACGGACAGCCGGTCGGGCTGTTTGTCGGTCACCGCGTCGAACCTCCACTGCTGCGTGCATGGTCTAATATGCTCGCGCTGACTCTCCACAAAGGCAAAATAAAAATCAGAGTGCATCCGCTCAATTATATACATTCTTACAATCCTTTCATCGGCGATCAGCCCATAGAACTGCTCAGCCTCAGGCTTATTCGCTCCTAACTTAAAAGTTACCAATGAAAAAACTGATCATTTCGCTTTCACTGCTGGCTTCACTGGCAGCAACGGCCGCAAAACCGTCGTCACCTCAGATCAACAGCGTCGAACCGCCCTACTGGTGGACAGGCATGGCCAACGACACACTTCAGATCATGCTCTCAGGCCCGCGCATCGGCCTGACAGAGACTTCGATGAAACCTTATGAAGGGGTCAGTCTCATCGAAAGTGTCAGACTCGACTCGCCCAACTATCTGCTTCTGTATCTGACCGTCAGCGACACCGCCAAGCCGGGCGTTCTCGATTTCACGTTCAGCGACGGCAAGAAGAAAGCCGCTCTGCGCTACGAACTCAAAGAACGGTCGAAAGCCGTCAAGGCTCAGGGATTCGACGCCTCCGACGTGCTCTACCTCATTATGCCCGACAGATTCGCACGCGCCGGCGCCACGACCGATGCCGAAGCATCGCGCGGACTCGAATATGCCGTTGAGGTCGACCGAGCCGACCTCAACGCGCGCCACGGCGGCAATATAGCCGGCATGGAGCAACATCTCGGATATATCGACAGTCTCGGCGTTACGGCGATATGGGTCAACCCCGTGCTCGAAAACGACATGCCCGGCGGATCTTACCACGGCTACGCCACAACCGACTACTACCGCATCGACCCGCGTTTCGGCACCAACGGACAGTGGCGCGATTTCGTCGGCAAAGCCCACGACCGCGGAATAAAAGTTGTCATGGACATGATATTCAACCATTCCGGTTCGAACCATCCCTGGATGAAAGATATGCCCTCGCGCGACTGGTATAACTTCCCCGATTCGGCGGTAACCACAAACTTCCGCCTGTCGACACTCCACGACCCCTATGTCAGCGACTACGACAAGAAACGCACTGTCGACGGATGGTTCGTCACGGCAATGCCCGATCTCAACCAGCGCAATCCCCACCTCCGCAGATACCTATCGCAGAACTCGATATGGTGGATCGAAGACAGCGGCATCGACGGAATCCGCATGGACACCTACCCCTATGCCGACGAACGGGCCATGGCAAGCTGGATCGACGACGTCATGGCAGAATATCCCGGCTTCAATATCGTCGGTGAATGCTGGTATGCCAACGAGGGTGGCGAAGCCTACTGGCAGCGCGGCTCAAAGGTAAATCCCAACGGCGATCCGCGCCTGCCGACTGTCATGGACTTCGTGCTCAGCATAAAGGCCCGCGACGCGTTCAAAGGACAGACCGACCGCCTCGAAGGCCTCAACACAATCTACGACCATCTTGCCCTCGACTATCTTTTCCCCGACCCGACCCATATACTGACCTTCCTCGACAACCACGACACCGACCGTTTCCTGCTCGAAGAGCCTGATGACTTGGGTTGGTGGAAACAGGCCGTCACATTCCTTCTGACGAGCCGCGGAATTCCGCAGATCTACTACGGCACCGAACTTCTTATGAACGGCACGCGCGCCGCCGGAGGCGACGGTAACGTGCGCCGCGATATGCCGGGCGGATTCCCGGGCGACAAAACCGATGCCTTCACAGCCGCCGGACGCTCCGACAAGCAGAACGAAGCCTTCGACTTCATTCAGAAGCTCCTTCAGTGGCGCCGCGGGAACGAGCCCATAGCCCGCGGATCGCTGAAACATTTCATGCCCGAAAACGGTTTGTATGTATATCAGCGCCGCAGCGGCGACAAAGAGGTGACGGTTATTCTCAACGGCAACGACTCTCCCGTAACAACCACCATGGAGCGCACTCTCGAGATTCTGCCCTACGGATCGCAGCGCCGCGACATGCTGACGGGCGAAACCATAACCATAAGTCCCGAAATGACATTCTCTCCGCGCCAGATACTGATACTCGAAAATTGAAAAGAATAGGAATCCTGAGCGACACCCACTCCTATTGGGACGATCGCTATGCCCGATATTTCGCCGACTGCCGGGAAATCTGGCATGCCGGCGATATCGGCGACTACACCATCATCGAACGCCTCACCGAGATAGCGCCGGTCAGAGCCGTCAGCGGCAATATCGACAATGCCATGATGCGCAGCCGCGTCAATGAGCGCGAGATCTTCGACTGCGAGGGCATGAGAGTGTGGCTCGGCCACATAGGAGGCTATCCGGGGCACTACAGCCCCGGAGTGAGGCGTTCGCTCATCGAGAACAGAATAACACTGATGGTAGCCGGCCACAGCCATATTCTGCGCGTGGTCAACGACAAGGCGCTCGGCCTGCTCCACATCAATCCCGGAGCGGCCGGCCCTTTCGGATGGCAAAAAGTCAGAACACTCGTGAAACTCGATATCGACGAGATTCCCCGAAATCTCGAAGTCATCGAGCTTCACTAACAATAAACCGAAAATGAGAAAACTGTTTTTCATAGCCGCGGCAGCCCTGCTGCTGGCCGGATGCAAAGCCAATCAGGCTGTCTACAAGAAAGTTTATGAATCGGCCGTGGCGACACGCGATTCAAACAGCGTCGACCCGACAATCTACGATCACTACCGCGAAATGGCGCGCCAGCGCGTCATAAAGCTCGGCGACGACTCATTGCCGCTTACCGTGGAATTTGTCAGCTTCACCCGTGAGCCTGAGGCCGATCCGTCGCTCATGCAGCGCTATAATGTTGTAGTGGCGAGCTTCAAACAGATTTTCAACGCCCGGCGCATGCGCGACCGACTCTCGACAATAGGCTATCAGACGCCGTTCATAGTCCAGACCCGCGAACCGCTCTACTATGTCGTCGCCTTGACGGCAAACTCGGCTCAGGCAGCCCTCGACGCACTGCGCCATGTAGAGGCCGACTCGAACCTCAGGCTTAAGAAACCGATGCCATTTGTGCTCATGCCTGCTCAGGCAGCCCGGTAGTGTTAATTCTGTTTAAAGATTTAACACTTATGTCAAATTATAGTGGAATTCTCGCTATCTTTGGCGTTGCGAACTTTAAAGGCCGAAACGCGTTGAGATAATAACGAGGGTTACCGTGCCCGCCGAGGCTATGTGACCTTTTTCAACTATTTTTCGGCAATTTTAATTGACTTTTCAGCATTATGAGCAACGAAAACCGCAACACGGGAACCCCGATGGTGATGCGCAACATCTTCGGCATCATCATGATCATCGTCTATATCGGAATGGGCGTCCTATTCTTCATAAATTTCTTCGGCTGGGGTTCGTCTTGGAGCTGGGTGCGATGGGCTATAGGATCGCTCCTTGTAGCTTACGGTCTCTGGCGCGGATACCGCCAGTTTACCGGCATAGACTATCCCGACGACAACAAGAACGAATAAAGCCCGACATTCTTTTCGCATAACGATGAAAAAAAACAAGACAATCCGTTTTGCCGCAGCCCTCTCTCTGGCAGTCATTATGGCGGCTGTCACAGTCTCGTGTGACAAGAAGAGCCAGTCGACATCGACCAGCGGTCTGGCCCGCGTGGCCTGCGACCAGAGTTTCGAGAACATAATGCAGCAGGAGGTCGAGGTGTTTGAATATATCTATCCGAACGCAAGCATAATGCCCGCCTATCTCGACGAGCAGGCTTGCATCGACTCTCTGCTTAACATGGGGCGTGTCAACACCATCGTCGTCACCCGCCAGCTGACCGACAAAGAGAAAAAATACCTCAAAGACCATAAGAAGAACGTCAAGGAAAGCAAGATAGCCGTCGACGCCATAGCCCTTATCTCGAACCCGCAGAACGATATGGACGAGCCGCTGACACGCCGCGAGCTTGTCGACATTCTGACCGGCAAGATAACGCGCTGGGATCAGCTCGGGCCGTCGAAGATGGGAAAGATCGACGTCATCTTCGAGCACCATAATTCCTCGACTGTGAAATACATGCGCGACTCACTGCTGCGCGGCGCGCAGTTCGGGCCTAACGTCTACGCCCAGAAAACGGCCCGCGACGTGTTCAAGGTCGTGTCGGAAAACCGCGACGCCCTCGGCGTTATCGGAGTCAGCTGGATTTCGGCCGACCTCAAGGGGCGCGAGCTCGACACCAAAGAGCTTGCCGCCAGCCTCGAGCAGAACGACACCACAGCGCGCGACTTCAATGAGGCCGTTAAAGTCATAGCTGTGCGCAACGACGACGCCCTTAAAGCCTACAAGCCCTATCAGGCATATATCTTCGACGGCAGCTATCCCCTCTACCGCTCGATCTACATGATAACGACCGCTCCCGGCGGGAGCCTCGGCCACGGCTTCTACAGCTTTGTCACCGGCTTCCAGGGGCAGAAGCTGATACAGATGACCGGCATTCTCCCCGCCACCGTGCGCCCGCGTATGGTCAATGTCAATTAAACCCGCAATAACTTCGACTGTCTAACGTTATAAAGAACAGAAACAATAAACCAGTCCATATGAAAATCTTCAAACCCCTTCTCTCGGTCATCCTCGGAGGCTTCGCCATCGCAGCGAGCGCCCAGGGCGGCTATCAGGACGGCGTCGACTACTACAACGCCGACCGTTTCGAACAGGCAAAAATCATTCTCGAGAAAACCCTCAGCGACCCCTCGACTAACAAAGGTGTGTCGTACTACTATCTCGGCGCAATCGAGATGCGCGAGAACAATCCCGCTGCCGCCAAGTCTTTCTTTGAGAAAGGTATCGCAGCTGACCCCAAGGTAGGTTACAACTATGTGGGCCTCGGCGAAATCGCCCTTAAGAGCGGCGACAAGAAAGCTGCCGAAGGCTATTTCGACGACGCGCTGAAGATGGACAAGAAAGACCCCGAGGTCAGCGCAGCCATCGCCCGCGCCTACTTCAACGTCGACCCCGTGGCCTACGCCAAGCAGATCGACAAGAACATCGCCAAGTCACTAAAAGACTCGAAAAACATGGCAACGGCCCCCTACGTGCTTCAGGGTGACATGGAGAGCGCCAAAGGCAATATCGGACAGGCAGCCTCTTACTATGAGCAGGCCATGCAGTTCGGCGAAGAGACAGGCCGCGTGAACCCCTGGGCCTACGTGAAATACGCCAACCTCTACAACAACACCACCGACAGCAACAACAAGCAGTATGCCATACGCATGCTCGAGACCCTGAGCCAGAAAGTCCCCAATTCGGCTCTTGCACAGCGCGAGCTCGCCGAAAAATACTACGACGCCGAGCTTTTCTCAAAAGCCGCTGCCGCCTACAAGAAGTATATGAGCAACCCCAATCACTTCCAGCAGGACGAACAGCGCCTCTGCCAGCTGCTCTACTTCGACAACAAGAACGACGAGTCGCTCGCCATAGCCAAGAACATCCTTGCCAAAGATCCTTCGAACCATTATATGTACCGTATGGTGATGGTCAACGACAAAGCTCTTGGCAACAACGCCGAAGCCGCTGAATACGGCATGAAGCTTTTCGACGCCAAAGACGTGACACTCACCTCGAATGACTACAGCACCTATGCCGACGCCCTTGCCGCCAACGGCAACTACGCCGAAGCTGTCGCCATCTACGAGCAGGGCTACAAAGCCAACCCCGAAAAGAACAAAGGCATGCTGGCCGATATATCGTCGGTCTACAACGATGCCCAGCAGTATGCCAAAGCCGCCGAATACCAGCAGAAGTTCGTTGATCTCGGCGACTATAAGCTTCAGGATCTCTTCACTCTGGCCAACCGCTACCGCAACCTCGCCCTCAGCCTTCCCGAAGGATCGGCAGAACGCACCGAGGCCGCCAAGAAGGGTATCGCCAATATCGACCTCGCTCTCGAAACAGCCGCCGACAGCTCGAAAGGCCCGCTTTACCGCAACCGCGCCGTTCTGCTTCAGCTTCGCGACGGACAGGAGCCGACCCAGGAAATCGTCGACACCTACCTTGAGATGATCAAATATTACGACCTCGCCGATCCCGAGAACCGCACCAAGAACCCCGATGTCTACAAGAGTGCATTCGGCAACCTTGCCCAGTTCTACACAATCAAAGGTCAGAAAGATGAAGCACGCCGCTGGTATGAAGAGCTCTACAAAATAGCTCCCGACACCCCCGGCCTTGCCGAATTCCTGAAGAAATAACCTCCGCGACCGCGGACAAGCATTCGACGCGCCTCCTGCGTTACTGACGCGGGGGGCGCGTTATAAATCTCACAAGGCATCTAACAGAATTATCAGCCTATGAACCAGCCATTGGCCGAGCGCCTTCGACCGACCACTCTCGACGACTATATCGGCCAGACCCATATAACCGGGCCCGAAGGAATCGTCAGGCGCATGATCTCGACAGGTCAGATAGCCTCGTTCATATTATGGGGCCCGCCCGGTGTCGGCAAAACCACACTGGCGCGCATAATCGCCAACACCCTCGATGCGCCGTTCTACACTCTGAGCGCCGTATCGGCCGGCGTGAAAGATGTGCGCGACGTCATCGACCGCTGCAAAGCAGATGCCGAAAGCATCTTCACCAAAGGGCGCCCCATTCTGTTTATCGACGAAATCCACCGCTTCAACAAGAGCCAGCAGGACAGTCTGCTCGGCGCAGTTGAAAACGGCACGGTGACACTCATCGGAGCCACAACCGAGAATCCGTCGTTCGAAGTCATCCGTCCGCTGCTGTCAAGGGCTCAGGTCTATACCCTCAAACCGCTCGACAACGACGAGCTGCGCCAGCTGCTCGACCGTGCGCTGACAAAAGACAAAATCCTCAGCAGCCGAAAGGTCGAGATTGTATCGACCGAGGCATTGTTCCGCTTCGCCGGCGGCGACGGACGCAAGCTTCTCAACATCATAGACCTGCTCGACAGTTCGACGCCTGCCGACAAGCCTATAGTCATCGACGACGCCACCGTCACCGAGCGGCTTCAGACCAACCCCGCCGCCTACGACAAAAACGGCGAAGTCCACTACGACATAATCTCGGCCTTCATAAAAAGTATCCGCGGAAGCGACCCCGATGCCGCCATCTACTGGCTCGCCCGCATGATAGAAGGGGGCGAGGATCCCGAATTCATCTGCCGTCGTCTCGTCATCAGCGCCTCGGAAGACATCGGGCTTGCCAACCCTCAGGCCCTCGTAGTGGCCAACGCCGCCTTCGACACCCTACGGAAAATTGGCTGGCCCGAAGGACGAATTCCTCTTGCCGAAGCGACAATCTATCTGGCCACATCGCCCAAAAGCAACTCGGCATATATGGCTGTCGATACGGCCCTCGCCCTGGTCAGAGAAACCGGGAATCTTCCCGTGCCGCTTCATCTCCGCAACGCCCCGACGAAACTCATGAAGGAGCTTGGCTACGGAGCCGACTACAAATACGCCCACGCCTACGAAGGAAACTTCGTCAAACAGCAGTTCATGCCCAAAGAGCTTGGCTTTCACCGCTTCTGGACACCCGGCTCTAACGCCTCGGAATTCCGTATGGCCCAGCTTCAGAACGAGCGTTGGGGAAATTCAGAACCCGAACATAAAAAAACAGGCAACGAATGAACCGAAAACTACTCCTGACGGCTGTCGCAGCCATTCTGCTGACCGCCTGCCGACAGCCTACCGGTGTCAGCAGCGATTACAAGGCTGAACTGAAAAAAGAACTGACAGCTATTGCCGACAGCGCAAAAGGCGACGTCGGGATAGCCCTCATTTACGACGGCGACACTCTGACGGTCAACAACGACGCCATATATCCGATGATGAGCGTATTCAAGCTCCATCAGGCCGTTGCCTTGTGTCGGATGTTCGAAGAAAACGGGACTTCGCTCGATTCCGTGATGACTCTGCGGCGCTCGGAACTTGATCCCGACACATGGAGCCCGATGCTGAAAGACCATAGCGACGAAGAAATAAGTCTTCCGATGAGACGGCTGCTCGAATACACGCTGATCGAGAGCGACAACAACGCCAGCAACGAGATGTTCGTCCGCCTCATGCCCCCTGCGGCATGCGACTCGGTCATAGCCGGAATAATCCCGCGCGGCTCATTCGAGATTCGCTTCAACGAAGCCGAGATGCAGGCCGATCATTCGCGGGCCTATTCCAACCGCACGTCACCACTCGGAGCCGCGATACTTATCGACCGAGTATTCACCGACACCCTTGTCGGCAAGAGCTATCAGGACTTCATCAAGTCAGCTCTCATGCGATGCCAGACCGGCCCCGACAAAATCTCAGCCGCCCTATCAGAGACAGAAGGCATAACAATCGGACATAAAACAGGCTCGGGCTACCGCGACGAAAACGGCCGGCTCACAGCCAGCAACGACGTTGCTTTTATCTCCCTTCCCGACAGGCGCCACTATGCACTGGCTGTATTCGTCAAAGACTTCGACGGCACCGACGCCGAAGCAGCCGCCACAATAGCGCGCATCTCAGCGGCCGTCATCAAGGCTCTTGAATAGACTGTCAGGCAACTCCCAGACTGCCGGAACACGCGGAATAAGAAGATGTTCCGCCTCAAGATTCTCGTGATATTTGTCCCAGACAAAGGCTGTATATCCCGGCATGATATAATATACGGGCCTACCGTCGAACCTCAGGCCGTTAAGAAAGACAGTAATCTTATTGTCCTCGGTTTTTACCGATTCGCCCACATGAGTATGCGGAGTTATAGTTCCCCATTGCATGACGGTAATCACATGGCCTTTGCCGTCGGTCATGTCCATTGTCTGCATCGTATAATTATCGGGCCATTTTCCCGGAGCTTTCGCAAGCTCCGTTTTTTCGCTGCTGATTCGCCATCCTCTATTATAGAGAGCGACAATGAATCTGTTGTATGACTCATAGATAATTGTCACAGCAACATAGTCTGTCTTCCCATCGAAGAATCGGAGCATTTCATCTTCCTGGTTCTTGAACTGCGCCTTAAGATTATGGATTGCAAACGGGTAAACGACGTTTCCTGACATCAGCATGATTTCGTCGGCCGTTCCGAACCATAGCCCTCCACCTATACCTGCCTGCGCCTCATATCCGGCAATACGGAATGAAAAAAGCCTGAGGCGAGGCACACGTTTTTTATCCTGAGGCAACAGCTCTTCATAAAGGTTTGTTTTCCAGACCGGCACAACGACATAGCATATCTCAAACAGAAACAACACGACGGCAATGGCCATTTGGGCCGGACGGCGCCGACGCACACCGTCGACGAGCCAGGCCACTGCATAAGAAGCCATAGCGGCAGCGAAAGGAAGGGCATAGAGGAAGTGCTTGCCGGCACATCCCATTTTGATATAGACAAGATGCTCGGTGACAATCGGCAGCAACAGCACGGCTGCGAGCAGCCACTCCTTGCGGCGGAACAGCATTACGAGACCTACCACAATAATCAGCATGCCGGGAATGGAATAGCATCCGACAACAGCCTTCACGCGGTCAACCGGCTCTATCATACCGTTCCAGAAAGCATAAGTGCCGAAATTATTGAGGATATTGCCACCCATGAGCCATAAGCCGACAGTGGCGACTGCGGCGACCGCCACAGCCATCAGTGCGGAGACGCCGAGACTCCGGCGCCAGTTCATGCCGAGGAAGCAGAAGAGAGGGAAAACAAGAGGATAAATACTCATAATGTCCATGCGCAGCAGAGGGGCGATGCAGAGAACCGACGCTCCCCACAAATAGCGACGACGTGTCAATAGCCATATTCCAACCATCGCGACAGCCGTGGCCGCGACGGCCGAGTTGGCATACATTCCGCAGGCATACGACTCGGGCATAAGCCACCAGGCCAGCAGAATGACACAGCGCGACAGACCGGTAAGACGGTGAACTATCCTGACAGTCACCCATGCGAGCCATACCATCGCAAGCCAGCAGATCAGGCAGTAACTCTCTTCAGGCCCGAGAGGCGTTATTCTGTCGACGGCCGCGATAAGCCAGTAAGTCAGCGGCTGATCATCGTAGGCATAATAATGATCGGGGGCAAACTCGCCGCCGGCGAGCGTCGTCGTGATATTTCCGAGCACGGCATTACTGTCCCCTTCGTAGTTCACCAGGGGAAATGCCCCGACAGCCGTCCATGCCACAAACAGCAGAAACAGCGCCGGGTAAAGCCATTTCAGCGATTTTATTCCTTTTCCCATAAAACGACAAAATGTGACCGCAAAATTAATAAAAAGCTATCAGAATCATGTGGCCGCCCCATCTATAGTTAGTAATCGTTAAAAGCGCTCAAGTCTGTTAACAAATTTATACCTTTGCAGCAACATTGAACGAACTTCGGATATGTCAGCGCTCATCTCGATTATTCAGTTATGCCGCCCTAAAGAATGGGTCAAGAATCTTTTTGTGCTGCTGCCGCTGTTTTTCAGCGGGAACCTGTTCAATTTCCCGCTGCTCGCTGAATCGTTTGTTGCTCTGATATCGTTCTGCCTCGCTTCAGGCGCGATATATTGCCTCAACGACCTGATGGATGTCGAATCTGACCGCCGTCATCCCGCAAAGCGCCTCAGACCGCTGGCGTCGGGGAAGGTCGGAAGTCAGGCTTGCATAGTGACAATGGCGTTTCTGGGCATTTCGGCGGTAGCCGTTCTTCTGACGCTGCCTCCGGTGAAAGCCGCGATGACCACTATTGTCGTGGCTGCTTATCTCTTGCTGAACTCGGCCTATTGCCTGCGGCTCAAACGAATCGCATTGATCGACGTTGTCTGCGTCGCATTAGGTTTCGTGCTCAGAGTAGTGGCCGGAGGCGCCGCAACGGGCGTCTATGTCAGCCACTGGATAATAATAATGACATTTCTGCTGGCTCTGTTTCTATCGCTCTGCAAACGCCGAGACGACATCGTCATCTACAACACAACCGGCGAAATCATGCGCCACAATATAACAAGATACAATCTCGAATTCATAAATCAGGCGACAACGCTCGTTTCGACCGTAATGCTCGTCAGTTATGTCATGTATACGGTTTCAGCCGATGTCACGGCCCGTTTCAATTCAGGATATGTATATGTCACGTCGGTTTTCGTTCTTCAGGGATTGCTGAGATATATTCAGCTCACTGTCGTCGACGAGCGTTCGGGCAGTCCAACCCGCGTATTTCTCAACGACCGGTTCATTCAGGCTTGTGTCGCCGGATGGTTTCTGACATTTGCCGCCATAATCTATCTATAGACCGATGCGCGAAAATCTTGTTGTCTTTGATTTCGACGGCACGCTGACTACCTCCGACTCATTCGTCAGATTCGCACTCAGGTCTGTCGGAAAAAGCCGGTTCGCCGGCGCTGTTTTCCGCTGCGCCCCATATCTGGCGGCTTGGAAATGTCGGCTTATTTCCGGCGGACGTGCAAAAGAACGATTGTTTGCCGCGCTCTATGCCGGTCATTCTCGTGAATGGCTGCTGGAAAACGGAAGAGACTTTGCCCGAGATATAGCGCGCCTCGAACGTCCTGAAACAGTCAAAGCGCTCGAGAGGCATATCGCCGACGGCGACAATGTCTATATTGTATCGGCCAGCCTGAGCGAATGGATCGTCCCATGGGCAAACACCCGTTCCGTTCCCGCCGATCATGTCATAGCCACCATCTGCGAAATCAACGGCCGGGGCATATTAACCGGACGATTCGCCTCGAAAAATTGCTACGGCGCGGAAAAAGTCAGGCGCCTCAGGCAAGTGACAGGCGACCTTTCCAAATATCATATCACGGTTTACGGCGACTCGAAAGGCGATCGAGAGCTGTTTGCCATCGCACAGAATGCTATACAGATAAAAAGTTAACAATTGTTAATGCGCTTTAACGGCATTAACTTTTTTATACCTTTGCGGCCAAGAAGACAAAACACAAAGATTTATCTATAAAACACATTTCATCTAACAGACATTCCCATCTATTTTTTGCCATCCCCCGAAGTCACCACTTCGGGGGAAACCTTTACAATGTCGGCAAACACGCAGACACCTTCAATCACAGTGCACAAAAAGACAGCAAACCACCCTGCAAACGCGCAATTATTCCATTTAAACAGGCCGAAAATAGATCTACAACGCCTAAACACAAGCAAATTGTCATTTTTGTGTTGTAGAACATCGAAAAAAACATGAATATTTTTTGGCCGCAAACACAAGCGACTCCGAAAAATTTGTATATTTGCCCCTGACTAACCATTCAATACCGTTAATCCCAATGAAGAAACACAATTTTTATGCCGGGCCTTCGATCCTGAGCCAGTACACCATCCGCAACACGGCGGACGCAGTGATTAACTTTGCCGAGACAGGTCTGTCACTTCTCGAAGTGAGCCACCGCAGCAAAGAATTTGTTGCCGTTATGGACGAGGCTCAGGCTCTGGTCAAAGAGCTGCTGAACGTGCCCGAAGGCTACAGCGTGCTCTTCCTCGGCGGCGGCGCAAGCCTCCAGTTCTGCATGGCCCCCTTCAACCTGTTGAAAACCAAGGCAGCATATCTCGACACCGGCACATGGGCCCACAAAGCCGTCAAAGAAGCCAAACTCTTCGGCGAAGTCGAAGTTGTTGGTTCGTCGGAAGCCGACAACTACACATATATTCCCAAATATACCGTGCCTGACGATGTCGACTATTTCCACTACACCACCAACAACACCATCTACGGTACGGAAATCCGCAAGGATCCCGACGTGAAAGTGCCTCTGGTAGCCGATATGTCGAGTGACATCTTCTCGCGTCCCGTCGATGTCAGCAAGTATGACCTCATCTACGCCGGCGCCCAGAAGAACCTCGCCCCGGCCGGAACAGTCGTCGTCATCGTCAAAGACAGCGCCCTCGGCCACGTCGACCGCGAGATTCCCACCATGCTCGACTACCGCACCCACATCAAGAAAGGCTCGATGTTCAACACCCCGCCGGTTCTCCCCGTCTACTCAGCTATGCTGACCCTGCGCTGGTATAAGGAGATGGGCGGCGTCGAGGCCATGGAGAAACTCGACCTCGAAAAAGCTGCCGTTCTCTACGACGCCATCGACAGCAGCAAGATGTTCCAGGGCACCGTCACCAATCCCGCCGACCGTTCGATCATGAACGTCTGCTTCGTGATGAAACCCGAATATAAGGAACTCGAAGGCGACTTCGTGAAGTTCTGCACCGAGCGCGGCATCGTCGGCATCAAAGGCCACCGCAGCGTAGGCGGCTTCCGCGCATCACTCTATAACGCCCTTCCCCTCGAGAGCGTCAAGTTCCTCGTAGAGGCTATGAACGACTTCGAAAAAAACCGTTAAGCCATGGCAAAGATACTGATCGCAACCGAAAAACCGTTCGCAGCAGCAGCCGTCAACGGCATCCGCGAAGTCATCGAAAGCTCCGGAATGGAGATGGTTCTTCTTGAAAAATACACCGAGAAAGCTGAACTTCTGAAAGCTGTCGCCGACGTCGAAGGTCTTATTATCCGCTCCGACAAAATCGACAACGAGGTATTCGACGCCGCCAAGAATCTCAAGATCGTTGTGCGCGCAGGCGCCGGCTACGACAATGTCGACCTCGCCGCTGCCACAGCCCATGGCGTAGTGGTTGAGAACACCCCCGGCCAGAACTCCAACGCCGTTGCCGAACTCGTGTTCGGTATGGCCGTCATGATGGCCCGCAACGGCTATAACGGCAAGAGCGGCAGCGAGCTCAAAGGCAAGAAGCTCGGCATCCACGCCTTCGGTCAGGTCGGCCGCAACGTCGCCCGCATCGCCAAAGGCTTCGGCATGAACGTGTCGGCCCTCGACCCCTATTGCCCGAAGGAGGTCATCGCCGAAGCAGGCGTTGAGCCGCTCGACGACATCAAAGAGCTCTACAAAGGCCATGAATACGTGTCGCTCCACATTCCCGCCACCGCCGAAACCCGCGGTTCGGTCGGCTACGACCTCGTCACTCTGATGCCCAAGGGAGGCGTGCTTATCAACACGGCCCGCAAGGAAGTCATCGACGAAGAAGGCCTGATGAAAGCTCTTCGCGAGCGTCCCGACCTCAAATATGTCAGCGACATCCGTCCCGACGCTGCCGACGCCATGATCGAAGAATTCGGCGAGCGCGTGTTCTTCACCCCGAAGAAGATGGGCGCCCAGACTGCCGAAGCCAATATCAACGCCGGTCTCGCAGCCGCCCGTCAGGTAGTGGCTTACCTCACCGACGGAACAGACCGCTTCCGCGTCAACTAAAATTATCGAGTCATCCTTAGAGGCGCTCCCGGCGGGGGCGCCTCTTTTGTTTATAAATCTCACAAAACTTATAAGACTTACATATTACATCATCTAATATTGGCCGATTTTTGGTAACTTTGCGGGAAATAGCAATGGAAATGACCGACGAGCAAAACGACATCAAACCCATCGACGGAGAGCTGGCCGACAACGGCGAGTTCAAACTCTCCGACAAAGGCAAGAAACTTCTGGCCATGGCCACCGTCAAAGACGCCGAAGACGCCTCTCACCGCCAGCTCTGCGGAATGTATCAGAGCTGGTTTCTCGAATACGCCTCCTACGTTATCCTCGAGCGCGCCGTGCCGCATATCGACGACGGCCTCAAACCCGTGCAGCGACGTATTCTCCACTCGATGAAAACACTCGACGACGGGCGCTTCAACAAAGTCGCCAACATCGTCGGCAACACCATGCAGTATCACCCCCACGGCGACGCCTCAATCTATGAGGCCCTCGTCGGTCTGGGCCAGAAGGAACTGCTCGTCGACACACAGGGAAACTGGGGCAACACACTGACAGGAACCTCGGCGGCCGCCGGCCGTTATATCGAGGCGCGCCTGTCGCAGTTCGCCCTCGACGTCGTGTTCAACCCTAAGGTGACACAGTGGACTCCGAGCTACGACGGCCGCAAGAACGAGCCGGTGACACTGCCGGTCAAGTTCCCCCTGCTGCTCGCCCAGGGAGTGGAAGGCATCGCCGTCGGTCTGTCGTCGAAGATACTTCCCCACAACTTCAACGAACTGCTCGACGCCGCAGCAGCATATCTGCGCGGCGAAGAATTCGAGCTTTATCCCGACTTCCCTACGGGAGGTTTCATCGACGTCAGCCGCTATAACGACGGCCGGCGCGGCGGCTCGCTGAAAATACGCGCCAAGATCGAAAAGATCGACAACAAGACGCTGGCCATAACCGAAATTCCCTACGGCAAGACCACCGGTACACTCATCGACTCGATAATAAAAGCATTCGAAGGGGGCAAGATAAAAATCCGCAAGGTCGACGACAACACGAGCCAGACGGCTATGATAGTAGTCCACCTTCTGCCCGGCACCTCGAGCGACAAGACTATCGACGCCCTCTATGCCTTCACTGACTGCGAGGTTTCGGTGTCGCCGAACTGCTGTGTAATCAGCGACAACAAACCCCATTTCCTCGGAGTAAGCGATGTTCTGAAGCATAACGCCGACCGCACACGTTCTATTCTCGGCCGCGAGCTCGAGATTCAGCGCGACGAGACCGCCGAAGCGCTCTTCTTCGCCTCGCTCGAGCGCATCTTCATCGAAGAGCGCATCTATAAAGACAAAGAGTATGAGCAGAGCCGGTCAAACGACGAGGCTATAGCACATATCCACCTCCGCCTCGAGCCGTGGAAGCCGAAACTGCTGCGCGAAGTGACCGACGACGACGTGCGGCGCCTGTTCGAGATCAAGATGGGACGCATTCTGCGCTTCAACGCCGACAAACAGGAAGAGCTCATCGCCGGCTACAAGGCACGCATAGCCGATCTCGAGGACAAGCTCGCCCATCTGACCTACTACACTATCTCATGGTTCGAGAACCTGAAGGAGCGCTACGGAGCCGCCTTCCCGCGCCACACGGTCATACGCGGCTTCGACTCCATTGCCGCCGCCACCGTGGCCGAGGCCAACGAAAAGCTCTATTTCAACCGCGACGAAGGATTCATCGGCACCGGTCTGAAGAAATATGACCCGATATGCAGTTGCTCGAGCCTCGACGATGTCGTCATCATCTACCGCGACGGCCGCTACAAGGTTGTGAAAGTCCAGGAAAAGCTGTTCGTAGGCAAGAACGTGCTCCATATCGGTGTATTCAAGCGCAACGACACACGCACGGTCTACAATGTCATCTATCAGAACGGCCGCGGCGGAGCCTTCTACATGAAGCGGTTCTCGATTACCGGCGTCAAGCGTGACCACGAATATAACCTGACTCCCGGACTTCCGGGCACGCGCATAGCCTGGTTCTCGGCCAACCATAACGGCGAGGCCGAGATTGTCCGCGTCACCCTGAAACCGCGTCCACGTCTGACCAAACTTCAGTTCGACGTCGACTTCGGCGCCCTCGCCATCAAAGGGAAAGGGGCGATGGGCAATCTCGTGACGAAAAACGAGGTTCACCGCTTCTCGCTGAAAGAGAAAGGAGTTTCGACACTCGGCGGACTGAAAGTCTGGTTCGACCCCGACGTGCTCCGCCTCAACACCGACGGCCGCGGCGAACTGCTCGGCGAGTTCCAGGGGCAGGACGAGCTGCTTGTCATTCTGAAAAACGGCGAGTTCTACACCTCGAGCTACGACCTCACCAACCACTACGAGGACAATATCCTGCGCATAGAGAAATACCGTCCCGGTCACGTCTGGACGGCGATCCTCAACGACGCCGACCAGGGAGGCTACCCATACCTGAAACGCTTCAAATTCGAGAGCACATCGCGCAAGCAGCGATGGCTCGGAGAGAGCGAGAAATCGACACTGGTTCTTCTGACCGACGAGCCGGGCGCCCGTTTCCTCGTCACTTTCGGAGAGGCTGACGCCTTCCGCGAGCCGATGGAAGTGTCAGCCCACGATTTTGTCGGGGTGAAATCGTTCAAAGCCAAAGGCAAGCGTCTGACAACATGGACGATCGACCATATCGAAGAGCTCGAGCCAGAGGCTGTCGACGACGCCATAGACTCGATAGAGACCGATGAAAGCGAAACCTCTGATGAAACCAATGCCGAACCTGACAAAAGCGACGATGAAGTGCGCGATGAGATTCTGGGTCAGCAGCGTATTTTTTAGTCTGCTCGCCCTGACGGGCATGTCTCAGGAGCGTCCGGTGACGTCGGCCTTCACTATCGAAGCCGGCTCAGCCCGGCTATGCGACACTTATCTGACGCCGCTGCACTACCGGGGCTGGAACGCCGCGCTCGTCTACGAACGCTTTCAGGCCATGCGCTTCAGTCCCGAGAACTGGATAATGCGCCTCGACGGACGTCTCAGCGTTGACCATACCGAAAATCCGGCCCGCAACGCAACGATGTGGAACCTCAATCTGCGGATCGGATGGGGAATGATGCGCCGATGGCATCTGCCCTGCAATATCACCCTGGCAGCAGGTGGCTCGACATCTGTCGACGGAGGCGCCCGCTACCTCGCCCGCAACGGAAACAATCCCGTGTCGGCCAAAGGCGCCTGGAACGTAAGCCTGACAGGAATGGCCACTTGGAATGTCAGACTCGGGCGCCTGCCTGTGACGCTCCGCTACCAGCCCGAAATGCCGCTGGCCGGAATCTTCTTCTCCCCTCAATACGGCGAGCTGTATTATGAGATATGGCTCGGCAACCGCGACGGCCTCGTCCATTTCGCATGGCCCGGAAATTACTTTGTGCTCGACAATCTGCTGACGGCCGACCTCCGCTTCGGTGCGACCGCCCTGCGGATCGGCTACCGCGGCCGCGTCGCCTCATCCAAGGTCAACAATATCGTCACCCGCGAAATAACCAACGCCTTTGTTATCGGAGTGTCGGGCGAATGGCTCAGCCTTTCTCCCGGGCGTACCGCCATCGACGAAAAGATAATTTCAGCCTACTACTGATGAAACGATTTCATATATTCGCCCTGTTGGCGGCGCTCCTGCTGACGACTGCCTGCCACGAAGTCAGGGAATATGAGCCCGACCCGCGCGGAACCTTCGAACAGCTCTGGACAATTCTCGACACCCGCTACTGTTTCTTTGCCGAAAAAGGCATAGACTGGAACGATGTCCACGAACGCTACAGCGAAAAGATAAGCAACGAGATGACGGCCGAACAGCTCTTCAACGTCTGCGCCGACATGCTCGGAGAGCTCCGCGACGGCCACACCAACCTGTCGTCGACATTCAACACATCCTACTACCGCAAATGGTGGAGCGACTACCCCCAGAACTATTCGGCGCGACTCATCGAAGAACATTATTTCAATTTCAACTACCTCGTAGCATCAGGTCTCACCTACGGAATGCTGAGCCCCAATATAGGATATATACGCTACGCATCGTTCTCGCAACCTATAGGCGAGGGTAATCTCGACCAGGTTCTGGCCTATCTGGCCAGCGCCGACGGACTTGTCATCGACATCCGCGACAACGGCGGCGGCGACATGACCAACGTCGAGATTCTCGTGTCGCGCTTCATCGACAGCCCTACGCTTGTCGGCTATATCAGCCACAAGACCGGTCCGGGGCACGACGAATTCTCAGAGCCCCGACCCTACACCTATAAACCGGCCGCACCCGGGCGTATGCACTGGACGAAACCTGTGGCCGTGCTGACCAACCGCTCGACATTCAGCGCAGCCAACAATTTCGCCTCGATAATGAAACTGCTTCCGGGCGTCATGATTGTCGGAGCCACAACCGGAGGTGGTTCGGGCATGCCCTACTCCAGCGAACTGACCAACGGCTGGACAATCCGCTTCTCGGCCTGCTCGGTGCTCGACGCCGAGAGAAACACAACCGAATTCGGCGTAGAGCCTACAGAAGGCTGCGCCGTCGATCTCGACCCGCAGGCAGCCCTCGAGGGGCGCGACACGATGCTCGACCGCGCGATCGAACTGCTCAAAATGAAATAGGCAACGAAGCTGTCAGTCCTCTCCGAGGTCGTCGTAGGTCTGATAGAGGAAGTCGTTGTAGGGGAAGCGCGTCAGGTGGATCTCCTTGGCTTTCTCGTAAATCATATCTTTCAGTTCGGGGATGTTCAGCTCCTTCTTGGCCGATATGAAAACAGCGTCACCGCCGAGGCGGCTCATCCACGACTCTTTAAGTTCTTCGAGAGTTATGTTCTCACGCGTGCGCGGAGTAAGGTCATCAGCGTCCTTCTCGACATGGGTGTAGGCGTCGATTTTGTTGAACACCATAATCACAGGCTTCTCGCAGCCGCCGCAGATGTCGTTGAGCGTTTCGTTGACAACCTTTATCTGTTCCTCGAAATTCGGATGGGAGATGTCGACAACGTGAATCAGCAGATCGGCCTCGCGAACCTCGTCGAGGGTCGACTTGAACGACTCGACAAGATGGGTCGGCAACTTGCGGATAAACCCTACGGTATCGGTCAGAAGCATCGGCAGATTGTCTATGACGACCTTCCGGACAGTGGTGTCGAGCGTGGCGAAAAGCTTGTTCTCGGCAAACACGTCGCTCTTGCTCAGCAGGTTCATCAGCGTCGACTTGCCGACGTTGGTATATCCGACGAGGGCAACGCGCGTCAGCTTGCCGCGGTTCTTGCGCTGCACTGCCTTCTGGCGGTCGATGGCTCGCAGTTGCTCCTTAAGCCAGGCTATGCGCGTCAGGATTATGCGGCGGTCGGTCTCTATCTGGGTCTCGCCGGGGCCACGCATACCGATACCGCCGCGCTGGCGCTCGAGGTGAGTCCACATTCGCGTCAGGCGCGGCAGCAGATACTGATACTGAGCCAGCTCGACCTGAGTCTTGGCGTTTGCCGTCTGGGCGCGCCGCGCGAATATGTCAAGAATAAGACTCGTGCGGTCGAGAATCTTAACCTGAAGCTCCTTTTCGATATTTGCCACCTGTTTCGACGTCAGTTCATCGTCGAAAATCGCCAGACCTATATCGTTGGTCTCGACGAACTGCTTGATTTCCTCGAGTTTGCCCTTGCCTACAAACGTGCGCGGGTTGGCATAGGGAATCTTCTGCAGAAACTTCCTGACGCAGACCGCGCCGGCCGTGTCGGCCAGAAACTCAAGCTCGTCGAGATACTCCTTGGCCTGCGCCTCGTTCTGGTTTTCGGTTATAAGACCGACGAGCACCGCCCGCTCGGTCGTAGCTTCTGAAATTATCTGTTCTTTCATTTATTCATCCGCTTTTTAAGCTTCTCGACCTGCTCGGGCGTCAGTTTCAGCACCTTAAGTTCGAGCAGATCGTCGCGTGTGGCATAGTCACACGGAATCTCAAGCTCGCCCTTGGAATTGACAGCGCCGTAAAGTCCGTTCTTGCGCACAATGGCATAGCCCCAGTTGAAATCCTCGACTTCATCGAACTGAGGCTTGACAACGGTCTTGCCCTGAAGATCGATAAAGCCCCACTTGTTGCCGATCTGGACAGCCGCAAGCTCTTCGCGGAAAGGGCGCGCGTCGTCGAAGCGGGCGCGGATAACAACGCGGCCGTTGGGATTGACATAGCCGTAGCGGCCGTTCATCTGCTGTTGCGGAGTCAGAAAATCGGCCGAGGCCGTAAGGGTAGCGGCCACGATAACGAAGGCCGCGAACAAAAAGCGTAAGTAAGGTTTCATACGACAAAGATAACAATTTTCAGATAAAGTTTCTCCACTGCCATTTTTTAAGATACCGAAAAGCCCGAATTTTCATAAATCTTAGCTCGGCGACAGAAAAAAATTGCACTGGAAACGCGTTTTTTTTTGGAAAAAACGAAGCAGCCCGCTATATTTGCGAACGAAAATATTGACAAAACCCAACTCCTTTTCTAAACCATAAAAACTAATTACCATGATCATCGGAATTCCGAAAGAGATCAAAAACAATGAAAACCGCGTGGCAGTTACCCCCGCGGGAGTGAAAGAACTCATTGGCCACGGCCACACCGTCTATGTCCAGCAAACCGCCGGAAACGGCAGCGGCTTCTCCGACAAGGAGTATACCGACGCCGGCGCACAGCTTCTCCCCACCATCGAAGACGTCTATGCCAAAGCCGAGATGATAATCAAGGTCAAAGAACCGATCGAACCCGAATACAAACTCATACGCAAGGGTCAGCTTCTGTTCACATATTTCCACTTCGCTTCTGACCGTCCTCTGACCGACGCTATGCTCGAATCAGGCGCAACCTGCATCGCCTATGAGACAGTCCGCCTCGCCGACCGCAGCCTTCCGCTGCTCGTGCCGATGAGCGAAGTTGCCGGACGTATGTCGATTCAGGAAGCCTGCCGCTTCATGGAGAAACCTCAGGGCGGACGTGGTGTGCTGATGGGAGGCGTTCCCGGAGTGCGTCCCGCACGAGTTCTCATTCTCGGCGGCGGTGTCGTAGGCCGTAATGCCGCCAAGATGGCCGCCGGCATGGGCGCCGACGTCGTCATAACCGATATCTCGCTGCCTACGCTGCGCTACATCAACGACACAATGCCGGCCAACGTCAAGACCGTTTATTCGTCGCGTCATAACATCGAACAGGAACTTCCGCAGGCCGACGTCGTTATCGGTTCAGTCCTCGTGCCCGGCGCCAAGACACCCCATCTCGTCACCCGCGACATGCTCAAGCTCATGCAGCCCGGTGCTCTGCTGGTCGACGTCGCCATCGACCAGGGCGGATGCTTCGAGACCTCGAAACCGACAACCCACTCCGAGCCCACCTATGAGCTCGACGGTATCGTCCACTACGCCGTAGCCAACATTCCCGGCGCAGTTCCTCGCACGTCGACTTTCGCTCTGACCAACGCCACACTGCCCTACGCTATCCGCCTGGCAGATCTCGGCTGGAAAGAAGCCTGCCGCCGCGATCCGGCTCTGGCTCAGGGCGTGAATATCGTCGACGGCAAGGTTACCTATCCCGGCGTTGCCGAGGCTTTCGATCTTCCTCTGACTCCGCTCGATCTCAACTGATCACATTGAGCTATCACATATCAAGAGAGGCTGTGTCGTAATTAAGGTTTACGGCGCAGCCTCTGATTTTAGAGCCTTGAGGAGCAGATATTTTTCAGGCGACCGATTTTTTTGGATTTTTCCAAAATATCGGATTCTCAAACCGTAAAAATCTTGATATAATCATAAACAGACCAAAATGGGGTGTATTTCCCCCGTTTTTGGTCTGTTTGGCTATCTTTGAACACATTTTCTTGATATTGAATGCTATGGCGAAGAAGGCAAAGTCCATAGTGACCTTGTCTTTCCCGAAGTGGCGGAAGCGTCGGTATGCCATGTTGAACTTCATCTGTCCGAAGACAGCCTCCGGTTCTATACATCGTCGCCCTCTGTGTTTGAGCCCATCCTCCGATGTCAGCAGTTCCCGTGCCTTCTTTTTATATTTGTTGAGTCGATGGTTAACTTCGATTATGCGTCGGTCGCCTTTGGCCTTGTAGCACATACACCGCAGGGGGCAGCCTTTGCAGTTTTGAGCGCGGTATCGTGCGTTTTCGCTGCGGTAGCCGCTTGCGGTCTTTGAGTGGGCGGTGCCGATACGTGTCATGTGCTGCCCCATCGGACAGACGTAATAATCCTCGTCTGCGTTATAGTGGAAGTTATCGTGATGGAAAGGGTTGGGCTTGTAGCGAGGTCGCTGTTCGAGGTGGAAGCGGTTGTATTTTACGTAAGCCTCCATGCCGGCCTCATCCATGAAGCGGTAGTTTTCTTCGGAACCATAGCCGGAGTCGGCTACCGCCACCGATGGCAAGTGTCCGTAACGGTCAAGGAATGAGTTGAAGAACGGTATGAGAGTGAGTGTGTCGGTGGGATTGGGGAACAGGGCGAAGTCAGTAATAAACTGGTTTTCGGCCGAGATCTGCAGGTTATAGCCCGGTTTGGTCTGACCATTGTTCATGGCATCCTCTTTCATGCGCATGAACGTGGCGTCGGGATCGGTCTTTGACATTGAGTTGCGGTCGCCCATCTGTTCCAGGCGTCCGTCATATTCGTTGAGCTTGTCCAGGTGTTTTTCCAGCTCTTTTATCTGTTTCTTTTTCTCCCTCATTTGTTTCTTCTGCTCTTTACCGGAAGGTTCGGATTCCGCAGCCAGAGAGTCCTGAAGATCCGAGATGAGGGATGTCTGCGTTTCAGGAGTGAACTCCACCTTATCAGATTCCGCCGCCTTGTCCTGCGCGATAACATCGTCTATCCGGCCAAGAAGCACGCGTATCTTTTCCTGAAGCTTCGCACGGTTCTTCTCGACCGTCTTGCGCCAGACAAAAGTGTATTTGTTGGCCTTGGACTCGATCTTTGTACCATCGATATATTCTACATCGAGGGTGATGAATCCACGCTCGGCAAGCACAAGCACCGTCTGTGTGAAGATATTGTTGATTTCCGACTTGACGCGGTTGCGGAACCGGTTGATTGTAACGAAGTCTGGACGCTCCTGCGCCGCCAGCCATATATAATGGATGTCGCGCTGAACGGCCTTCTCTATCTTGCGGCAGGAATAGATGTTGTTCATGTAGGCGTAGAGGATGATCTTGAGCATCATCTTCGGATGGTAGGCACAGCGTCCTTTTTCACGGTATAGTTTTTTGAACTCACTCAGGTCAAGACTCTCTACAACGGCATCGACGATGCGCACAGGGTCGTTTTCCGATATATCTTCATTCGGATTCAGCAGAAAAAACAGACTGTCGTTGTTATTGTAGGATTTTGTATCTAACTTTGTAGACATTTAAATTCTTTTAGGTCATTAAGTTACAAAAACTTTCTGACATGACAAAGCCCCGGCTTGAGAAAGTCAGGGCTTTGTTTTATGTTTTACTGCAGGTTACATAGGAGGCTGTGCCAATTTTGACACAGCCTCCTGTTAAGTTCGGATTTCTGCCCGGTCAGAACTTGAAGCCAAGCGAGAACACCAGCGAGTTCTGGGTATCTTTAAGCTTGGCGACGGTCGAGGGATTGTCGGCCGAAGCGGTGTAGGCATGCCAGTTGCTCGAGCGGTTGCGGTAGACGTATGCTGCGTCGATATAGAAGGCCTTGTAGTGATAGCCGATACCGGCGGTCACATAGTTGATCGAGCCGTCAGTTGTGAACGAGGGCTGGGTCTCGGTATCGTCGGGGCCGGTCGTATAGACATATCCGTCTTTTGCCGAAGCAGTTGCCGACGAACCCTGCCACGAATAGCCCAGACGAACACTGAAGTTCTGGGTAAGGCGGTATTCAGCACCCACACGAATTATATTGACGCCCGAATAGTCGTCTTTAATCTGAGAACTGATATCGCGGTATTCATATCCCATATCGTCCTTGACAACCATCTGGTTGAACGGACGATATTCATAGTCGACGCTGACGATGGCATTACGCCCTATCACGCCTGCAACACCGAGCATCATGCGCCACGGAGTGCGCATCTTAAACGAGAAATAATCGTCGCAGCCGGCGGTGTTCGTGTTGGGATAATATCCGTTGATTCCCGACGAATAGTCGAATTGAGTCTGCGCCCATCCGTCGTAGTTTATATTGTAGTAGGTCGGTGTGTGGAAGGCGAAGCCTATGCGGAGTTCGTTGATAGGTTTGGCGATGACGCCTATCTTGAAGTTGAAGCCGGATCCCGACATGTGTTTATAGCTTTCATAGCCATAGTCGGCTGAGCCGGTAGTGCGTCCGTTTCCTGAGGCCGATGGAATCGTGGCGTTGTCGAACGATTCGGTATAATAGGTATAGTTGGAATAGTTGATGTCGGTGATTCCGAACCCGATACCCCAGTAGATTGTGTTGAACACACTTCCGCCGAAGTTGATGTTATATTCATCGACATAGCCTGTCTCATCGACAGTGAAGGTCTTCCGGCCGGGAGTGCCGTTGTAAAGGCCCTCGTAGTCGGTTGAATTGTCGTTGGAGGGGTTCATTCCATAGGAGTTATACATCAGCACGCTCATCCAGGGCATACGTCCCTGCTGGAAAGGATCGTAAGACGGGTCGTAGCCGTTGAGGTCTTTCGACGCCATCCCTTCGGCCGAGCTGTAGCCGGCCACGTAGTTGGTCAGCGAACCGGCCGAATGGTCGCTGGCGCCACGATAGCGGCGGTCGAACGAGCCTACGCGCCCGTAGGTGAACCCCCAGTTGAAATATACCGACGACGAGCCGCTGCCGAATTTTGTCGAGCCGACATATCCGACATTGCTGCAGCCTACCTTTGTCTGGGAATCGCTGAGACTCGAAAAACCAAGGGTGCTTTTCACATTCTGCATATTGACGTCGAGAGTGGCGCCGACTTCACTGGTGCGGTATACGCCGAGGCCGGCGGGATTCTGCCCGAGAGTTGTCAGATCACCGCCGAGAGCGGTAAAGGCTCCGGCCATCGACACGAAGCGGGCGGTTCCGCGGAGGTCGGTCTGATTGAGCTGATAGGCGTCAGGAGCGCTTTGGGCAAAACCTGCGAGAGGCATAACCCCGACGATGCCGATAATTATTGTCTTTTTCATACTTGAAGAATGCGGTTTGTTGTTTACGTGAGAGTTAACGACAATCGCGCTAACGCTCTTTGGATATTATAACGTTGGCGCGATTATTGCGGTTTAGTGACGACCTCCGCCACCGCCGCCGTGGCGTCCGCCGCCGTAGCTTCCGCCACGGCTTCCGCCACGGCTTCCGCCGCTGTAGCCTCCGCGGCCTGAGCCGCTGTTGTAGGAGGGAGTCGAGTTACGGTTGCTCGGACGGTAGCTGTTGTTGTTATTGTTACGGGTCGTTGTCTGGCGCTGAGGCTGATAATTGTTGCGCGTCGTTGTCTGCTGCTGATAGGTCTGGCGCGGTGTCGAGGTCGACGTCGATCCGGGGCGGTAGCCGCGGTTTGTTGTCGACGTGTTCGACGGGCGGTTGCCTACAGAAGAGCCGGTTGTGAATCCGTGACTTGTCGCGCCGGGACGCACTGTCGTCGTGTAGCGCTGGGTATTGGTATTGGTGATTGTCTGCTGCTGGGTTGGACGGTTGCTGATGTCGGTCGAGGGGCGCACAGTTGCAGATGTCGAGGGATTCGACGATGCGGTCTGTCCGGGACGGTTGCCGGAAGCACCCGGCCGAAGCGACGCCGAGCCTGAGGTTCCGTTGGCTGTCGGACGATTGCCGTTGCCGCCGTTCCAGCCGGCATTTGTCTGACCATGGTAACTGCTGCCGGTATTGACAGCGCCGGGGCGACGGCCTGACGATGCCGATTGTCCGCCACCGTAACCGGGACGGTTATGCGCGAGAGCACCGGGATGACGCGGGTTGTAGGGACGGCTCCAGCCCGGGCCCCATCCGGGGCCCCAACCGGGCCCCCAGTCCCATCCGGGGCCCCAACCCCAGCCGGGTCCCCAACCCCAGCTCCACGACGGGCCCCAGCCCCAGCCGGGCCCCCAGGCCCAGTTCCACGACGGGCCCCAGTAGGAGTGCCAGCCCCAATAGCTGCTGTAGCTCCAGCCCCAGGGGCTATAGGGTGAATAGTAAGGCCAGCCCCAGTCGTAATATCCGGGTGTATTGATAATTATATTGATGTTTGCCGGCTGGGAATAGTAGAGCTGGGCAAGATCAGCGTCTGACGAACCCACGACCACATCAGGATTATAGTATCGTTCAATCTGACGGGTACAGTTGAAATCTACAGCGGCGAGCGAGTCGGCGCGCTGCATGGCATCGCTGACGGTAGTGTCGGCCGGGGCAAAAATGCCGCGGCGGTTATATTCGTCGACACTGCGCGTCGATCCGCTGTCGAAATTATAGGTATCGGCGGCAGGATAGCTGGCCGGAGCTGTCGGCTGAGGCTTCGGCGCGCTTTTCTGCGGTTCGGAGCTGCCATAGATGTCGTCGTAGATATCCTGAGCAACGGCAGTCTGTGAGAATGTGCCGGCTCCGAGCAAACATAATGTTGCTTTGAAAATCAATTTGGCGTTCATCGTTTCGATATATTCGTTATTTGTTTCTTAGACAAGGAGCTGAGCCGTTGGTTTAACAGCCCGCTATCTCAATAACCACAAATGTAGCATTTTTCCTATTACAACAACTATTTTTCACCTTTAAATAATTATTTTTAACTTACCGCAATTATTATTGAAGGAAGAGAGAATCGTTTTCGGCCGATTTTTTGTAATTTTGCCGCGATTTAGATAACCTTACAAGTATTAACCATTCGTTTCAAACATCAATTACATGTCTTTACTACACAAGATTTGCGCCGCGGCGGTCTGTCTCTTCGCCTCGGCAACCGCTAATGCCATTGAACCGTCGGGGACTCTGCCTGTCATGACGATCACAACGGAAAACTCCCAGGCCATAACCTCGAAAGAAGATTATGTCAGCGCTACCTATTCGATCGACCCCAAGGGAACCGACGTCGAGGCTTTCAGCGGCGACCTTCAGATTCGCGGCCGCGGCAACTATACATGGACAGGATTCGACAAAAAGCCCTACCGCATCAAGCTCGACAAGAAAGCCGGGCTGCTCGGAATGAAAAGCAACAAACACTTCGGACTGCTGGCCCATGCCGACGACTCGCGCGCTTTCCTGCGCAACCCGATAGGATTCTTCATCTCGAAAGCTGTAGGACTCGCATGGACGCCCGACATGCGCCCCGTCGAGGTTATTCTCAACGGTGACTATATCGGTCTCTATTTTCTGACCGAGCTGATCCGCGTCGACAAAGACCGCGTTGACATCTATGATCAGGAAGACGAAGAGGCCACCCCCGACCCTACCGGCGGATGGCTATGCGAAATCGACAACTACGAGGAAGCTCCCTCAGAGCAGATCACGATAACCGAGGGGGACGGCTCTCTGATGCGCATCACCCACAAAAGCCCCGAGATTCTCAACGCCGAACAGGAGAAATTCCTACGCGACCAATATGAGGCGATGAACACTGCCATCTACAATTCCGATCCGGCCAGCACCGCGTGGTCTGATCTCATAGATGTGGCCTCGGCAACCCGCTTCTATGTCACTCAGGAGATTACCGACAACTACGAGAGCTACCACGGAAGCTGCTATATGTTCCGCGACCGCGGCAAGGACAAGAAATGGAATTTCGGCCCCGTATGGGATTTCGGAAGCACGCTCGCTGACGAAAACAGCCGCCTCTTTATCTGGCAGGGACGCGAACACCATCAGCATTGGATCGAACAGATGAACAAGTTCACCAGTTTTCAGGAAGAGCGCAATGCCGTAATGGAAGATTTCGCAAAGAACCACTACGACGACCTTATGACTTATATCGACCAGTTCATCGCCCAAATCTCCGACGCCGCTGCCACCGACGCCCAGCGCTGGCCGAAATACGGCAACACCGACATCCCTTATCAGGTCGAATACGTCAAACGGTTCCTCAAAAACCGCGTCAGCTACCTTATGTATGCCTGGGGCATGAGCGAAGAGATGCCTGCCGACATATATCTTCGCGGCGAGTTCAACGGATGGGCAGCCGAACCGCGCTATCAGTTCCGTTCGACAGGCGACAATGTCTATCTTCTCGACGACGTAACGCTCGACGGCATTTTCAAAATCGGCTCATTCGACTGGACAACGGTAGATCTTGGAGGCTTCGAGGACAACAATACTCTGCAGCCCGACCAGCCGTACACTCTGAATCCAAAAGGCTGCAACCTGACTGCCACAGGCACATTCCCGAGCGTCAGACTCGTCTACGATCCGAAAGAGCCTGAAAAGGCGACACTCGAACTGCTGACCAAGAAGGCAGGGATCGATGACGTCACTACCGGCGCGGTTTTCGAAGTCAGCGGAACGACAATAGCCTCAGCCGAACCGTTCAGCATCTACGACCTCAGCGGACGCTGCGTGACCCGCGACGTCACAGCCGCCACAATGGCTCCCGGACTCTATATCGTCAACGCCGGCGGCCATGTCGCCAAAATCGCTTTAGGCAGATAAGCGAACCGGACTTATCCTACAGAAAACAGCCCCGCCGGCATCAAGCCTGCGGGGCTGCTTATTGGTTGCTGAGCAATCAGCCGTTGTAGCTGCGGAGGATTCCGCGCTCGCTTGCGCGCACGAAATCGATTATGCGGTCGCGTATCTTGCTTTCGGGAACAACTTCACGGATTGTTTTCAGAGCGTCGCTGTTATTCATGCCGCTCATGAAAAGAAGATGATAGACATCCTGAATCTCACGGATTTCGTCGGTCGAGAATCCACGGCGGCGAAGCCCCACAATATTGATTCCGGCATAGGCGATAGGTTCGCGGGCAGCCTTGATATATGGGGGTATATCCTTGTTGATGAGCGCCCCGCCCTGAATCATAACGTAGGCTCCGATATGACAGAACTGGTGGATAAGCGATCCGCCGCCGATAACGGCGCATTCGTCGACTTCGACCTCGCCGGCGAGCTGTGTGGCATTGCTCATTATGACCTGATCGTGGACGCGGCAGTCGTGGGCGACATGGCAGTAGGCCATTATAAGGCAGTCGTTGCCGACAACGGTAGTACCTTTCGAGGCAGTGCCACGGTTTACGGTCACACACTCGCGAAGGATGCATCGGTCACCGACAACGGCAGTGGTCTTCTCGCCCTTGAACTTCAGGTCCTGAGGGATCGCACCGACAACCGATCCGGGAAAGAGCGTGCAGTCGGCGCCGATTGTAGCGCCGTCCATGACGTTGACATTGGAAATAAGGCGTGTGCGGTCGCCGATGGCAACGTCGCCCTGAATATTGCAGAAAGGGCCGATCTCGACATCCTCGCCCAAACGGGCCGCGGGATCGACATAAGCCATGGGATGAATCTTAACCATCGTTATTTGTTTTTGATGACCTGAGCCATGAACTCACACTCACACACGATTGTCTCGCCGACAAAGGCATAGCCTTTCATTATGGCGCAGCCGCGGCGCAAGGGTGTCATGAACGAAACGTGGAAAATGAGTGTGTCGCCCGGAACTACTTTCTGGCGGAATTTGACATTGTCGATCTTCATGAAGTAGGTCGAATAGCGCTCGGGGTCGTCGACACACGAAAGGACGAGCAGACCGCCGGTCTGGGCCATGGCCTCGACCATCAGCACACCCGGCATGACAGGCTCCTGAGGGAAATGGCCTGTGAAGAATGGCTCGTTGGTCGTCACATTCTTGACGCCGACGATATAGCCCTCCCCCATCTCGATGACCTTGTCGACAAGGAGCATCGGATAACGGTGAGGCAGAAGAGTGCGAATCTTGACATTGTCGAACAGGGGCTCTTTGTTGGGGTTGTAGACGGGAGCCTGAATTTCCATGCGCTTGATTTCGCGGCGCACTTTCTTGGCCAGTGTGGTGTTGATCGTGTGGCCGGGGCGGGTGGCGATTACTTTGCCGAGCAGCGGACGGCCAAGGAGAGCGAGGTCACCGACAAGGTCGAGCAGCTTGTGGCGCGCCGGTTCATTGTCGTGGGTCAGAGGACGGTTGTTGACATATCCGAACTCCTTGACATCTTTGTGGGGCACATTCATCAGATCGGCCAGACGGTCGAGCTGTTCCTGACTCATCGGCGAATCGTAGATAACGATGGCGTTGTCGAGATCGCCCCCCTTGATGAGATTGGCGTTGACAAGCGGCTCTACCTCACGCACGAAGACGAAAGTGCGGCTCGAAGCAATCTCTTCGGCGAAGTCGTCAAGACTGTCGAGAGTGGCATACTGATTGGCGAGAACCGGCGAATCGAAGTTCACCATGACGTCGACGCTGAAATGGTCGTCGGGAAGAATAACGATCGACGAGCCTGTTTCCTCGTCGCGCACCTCGATTTTCGACTTGACGCGATAATAGTCTTTTTCGGATTTAAGCTCCTGAAGGCCTGCCTCCTTGATTTTCTCCACATAGATTTCGGCACTTCCGTCGAGAATAGGCATCTCGGGAGCGTCGACCTCGACGATGACATTGTCGAGGCCCATGGCAAAAAGAGCGGCCATGGAATGTTCGATAGTCGAGACACGCACATCGCCGCGGGCGATGACGGTGCCACGGTCGGTAGCCACGACATTCTCCGCCACGGCGGGTATTGCGGGCTGCCCTTCAAGATCGACGCGACGGAACTGATAGCCGTGGTTCTCGGGAGCCGGTTTGAAGGTAGCGGTGATGTTGAGGCCGGTATGCAGACCTTTTCCGCTGACGGTAAATTCTTTTGCGAGTGTGAGCTGCTTCATTATGAGTTTATTTATTTGTTTTTCTTGAGTAGTTCGACGTCCTTGAAAAGGTCGGGAAGTTTCGAAAGATAGACCTGAAGACGCGCGTATCTCGGGAAATCGACGGCCGGCGAACCCATTATACGCCTGCGGGAGGCCACTTTGCCAGGCACTCCGCTTTGTGCGGCGATCTGGACTCCGTCGCCAATCTCAATATGTCCGGCAATGCCGACCTGGCCGCCGAACATACAGTTCGCTCCGACTTTCGTAGAGCCGGCGATACCTGTCTGCGACGCCATGACAGTGTCGTGGCCTACTTCGCAGTTATGGGCTATCTGAATGAGATTGTCGAGCTTGACGCCGTGACTGATGCGGGTAGAACCCATCGTGGCGCGGTCGACGGTTGTGTTGGCACCGATCTCGACATCATCCTCCACGACAACATTGCCCATCTGTGGAATCTTGGCGTAAGAGCCGTCGGGCTGCGGGGCAAACCCGAAGCCGTCGGCGCCTATGACGACACCGGAATGAAGAATCACACGGTTGCCGATGCGGCAGCCGGGATAGACTTTTACTCCCGGATAGAGAACTGTGTCTTCACCGACCATGGCTCCGTCGCCTACGTAGGTCTGTGGGTAGATCTGCGCCCGGCTCCCTATTTTCGCTCCCGGGCCGATATAGGCGAATGCACCGATATAGGCGTCGGGCGAAACCTCGGCGTCGGGCGAAACAAACGACGGCTGCTCGACACCGCTACGGCGGTTCGAGGTCATTGCCGAGACCATGCGCATAAGCTCGGCCACGGCGCTGTAGGGGTCGGCGACACGAATCAGAGTGGCCTTGACCGGATGCTCGGCGACAAAGCTGTCGGCTACGAGAACAACACTCGAACCGGTCTGATAAATATAATGGGTATATTTGGGGTTGGCAAGGAAAGAGATCGCACCTTCGTGCCCCTCTTCAATTTTGGCGAAGCTGTTGATAACAGCGTCTTTATCGCCTTCAACGCTCCCGTTTATAAGCTCGGCGATCTTGCCGGCGGTTATTTCCATTTTTATACAGTATAAATTGTTTGCAAAAATACGGCAAAAAATCCAATCGCCGAAATATACACACAAAAATCGGGACTATAAGACAATTCAGTCATACGGGCCCGATAAAATTTACTGTGCGGCGGGACGCTGGTAGCCGTCCTTATTGCAGCGCTTTGTCATCTTCTCGATACGTTTTTTAGTATCGGGATGCGAAGAGAAAAGTTTCTGAACATAGGAAGGGGAAGCCTGACCGTCGCTCATCGAATTGAGTTTTTCGAAAGCCATGACCATTCCCCAGGGATTCCGGCCGTTGGCGACGAGGAAATCATAGCCGCAGTCGTCGGCTTCGCTTTCCTGCTTCTGAGAATATTTGGCATTGACAAGCGACTGAGTCAGAGAGCCGAGCTGCGACTCGGTCAGCGCGGCGGCTTTTCCGCCTGTCGAAGCGATTCCGTCTTTGAGCGCGCCGGTGAGAAGCTCGGTGCGGAATGCGTTCTTGGAATGATGTTTGAGCACATGGCCTATCTCGTGGCCGATAACGCCGAGAAGTTCGTCGTCGTTCATCTTGTCCATCAGGGCCGCGAACACTCTCACGCTCCCGTCGGGGCAAGCAAAGGCATTGACATCAATTACGTTATAAACCTTGAAGTTCAAAGGAATGCCGTCAGCCTCGGTTATTCCGGCTGTCAGCTTGCGCAGTCTGACCGTGTAGGGATCGTTTTCGGGGAGCACGGGATTGTGCGTGTCCATCCAGTCGACCGATTCCTTGACGTATGCGGCCATCTGCTCGTCGGTAAGGGTCAGCGCTTTGCCGGCTTTCAGAGCTCCGCCTACGGCTTTGCCGAGATTGAACTGAGCCGTTGCCGGGCTGGCTACAGCCGTAAACAACAGAAGAACGATAAGTTTACAAACGGATTTTCTCATAGTTACGTCTTTTCTATTTCTTATGATTATTCTGTTTCGTTCTGTTCACAATGCTTCCCCGGAAAACCACCTTCGCTCCCAGAGCGCCGGGTGCTACTGTAACTCTGAAACGGTCACCTTTGTGCGTGTCGAGCGCTTCTTTGCCATGAAGCTGAAGTGTTGCCAAATGTCCGTCGGAGAGCCGCAGATCGGCGTAAGGGACATGATAGGTTCCGTTCGAGGTATAGACTCGCCGGCTTATCCGCTTTGTCCGCTGGCGCTCCTTGTAGTATTTCTTTTCTACAGCGGCCTCGATCACTTCCGACCGGCTCTTGTCGGCGCCGAGATAGTTGAGGCCATAGAACGCACCGTCGATCACAACCGTCAGCACACCGATCCATGCCACAATACGCAACGCCGAAAGCCGGAAATTCAGAACAAGCTTGTCTTTATTGGCAAAGACAACTCCCGGAGCCGCAGCCACGGCAAGCGAGCCCAGACCTATAAGCCAGGCATTTGCGAGGGTAAGACTGTGAAGCTAAGCGAAAGATAATATACCTGCGATGATGAAAAAGACGACGATTGTATGGCCAATAACCGTCTTGAACTTTGAATTCATACCGCAAAGTTACAAAATTTTTCCGCGAAAAGAGTACCTTTGCCGCCGATGACACTTATCGACAAATATTTCCCCGGACTGACCGAGACGCAGCGCGCCCGGTTCGCAGTAATGCTCAGGCTCTACCCCGAATGGAACGAGCGGATCAACGTTATCTCGCGCAAAGACATCGAGAATCTCGAAGAGCGCCATATTCTTCATTCGCTGTCTATCGCGAAGTTCCTGACGCCGGTTCCCGGCACCACTTTTCTCGACATGGGAACAGGAGGCGGATTTCCCGGAATACCGCTGGCGGCACTGTGGCCCGACTGCCGTTTCCATCTTATCGACCGGATCGGCAAAAAGCTGCGTGTGGCGCAGGCTGTGGCTGAAGAAGCCGGTCTGACCAACGTGGCCTTCCAGCACGGCGATCTCGGCGAATGCCACGAACGCTTCGACTTCATCGTAAGCCGCGCCGTCATGTCGCTCGACAAGCTCGTGCCGCTCGTTCGCCGCAACATAGCTCCGGCTGACCGCAACGGTTTCCCAAACGGACTGATATGCCTCAAGGGGGGCGACCTCGGCTCAGAAACCTCGTCGGTCAAGGCGCCCGTAATAGTTGTTCCGCTCTCCGACTATTTCACCGAAACGTTTTTCTACACAAAAGCGTTAGTATATGTAGATCTAAGCAACAACCGCAAGAAATGAAGATACGCCAGTTTGAATTCAATATGTTCGGGGTCAACACTTATGTGGCCTGGGACACCGCTACTCTTGATGCAGTTGTCATCGATCCGGGCATGATCGACGACAACGAATGCCGCCGGTTCGACAGTTTCATCGCCGAACGCGGTCTGAAACTCACCCGGATGCTGTTCACCCATCTCCACCTCGACCACACATTCGGCTCGGACTATATTGCCTCGCACTACGGACTGAAAGCTGAAGGACATGAGGCCGACGGATTTCTCGGCGAACAACGCGCGAGTCAGGCCGCCATGTTTCATATCAGCCGCGAAATGACATCTCTCAAGCTCGACAGGTTTATCGACGAAGGTTCTATTGCCGTCGGCGACGACAGTCTTGAGGTTCTCCACGTTCCGGGTCACTCGCCGGGCAGTGTGGCTTACTACAACCGTTCGGGTGGATGGGTCGTCACGGGCGATGCTCTTTTCAAAGGCTCGATCGGGCGCACCGATCTTCCTGGCGGAAACCACAGCGAGCTTGTCGGAGCTATCCGCGAAAAGCTGCTGACGCTGCCCGAAGAGACAGTGGTTCTTCCCGGCCACGGCCCGGCGACGACCATCGCCGAAGAGCTGCGCTCTAATATTTTTATCAGGTAATCGGGCAGTTCAGAGGCCGAACGGATCGAAATCGTCGACGGGAGGAATCTCCGGGGCCTCAAGAGCGGCGATTATGTTGCGCAGTCGCCGCTCAAGGCTGTCGGCCATGAGCTGTGCCTGCATAGGCGTAGCCGCCATTGCCATAAGGTCAGGCATATCGGGAATGTCGTTCAGAAACTCTTTTGCACGCACAAGAGCCTCGTCGCGACGGTCACAGCGCACGAGCGACATGACCAGAGCGAGGCGAGCCACAGGCAGATAGCTTTTACTCTGAGCCTCGAGAACCTTGAATATACTTTCTATCGCCCCATAGTGGCCCGAACGGTAGACTGCCTCAAAAAGGATGTCGACCCCGGCCGGAGTCGCGATGTCGCGCGACGCCGCTTCGTTGAGAATTACCGCCGCAGCGTCAGGGTCGGTCGTTATAAGGCTGAGCGCCCACGTATTCCAAGGTATAGAATCCTTAATACCGTCGATATGAGGTTCGACAACCGACGTCAGACGCTTCTCGAACCGATCACCGGCCCCCATGAGAGCCAGAGTGGTCAGCATAATCTGATCGTCGGGATGCTTGTCGAGATAACGGCAGGTTTTGTCGATTATCGAATCAGGGGTCTCGTAGTCGGGCGCAACGACGTGATAGGCGTGCATATAACGCGAATCCATCTCGGGGCTGAAGCCGCGTTTGAGCAAGTCGTATGCCTGTTTCGAACAGCCGTCACGGCTGAAAAGCGCATAACCTTTCAACCTCAACGATTCAGGCGCCGACGGATCGACAGCGAGCGCATAGTCGGCAGCGGAGACTGCCTCGTCGTAGCGGCTCAGCTCCACGAGGATAGTGGCCTGAATCTCCCAGAACTCCACGTTGAAGGGTTCGAGCATCGTCAGCTCTTCGGCCATTTTCAGAGCAGTTGAGAAATCGTCAGCCTCTCTGGCATAGTTGACAACCTCGAAAATAAACGTGACCGGCGAGTCGCAGCGGTCGGCAATGCGCCTGGCATTGCCTGTCATCCATGCGTAGCCTGAATCATTCACCGAAGCCGTAGCGGCAATCTGAATAGCCTCTTCGTCAGTCAGCTTGTCAGCGAGAGTGACGAGGAACCGTTCGAGCTTCGGAGCAATATCGGCGCCTGCGGCCCCCTCCATGCGTATTTTCAGCAACCGTCCCAGAGGCGACAGCTCTCTCTGGTTGCGGAGCCTCGATTCGACACCGCTGTCAATTCCGAGATAATAGTAGAAATAGTTGCGGCGGTCGGCCATCTCGACGCTGTCGGGAAACATCCGGGCCGCATACATGAGTGCCTCGAGGCGAATGAAATCGTCGTTGTTGTCGGCGGCATAATCGTAGATGTCGATTATGTCGTCTTCGTCGAAATAGGCGCTTCCGGGCTTCGAAAGCGAAGCCCGGAAGTCGTTATAGAGTTTTTCGAGATTGTTGTCGTTCACTTTGTTACTTCTTGATTTTCTCCCAGGAATCTTTCAGTGCGATAGTGCGGTTGAATATAAGATGTCCGGGCTTGGAATCGAGGTCGGGAGTGAAATAGCCGATGCGCTGGAACTGGAACGGGCGGCCTGCAACCGCGTTTTCAGCCAGGAAAGGCTCGACTTTGACGCCCTCTTTAACCACGAGCGACTCGGGATTGAGAAGTTCGCGGAAATCCTTGTCGGAGGCCGACGGATCTTCAACAGCAAAAAGGCGGTCGTAGAGGTTCACACGGGCATCGACGGCATGAGCTGCCGAAACCCAGTGGAGAGTGCCTTTCACCTTACGCATACTGCCGGGCATTCCGCTGCGGGTTTCGGGATCGTAGGTGGCGAAGATAGTGGTTATGTTTCCGTCGGCATCTTTCTCGACTCCGGTACACTTTATTATATAAGCACCTTTGAGACGAACCTCACCGTCGGGAGCGAGGCGGAAGAATTTCTTCGGAGGATTCTCCATGAAGTCTTCGCGCTCGATATAGAGTTCGCGCGAGAAGGGCATTTCGTGGGTTCCGGCCTGCGGATCTTCAGGATTATTCTCCATCTCGACCATCTCTGTCTTGCCCTCGGGATAGTTGGTTATGACGAGTCTGACGGGATTCACCACAGCCATGCCGCGCGTAGCCACACGGTTGAGATCGTCGCGAACGGCGTGCTCGAGCAGCGAGATCGAGTTCAGAGCCTCATATTTGGTATAGCCTATGAGATCGACAAAATTGCGTATCGACCGGGGCGTGAAGCCACGGCGGCGCATACCCGAGATTGTCGGCATACGCGGATCGTCCCAACCGGCAACCAGACCCTCTTTGACGAGCTGTAGCAGCTTGCGCTTCGACATGACGGTATATGTCAGGTTCAGACGGTTGAACTCGATCTGTCGCGGGCAATAGCTCTCGTCGGCAAGCTCTTTGACGAAATATTCGTAGAGCGGACGATGGGGCACAAACTCCAGAGTGCATATCGAATGGGTGACCCCCTCGAAATAGTCGCTCTGACCATGGGCGAAGTCATACATTGGGTAGACCTGCCAGGTTGTTCCGGTGCGGTGGTGGGGTGTCTTGATGATGCGATACATTATGGGGTCGCGGAAGTGCATGTTGTCGCTGGCCATGTCGATCTTGGCGCGCAGCACGCGGCTCCCCTCGTCGAACTCTCCCTTGTTCATGCGCATGAAGAGATCGAGATTCTCTTCGGGAGTGCGGTCGCGATAGGGGCTGTTCCGACCCGGCGTTGTCGGCGTTCCCTTCTGGGCGGCGATCTCTTCGGATGTCTGGTCGTCGACGTATGCCTTGCCCTCCTTGATGAGGCGCACTGCAAGATCGAAGAGCTGGGGGAAGTAATCGCTGGCATAATATTCTCGGTCGCCCCAGTCGAAGCCGAGCCAGTGGATATCGTCGCGGATAGAGTCGACATACTCGACATCCTCTTTGACGGGATTGGTATCGTCGAAACGGAGATTGCAGGTTCCCCCGAATTTCTCGGCAACACCGAAATCCATGCAGATGGCTTTGGCATGGCCTATGTGAAGGTAGCCGTTCGGTTCGGGCGGGAAACGCGTGTTGAGGCGTCCGCCGTTTTTGCCGGCGGCAAGGTCGTCGGCCACGATCTGTTCAACAAAGTTAAGGCCACGGCGCGGTTCTTCGGCTGTGGCGGCGGTATCTTTTTCCTGTGTCATAACGGTATAGGATCGTTGATTTCGAATTAAAGCGCAAAGTTAATCAAAATCTCGCAATGGCGACCTTCCCCTGCCCGAAAAAAATGCAATCAGTGGCGCATAAGACGACGGGCCAGACGGCGAAGCTTGACCCAGACGGATATCGGGGTGGAGGTGAAATCTGCCGACATCGCCGCAGCCATCGTAGCGTCGAGCTCGGGAGCGTCGCCGAACTGTTCGGGATAGATGACAACCAGATTATTGCGCGAGAAGTTACGCTGTAGAAACTCAGGCAGTTCCTCGAGCTCCGGACTGAACGAAACCGATGCGCGGCGGGCGTTGACAACCACAAACAAATCGTCGTCGAGAATCTTGTTCGACATCAGAACAAAGTCGTCCCAATCGTCAAGGCGCACATATTCGGCGCGTATGGCAAACCGGCCGCGGGCAATGACAGCCCGGACAAAACCTGTCGTAGCCGGGTGGCAATGGAAGATTATGCGGCAGCCGAGCTGCGAGGCTATCATGGCCATAGCCTCGACCCATCGCGGGAAGCCGGTCTCGAACTCGGCCTTCGGAGGCACAGCCACAACGATACGGGTGACCGTGTTCACAGGAATATAGCAGCGGCTGACAACAATCATGCGGTTTGTAGAACGCACAAGCTGCTCGATTTTCTGGCCGAAAAACGAGTCGGTAATACGTGTGCGGCCATGCAGACCTATTATTATTTCGCTTATGTCGCGTTCGGCCACGGTGTTCAATACCCCGGCAGTTATGCTGACATCGTAGCGCTCTATGGGGATGAGGGTCGAATCGACAGCCGCCGCGGCTTTTTCAGCCACCGACAAAGCATTGCGGCCGATAGCGCGCGAGGCATCGGAATGGTCGGAACCGCGGACATACAGGGCATATATCGGACTGTCGGGAGTGCTCTTCCCCCCTTGATGAATCATCATGGCAAGCTCGACAAGCGAGGGGGCAGTGATCGGATTGGCCACGGTTATCAGTGTGCGCGGAGGATGCTTCTCGAGATTTTCGGCAACATTGTCGGCGCCCGAACGCAACTGGCGCAGTTTGAGACGACGCGACGCCCGTTCGACACCGATCGACGACACCGTGCAGGTAGCCAGAATCATTATCACGGTTCCATTGAGAATTTCCTCGCCAAGCAGGTTCATGCGAAGGCCGATAGTCACCACAGCGAGCGCCACTGCCGTATGGGCATTGGAAAGCTGATAGAGAATCGACCGCTCGAGAGCCGGCATTCCGAAGGTCTTCTGAGTGGCGAAGGCCGCGAGCCATTTCGCCGCCATGGCGGCGACCGACATTATGGCTGCCACGTAA
>HF985602.1:59539-63470 GCA_000431215.1 Prevotella sp. CAG:1031
ACCGACATTATGGCTGCCACGTAAAGCGTGCCCCAGCCACGGGTCAGAACGCCGAGGTCGATCATCATTCCTACGCCAATCAGAAAATAAGGGATAAACAGCGCATTGCCCACAAATTCTATCCTGACCATCAGCGCCGAACGCAACGGCACATATCTGTTAAGGACAAGGCCCGCGATAAAGGCTCCGAAAACGCCCTCGATACCCAGACGGATAGCTACGGTAGCCGCCAGAAAGACCATGACAAGTACATAGACAAACTGGGCGATAGTGTCGCTATAACGCTTGAAGAACCAGCGCGTCAGGCGCGGATAGACGAGAATGGTCACCAGGCAGAAAACAGCGATATAACCCGTCACCCTGAGAAGCGACAGCGCGCTGAACGAGCCTTTGTCGGCCACTTCGCCGACTATTGCCAGAACGACCAGAGAGCCGACCACAGTGAAAATAGTTCCGGCCACGGCAACGACAACAGCGTTATTTCGCGTCAGCCCGAAACGCGAGACTATCGGATATGCCAGAAGAGTGTGGGCCGCAAACATCGCCGCCAGCAGAAACGACGCTTTGACTCCGAGGCCCAGAAGACCGAGTCCCACGCCAAGACCGACAACGAGCGGAATGACAAAAGTATAGGCGCCGAAAAACAGGCCGCGGCGAAGATTGCGCCGCAGATGATACATATCTATCTCAAGGCCGGCCAGAAACATCAGGTAAAGTATTCCTACCTGACCGAAAACCTCGAAGCTCATGTCGCGCCCTACGATGTTGAATCCGTGGGGCCCGACAGCGACACCGGCCAGAATCAGGCCGATGACGTATGGCAGCTTAATGCGCTGAAGCAGCAGCGGAACAATCAGAATGATTGCCAACACAACCAGAAAGATAGCTACCGGATTGGTAACCATCGGCGCCTGGGCCTGAAGCAGCGTGGCGGCAATCATCCCCTGACGTCAGCTGTGGGAACGCGGCTCCCAGCCGTTGGCAAGCATATACTCGGCAATCTGCACGGCATTGAGGGCCGCTCCCTTTTTTATCTGATCGCTGACAGTCCAGAAACTCAGGCCGCAGGGATCTGCGAGATCTTCGCGCACGCGTCCTACATAGACCTCGTCTTTGCCGGCGATGTCGAGCGGCATGGGATAGCCGTTGGCTTCGCGACGATCAACAACGACAACGCCTTCGGCTTTCGACCACGCTTCGATAGCCCGTTCAACACCGACAGGCTGCTCGGTCTCGATCCAGGTGGCCTCGCTGTGGGCCCGCAGAACGGGAACACGCACACAGGTGGCGCTGACTCTTATATCCGGCGAATGCATGATCTTTCGCGTCTCGTTGAACATCTTCATCTCTTCCTTGGTATATCCGTTATCGGTGAAGACGTCGACATGGGGAATGACATTGAAAGCGAGCTGATGGACAAATTTCTCGACTTTCACTTCCCGGCCGGCGGCTATATCGGTGTGCTGCCCGACAAGCTCATCCATGGCGGCGGCTCCGGCTCCGCTGGCAGCCTGATAAGTAGCCACTCTGACACGGCGTATCTTCGAGATGTCGTCGATGGGCTTAAGAGCTACAACCATCTGGATTGTCGTGCAGTTAGGATTGGCGATTATATTCCGAGGCGTCGTGAAAGCGTCGTCGCCGTTGACTTCGGGGACAACGAGAGGAACGTCGTCGTCCATGCGGAAGGCACTCGAATTATCTATCATCAGAGCGCCCCCCGATGTGATAATGTCGGCATACTCACGCGACGTGCCCGCACCGGCCGAGGCGAACACTATATCGACATCGGCAAACTCAGGCGCGCTGTCGCGGGTAAGCTCGCCGACGGTTATTTCTTTACCGTTAAATATATATTTGCGGCCGGCGCTCCGTTTCGATCCGAAGAGGCTCAGCCGGTCAATAGGAAAACGGCGCTCGGCAAGCACCTTCATAAACTCCTGACCTACTGCGCCGCTGGCGCCAACAATTGCTACATTCATATCTTGGGTATTTAGGTGTGGAAATTTCATCGGCAAAAATAGCGAAAAAAAAGCAAACCCGTGCCACATTGATTATCTTTCACTACCTTTGCAACCGAATATGCACAGGATTCACCATAACAGCGGCACGGGCATCGACATGCTTCACGGGCCAATGGCCTGGAAAATATTCGCGTTCGCACTTCCCCTGATAGCCAGCGGAATTCTGCAACAGTCGTTCAACGCTGTCGATGTGGCTGTCATCGGACGTTACTCATCGGCACAGGCCATGGCGGCAGTCGGTTCCAACGGAGTCATAATCAACATACTGGTCAACCTTTTTCTCGGTGTTGCCGTGGGCGCCAACGTCGTTATCGCCAATCATATCGGCCACGCCAACAAAGAAGGCATCAGGCGATCGGTGGCTACGGCCGGGATCGTCTCGCTCGTCAGCGGAGCGATACTGCTCGTTCTGGGAAGTGTGCTCGCCCGCCCTATCCTCGAAGCGATGGGCACTCCCGACGACGTCATCGAGCTTGCCACCGTCTACCTTCGGATTTACTTCCTCGGAATGCCTTTCATAATGGCCTACAACTTCGGCTCGGCCATATTGAGAAGTATCGGCGACACGCGCCGCCCATTCTACTCGCTGCTTGTTGCGACAGCCGTCAACGCTCTGCTCGACTGGCTGCTGGTAGCTGAATTCGGGATGGGAGTCGACGGGGTGGCCATTGCCACGGTAATAGCCAACGGGGTCAATGCCGCTATAATAGCCGGCATTCTCATGCGCGAGCCAGATCCGTACACTCTTAATCCACGGCGGATGTATATCGACAGAGGCGATCTTAAGAAGATGCTCAAAATAGGAGTGCCGGCAGGATTGCAGGGGATGGTATTCTCTTTTTCGAACATCTTCATCCAGTCATCGATAAACCGCTTCGGCGCCGACGCCATCGCCGGCTCGGCGGCTGCTCTGACCTACGAGGCCTACTGCTACTACATAGTGTCGTCGTTCTGCGCCGCCACGATTGCATTTGTCGGCCAGAACTACGGCGCCGGCAATTTCGACCGCTGCAAGCGCGTGTTCAGGATATGTATGGCTATGGCGGCTGTCGGATGCGCGCTGGCCAACCTCACCGTTTTCTTCAACGGACGGGCCGCTTTAGGACTCTTCACCACCGACGAAGCCGTTATTCCGTTCGGTCTCGACCGTTTCCGCACAGTGCTCATATTTCAGTGTCTGGCATGTAGCTATGAGATCAGCGGCGCCTACATGCGCGGCCTCGGCTACTCGATGTGCCCGATGCTGCTGACCGTGTTCGGGACGTGCGTGCTGCGCCTCGTATGGGTCTTCACCGTAGCCGCCCGCACCCTCGACTTCTGCCTGCTGCTCGACATCTACCCCATTTCATGGGCCATAACCGGCATCCTCGTTGTGTCGGCCGCCCTGATTGTCCAGAAACGCGCCTTCACTTCCCCTGCCCGCCCCGCCTGATTTTTGAAATTCTGTGGGAGTTGGTAATTCGGAAAAATTTTGTAACTTTGTGGCCGAAAATCCCGCAATCTCTGGCATGACACGCAGCTTAGCCATATTGCGCATATTGTTAACAAATTCATTATCAACAAGAAATGGACCTGATTAAGATTGCCAACGAGGCATTTGCCACCGGCAAACAGCATCCCGAGTTCAACCCCGGTGACACTATCACCGTAGCCTATCGCATTAAAGAGGGTAACAAAGAGCGTATCCAGCAGTATCGCGGTGTCGTTATCCGCATTTCGGGCGACGGCGAGAAAAAGCGCTTCACCGTCCGCAAGATGAGCGACAACATCGGCGTAGAGCGTATCTTCCCTCTCGAATCGCCGTTCATCGACTCGATCACAGTCAACAAATACGGTAAAGTCCGTCGCGCCAAACTCTACTATCTGCGCGGCCTGACCGGCAAAAAAGCTCGTATCAAAGAGCGTCG
>HF985602.1:63525-103991 GCA_000431215.1 Prevotella sp. CAG:1031
CGACCGAACATATAACGAAGAGGCTGCGTCATTTCTCTGGCGCGGCCTTTTCTAACATTATACCGAATGGAAAACAGGCAAATATGGCTCAACGACATCGAGCCGGTCGAAGCTCTGAGCTTCGAGAAGATTGAAAGCCGTTATATAAAAGTGATCATGGCGCGGTTAGTTATCATCTACTTTATTCTGATGGGCTGCGCGCTTTTCATTCTGATGCTCGACACCCCCTATGACACCGCTCTTCTCGTAGCGACAGAATGCCTGCTGGCGGCGGCGTTCGCCGTCAATGCCGCCCTCGTCCGCAAAATATATGACTTCAAGGGTTTTGCGCTGCGCAACAAAGACATATCTTATCGGTCAGGCATTTTTTTCGAGTCGGTTACTACGATCCCGTTCAACAAGATCCAGCAGGTCAGCACCCGCATGAACCTTGTCAGCCGATTCTTCAGCCTATATTATGTCGATGTCATAAACGGGTCGCAGGACGTCATGAGCCGCCTGACCATCCCCGGATTGTCGGCCGAGAAAGCCGAGCAGCTTAAATCATTGCTCATCAACAACACCCGATGCGGCAATGAATGATTTCTCGACTCCCCGCCGAATGAGCCCCGGCGCATTCGTTATAATATTCGTGAAATCATTCCGGGAAATAGCCGGAGCTTCGATCGTCGCTTTTCTATACCTGATGTTCAGGTCAGACGACAGCGATTCGGCGGTTTCGGTTCTTATGAAAATAGCCCTGGCGATTGGCATCTTCATAGCATTCTCCCTGCTTACTGCCTTCCTTCGGTTCTATTTCAGAAAATTCCATATCGAGGAGGATAAGCTTGTTTACTCCCGCGGGATCGCACAAAAAAGGACAACAAGCATACCACTTTCGCGCATCCACAATCTGCGCACAAAAAGAGGGCTGGTCTATCGGATTCTTAACATGAGAGGCGTGACATTCGACACTCTGGCAACCGATAAAGAGGAAGTCGAGCTTATTCTTGACGAAAGCGACTGGCAAAGCCTGTTGTCACGCGTCAAAAGCGGGGAAAATATCGCCGTCAAATCCGGGGAAGAGGGCGCCTCGGTATCTCCCCCGCCCCATATAGACGATACAATTCAGATAAGTAATGCCGCCGTGATAAAGGGCGCGCTCTGCCAGAACCATCTCAAAGGCTTCGCCGTGTTGTCGACTATTCTGCTTCCTGTCCTCGACAAGCTCAATGATTTCGGCGAAAACAACACCGAGCGCGTCATCGACTTTATCGAATCGCACGCCGGCGACACACTCCCAACCATCTGGCAATGGGCAACGATTCTCGCCGCTCTGTATCTGGTTATCGTTGTGCTGCTGACCGGAAAAATCCTTCTCCGATATGGCGATATGGCGATAAAACTCGCCGGAAGCAAGCTGACAATTGAATCGGGACTGATTTCCCGGTTCACAAGCCGCCTCTCACGCGACAAGGCGACAATTCTGTCAATAAAACAGAATCCGGTCGAAAAGGCCGCCGGATGCGAGACCGTAACACTGCGTCAGGCCAACAACGCGACCGACTCTAAAGCCGGAGGCAATATCACAATCTACGGCGCAATGCCCGGAAAGGCGCTGCTTGACTGGTGGCTCGGCGACTCACTGACGGGAGCCCCCATGCAATCGGCGCGTTCGGGAGCCGGCCTCTTCTACCGCAAGTCAATTCCCTGGCTGCTTGCCGCCATTGCCGGTGCTGTCATATTGATTTTCGCAGCCGACAGCCCGTTGTCGGCCGTCATAATCTGTCCGGCAGCTGTCGTTTTTGGCTCGCTGCGGGCCGCAATGGTACTCCGACACAGCCGGATAACGCTCTACGATTCGTTCGTAAAGATCAATCGCGGAAATATCGCCTATATCAGCGAATATATCAGATACAGCAGCATAGAGGCAACCGGAATCAGAAAAACTCCGTTCTCCCGCTTCACCGGACGCGTCACGCTCTCACTGTCGACCAATGCCGGCGCCGTCAAAATAAGCTCTCTGAGAATCGGCGACGCACGCGCGCTGCGCAATACCATTCTCAACAAAGCCGTTGAGGCGAAATAACGCGAATCATTGAAAACGAATACATAAAACAAAAACGGGCTCCCTCACGAGAGCCCGAATCTTTTGTTTAGATATATATTTCTGATATGCTCTTACTTTAGAACTCATAGGCTACGCGAGCCATGAGTGAATGTAGGTTCCGATCCATTTTATATGCCAGGCTATACTGGTTGTTGAAACGGGAATAGCTGTAGTCAACGCGTGCGATCAGCGATTTGGTGATGTAGTAGTTGACACCGAATGTATATGAGTGGACAGCTCCACCGCCGATCGACCCGTTGGTTATTCCGAACGACTGGTGAAGCGGACTTGTATAAAAGCCGTCGCCCTTCATGCCGACAGAATATATTGAGCCTGGAATGACATCATTCAGCGAGGTATAGTTGAAGCGGGCAACAAACTCAAGCGTCTTGCCGCCGGGACGGCGCATGAGAGCATCGACACGGTTATAGCTGTAGTCTCCGCCGATGGCGATAACGCCGGCCTCTACGCTGAAGCCCTGAAAATTAGCCGGAGTGTCCTCACCCATCATAGCCTTATATCTGTCGATTGTCGGGAACATCGAGCCCATGAATGTGCCGAGCGAGTTATTGAAATCATAATCCCAGTCACGCTCACGGTTGACATGGGTATGGATATATTCGCCCTTGACATACACATTGCGATAGTTGGCCATCAGTTCCAGACCGTATTTGAATGTGCTCTTGACGTTGTTGAGATTAGCCTGCAAAAACGGCGTATTGTCAATGTTAGATTCGAGATTCGACGACAAAATCAGCGAACGGTTATATTTATCACTGCCGTTTTTGATACCGTTGGCATTGGGGACTCTGAAATTGACGCTACCGCCGGCATGGATGTTGAAATCTTCGCTGGTATAGCGGCCGAGCAGACGGGCAGAGAGAGAATATCCCATGTCACCGCCATGATATTCGTTTGACAGCTTCTGGCTGAACGCACCGCCTTCAACCCATACATAAGGATGATAGTAGCGGTAACTCAGACCGAGCGCACGCCCGGTTCCGAATGCCTGCACAGTCGCCGACTTTGCAATGAACGGATAATCCATTGTCGACTGAATGTTCTCGGCCGAGAACGGCTCTGCGAAGTTACCCAGACGCAGGAATCCGTTTTTATTGGAATGCCAGCGCACAAACACGTCTTTAAGCATATTGCCTTTGGCCATGAAGTCGACATCGAATTTGAAGTCGAAGTGGTCGCCGAGTTTGCTGAACAGACGGATGCGCGCGGCCGACAATGTAGCGCCGTTGCCGCGGTCGGTATGGTCGTCGAAATATATGGCACCGTCAATATCTGCCCGTGCTCCGACTCGAAAACTATATTTGCCGTCGGGAGTGCTGAATTTTGTAATGCCGTCTTGAATGTAGGCATTCATTTCGTGCTGTGCCTCGGTTTCTTCGGCTACCGCCACACTTGCGGCCGCGAGTACACACATGGATAATGTCAGTATCTTTTTCATGATTTTTCTTTAATGGATGAATTTGTGATGATGTGGAGAGAGTGACTTTTATTTATAATAGCCGAGTTCGTCAAGAACTTCTTGCGCTGTGCGGCGGGTCTTGTGGAGCTGCAGGTTATCACCTTTATCCTTGAACCAGGGATTGTTGGCATTGCTCTTGAAATAGTTCAGGCCTTTGTCGAGATAGCCCTGCAGGGTCGTGCGGTAATAATCGATCGCCAGATCGGCATGATTGGTAAACACCATATCAACCGAGTTTTTGTCGGGGCCGCCTTCTTTTGTCGGGTCAGTCCAGGGGCCTGTGTAGGCAAGCATTTGGTTCTGAGTGTTGAACGTCCATGCGTGAACATCCATGCCGGCTTTCTGTATCATAGCGGCCTGCCATGACTTGAGGCTTGTGGGATAACCTGAAATGTAGTCGATGTTCGGGCCCATTGCGGTAGCGCCGTTGTCGATGGCAAAGTTGATGTGTGCGGCGTAGGATTGCGGAGTGGAGCTGCTCAGGTCGGCAAACAGATACAAGGTAGGAATCTTACGTTTGAAGACACGGTTGAAGTTTGCAAGGCCGTCATGTTCGAATGTCTGGAGAATGATACGCGCCGGAGTATTGGCGACATCGACTTCGCCGGGCTTGCCGTCTTTGTAGGGAATCTTTTTGAGCTGGTTGATATCTTCGGCATACCATCCGGTGCGGGTCAGAATCTCAAGAAGAGTCTCTTCCATACCGGCGAACATCCAGGGAGCTTTTGTCTCGATATATACACCGGGACGGTTTCCGTTGTCGGCCTCGTCAGGAACATATTCCGTGCCGGCATAAGAACCGTCGGCATTGCGGATAATAACGCGCTTGCCATCGGCGTCACGCTTGATTCGCTTGCCCTCGGCAATGGCGATGACATCTTCGAGCGTCAGCACGTCGAGCCCTACAAACGAAGAGCGCGCCTGCTCGGGATTGGCTTCGTTGAACCACGATCCGATGTCGAGCTTCAGCAGTTCCTCGAACGTGAATGAGCTTACGTAGTCGGCAATTCTCGACGGATAAATGGCCTCGATATCTGTCGTGCGTGTCAGGTCGGTGTCGTGCAGGGCAAGTGTGACTCCGTCTTTTGTGCGCTGAAGGTCACATTCGAGATAATCGGCTCCGATATTTCGGGCCCAGCGCATGGCGGCCTCGCTCTCTTCAGGCGCCCAGAACTCCGTGCCGCGGTGGGCGATTACCGCATTTTTCGGGGTATAGGCAATGACTTCTTTCTGTGCGTCGGAAAGCTCATGGATTTCAGGTTCGTCGTAAGATGAGAAACCATCGGTTCGGGTGTCGTCGTCACAGGCTGTGAGACCGCAGAGTACGACCGTGCTTAACGCAACTTGTCTCAGTATTAACGGCTTGCGCATGATGTGAAATGTTTAGAATTGGAAATTATTATGATTGGTTGTGAATTAAAATTGCGTCAGTTTCGCAACAACGCAACTACTTTCGAAATTCGAAACTATTGCGGTGTTTTTATTTTCGAAACAAAAGTACGGGGGGGAGGTAAAAAGTCCCAAATAATTTTATATGTTATAAAACATATTTCGACAATTCGGCCAATATTCCCAATAAAAACAGGCACTATACGACACATTTAGCCCATTATCATCCGTCATCGGGACAATAATGGGCCTCAAAAAATGGCTACAAAAAAGTGTCAGTCGAGATCGACTACGGTGATTCCGGCGCCTCCCAGGCGCACATCTTCGTCGGCGAAATGCGAAACTCCGGCCACTGTTGCCAGATAAGTCCTGATAGCCTGACGCAATGCTCCCGTTCCCGTTCCGTGAAGGATTCTGACGCGTCCGGCCTGAAACTGTATTGCATCGTCGAGGAAGTAGGTGACAGCCTGAATTGCCTCGTCGGCCCTCATCCCGCGCACGTCGATATCGCGGTTGAACTGGAGCTGACGGCGCCTCATGGCGTCGGTAGTGGCCGACGATACGAATCCTGCGCCTTTAGCCGATGCCTCGGGAATCTTTGCGTTGGTAGGCTGCAGACGCGATAGAGCTACGGTTGTCTTTATCATGCCGAAAGCAACAACGGCATTCTTTCCGCTTATCTCAATGACGCGTCCGGGCGTACCCTGACCGTCGAGCCTGACCGTCGAGCCGACTTCAACAGGCGCTTTCGCCGTCTGAACCGCTGTCGGGGACTTGGCGCGCTCTTTCTTCGCTTTCGGCGCCTTGCGCAGCAGTTCGGGAAGCTTCGACGATTCACGCTGAAGCTCCTGTTTGTCGCGGGCGAGCTGACGGCGCGCTTCGAGGGTGCGGTCACGCTCGGCCTGAGCATGGCGTATTTCCGAAATGGCACGCTCGATAGCTCCGTTGCTACCCTCGATTATCCGCGCTGCCTCGGCGCGGGCTTCGGCAAGGATGTCGCGGCGGCTGCGGCGCAGCGTCTCGGCCTCGTCGCGATAACGTTCGAGAGTGGCCTCGAGCTCTTTTTCGCGCTTGCGGATAGCTGCGCGCTTGTTCTCCCAATAGCGCTTGTCGCGGGTTATGTCGAGCAGATATTTGTCGAGATTGACATAGTCACTGCCGACAATCTCGCCCGCCTCGTCAATAACCTCGGCGGGCAACCCGGTCTTGCGCGCTATCTCGAGAGCGAAAGAGCTGCCCGGATTACCTATCGACAGGCGGAACAGCGGCTGCATGAGATGGCGGTCGTAGAGCATCGAACCGTTGACCAGGCCCTCGGTGTCCTCGGCGTAATGCTTCAGATTCTGGAAATGGGTCGTTATCACACCCCACATCCCGCGGTCGTTGAAACGATGAAGGATGGCCTGCGCTATCGCGCCTCCGATCTGAGGCTCGGTGCCCCCGCCGAATTCATCTATGAGAGTCAGCGAAGTCGTGCGCCCGCGCTGGAGCATGAGTTTCATCGTGCGCAGATGCGACGAGTAGGTCGACAGATCGTCTTCAATCGACTGGTCGTCGCCGATGTCGAGGAAGATGTCTTCGAAAATGCCGAAGTGGCTGTTATCGTAGACAGTGGGAAGCATTCCACACTGAAGCATATACTGAAGTATTCCTACCGTTTTCAGACACACCGACTTACCTCCGGCGTTAGGCCCCGAGATGATCAGGATACGCTGCTTCGGCGTCAGGCAGATGTCAATAGGAACTATCTCTTTTCCCTGAGCGGCGAGTGTGGCCTGAAGCACGGGGTGACAGGCATGGTACCATTCCATCTCCGGTTCTTCCGACAGCGAGGGACGAGAAGCTCCGCTGTCGAGAGCATATAATGCTTTCGAACGCACGAAGTCGAAGAAGCCGAGATCGAGATATGCGGCCGCGAGCTCGTCGGCTTCGGGCCTCATGTCCGCCACTATGACGGCCATAATGCGGGCTATCTCGCGGCGTTCGTCCATCTCAAGCTCGCGCACACGATTGTTGGCCTCGACTACCTCGGCAGGCTCGATAAAGACAGTCTTTCCACTGGCGCTCTCGTCGTGGACTATGCCGGCCACGCGCCGTTTGTTTGCGGGGGCAACCGGAAGCACGAGGCGGCCGTCGCGCAGCGTCGGGGTAGCGTCTGCCTCGACATAACCTTCTGCTATGGCGCGGGCTACCACTTTGCGCATTATTGAGTTTATCGTTCCTGAAATTCCGCGCAGCTGGCGGCGTATGTCGGCAAGCTCCGGCGACGCGTTGTCGAGGACATTCCCGTATTTGTCAATGGTGCGGTCTATTTCTGAGCGCAACGCCGTGAAATCGGGCAGAGAAATAGCCGTAGTGTCGAGTCCCGGAAAAGGCGACCGCTGACTCTCCCCGTCGCGGTGAGAGGCGAAATAGTCGGCAACATCCCTGACAATTCCAAGCATACGACGCAGTTTCACAAGGTCGGCAACTTCAATCGAAGCGCCCGGGACTCTGATTGCGGCAATGATGGTGTCGAGATCATCGTCGAGATCGCTCAGCGGCATCGGATCGGGCCCACTGACAATAGCGAGCATCTCAGCCGTAAGACTGATACGACGGCTGACCTCTTCGAACGAGGCCGAAAAACCCATGTCGGCCACCATACGACGCCCCGGAGCCGTCAGACAACGGCCCGCAACGGCACTTCTCACAGCATCGAAGCCTATTTTGTGTTCAAAACTTTCGGGATAGATCATGATCGGCTGCAAAGTTACGAAAAAGCGCCGAGACGCCCCACCCCGCCGTCAAAGATAACGGTTCGCGACAACGTTCAGCCTGTCGTCGAGCTCGAACACCCACGGCTTGCCTGTGGGAATCTCACAGCCGACAATCTCGGTAGCCGAGAGATGGAGCATCATCATGGCCAGACCGCGCAGGCTGTTGCCGTGAGCCGCCACGATAACATTATCGTAGAGCCTGAGCGACGGCTCGATAAGCTCTTCGAGACAAGGACGCACTCGTTCTATAGTGACGGCCAGCGATTCGGTCAGCGGGAGTTCACGGTTTGTCAGCCCGGCGTATCGCGGATCGTTGCCCGGAAAACGCGGATCGGCCGGATTAAGCGCGGGGGGCGCTACGTCGTATGACCGGCGCCAGATGTGAACCTGTTCGTCGCCATATCTGGCCGCAGTGTCGGCTTTGTTAAGTCCCTGCAGAGCTCCGTAATGCCGCTCGTTGAGATGCCAGTCTTTTACCACAGGCACCCAGCAGCGGTTCATGGCGTCGAGGGCGATATCGAGAGTGTGGATGGCCCGGCGCAGATACGAAGTGAAGCAATAATCGGGGCAGAGGCCCTCGGCGGCGATGAGCCGCCCGGCCTCTGCGGCCTCCTTGCGCCCTTTGTCGGTAAGCTCCACATCGGTCCAGCCCGTAAAACGGTTTTCGAGATTCCAGGCGCTCTGGCCGTGGCGCAAAAGTATCAGGTGTTTCATGTCTGTCAATAATATGTTCCGACATTGAAACACCTACGTCGCCGTTATTGTTGACTCAGTCGTAACGGATAGACCGCGCCGGCGAAATAGTGGCGACGATATGGCTCGGAAGCAGCAACACGAGCGCCGCCATCACTATGACACCGGCGTTCAGTGCGAGAACGTCGAGCCAACCGATAGAAACGGGCACGTAGTTGAGATAATAAGTATCGGCGTCGAGCGGCAGAATATGAGTGAACGCCTGAAGAGCTATCAGCCCGAGGCTGACCAGATTGCCGATTACGAGGCCGCGTACGACGAGCCGTTCGGCAACGATGATAAACGTGCGGCGCACCAGTGAGTTCGAGACTCCGAGAGCCTTGAGAATTCCGATCATGTTGACGCGCTCAAGAATGATTATGAACAGGCTCGATATGAGAGTGAAAGCCGACACCGCAGCCATGAGAGCAAGGATGACAGCCACATTGGTGTCGAGCAGTTCAAGCCAGTTGAAATAGACAGCACCACGGCGGTGGGCGTTGTCGACGCGATAAAGTTCGGGAAGACGCCGGTCGTAATAAGCGGTCAGCAGGGCGTCCTGAAGCCGCTTCGCCGACGGCTCTATGAGAGCGTCGGAAGGAAGTCCGTTGATGTCGATGCGCGTTCCGGCGTCGGCTCCGAGGCGGTCAAGACGCGCTATCATCGCCGGAGAAGCATAAACCACAGAGGCGTCGTAATCGGTCAGATGGGTGTCGTAGACTCCGGCCACAGTGAACCGGCGCGCCTTTATGCCGCCGTTGCTGAAAAAATAAGCCCCTATCTTCTCTCCCGGGCCGGAGAGTCCGAGCGTACGCATCATCGAGGCCGACAGGATTATGTCGTTCTCGCTGTTCCCGGCGCTGTAGTCGGGCATCTTTCCGTCCACAATATGAGAAGCCACGAACATCGAGTCGGAAGGGGTGGAGAAGACGACCCCGGCAAAGTCGGTATCGGTTTTCAGCACACCCGGACGACTCGCGGCAATGGCTGCGCGCGCTCCCGGAAGCGTTTCGGCAATAATGGCCTTAAGTTCGGGAGTGAGACGCACCGACGTGGCATCGGTAACCACATCGGTCTCGCCGCCGAACTCGTCGGCATTCTCCGACGCTATATCTACGGTCAGCTGGCTCTCGAAGCCCGTGACCTTTGCGCGAATCTCTTTTTTAAAGCCCTGCATGACAGCTACAGAAATCATCATCACCGTCAGAGCCAACGCAATGCCGGCTACGGCGATCACAACTCCCGGGCCGCTGCCGCGACGGCGGCTTCCGCGGAGGTCGATACGGCGTGCTATCAGGAGGGCCACATTCATATCGTGCGGCCGGGATAGGCTTTAAGCGCTTCAGCCAGCACGCGCAGAGCATGGCCGAGATCGTCGCGGTTGAGGACGTAAGCCATTCTGACCTCGTTCTTTCCCCGTCCGGGGGTAGAATAGAATCCGCTGGCAGGAGCCATGAATACCGTGGCCCCTTCGAACGAGAACTCTTCGAGACACCAGCGGCAGAAGCGGTCGGCATCGTCGACCGGAAGGCTCACTACCGTGTAGAACGCTCCCATCGGAATCGGCGAATATACACCGGGAATGCGGTTCAGTCCGTCGATGAGAAACTTACGGCGGTCGACATAATCGTTATACGTCATCAGCATATACTCCGGAGTGGCGTCGATCGATGCCTCGGCTACGATCTGGCCCAAAAGAGGCGGACTCAGACGCGCCTGACAGAATTTCATCACAGCCTTGCGCACCTCGGGGTTCTTGGTTATCAGGGCTCCGATACGGATTCCGCACTCACTGTAGCGTTTCGAAACCGAGTCGATCAATACGACCTGATCCTCGATACCGGGCAGATGGAACGCCGATATATAAGGAGCACCGGTATAGCAGAACTCGCGGTAGACCTCGTCGGAGAAGAGGAAGAGATCGTGGCGTTTGACAATATCACGCAGAGCGTCCATCTCGCGCTGAGTGTAAAGATACCCTGTCGGGTTGTTGGGATTGCAGATGAGGATTCCTTTCGTGCGCGGCGTTATCAGTTTCTCGAATTCTTCGACCGACGGGAGGGCGAAGCCGGTTTCGATGCTCGACGGCACGGTGACAATCCGGGCGCCGGCCGAAATGGCGAAAGCCATATAATTGGCGTAGGAAGGTTCGGGCACGATTATCTCGTCGCCCGGATCGAGACAAGCCATGAAAGCGAACAGAACAGCCTCCGAGCCGCCGCTCGTTATGATGATGTCGTCGGCTGTGACATCAATATTGAAACGGTGGTAATATTCGGCAAGCTTGCGGCGCAACGACGGCAGACCGTCCGACGGGCTGTATTCGAAAAGCTTGAAATCAATGTTTTTCAGAGCTTCGAATGCCTGAGGCGGAGACGGCAGATCGGGCTGGCCTATATTAAGATGGTAGACTTTGATTCCGCGGGCCTTTGCCGCGTTGCTCAGAGGAACGAGCTTGCGTATCGGAGAAGCGGGCATCTCGCGACCGCGGCGGGAAGTTGTAGGCATAGTGGCTTTTTCGTTTTACAGGCTGCAAAGGTAGAAATTTTTTCGCTATATTTGGGGCAAAATTAATAACCATGGAAGATTTCACATTCTGGACACCGACGCGCTACGTCTTCAGTCGCGACGCCGAGACTCGCACCGGCGAAATGAGCGCCCGTTTTCTGGGCAAGAAAGTAATGATAGTATATGGCCGCGGTTCAGCCGTGAGGTCGGGTCTTCTCGACCGCGTCAAGGCATCGCTCGACGCCGCCGGCGTGGCCCATATCGACCTCGGGGGCATTGTTCCCAACCCCATTGCCGCCGACGTTTACCGCGGCATAGAACTTTGCCGCGAAAACGATGTCGACGGTATCCTCGCCGTAGGCGGAGGCTCGTCGATCGACACAGCCAAGGCAATCGCTGCGGGAGTGCCCTACGAAGGTGATTTCTGGGACTTCTGGATCGGAACAGCCACAAACACCGAGGCTCTCCCCGTAGGAGTAGTTCTGACAATCCCGGCAGCCGGAAGTGAAGGAAGCGGCAACTCAGTGATAACCAAAGACGGCCGCAAGATCTCGCTGCGCGCACCCGAGACTCTTCGCCCGCAGTTCGCGCTGATGAATCCCGAACTGACATTCACACTGCCCCCCTACCAGACAGCAGCCGGCGTCGTCGACATGATGGCCCACATCATGGAGCGCTATTTCACGCCGACCGAGGGGGTAGAGACCACCGACCGCGTCGCCGAAGGACTTCTGATGGCAATAATGACCGAAGCTCCGAAAGTTATCGCAGATCCGCGCGACTACGACGCCCGCGCCAACATAATGTGGAGCGGGACACTGGCCCACAACGGCGTGTGCGGCACCGGCCGCGTCGAAGACTGGATGAGCCACGGCCTCGAGCACGAACTCAGTGCGCTCTACGACGTGACTCACGGAGCGGGTCTTGCCGTAGTGTTTCCCGCCTGGATGACATGGGTCGAACGCGAGAAGCCTGAGAAAGTCGCCCAGTTCGCCCACCGGGTTATGGGTGTAGAGCCTACCGGCGATCTCCACGCCGACGCTATCGAGGGAATCAAACGGTTGAAAACCTTCTACAAGTCGATCGGCATGCCTGTGACACTCGCCGAACTCGGCATCGGAAATCCCGATTTCGACGCCCTCGTGGCCGGATTCCACCGCAACAAAGGCGCACATCCCGGCGGCTACGTCAAGCTTTCGCCCGACGCAACCGCCGCCATATACCACCTTATGCTGTAACGCCGGTGTCAGAAAACCGGCGGAATGAAAGCAGCCACGTCGGTATCGCCCAACAAGTCGGCAAATGTCAGCCATAGCAGAAGTAAAATAACAAGCACTGCAACGCCTATGGCAAGCCATAGCTTTCCGCTTGAAAGGCGACGTCGCGAATTATCTTTTTTCATCGTCGGAAACTTTAGTTGATCTTTCGTGAGTATCTACAGATAGAACAATAGCCGTTGGCTTTTGGTTCTGGTCATCGGTGTGTGACAGGTTAACCAAAGATTTGAGTTTTTGGCCGATATTTCTTATTTTTGCGGCTCAATGACAACTAAAACAACGACAAAGAAAAAGCGGCAGCCGAAGAAAGGAGACTCGTTCTTCCGCCGGAATCAGCTCGCTTTGATTATCGCGGGCAGCATTATCGGAATGCTGCTCGGAGCCGCCAGTGCGATCGTTTTCGGGCGCACGCCGCAGACCGTCAGACTGACATTCACCGGCCGCGAAACCACAGAAGCCGTAGGCGACACCCTCAGAAGCCGTCTCGGCTCGCGTCAGGGCGCGCGAGTATACGTTATCTGGCGCGCGCTCGGAGGGAGCGGCGGAGAACTGCGCGGAAGCTATCTGGCTGAAAAAGGTATGACAGCCGCCCGGTTCGGATACCGGATGGCGCGCGGTCACGAGAGTCCCGTCAGGCTGACGTTCAACAATGTGCGCACGCTCGACGAACTCGCCCGGCGTGTAACGGCCAATCTCGCCGTCAGTCCCGAAGCGTTTCTCGCCGCCACCGACAGCCTGCTGAGCGCCAAGGGATTCAAGAAAGCCGAATATCCGGCGGCGTTTCTCTGCGACACCTACGAAGTCTACGCCACCACCTCGGCTGAGAAGCTCGTAAGACGCCTTGTGAAGGCCCGCGACACCTTCTGGAACCCCGACCGCATTGCCAAAGCGCGCGAACTCGGGCTCGACCCCGTAGGCGTCACAACCATAGCCTCTATCGTGGCCGAAGAGACCTCTAAAGCCGACGAACGGCCTAAAGTGGCCCGTCTCTACCTCAACCGCCTCTCCCGAGGCATGAAGCTTCAGGCCGACCCGACGGTTAAATTCGCAATCGGCGACTTCTCGCTCCGACGCATAGGCGGGAGCATGCTGAACATAGATTCCCCATATAACACGTATCGCGTCAAAGGTCTTCCTCCGGGGCCGATCCGGATTGTAGACCCTCAGCTCATCGACGACGTGTTGAACGCTCCGGCCCACAATTATATTTATATGTGTGCACGCGAAGACTTTTCGGGCTACCACAACTTCTCGACCGATTATGCGACCCACCAGGCTAATGCCAAACGCTATCAGGCCGAACTCGACCGCCGAAAGATTCATTAATCAGAACCGAAAATGAAGTCATCTGACAAACAGACGGCAATCGCCGCCACTTTCGCCAATGCGGCCGACGCCCACATCGCCGCCGGAATGCTGGCCGACCACGGCATCAAATGCCTGTTGGACAACCGAACGACAAACGCCATCTTTCCTATGGGCGACACCAACCCGAACTTCGGGGTCGACATAATTGTAACCGCCTCCAATCTCGCCGAGGCCCGCAAACTTCTACGCGAACATGACGACATCTGACCCCACACGCCAACGACAGCGACAGGTTACATCGGTGAGCGACAGCGGCATCGCCGTGTTCAACTCTCTGGAACGTTTCCGCCTTTTCGACGACACCGTCAGTCTCGACAAGACCCTGATGGTTGTCACTATAAACGGCGGAATCGAAGCGACCGTAGACCTGACACACAGGCGTATGGGGCCCGGACAAGTCATGGTGCTCAGAGGGGCTCATGTCATAAAAGGGATTGTCCAGAGCCCTGATTTCGAAGGTTTTTTTATCATCGTAGAGAACAACCGCATCGACGATATGTTGCCGATGTACCCCTATATGGCCTCGTGTATCCTCTACTTCAAAGACCGGCCCATAATCACAGCCGAGCCCGACGAAATAGAATCGCTGAAGATAATCTATTCGCTCTTCACCCGCTCGACCGGCTCGCGGCTCCCTTATCACCGCATGATGGTCAATTCGCTGTGTGAGGTCCTTTTCTACGAGACTCTCGGCCTATACACCTCGCGTATGAACCGCACCAACAAGCAGCCCTCGCGCCGCGAAGAGCTGTTGTCGAAATTCATCTCGCTCGTAGAGAAGAACTTCATGAAGGAACGGACAGTGCTTTTCTATGCGAAAAAAATGTGTCTGTCGCCCAAACATCTTTCGACTGTCATTAAAGAAGTCAGCGGCCGCCCGGCCGGCGACTGGATTGACTCTCAGGTCATACTTAAAGCCAAAATGCTGCTGCGCAACACAGGAATGTCGGTTCAGGAGATCAGCGACACACTGAATTTCACCAACCAATCGTTTTTCGGTAAATATTTCAAGCAGAAAACCGGCATGTCGCCGCGCGCTTTCCGCTCTAATCCCGACGCCGAGCCCCAACAATGAAACGTCTGTCAATCCTCATAGCCGCCATAGCGGCCACGATAGCGCTCTTCGCCGAGCCTCCCGCATCGAAAGAGCCGAGCGACGCCTACTATAATCTCGTCGGCGACGCCGACAGCGCCATAGCCCGCGGACAGTGGGCAAAAGCCGAAGAGGCGCTTCTGAGCGCAATGCGCCTCGAGCCGTCGAATCCGGGCAACATTATGCTGATGAGCAATCTGGGCATCGTCCAATACAACAGCGGCCGCGACTCGCTGGCACTTGTCACACTAACGCAGGCCCACGACATAGCCCCGCGCTCTGTAACCATTCTAGGCAACCGCGCCCGTGTTCTCATGGCTATGGGGCGTTTCGAAGAAGCCCGCGCCGACTATTCGGCCATCGTCGAGGCCGACACCACGATGACCGATGCCCGCTTCCATCGCGCGTTGCTCGACCTGAAGGCCGGACACACCGCAACAGCCCGCGCCGACATCGACTGGCTCAGACACAACAACCCCGACGACATCAACACCAATCTCGCCGAGGCAGCTCTCGCTTCGGCTGAAGGCGACTTCGCCGCCTCAGTCATTGCCTATACAAAGGTTCTTAATGTTGACAAACAGCCCGAATACTATGCCGAGCGCGCGTTAGGCTACCTTATGACCGACCGACCCGGCGATGCCGCCGAAGATATCGCCGCCGGACTCGAGCTCGATCCTACCGACGCACAGCTCTACCTATACCGCGCGATGCTGAACCGCGCCCGTTTCCGCCCCGAAGATGCGCGGGCCGACGCTCGCGAAGCGCTGCGCCTCGGCGCCGATCCGCGCGAAGTCGAGCCGCTGCTTCGTTAATATCGGGTTATCAGAACGTTATACCGGCTGTTTCCGTATCTCAGTTTTTTCCACTACCTTTGCGAAGATGAATCTGGCTCTTCTTAAACAAAACAGCGAAACCGACACCGAACGTCGGCGCGTGCGCCCGACCCGGCGCCGCTATAAGAAGGAGGTCTTCTCCGTCGACTGGCGTGAAGCGTTCACGCCGGTTCTGTTCATGCTCACTCTGGCGCTCGCTGGCCTGCGTTTTTATCCGGCCCTGGTTCTGATCGCCATAATCCTCATAAACCGACTGATTAAAAACCGCTACGACTTCGTCATAATGCTCGGCATCATGGCAACGTCGCGCGCATTCATCCCCGACGATCTTCTGCCGGTCAAGATATTCGACCTTGTTCTGGTAGTAGCCCTCTTCGCGCTTTTCTTTTATCGTAAAGATCTGCTGACAAAACAGGTAACGATACTGTCGCTGGCTTATACGGCTATTCTGGCCGTGTTCATGTTCATGAGTCCCGAACTGCTGTCGATTCAGCTGCTGACATTCCGCGAATATGCGTCGATACTCTGTTTCGTCGTGCCGATGTTCGTGTTTGCCAACCGCGATTTCTCGATGAAGGAGTTCATGAAGCGAGTGCTTCTCTACGCCTTGATAATCTGCGCGTTCTATGCTATCGACGGAATTATCCTCAACGGCTGGCTTCTCATTCCGGCCGACGCCGGCGCGCCCTTCCCGTCGACGTTCGACCATCCCCTGATCTCGCCTTTCGTATTCTATTTTCCGCGCAAATATCCGGCCGCGCTCTACATTCTGATAGTGGCCACCTACGGCCTTGCGCGCTACTACAGGTTCAGATGGTGGCAATGGCTCATAGTTGTCAGCTGTCTGCTCGTTGTCAGAACGATAACCATAATTGCGGCAGTTGTTCTGACCTATGTCATCTTTCAGGGCAACTTCCGCCAGTTCATGAAGAACTTTTTTCTGGCCTTCATAGCGATATTCGTGCTATACGTGGTCGACAGCGCTACAGGGCGCCATCTGCGTGTGGCATCCCACGTCCAGCAGGTAGCCGAAGTGTTTGTTGCCGAGGACGACGAAGATCTCGCCGAATTCGGGTCGACGCGAATGGCCCAGATTCTGCCCAAATACGAATATCTCGTCAGCAACGACAAGCTTTGGACCGGTCTCGGATTCCTCCATAACGAGAAATCGACCTCGGCACGCTACATGATCTCGAACGACCTCTACTCCGACATCTCGCAGAGCGAGGAATCGGTTGGCGCCGCCACTGAGGTCACGCAGTTCAACACCGTGATTCATATCGGACTCATCGGCTTCGCAATCCAGACCCTTTACTTTCTCAGTGTGTTCTTCGTGATGAAGCGCGCCCGAGTCCGCGACGCATTCTTCTATCTATCGACACTGCTCTGCGCCTCGGTGATGGGGCTGGGCGGCTTTGCCGGACTGATACGCCACGACGGACTGATATGGGTTGCCGTCGCCCTCGGCCTGACACTGATGCAACACCGCCGCGGCATCGACGAAGGCCCCGAACTCGAAGAGGAAACCGGCTTTGAAACTACAGCCGTTTCAGAAGCAGACACAACACGATAAATTCCATTCTCGATTTTGCGGGAGTGACGGATTTTTCGCTATCTTTGCCGTTATGAACGACGACATGATAGATAAGAAAGCCAGGGAAGTTTTCGATATGGTCGCTCAGCGTGCGACCGACGACGATATGCGGCGCCTGCGCGACGCTTTCAGCCTTGCCCGCGAAGCCCACGCCTCGCAGTTCCGAAAAGGTGGCGATCCTTATATCCTCCACCCCATAGCTGTGGCCGCCATTGTGGCCGGAACCCTCTGCCTCGATGTCAATTCTGTCATAGCCGCCTTTCTCCACGATGTTGTTGAAGACACTCCGGTTACAATCGGCGAGATCCGCGACCGCTTCGGCGATGATGTGGCCGCGATCGTCTCTGTTGTCACAAAGCCCCAGAAAGACCATTACGACGCCACTAAACAGGTCGACAACTACCGGCAGATGCTCGCATCGCTCAAGGACGACGTGCGGCCGATCCTCGTAAAGCTTGCCGACCGGCTCCACAATATGCGCACGCTCGCCGACATGCGCCCCGACAAACAGATGAAGATCGCCGGGGAAACCGATTATCTCTATGCGCCGCTGGCCACCCGGCTGGGACTTTACGACATCAAGACCGAGCTTGAGAATCTAAGTTTCAGATTCCGTTGTCCCCACGAATTTGAAGAGATAACGTCGCTGATCCAGCGCGACCGCGACGCCCAGCGCATAAGGCTCGACCGCTTCAACGACCAGCTCCGCGAAGTGCTCAAAAACGCCGGCATAAAGGCAACGGTGTTTACCGAATACCGCCGCCCCTACAGCGTGTGGCGCAAGATGCACAAATATGGCGACGACTTCAACCATCTCAAATACCGCCACTTTACCGAGATAATTTTTCCGTCGCGCGAGCCTGTGGTCTCCGACAAAGAGATGGCCCTTCGTGTCTACTCCGCCCTTACCGACCGCTTCAAGGAGAAACCGGGCGGAATATCGAACTATATCGACTCGCCTAAAGAAAACGGCTATCAGAGCTTCCACGTAAAACTGCTGCCCGATTTCGGCCGCTGGCAGGAAGTGCACATAGCCTCTGACAAGATGTATCACGACTCGGCTCTCGGCTGCGTTGCGAACCGCAACGAACAGTGGCTTGAGAAATTCCGCGAAGTGCTCCGCGACATCCCCGAAGCCGGGCGCGACGGATCAGCCTTCATCGCCGACGTCGTCGCCTCGTTCTACAACGACGACATCATGACATTCACCTCGGCGGGCACGCCGGTTGTCCTGCCCCAGCGCTCTACGGTCCTCGACTTCGCCTACGAGGTCGACGAAGCACTTGGCTCCCATGCCAAATACGCCCGAATAAACGGCTTTCTGTCGTCGATAAAAGCCCCTCTCCGCCGTGGCGACGTCGTCGAAGTATTCACCGACGAAAAAGTCAGCCCGTCGGCCGACTGGCTCAATGCCGTGACAACCTATAAGGCCCGAAAAGCCGTCTCGGACTATCTCGTCTCACAGCCCCGGCCGCGCTACGACCGGTGTCACCACTGCCTCCCGATTCCCGGCGAAGAAGTCATCGGCTTTTTCAACCATAAAGGCGACATTACGCTTCACAAGCGCGACTGCCCGACAGCCGTCAGCATGGCCTCGCAGTTCGGCGACTCGATAGTGTCGGTCGACTACGAACCCGACCAGACGCTCTATCCTGTCACGATTGAAGTTACGGCTGTAGACCGTTTCCATCTTTTCATAGACCTTGTCGACACTATCAGCAACACTCTCAACCTCGCTATCGACACCATCACAACAACCACAACCGACTCAATAGTGAAGTGCCGTATCTCTTTCGGCATCCACAGTTTCGGCGAGCTCCAGACCATAATCCATCACATCGCACTGATCGACGGAGTCGACGAAGTCAAGCGTCTTGTCTGATACCCGGTTAAACCAAATGGTGTCCCGGTTGTCTATAACAATAAAGCAACCATCAAATTCCACAGTTATGAAAGGAATAATCCGCATCGCAGCAATCGCGCTGACTTCAGTAGCAATGATATGTCTACCGTTGACAGCCAACGCCGACCGCCATCAGGGCGCACGCGGCGGAGGACGCCCCGGAGTGGCAGCCTCACGCGGAGGTAACCACGGGAACCACGGCGGTAAGAACGACCGGCCCGGTAAGAACCACGACCGGCCCGGAAAGAACCACGACAAAGGATACCGGCCCGGTAAGAACGACCGGCCCGGAAAGAACCACGACAAAGGATACCGGCCCGGTAAGAACGACCGGCCCGGCAGGCCCCACGACAACGGATACCATAACGGGCACCGTCCCGGCCACGGCCCCTCCCACGGCTACCGTCCGCCTAAACCCCACCACAAGCCCAACTATGGCTGGCGCCCGGGCCGTATGCCCAGACCGTACTACAGGCCCACGCCTCCCCCGCGCTGGCGTCCCGCACCCGGCGTGCCTCCAATCGGAGCCATTCTCGGTCTGACATTCGGAGTCGCGTTCGACGCATCGATGAATTATCTGCTGAACAACTACGCCGTTTCGGCCTACAATAATTCGATACTCATGGTCCAGAACGCCCCGTATCTGAACTTCGTGTGGCCCGAAGCGCGCCTGATCTATAACAACGGCTATCTCGACGGAACGCAGTTTATCTACACGAGCCCCTACGCCGACAATATGCGCTACTATTCGACCTATAACTATCTGACTAACATCTACGGGATGCCCGTTCAGACAGGGCCCGGTATGGTTGCGACATGGTATGGGGCCAACCGCGGATTCATCAACCTTTCTTTCGAGATGATGAACGGCCGCTATTTCACCGTTCTATCGCTCGGCCGGTAAACCACTACATTAAGTTTTTGTTAAAGATAAAGCGGGAAAGCGTCCGTGCGGCGCTTTTCCGCTATATTTGCGCCCATGGAACAAGAAACATGCATCCTCGTTGTCGACGACGAAGAGGCCCTTTGCGAGGCCATCAGATTCAATCTCGAAGAAGCCGGATTCACCGTCGACACCGCGCTGAGCGCCGAAGAGGCGCTGTCGACCGATCTGACGCAATACTCGCTCATTCTGCTCGACATTATGATGGGCGAAATCTCAGGAACGCGCATGGCGGCAATTCTTAAAGCCAACCCGCTGACTGAACATATCCCCATAATCTTCTGCACCGCACGCGATTCAGAAGACGACATGATAGCCGGTCTCGAGCTCGGCAGCGACGACTATATCACAAAACCGTTCTCGATGCGCAACGTTGTGGCGCGCGTAAAAACCGTGTTGCGCCGGAGCCGCCACGGGTCGGTATCGGAAGATCTCGGGGTAGTAACATTCGGAGGTCTTGCGGTCAGCACATCGCGCAAATCCTGCACGGTAGACGGTATTGAAGTGAAGATGCCCCGGAAAGAATTCGAGATTCTGAGCCTTCTGATCTCAAACCGTGGACGCATCTTTTCGCGTGAAGAGATTCTGAAACGTATATGGCCCGACGAGGTCATCGTTGTGAACCGCGTTGTCGACGTCAACATAACGCGCCTGCGCTCGAAACTCGGCCCTTACGGCAAATATATACTGACTCGCCCGGGCTACGGTTACTGCTTTGCCGAATAATATGCGCTTCCACACACGCCTGTTTCTCGCCCTCCTATCCTACTCGGTTCTTCTTGTAGGCGCCGTTGCCTTGTTTCAGTATCGGCGTGAGAAGGTGTTCAAAGCCGAAGAACTGAATCAGCGGCTTCAGATGGTTAACGACGATATCTTCGACCAGCTCGCCGACAGCGTCGCGGTTTTGAGATTGCCGCGCAGTATCGGAGATCTGAGAGTGACGGTTGTCGACCGCCACGGCCATGTCGTATTCGACAACAGCCTCGACACACTGCCCGGCTCCAACCACCTCAATCGCAAAGAAATAGCCGAAGCTATGGCTACAGGCGAAGGCTATGCCATCAGGCGCAACAGCGCATCGACCGGGAAGACATATTTCTACTCGGCAAAACGCGAGGGAAACATGGTAGTGCGCACGGCAGTCCCCTATAGTGTCGAGCTCCACAAGCTGCTGGCAGCCGATTATGCCTTTCTATGGTTCATTGTCGGAATAAGCATAGTAATGTGTGTCATCGGTTATCTGACAACACGCCGTATAGGCGGACACATATCGCGTCTGAACCGGTTTGCCGAACAGGCCGAGCGCGGAGAGAACATCGTCGATACCGAGTCATTTCCCGACGACGAGCTCGGCGAAATATCCGGAAATATTATCAGGCTTTACACTAGGCTTCGCGAGGCGATGACCGAGCTTGACCGCCAGCACCGCCTTGCCCTCGAGCAGGAACACGACAAGATACGCATCAAGCGTGAACTGACTAACAATATCAACCATGAGCTCAAGACGCCTGTGGCAGCGGTCGAGGCGTGTCTGGAATCGCTTGCCGACCATCCCGACATGAGCGCCGACCGGCGCCAATACTTCGTCGGGCGTGCCCTCGACGCCAACCGGCGCCTTAGAGAACTGCTGGCCGACGTATCGGCAATCACCCGAATCGAAGACGGAGGCGACCGTATCGGCCGCGAGCCTGTCGACATCGCCGCCCTGACTGCCGACGTGTGCGCCGAATTCTCCGAGTCGGCCATCGAAAAAAATATCGTCATCGACAACGGCATCACCCTCTCCGATCCGGTCTCCGGCAACACGGCTCTTCTGGAGTCGGTAATGCGGAATCTTATCGACAACGTCCTGAAATATTCAGGCGCCACCCGCGTGGAACTCCGGCAGAACCTGACCGCCGACAAGCTGACAATCACTGTGACAGACAACGGATGTGGCGTCAATCCGGAACATCTGCCCCATCTTTTCGAACGATTCTACCGTGTCGACAAAGGGCGTTCGAGGCGCTGCGGCGGAACAGGACTCGGACTGGCAATAGTTAAAAACGCGGTCATCTGGCACGGTGGCCATGTGCGCGCCGACCTTCCGGCGGCCGGCGGCCTGCGGATAACGATAGTCATTCCGCGCTGACTCCCTCGATTTCTCTTTTTTTTAATTTTGATGAAACATTTATGAAACATCGTTGAGCGTAATTTGTAATAAAATTAAACAGCTCACAGATATGGATATTTTGTTTCTCTGCGTCGTTGTTTTTCTGTTTCTGCTCGCCATTTTCGATCTCTCGGTGGGAGTCAGCAACGACGCCGTCAATTTTCTCAATTCGGCTATAGGCACCAAAGTGGCCCCGTTGCGCACAATCATCATCATAGCCTCGGCCGGCGTATTCATCGGGGCGGCGATGAGCAACGGGATGATGGACATCGCCCGCCACGGAATTTTCCGTCCCGAGAACTTTTCGTTCTACGACCTGATGTGCATTTTCATGACAGTCATGGTCACCGACATCATTCTTCTCGATCTGTTCAACACCCTCGGAATGCCGACGTCGACAACGGTGTCGCTCGTTTTCGAGCTTCTCGGCGCCACATTCGTCGTCGCTCTGATAAAGATGGCAGGGGGCACCGACCTTGGATTCGCCGACCTTCTCAACACCGAGAAAGCTCTGTCGGTAATTATAGGTATCTTCCTGTCGGTTGCGATAGCATTCGTGTTCGGAACCGTCGTCCAGTTTCTGTCGCGACTCATTTTCTCATTCAACTACCGCAGCCGGCTTCGTTGGAAAATTGGAATATTCGGAGGGATATGCACTACGGCCATAGTCTATTTCCTGCTGATCAAAGGAGCGTCGGGACTCTCTTTCATGACACCCGAAGTGAAAGCCTGGATAGCCTCACACACAGCTCTGATCATAGGCTGCTCGCTTGTCGGATTCACTATTATAATGCAGACGCTCCACGCTCTCGGAGTCAACGTGCTCAAGGTCATCGTCCTTCTGGGCACATTCTCCCTGGCAATGGCATTCGCCGGCAATGACCTCGTGAACTTCATAGGAGTTCCGCTGACCGGACTGGCATCGTTCGCCGACTATACCGCCAACGGAAACGGCGACATACACGGATTCATGATGAGCTCGCTCAACAGCCCGGCCGACACTCCGCTATATTTCCTAATCGGAGCCGGAGCCATAATGGTCACGTCGCTGGCCACCTCGAAAAAAGCCCGAAAGGTTTCGCAGACCGAAATCGGCCTCGGAAGTCATGATGCCGGCGACGAGATGTTCGGATCGTCGCGGATAGCCCGGCGCCTTGTCAGATGGTCGCTGTCGCTGATCTCGTGGGTTCGCGGACTCATTCCCAAGCGAATACGCCGTTCCATAAACCGACGTTTCAATGCCGAAGACAGCATTCTCGAACAGGGAGCCGCCTTTGACCTCGTGCGCGGATCGGTAAACCTCGTGCTGGCCGGAGCGCTGATTGCCCTCGGAACATCCATGAAACTGCCGCTCTCGACAACGTTCGTCACCTTCATGGTTGCGATGGGCACCTCGCTGGCCGACCGCGCCTGGCAGCGCGAATCGGCCGTATTCCGAATCACAGGCGTGTTTTCGGTTATCGGCGGCTGGTTCCTCACGGCCGGTATAGCCTTCATAGGCGCCGGAATAATTGTCGCGGCTATGCACTATGGCGGCTCATGGGTAATGTTCGCACTGGGCGCCCTGACAATATATCTTCTCATCCGCAGCAACCGGCGTTTCCGCGCCAAAACCAGAGAAGAGGACGGCGACGCTCTGTTCCACTCAATTCTGTCGACCCGCGAGCCCGACCGCCTATGGCCTATGTTCATGATTTATCTCAGCGGAAAGCAGCAGTCATTCCTTGAATTCGCCTCGGCGAACTACAACAGCGCGATGACAGCATTCCTGAACGACGACGCGCGCACACTCGGACGCATCGACCGCGCTCTCGGCGACGCAAAAAGCCGGCTTAAGAACGACCGCCGCAAAGAAACTCTCTGCCTACGCCGGCTTCCACGCGAAATCGGCATCGAAAAAAGCGCCTGGTTCTATCTCGGCAACAACAGCTGCATGTCGGTTCTATATAATCTGCGCCGTATAACGGAGATCTGCCGCGAACACGTCGACAACAACTTCCTTCCGCTGCCCGAACGCTACCGGGCCGACTTCTCCGACATAGCCGTCGAGGTAACAACGCTCTTCAACGACATCACCGCCATGATCTCCGACTCCACCCCCGAAGCCGTCGACATGCTCAGACAGCACTGCGACGAGATCAAGAACCGCATATCAAATCTCTATCACGGCCTCTATGACCACATCCGCGAGGGAGACCAGTCGTCAATGGCGGTTCTTTACGTTTATCTCAACACGCTTCAGGAAACGCGCGAAATGGTATCGGCGCTGCGCAAATATCTCCGCTCCTACGCCAAAATGCTCGACAACAGCTATAGAGGTCACCACTCGATAGCCGCTCCGCCATCCGAAATCGCGGCATTGTGAATTTGCAAATGTTAAAATAAAGTGTTAATTTTGGGCCGAAGCGTTAACGCTCCGGCCCCTTTCGTTATCGGCCGAAACTTTAATAGACTTTCGTTGTTAACATAATAAAGCTTAAACCCTCCGACAGATCATAAACTCCGCGATGAAAAAATCGACGATATGGTTCCTCGCCATCATAATGGCTCTTACATTCATGGGGCTGCTGTATGTGCAGATCATTTATATGCGCAACATGGTGAGGATGCGCAACGACCAGTTTGCCGAGGGGGTCAAAAGAAGTCTCTACAGCGTCACTACGCGCCTCGAACAAGACGAGACAAAGCATTTCCTCGACGAAGACATGGCCAATATCGAGACCTCGTTTCTACCTCGCTACAACGCCGACGGAACTGCCGTGATGGGCACCTACACCTCGACATTCAAGACGCCCGAAGGGCTCACCGGCGGCATCACTCTCGAACGTCAGCTCGACAACGACAAAAACAATCCGAAACGAGGCTATCAGACAAATCAGGAAATTCTACGCGGCCTCTACCTTTATCAGAAAGGACTTCTCAACGAGGTCATACTGAACATCATAAGCCGATCGAGTGACCGCCCCATCTCCGAGCGGGCCGATTCGGCGAAAGTGGCCGGATATATGACCTCGGAGTTCAACAACAACGGGCTCGACCTCCCGTTCGAATTCGCCGTCGTCAACAGGGTTGGCGCCGTCGTCTACAAGACCCGCGACTTCAATACCGCCTCGGCCGAGCCCGGAAGCATGTTCGTGCAGACTCTTTTCCCAAACGATCCCACCAACAAGATGAACTATATCAAGGTCTATTTCCCGACCAAAAGCGATTATATCTTCTCGTCGGTGAGGTTCATGATTCCGTCGTTTTTCTTTACTCTCATTCTGCTTCTGGTGTTTCTCTACACTATTATAGTTGCCTTCAGACAGAAAAAGCTGACAGAGATGAAAAACGACTTCATCAACAACATGACCCACGAATTCAAAACGCCTATCTCGACCATATCTCTGGCGGCCCAGATGCTCAACGACCCGGCCGTGCTGAAGAGCGAGAATATGCTGCGCCACATCTCGACCGTCATCAACGACGAGACAAAGCGGTTGCGCTTCCAGGTAGAGAAGGTTCTTCAGATGTCGATGTTCGACCGCCAGAAAGCCACTCTGAGGCTCACCGAGGTCGACGTCAACACCGTTGTGGCCAACGCCCTCCACACCTTCAAGCTTAAGGTCGGAAAATACGGTGGCTCAATCGAGGCGCGTCTCGACGCCGACGACTCTATTATCGAAGTCGACGAGATGCACTTCACCAACGTGATATTCAATCTTCTCGACAACGCCCTCAAATATCGCCGTGAAGACGTTGCGCCCCATCTGGTCATAGCCACGCGCAACCGCGACAACGACAAGAAACTCGAGATCAGCGTAGCCGACAACGGCATAGGAATACGCCGCGACGACCTCAAGAAGATTTTCGATAAATTCTACCGCGTTTCGACCGGCAACCGCCACGATGTCAAAGGCTTCGGCCTTGGACTCGCATACGTCAGGAAAATGGTCGGAGAATTCGGCGGAGAAATCACCGTTGACAGCGAATTCGGAAAAGGAACAAAATTCAATATTATATTACCGTTAACTAAAACAGACTGATTATGGAAGAACGTTTGCGCATATTATTATGCGAAGATGACGAAAACCTCGGGATGCTCCTTCGCGAGTATCTCCAGGCAAAAGGCTTCAGTGCCGACCTCTTCGCTGACGGCGAAAGCGGTTACAAGGCCTTCCTGAAAGGGAAATACGACATTTGTGTGCTCGACGTCATGATGCCCAAGAAAGACGGTTTCGCACTGGCACAGGAAATACGTACCGTAAACTCAGAAGTGCCCATTATCTTCCTGACGGCAAAATCGCTCAAGGAAGATATTCTCGAAGGTTTTAAAATCGGAGCCGACGACTATCTCACCAAACCTTTCTCGATGGAAGAGCTCGTGTTCCGTATCGAGGCAATCCTGCGCCGCGTCAAAGGCAAAAAGGGGAAAGAGGTTACGATGTATAAGATCGGCCGGTTCACCTTCGACACTCAGAAACAGGTTCTGATGATCGGCGACAAGATCACCAAGCTGACGACCAAGGAGAGCGAGCTGCTCAGTCTTCTCTGCGCCCACGTCAACGAGATTCTCGAACGCAACTTCGCCCTGAAGACTATCTGGATCGACGACAACTACTTCAACGCCCGTTCGATGGATGTCTATATCACGAAGCTGCGCAAGCATCTCAAAGACGACCCGTCGATCGAGATCATCAACATCCACGGAAAGGGCTACAAGCTCATCGCCCCCGAACCCGACCAGAAATAAGGCTCCGCAGGCAGCCACGCTGCCACTGCGGGCATCACGGTTTTACGGAACCCGTTATGATGACATTTCCTAACGCCAAAATCAACCTCGGCCTGCTGATTACCAACCGGCGGGCCGACGGTTATCATGATCTGCTGACAGTTTTCTGCCCCGTCGGATGGCACGACATACTCGAGATAGTGCCGTCGGCGGTCGGCCACGACACCCTCGAAGTCGGCGGCAACGGATGCGATTGTCCGCCTGAAAAGAATCTTGTCATGAAGGCAGTCGGCGCTCTCCGCCGCGAATTTCCCGATATGCCTTTTGTCGAGATTTTCCTCGAAAAGTTTATCCCCGACGGCGCCGGTCTCGGCGGCGGATCGGCCGACGCAGCCTTTACCCTGCGCAGCCTCAACAGCCTTTTCAGCCTCGGACTCTCCGACGATCGGCTTGCTGAGATCGCCGCCACAATCGGCGCCGACTGTCCGTTTTTCATCTATAACCGCACGATGACCGGAACGGGCACAGGCACTACGCTCTCTCCGACCACGGTAAACTTCCCCGAAGGCGGCTCGATAGCCATAGTAAAACCGCCCGTCGGCGTTTCGACGCGCGAAGCTTATGCCGGCGTAAATCCGCGACCCGCTGCCGTCGACCTTGCCGACATCATAGCCCGCAGGCCTGTCGGCGAATGGAAAGATCTCGTTGTCAACGACTTCGAAGAATCGGTTTTTGCCGCTCATCCGCGTCTGTCCGAGATAAAACGGCGTCTCTACGAAAGCGGAGCGCTATATGCCTCAATGTCGGGATCGGGAAGCGCGCTGTTCGGAATATTCGGCAAAGGCGACGTTCCCGACATCGAGCTCGAATTCGAAGACTGCGACTGCAAGATTGTTCCGGCCGACATCGCAAACAGTCTCTCAAAATGAGTTTAATTTATTTTAACAGCTTGTGCACACCGCAAACTGCATAAAAAATCGTTTCTTTGCATATCTATTGTATATGAGACGGTTTTTTATTTTATATATTCTGCCCGTTATCGCCCTGATGGCGATTCTGTCGTCGTGCGGCGACAACGACGAGCCCATGCCCGTCGAGCCTGAAACTCCCACCGGGCCCGACAAGCCCGTCGGGCCTGACCCTGACGACGCTGACAAGACGCCGCTGACTCTTCTAATTTATATGGTTGCCGACAATTCGCTCGGAACCCTCGGATTCGCCGAACAGGATCTCTCGGAAATCTCTACTGCGATGTCGGAGAACGCGCTGGGAGAGAACGCCCGGCTGCTCGTCTACAAGTCTATGCCCGGCGTCAACAAGGGGGTTGTTCCCGAACTTGTCGAGTTCACCGACGGCGCGCCCGAACCTAAGCTTCTGAAAAGCTATCCCGACGACCCTTCCATTTATTCGACATCGGAAGAACGCATGGCAGAAGTGCTTGAGGATGTCCGCGAGATTGCCCCTGCCAAAGAATACGGGCTTATTATGTGGAGCCATTCGACAGCATGGCGCACCGAAGATTCGGCGCTGCCTGCGCGCAGTTTCGGGCAGGACCGCGACCGGCGTATGGCCATTCCCGCTCTCGGAAGAGTCCTAAACAAGTTCAGCCACAAATTCATCTACTTCGACTGCTGCCTCATGGCCAACGTTGAGGTGGCCTATGAACTGCGACACGCCACCCCTCTGATTGTGGCCTCGGGTGCCGAAGTCCACGGCGACGGAATGCCTTATCAGCTGACGGTGCCGATCTTCGCCAAAGGGGACGCCCGCGCCGTGGCTGAGAAAACTTTCGAATACTACGACAGCCGCAGCGGAGTAGACCGCTGGTGCACCCAGTCGGTTATCGAGACGGACAAGCTCGACCGTCTGGCAGCCGCTACACGTAGCCTGATGGAAACGGCAACACCGCTGTCGTCGACCCGTGGAATCCAGACCTACTCACCGACTTCATCTTTCCGCACCTACGACATGGACGACTACGTCAGCCGTATCTCGACCGACGAGACCGCCTATCAGACATGGCTGACAATTCTTACCGAAGCCGTGACCTACAAGGCATCGACCCCCTACGTCAACGGCAACCACCGCATCGCAAAATATTGCGGATTGAGTTCCAACATTGTCACCTCTGCCAACGATGCCTCAAAATACCACTACAACGAGCTACAGTGGTGGGCCGACGTTGTCAGTCATAACCCCAATTTCGCAGAATGAGGTTCCTTCAGATTCAGATGCCCTCGGTTCCGACCGACTCGATAAACATACCTGATCCGGCCGCCGGCCTGAAAGATCTAAAGGGGATGTCGCTCGACGACCTTCTGGCAAAACTCGCCAACGATGTTGTCACTTTTGCCATAAACCTCGCCATCGCCATCGCCGTCTTCTATATCGGCAAACTGGTTATCAACAAGCTCTATCGTCTGACAGAGAATGTGATGACACGCCGCAAGGTCGACAAATCGCTTATTACGTTCGTGCTGTCGTTTGTCAGAATCGTGTTGTATTTCATTCTGATAGTGACGGTCATCTCGATTCTCGGAATCGAAACAAGTTCATTCTTAGCTATTTTCGCCTCAGCCGGTATCGCCATCGGTATGGCTCTGAGCGGCACTCTTCAGAACTTCGCCGGAGGTGTTCTGATTCTTCTTCTGAAGCCCTACAAAATCGGCGATTATATCGAGGCACAAGGCTTTGCGGGAACCGTCACCGAGATTCAGATTTTCAACACGATAATCTCTACCCCCGACAACAAGTCGATAATCATTCCCAACGGGCCTCTTTCAACTTCGAGCATCAACAACTGGAGCCGCGAGAGCTACCGGCGCATAGAATGGACTGTCGGAATCTCCTACGGCAATGACGTCGCGACGGCGCGCCGCGCTATTCTCGAAATCATCACCGCCGACCACAGGATTGTAACGACAACCATCGCCGCCCATCGCGCCGCCTTCGAAGCCGAAGAAGAGAAAAAATCTGAAATTCAGGATTCAGATGACGAAACGGCTGAAAAAACGCCGGCTACACACCATGGGCGCATCTGGCGCTTTTTCCACCGCAAGCATCGCGAAGCCCGCGACCGGATAGCCGCACAGGCCGAGATTGATTTCCGGCTGAGAACCGGATTTGAAGAGACTGACCTGAGTCCGGCTGTAGTTGTGACAAACCTCGGCTCAAGCTCGGTCGATCTCTCGGTCAGGGCATGGGCACCCACAGGCCTCTACTGGCCCGTTTATTTCGATATCAACGAGCGTATATATACCGACCTTCCCAAGGCAGGCATAGACTTCCCCTTCCCTCAGCTCGATGTCCATCTCGACAAGCAACAGTAACCTACCATCACAACCATAGTAAACATGAGAAAACGAGTGCTCAGCATCATGCTGTTTGCGGCAGCCGCAGGCTCAGTCTCGGCCATGGCCGACAACGCCCCGCTTTGGCTCCGCGACGCAGCCATCTCACCCGATGGCTCCAGAATAGCGTTTACATTCAAAGGCGACATCTACACCGTTCCGACCACCGGCGGAAAGGCCTCGCGACTTACCGCCCTCCCCTCGCTCGAATGGGCGCCGGTATGGAGCCCCGACGGCACTAAGATAGCCTTCGCAACAGACCGCAACGGCGGCAGCGACATCTATATAATGGGAGCTGACGGCGGCCACGCCACTCGCCTCACATTCGATTCGGCATCTGAGACGCCCGAGGCCTTCACTCCCGACGGCGCTGAGATTGTCTTTTCAGCAGCCATTCAAGACGCTCCTTCGTCGGTGATGTTCCCGACCGCCCGTCTGACCGAAGTGTATACTGTTCCCGCAGCCGGCGGCCGCACCCGCCAGCTGCTGTCGACCCCGGCAGAAAATATCTCATACCTGCCCGACGGAAAGAGCTTCCTCTACCACGACGTCAAGGGCATGGAGAACAAATTCCGCAAACACCACACCTCGTCGGTCACACGCGACATCTGGCTCTACGACGCCACGACAGGGCGCCACACCAATCTGACCAACCGCTACGGCGAAGACCGCAACCCGGTTGTGGCCGAAGGCGGTAAGGCCGTCTACTTCCTCAGCGAACGCAACGGAGGCTCGTTCAATGTCTACCGTATGAGCCTCGATAATCCGGCCGACGTCAAAGCTGTGACCGACTTCAAGGAGCATCCTGTCAGATTCCTCTCGATGGCCGACAACGGTACGCTTGCTTTCGGCTACGACGGCGAGCTCTACACTATGAAAGCCGGTGGCCAGCCTCAGAAAGTGGCCGTTGAAATCGACATCGACGAGGCGTCGCCCGTAACCGATATGCGCTTCAGCTCGGGAGCCACCGAGGCCGCGCCCTCGCCCGACGGCAAACAGATGGCGATTATATGGCGCGGCGACGTGTTCGTCACCTCTGTCGAGCACGATTCGTTCAAACAGATAACCTCCACCCCTCAGGCAGAGAAAAATGTCAGCTGGAGTCCCGACGGAAAAACGCTATACTATACCAGCGAGCGCGACGGACGCCGCTCGATCTACAAGGCAGAGAAAACCCGCTCCGACGAGCCCAATTTCTCGAACGCGACTCTGATAACCGAGACTCCGCTCTTCACTGAGTTTACAGTTGACCGCGAACATCCGGTAGTCAGCCCCGACGGCAAAAAAATGCTGTTTGTCGAAGACCGCAACAAGATCATGCTCATGGATCTTGCCTCGAAAAGCGTCAAACAGATAACCGACGGCTCGAACTTCCCCGACCGCGACGGCGGTTTCTCGCTCGAGTGGGCCCCCGACAGCCGCTGGTTCGCCACCGAGGCGTCGCTTAACCGCCACGATCCCTACTATGATGTCGTCATCATCAACACCGATGACCTCGAGACAATCAATCTGACCAACAGCGGCTATTTCGACATGAACCCCCAGTTCGTGCTCGACGGCAACGCAGTCATGTATATCACCGACCGCTTCGGAATGAGGAACCATGCCTCATGGGGATCGCAGAACGACGTGATTCTCCATTTCCTCAACAAGGAGGCCTACGACAAATACCGCCTCAGCGAGGAAGACTTCGAACTTCTCAAAGAGGTAGAGAAAGCTCAGAAAAAGAAAGCTTCAGCCGATTCCGACAAAAAATCGAAGAAGAAAAAAGGCAAAAAAGATGATGCCAAAGAAGAGCCCAAAGAGGATAAGAACGTCAAGATCGACCGCAAGGGCCTCGAAGACCGCATAGTCCGGCTCACTCCCGTTTCAGGAGAACTCTCGGGCACAGCCCTCGTCGACGACGGCGAAAGTCTCTACTATGTCGCCGGAAGCGAAGACGGCTGCAACCTCTGGAAAGTATCGCTTCGCGACGACGACATCGAACTCGTCAAGAAATTCCCCGGCGAAGGCGGTATGGCAATGGCAACCCTGCCCGACGGCTCGGCAGTGTTCCTTATCGGCAGCAAGCTCAGGAAACTCGAACCCGCCGGATCGAAAGTCTCGCCGGTAACCTACAGCGGCCGCGCCAAAGTCGACCGTGCCGCCGAACGCGAGGCAATGTTCAACTTCGTTGTCAACGAAGAGCGCGAGCGGTTCTACAACAAGAATATGCACGGCGTCGACTGGACAAAACTGACCGACCACTACCGCCGGTTCCTCCCCTATATCAGCAACAACGCCGACTTCTCCGACATGCTCAGCGAGCTTCTCGGCGAGCTCAACGTCAGCCACACCGGCAGCGGAGCCGCACGTCGCGGAGCCGCCGACCCGACTGCATCGCTCGGTCTGCTCTACGACATGACATACGACGGGCCGGGACTGCGCGTTGCAGAGATTCTCGAAAAGGGCCCGTTTGACCGTTCGACAACGGCCATGAAGCCCGGAAGCATCATCACCGCTATCAACGGCGTCGCCTTCGAAGCCGATAAGGCCACAGCTCCGCTGCTTGCCAATGTCGCCGGCAAAAAAACGCTCGTAGCCTTCACTACCCCCGACGGCAAGACCGAGACCGAGGTAATCCTTCCCATTTCGCAGGGCCGCCAGAACTCGATGATGTATGACCGCTGGGTCAAGAGCCGCGCAGCCTATGTCGACTCAATCTCGGGCGGACGCCTCGGCTATATCCACCTCCAGTCGATGAGCGACGACTCGTTCCGCAAGGCATATAAAGACCTTCTCGGCCGCTACAACACCCGCGAGGGCGTCGTCATCGACACCCGCTGGAACGGCGGCGGACGCCTCCACGAAGACATCGAAGTGCTCTTCAGCGGCGAAAAATATTTCACTCAGGTCGTGCGCGGCGTCGAAACCTGCGATATGCCCTCGCGCCGCTGGAACAAGCCGAGCATAATGGTTCAGTGTGAGGCCAACTATTCGAATGCCCACGGAACTCCCTGGGTCTACAAACACCGCGGCCTCGGCAAGCTCGTCGGAGCTGCCGTGCCCGGAACGATGACATCGGTCAACTGGGTCGACCTTCAGGATCCCGAGCTCTACTTCGGCATTCCCGTTGTCGGCTACCGCCTGCCCGACGGCTCATATCTCGAAAACAAGCAGCTCGAACCCGACATCAAGGTTCTCAACGACCCTGCCACCGTTGTCAAAGGCGCCGACGATCAGCTCCGCGTAGCCGTAGAGACTCTTCTGCGCGACATCGACAGCAAGAAATAACCAAACAACAACCATATCTATATGAAGAAGACAATCCTGACAATCCTCGCCGGCGCCGGATGCGCTCTCGCCTCCTGCGCCCAGCCCGCCCCCTCGGGGAACTACAGCCTCAGCGTGACCTTCCCGGCCGAGGCCGAGGCCGATGACTATATGGCCTATATCGTCGACGTCGACAACGGCGCCAAGATCGACAGCGTTATCGTTGCCGACAACAAGGCCCTGTTCAGCGGCAAGATCGACAAGCCCGTGCTCGCCCGAGTGATGCTCGAGAACGACCGCGTAGGCACATTCATCCTCGAACCGGCCGACATCGTGTTCGACCCCGCCACCAAAGAGGCTAAAGGCGGAACACTCAACGCGAAGATGGACGATATCAACAAGAAATTCGGCGAAGTCGTGAGCCGTTTCCGCGCCCTGCCGCGCGACTCGACATTCGAGGCCAAAGCCGAAGCCCTTCAGGCCGAATATGAGAAGCTCAACACCGACGCCCTCAAAGAGAACGCCGACAACCCCATCGGTTACTACCTCTTCATAAACATGGCCGGAAGCCTCGACGAACCTCAGCTCGACGAAGCCCTGAAACAGTATCCCCAGTTCGCTTCGAGCCAGAAAGTAGCCGGCTTCAAGAAAATGTTCGCCCAGCGCCGCGAAACCTCTGTAGGGCAGCCCTACAAAGACTTCGCCGTTACCTTCGAAGGCAAGACTACGAAGCTCAGCGAAATGCTTAAGAAAGGCCGCTACACGCTGGTTGACTTCTGGGCAAGCTGGTGCGGTCCCTGCCGTCGCGAGACAGCCGTCATCAAAGACCTACTGAAGGAATACGGCCCCAAGGGCCTCGACGTTGTCGGCGTAGCCGTATGGGATGAGCCCGACAACACCCGCAAGGCTATCGAGGAACTCGCCCTGCCCTGGCCACAGATTCTCAACGCCCAGTCTGTTCCCACCGAGCTCTACGGCATCGCCGGAATTCCCACGATAATCATTATCGACCCCGACGGCAAGATCGTCAGCCGCGACAAGCAGGACGAAGAGCTCCGCGCCGACGTCGCCGCCTGCTTCCCCGCCGAATAATCCCCTGCCTCTCAGAAACGAAAGCTGTGCCACGGTATTTCCGCGGCACAGTTTCGTTATTATGCCGCCCTGCTAATTGGACAACAAGAAAATAACAAGAAAACAAATTACTCAGCCACAATTAAACTGAAGATTCCATTTGCCGAATCTAAAGCTAATCCTTAGCTTTGCAACTACTTATGAAATTCACAATACCGATTATCATTATCCGGATATTGACAGGACAAGACTGGATAAGCCAATTTCGGGAATTATGGTAAAATCGTCCTCAATTTGTATAACATATTCTTGCAATAATAATTCTAAATTTGCATTGACTCAAAACATCCATCTACCACAATGAAAAATGTAACCGTTCTCAGCGGGCAAGAGAGACTACGTCGAGGCCCGAGGGGGCCTGGAAGATGCGCAGGCCGAAACGGGGGACTACGGCGTAGACATAGTCGAAGATGTCGCTCTGAACGGCTTCATAAGACGCCCAATCGGTGACCGAGGTGAAGAAGTAAAGTTCGAGGGGTATGCCCTGAGGGGTCGACTGGAGCTGACGCACCATGACGAACATCGTGCGCGTTCGCTTGCCGACAACTACGGGCTGCTCCGACAGCCAGTGCTGGAGATGACGGCGCAGCAGCCCGAGGTTGACCGAGCCGTCGGCCGTCGACTCGACGAGACCGTCGGCTTTCAGCGCCGCGAGCTCATCGTCGCTGAGAAAGCGGACACTGTTGACATCAATATATATCGAGCGCGACACGCGCCGTCCGCCCGAACGGCGCATGGGCTGATAGTTCTGGAAAGAGTCGCTGATGAGGTTATAGGGCGGGATGGTAACGATGGAGTTGTCCCAGTTGCGCACCTTGACCGTTGTCAGCGAAATGTCGACGACCTCGCCGTTGGCACCGGCCTTCTCGCAGATTATCCAGTCACCTTTGTGGAGCATACGGTTAGCGGTGAGCTGCACACCGGCTACGAGTCCGAGAATCGTGTCGCGGAACACGAGCATCAGCACAGCCGCCGAGGCGCCGAAGGCCGTCAGAATAGCGACAGGCGAGCGGTTGAAGAGTATAGCCGCCGTGATTATGACGCCGACGCCGACAACAATGAGACGGCACATCTGGAAGATACCCTTCATCGAGTTGATGCGCTCGTTCTTGCGCTTCTCGAAGGCAGTGAAAAGCGAATGTATTATCTTGCTGACAAGGTAGACGCAGGCCCATACAATATATATGTCGGTTGCCTTCTCGGTGAACTGATAAGCCGCGGCATGGGCGGCGAAAAGATTCGGCAGCAACCAGTTGACAACGAGGGCCGGACAGAGTTGGGCGAAGCCGCGCAAGACTTCGTCGGTGAAGAAATCGTCGTCCCAGCGCGTCGGTGACTTCGCCACGAGAAACCTCACGAAAGGCTCGACAATGCGACGGAAAGCGACATACGACAACACGGCGACTATGCCGATAGCCACGATCGTCAGCGCCGGGCCAAGCGTCGGCGCCTCTTCGGCGAGGCCCGTCTGAGAAAGCAGCGTGTTGATATATTTTTCGAGAACCATAGACAGATTTTTGGCACAAAATTATCATTTTCGGGGCGTTCAGGCAAAAAATCAGTCCGACAGAAGCGAAAATATTTGGCCGTTACGGCCGAAAAGCGTAACTTTGCACCCGCTAACAATACAAAACCTATTAACAAACATTTTTAATGGCAACAAAAATCAGATTACAGCGCCATGGTCGCAAGAACTATGCGTTTTATCCTATTGTAATCGCCGATAGCAGGGCACCACGAGATGGTAAGTTTATTGAAAGGATAGGTTCCTATAATCCGAACACTAATCCTGCTACAATAACATTGAACTTCGAGCGGGCTTTGTATTGGGTGAATGTCGGTGCACAGCCTACCGACACCGTTCGCACAATCCTCAGCAACGAGGGCGTGCTGCTGATGAAACACCTCCAGGGCGGTGTCCGCAAGGGCGCCTTCGACGAGGCCGAGGCCCAGCGCCGCTTCGAAGCCTGGAAAGCGAACAAACAGAAGAGCATCGACGCCGCCAAAGACTCGATGGCCGACAAACGCGAACAGGCCGCCAAGGCCCGTTTCGACGCCGAAGTAGCCAAGAACAAGGCCAAAGCCGAAGAGGTAGCCAAAAAGAAAGCTGAGATCGCAGCCGCCAAGGCCGCCGAAGAAGCTGCCAAGGCCGCTGAAGAGGCTACCGCTGAATCGGCTGCCGGCAACGAGGAAGCTCCTGCTGAAAACGCCTGAGCCCACCAGCATAAGCAAACTCTCTTACAGAGGTCGCGCCCTGAGCGCGGCCTCTGATTTTTTTTTACAAAAATCTTATAAGTTTTATAAACCTTCGAAAACATTGCCAATCGGGGGATTTTTAGTAACTTTGCACGCGAATAGTGGCTCCCCGTCCGTAAAGGGGAGCTTGGAACTAATATCTTTTTAATAACAGATGATAAAAATCTCTTTTCCCGACGGCGGTCAGCGTGAATATGAAAACGGCGTGACCCCGCTCGACATCGCCCGCTCGCTCAGCCCGCAGCTGGCGAAAGAAATCCTTGCGGCCACCGTCGACGGAGCCGACTGGGACATCTCGCGCCCCATCGACCACGACGCCGCCCTGAAACTCTTCAAGTGGGAAGACCCCGAAGGTAAACATGCTTTCTGGCACAGCTCGGCCCACCTTCTCGCCGAAGCTCTTCAGGAGCTCTATCCCGGAGTTAAATTCGGCATCGGCCCTGCTATCGAAAACGGCTTCTACTACGACATCGACCCGGGAGAGCACACCATCACCGACGCCGATTTCCCAAAAATCGAAAAGAAAATGCTTGAGCTCGCCCGCGAAAAGCAGCCCATTGTGCGCGCCGACATCTCAAAAGCCGACGCCCTGACAATGTTCGGCGACCGCGGCGAGACCTATAAATGCGAGCTCATCAGCGAGCTCGAAGACGGCCACATAACAACCTACACCCAGGGCGCCTTCACCGACCTCTGCCGTGGCCCCCACATCGCCAATACCGGCGCAATCAAGGCCGTGAAAGTCATGTCGCTCGCCGGAGCCTACTGGCGCGGCGACGAGAAGCGCAACCAGCTCGTCAGAGTATACGGCATAACCTTCCCGAAGCAGAAAATGCTCGACGAATATCTTGCCCTGCTCGAAGAAGCGAAGAAGCGCGACCACCGCAAGCTCGGCAAAGAGATGGAACTCTTCGCCTTCAGCCAGCGTGTAGGTGCCGGCCTGCCGCTCTGGCTGCCGAAAGGAGCCGCCCTGCGCGACCGCCTCGAGCAGTTCCTCCGCAAGATACAGAAGCAGTATGGCTATCTTCAGGTAATCACCCCGCATATCGGCAACAAGGCTCTCTACGTCACCTCGGGCCACTATGCAAAATACGGCAAAGATTCGTTCCAGCCGATCCACACCCCCGAAGAAGGCGAAGAATACCTGCTCAAGCCGATGAACTGCCCCCACCACTGCGAGATCTTCCGCTCATATCCGCGCTCCTACCGCGAGCTGCCGATGCGTCTTGCCGAATTCGGCACCGTCTACCGCTACGAGCAGAGCGGCGAGCTCCACGGACTGACCCGAGTGCGCGGCTTCACGCAGGACGACGCCCACATCTTCTGTGCCCCCGATCAGATCAAGGATGAATTCCTGAAAGTAATGGACATCATCCTCTACATCTTCCGCGCCCTGAAGTTCGACAACTACGAGGCACAGATCTCCCTGCGCGACCCCAAGCACAAAGAAAAATATATCGGAAGCGACGAAAACTGGGCGCTCGCCGAGCAGGCCATCATCGACGCCTGCCGCGAGAAAGGCCTCAACGCCCGCACCGAACTCGGCGAAGCCGCCTTCTACGGCCCGAAGCTCGATTTCATGGTCCGCGACGCCATCGGCCGCCGCTGGCAGCTCGGCACAATCCAGGTTGACTACAATCTGCCCGAGCGCTTCGAACTCGAATATACCGGCGCCGACAACCAGAAACACCGTCCGGTAATGATCCACCGCGCTCCCTTCGGCTCGATGGAGCGCTTCGTCGCCGTGCTGCTCGAGCACACCGCCGGCCGCATCCCGCTATGGCTCGCCCCGACTCAGGCAATAATCCTGCCCATCAGCGAGAAATTCAACGACTACGCCCGCGAAGTCGCCAAGCAGCTCGACGCCGCCGGAGTGCGCGCCGAAATCGACGACCGCAACGAGAAGATAGGCCGCAAAATACGCGACAACGAGCTCAAACGACTCCCCTATCTGCTCATCGTTGGAGAAAAAGAGCAGGAAAACGGCGAAGTTTCTGTAAGAAAACAGGGCGAAGGTGACCAAGGTTCGATGAAAATTGCTACCTTTGCGGCAAAAATAAACCAAGAGGTCGCTGAAATGACCCAACAACCCAACGCTTAACTGAATGCAGAAGAAGCCATTCCATCCCGTCACGCGCCGTCCGCAGCCCGCTCCCGGACGCCGTAACGTCGGCCGCGGCCCGCAAGACAACGCCGCCAAAGACCCCTATGCAACCAACGAACGCATCCGGGCCCGCGAAGTGCGCCTTGTCGGCGACAACGTGACTCCGGGAATCTATCCCATTCAGCAAGCCCTGCAGATAGCCCACGACCTCGAGCTCGACCTCATCGAGATCTCCCCGACCGCCGAGCCCCCCGTGTGCAAAATTCTCGACTATCAGAAATTCCTCTACCTTCAGAAGAAACGCCTCAAAGAGCAGAAAGCCAAGGCAACGAAAGTAGTAGTCAAGGAGATTCGATTCGGCCCCCAGACCGACGACCACGACTACAACTTCAAGCTCAAACACGCCATCGGATTCCTTCAGGAAGGTTCGAAAGTGAAGAGCTACGTCTTCTTCAAAGGCCGCTCCATCCTCTTCAAGGAGCAGGGCGAAGTTCTGCTGTTGCGCTTTGCCCAGGATCTCGAGGAATACGGCAAAGTAGAGCAGATGCCCCAGCTCGAAGGAAAGAGAATGATCATGATGATCTCACCCAAAAAGAAACAGCAGTGAGCCTCGCGAAGGCCACAGCCAAATATCGTAAAATCTAAATAACAAAAAACAAACAATGCCCAAGATTAAGACTAATACCGGTGCCAAAAAGAGGTTCGCCCTTACCGGTACAGGAAAAATCAAGAGAAAACACGCTTATCACAGCCACATCCTGACGAAGAAGACCAAGAAGCAGAAACGCAACCTCGACCACTTCGCCATCGTCGACAAGAGCAACGTTAAGCAGGTTAAAGAGCTTCTCTCGCTCAAATCGTAACCACTCTCGATTTCTAAAGATTTACGACAAAACATTAACCGGGCCCTCAGCTCCCGAGTGAAGCCACAACTGACGCTTCCGCTGGCGCCCACAAAAACAAACAACAATGCCAAGATCAGTAAACCACGTAGCATCACGCGCAAAACGCAAGAAAATCCTGAAACTCACCCGCGGCTATTTCGGTTGCCGCCGCAACGTGTGGACCGTCGCCAAGAACACCTGGGAAAAAGGTCTCACCTACGCCTACCGCGACCGCAAGGACAAGAAGCGCAACTTCCGTGCCCTCTGGATCCAGCGTATCAACGCCGCCGCCCGTCAGGAAAACCTCAGCTACAGCAAACTCATGGGCCTCATCCACAAGTCGGGCATCGAGATCAACCGCAAAGTTCTCGCCGACCTTGCCCTCAACAACCCCGCAGCCTTCAAGGCTGTTGTCGACAAAGTGAAGAACGCCTGACCGGCGCCACCCATACCCCACTTCGGAAGCCCCGCCCACCGCGGGGCTTCCGCCGTTTTCAGCGCCCCATAAGCCCAATAAGCCCAATTCTCCATATCAAGCCATTTGCGCTTGCGCACGGCACGGCCACGTATCGGGAAATCCTATATCGTATGATAGTCCCCGAATCCGTATGAAATTACTGAAGTGTTGTTCTTGTCTTCCCGCATCTGGACTTTT
>HF985603.1:0-1111 GCA_000431215.1 Prevotella sp. CAG:1031
CTCCTTTTTTTAGTTTAGCGGACAGTAATATTTCTGTTTACGTTTTTCCCAACGGATAAGCGCCCTAATCTTAAATGCTCTGCGCAAAAAGTACCTTCGCCCTTTCATGTTTCTCGGCACATTTTATTGCCACCTCAGAAATTCTATGTAACTTTGTATATTAAGCAGTAATATGCGAAATGGCCAAGAATATCACTACAATATAACAGCGAAAGCTGCAAACAAAAACATTGTGAACTCCAAAGTAGTCGCTTAAGCGCGTTCTTTGCGATTGAAAAGAACGCATAGATCGATAAGGTCGGCCTCGCATAACTGCGCTGGAGATTTTTATATATGGAGCTGACCGCGGCGCAACAGAAATATTTTGCCTATTGGCTTACAAGGAGTCTGCCTTCTGACAGCCTCGGTAAGCTGACTGCATCATTACAAGATGCGCAGGTCGATTTGACACCACACCAAATCGACGCGGCTCTTTTCGCTTTCAAGTCGCCGCTCTCAAAAGGCGCAATCCTCGCCGACGAGGTAGGGCTTGGCAAAACCATTGAAGCAGGCATAATCCTCTCGCAATTTTGGGCTGAACACCGCCGCCACCTGCTTATTATTGCTCCGGCTAACCTCCGCAAGCAGTGGGCGGCTGAACTTCAAGAGAAGTTCTTCTTGCCGTCTCGTATTCTTGAAGCAAAGACTTTCAACCGATACATCGAGGACGGCAATCTAAATCCGTTCAACTGCGAGGAAATCGTCATTTGCTCATATCAGTTCGCAAAGACGAAAGCCCCATACCTCAGACAGACCAACTGGGATTTGGTCGTTATAGACGAGGCTCACCGCCTCCGCAATGTCTATAAGCCGACCAACAAAATCTCCAACACAATAAAAAACGCGCTTGCCGACCGCAAGAAAATTCTGCTTACGGCAACGCCACTCCAAAACTCTATACTTGAACTTTATGGTCTGACTACCATAATCGACGATTATGCATTTGGCGACCTCAAAAGTTTCAAAATGCAGTATAATCGTAATCTCGATGATAACGATTATCAGAATTTGCGCCGTCGTCTTGCGCCGCTTTGCAAGCGAACACTGCGCCGTCAGGTTTTGGAATATGTGC
>HF985603.1:1186-1838 GCA_000431215.1 Prevotella sp. CAG:1031
CTACAAAACAGGAACAGGAGCTATATGATCTTGTTTCGGAGTACCTTCAACGCCCGCGCCTCTTTGCGCTGCCTAACAGTCAGCGTCAGCTGATGACGCTTATACTCCGAAAACTTCTTGCATCTTCTACACACGCCATTTATGGTACTCTCTGCGCCCTCATTGAAAAGCTGGAAGCCAAACTCAAACGACAAGGCGTTGAGCAGTCCGATGAAGACATTTTCAAATATGACTACGAGGACTACGAGAGCGAAACCGAAGAATGGCTCGACGATGAAGAAGACGAGGACGAGCCGGACGAGGAAGAAATGCTCTCGCCTGAAGACATTGAGCGTGTCAAACTTGAGATTAAAGACCTCGAAAAATTCCGCGACCTCGCTTTTAAAATTAAGCGCAACTCTAAAGCCGAACAGCTGTTTGAGGGCTTAAATCAGGGCTTCGCACAACTTGAAGTCCTCGGTGCTCCTAAAAAAGCTCTAATCTTTACCGAATCACGCCGCACACAGGACTTCCTTTTCGACCTGCTCGAAAAGAGAGGCTACAAGGGTAAGGTTGTGCTTTTCAATGGCTCAAACTCCGACAAGCAATCCACAGCCATCTACAAGGCGTGGAAAGAAAAGCACAAAGGCACTTCAAAGATTACCGGCTCCGC
>HF985603.1:1857-6481 GCA_000431215.1 Prevotella sp. CAG:1031
CCGGCTCGGCAACCGCCGACAAACGCGCAGCTCTCGTTGACTACTTCCGCGACGAGGCAACCATCATGATTGCTACCGAAGCAGCTGCAGAGGGTATCAATCTGCAATTCTGCTCGCTTGTCGTCAACTATGATATGCCGTGGAACCCACAGCGTATCGAGCAGCGCATCGGGCGTTGCCACCGCTACGGTCAGAACTTCGATGTCGTCGTTATCAACTTCCTCAATAAAGCCAATGCCGCCGATGTCCGCGTCTATGAATTGCTCGACCAGAAGTTTCAGCTTTTCAATGGCGTATTCGGCGCTTCCGATGAAGTTCTCGGAGCAATCGGCAACGGTGTTGATTTTGAAAAACGCATAGCACAGATTTATCAACTATGCCGCTCGCCCAAAGAGATTAAGGAGGCTTTCGACGCTCTGCAAGAGAAACTGCAAGAGCAGATTTCCGACAAGATGCTGAAAGCCCGCACAACTCTTTTGGAGAACTTTGACGAATCGGTTAAGCAGAAACTTCGAAGCGACCTTGCAGAAACGCGCTACAATCTCAATCAATTCGAGCAAACCCTTTGGCAACTCTCCCGCAGCTACTTCGCTGACCAAGCTGACTTCAACGATGCCGACCACTCGTTTATAGTTCACACTTTTGTCGATAACGGAATTGTGAATTGGCGCCGCGGTTCCTCCACCAAATATAAGATGGTAGGCTCAGAACACCGTCGTATAACCACGTTAGCCGATGATGTGCGTCCATACCGTATCGGCGACCCACTCGCCCAATATATGCTAACGGGGCTGAAAACTGCACCTGTGCCAATCTCGGAAATTACACTCGATTACAGCAGCTCACCGCTCAACGTCGCGCTTATCAAGCAACTTGTCGGGCAGTCGGGATGGCTAACAGTCGAGCAACTGACAATTGAATCTTTCGAGAAAGAAGACGTTCTTCTCCACGCCTGTATCACCGACAAGGGGGAAATTGTCCCCCCTGACATCGCCGAGTATATGCTTCGGCTTCCCGGCTCGGATTGTACGGACGCGATTAATCGCGTCCGCCCCGAAATCGCCGCATCGCTTGCGGTTGTAATTTCCGCCCAACGTGCGGAAATTACAACCGCAAACGCCGAGCGCAATAACAAGTTTTTCGAAGAAGAAATGGAGAAACTCGACAACTGGGCCGAAGACGTAAAGGGAGGTCTTGAGAAAGAACTGCGCGATCTCGACGCAGAAATCAAGCTCCGCAAAAGCGAGAGCAAAAAAACTTCGCGACTTGACGAAAAAGTGCGTCTGCAACGTCTTATAAAAGACCTCGAAAAGCGGCGCAGCGAAAAACGCCTCAATCTTTATCAAGCCCAGGACGATGTGGATTTAAAAAAAGAAGAACTACTCTCAAAAGTAGAAGCCATGCTCGCCCAAAAGATTGAACAAACCAAGTTAATAACCTTTCATTGGAGGATAGTATGATTCTTTGCTACGTTGATTGGACTGCCGTCAGTGCAATTGCTTCTGCTGTAATGATAATCATTACAAGTATATCGATAATCTGCAATAATCGGCAGAACAAACATAATAGAGACGCGAGTGAATATCAAAACAATCAAAATCGTGATATTCAGATAAAGACTATACAATATCATTCTCGTTTAGATTGGCTCAATTTATTAAAACGAGAAATAATAAATTTAGGAGAAGTTCTAAGGTTTGATATAGTTGATAAATTTATATTCGGCAAACATGACGCTAATAATAGTTTAATATCTGAATGTTTTAATAACGTTAATACCGCTAAAGCCTCGGTAATAGCTGCATTAATAGGGCATAATTTACCTAAGGAGATACAGTTTATTACTACATTAGACATTTTTACTAAGAGATATATCTGTTTTCTATTTGACCTTGAATTCTATTATTCTTTAGATTTTGACGTATCGCGAGATGAAATAAAAGAAAAGGTAAACTCGTATATGGTTTCCAAACGAGGAACAATGCTGGAGAAAAATAGGATTTGGTCCATAATAGCACAGGCAGATTATAAGTCAGACTCAATAAATATGTCTTCTTACTTAAACCAGCTTATTAAAAAATACCATTTTGAAGAATTTGAAACTTCTTATTTGGAATTAATTAGATATGAATACCAATTAGCAAATAATATTCTCAATGGCGCTGAACAAGATAAATAAATTGGAGCTTACATGGATTGGTAAGGAGGACGAGCCACTTGCCATTGAGCCACGTCTGCTACTTGACACCCCGGAATATAGTTTTGGGGAGGTCGAAACCGGGACTCTCCCCAATGGGAAACCGTGGCCGGGTAATATGCTTATTCACGGCGACAATCTTCTCGCGCTTCGCGCACTCGAAGAAAACTTTGTCGGAGCAGTGAAGTGTATATACATAGATCCTCCTTATAATACTGGCTCTGCCTTTGAGCATTATGATGACAACTTGGAACACTCAAAATGGTTGTCTTTAATGCTTCCCCGTATTCAGATGCTTAATAAATTACTCACTGAAGACGGAGTAATGTTTATCAGTATCGATGACGATGAGGCACATTACCTTAAAGTTCTATGCGATCAAGTATTTGGACGTAAAAATTATGCAGGTACGCTTGTTTGGGAGAAGAAAAAGAAACCCTCCTTTTTATCTAATATGGGTTCAATAACTGAATATGTATTAGCTTATGTAAAGAATAAAGATATTTCCACTCCTTTTATCTACGGGACAACAACAGCAGGGAAAAAGTATCCATTTAACAATGCAGGGAATGGTCGTTCAATTTTGACGTTTCCCGCCAGATATGTTAAATTTAATATGCCTGATGCTATTATTGAACCGCAAGATATGTCAGGAGGTGCAATTTACACTAAATTGCTCGATACTTTAGAGATCAAAGATGGTCGTAATGTTTCGGATTTTAGATTAGAGGGCGAATGGAGGTATTCTCAACAAAGGCTTAATGAGATAGTTGAGAATGGCGAAGAAATTATAATTAGTAAAATCCCATTCCGACCTAATCACGTTAAACGAGGTGGCGAACCTAAAAAAATGAAAAATCTTTTAAGCGTTGCTCATTATAATATGAGCACATATGAAGATGCAACTTTAGAGAGTACTGCTTTATTCGGTAAGGATAGCTTTGATTATCCCAAACCTGAAATGCTCATTTCAGTACTAATAGGTGCCGTTACAAACCCCGGAGACCTTGTTTTAGATAGTTTTGTTGGCAGTGGTACCTCAGTCGCCGTCGCTCACAAGATGAACCGAAGATGGATTGGTGTTGAGTTAGGGGAGCATGCATATACTCATTGTGTCACTCGTATGAAGAAAGTAATTGAAGGCGAACAGGGCGGCATTTCTAAATCCGTTAATTGGCAAGGGGGCGGCGGCTTCAAGTTCTACGAACTTGCACCGAGCCTTCTCAACAAGGACAAATACGGCAACCTTGTAATCAATAAGGATTACAATGCCGATATGCTTGCCGCCGCAATGGCAAAACATCAGGGCTTCACTTTCTCACCCGACGCAGAGCTGTATTGGAAGCAGGGGCACAGCTCAGAGCATGACTTCATCTATACCACAACCCAACTTATTACCACTGAAATGCTCGAAACAATTCACGATCAGTTGGGTGAAGATGAATCACTGCTTATATGCTGCACCAAATTTCAACCGGAGTGCCGCAACAAGTTCTCTAACATCACCATCAAAAAAATCCCCAAAGTCCTTCTCGATACCTGCGAATTCGACCACAACGACTACTCTCTTAACATTGTGTCAGTCCCTGACATTGCCGATGATGATCGGGATGATACGGAGCTTGAAGAGAATCCCTTGTCCGACAGTGAATCCGAACAGTCGTAGGAACCAAATCATTTCAACCTATGAGCAAACTGATTCTTGACAACGATTATACCGAGTGGGTTGTGGATTTATCCCGACGTTATCGTTCTTCTCAAATCAAAGCCGCGGTTTCAGTCAATGAAGAATTGCTGAAATTCTATTGGTCTTTGGGACGTGATATAGTGGAGCGTCAGGACGAAAACAGATATGGAAGCAGATTCTTCAATACTCTCAGTCGCGATTTAAAAGCCGCTCTACCCGAAGCTAATGGATTTTCGCCCAGGAACTTATATTATATTCGTGACTTTTATAGAATGTATCGTGAGATTTTGCCCCTAATTGAGGCAGAATCTCCGATTCAGAATTCCCTTCAGGCTGCGGAGAAGTCTCTTGCTCCAAATTTGCCTCAGCTTGGGGCAAATTTATTCCGCCTGCCATGGGGCCATCATAAATTATTGATTGATAGATATTCACAACGCCCGGAAATCGCATTCTTCTATGCTAAAGAGGCCGTAGCGAAAGGATGGTCAAGAGCTGTGCTTGACCATATGCTTGACACAGATCTACATTTGCGTCAAGGAAAGGCGGTCAGCAATTTCAATATACAGTTGCCACAACCTGCCGGTGAACTTGCCCAAGAACTGACTAAAGATCCCTATATATTTGACTTCGTAAACCTGACAGATACCTACAAGGAGCGGGAACTCAAAGACGCGTTGCTTTCTGAGATTACCCGGTTCCTTCTGGAATTGGGGGAAGGTTTTGCATATGTAGGGAAAGAA
>HF985603.1:6532-47837 GCA_000431215.1 Prevotella sp. CAG:1031
TACGGAACAGTTCACCGATCTGCTGTTTTACAATCTCAAACTGCGTTGTTACTGCGTGATAGAGGTGAAAGTGACAAAATTTGAGCCGGGGCACCTCGGACAACTCGGCACTTATGTGACGGCGGTAAACCATCTTTTGAAAACAGAGCAAGACAATCCTACGATAGGGCTGCTCGTCTGCAAGACTAAGGATAATGTGTTGGCCCAATATTCATTAGAGGGATACAATTTGCCTATAGGCATTTCCCAGTATCAACTTGACAAACTGTTGCCGGAGAATTTCAAGAGTACCTTGCCGACAATAGAAGAAATTGAGTCAAAACTCAAATAATGCAACACCATGGACACACAGGTTAACTATATACGTCAAAGGCTTTCGCTACGCAAACCGCTGGCAAATGCGTTGGAGCTTACCGCCCGTCTGACTGATAAACTCTCTTTGCAAAAACCTCCGACTGATCCGGATATGCTCGAAATGTTTATAACTGCCGAACTTGCAAAGGTGAAGTCAATCGTGCCGACGGTCAAAGGTTTTGACCGCGACTTCCCCTCACTTGCTTTTTCCATCGCCACCGGCATCGGAAAAACCCGACTGATGGGTGCAATCATCGCATATCTCTATCTCAAAAAGGGAATCAAGCACTTCTTCGTTCTTGCTCCTAACCTCACACTATACGAGAAATTGATTAGAGATTTCGGCGACGAATCCTATTCAAAATACGTATTCAAGGGCATTAGTGAATTTGTCGCCGCGCCTCCACGCATCGTTACAGGCGAAACCTATAATGAGCGCACGGGTAGTCTTTTCTCTGATGTCGAGATCAATATCTTCAATATATCGAAATTCAACAAGGATAGCAAAGAGGGTAAAAAAGGATTGCCACGTATGCGCCGACTGTCGGAATATCTCGGCCAGTCATATTTCGACTATCTCGCTTCGCTCCCCGACCTTGTTATTCTCATGGACGAAGCTCACCGCTATCACGCTGATGCCTCGAAACGTGCTATCAATGAACTTCGCCCGGTTCTCGGTTTAGAAATGACTGCAACACCTTTCGACGAGAAAGGACGTGCGTTCAAGAATATTATTTTTGAATATAACCTCGCAGAAGCGCTCGACGATGGATTGTATGTCAAAAATCCGGCAATCGCAAAAGCCCGTAACTTCAACAAGGACAATTTCACCCCCGACGAAATAGAAATTATCAAACTTGAGGACGGAATCACTTGCCATGAGCGTACAAGGCTCGCCATTGAGATGTATGCCAAGCAGAACGGACGTCCGGTAGTCAAACCGTTTATCCTCGTGGCTTGTCGTGACATTAACCACGCCAAAGCTGTAGAGGGATTGTTGCAGAGCGACCGTATTTACCACGGTGCATACAAAGGCAAGGTTCTGCGTATAGACAGTAGCTCGAAAAAGGACGAAGACATCGAGCGTCAGTTTGTCGCTCTCGAATCGCCCGACAACGAGATTGAAATTGTCGTACACGTAAATATGCTTAAAGAGGGCTGGGACGTAAATAATCTTTACACGATTATACCGCTCCGAGCCTCAAACGCGGCTGTCCTCATTGAGCAGACTATCGGACGCGGTCTGCGCTTGCCTTACGGCGGTCAGCGCACCGGCAATAAGGACGTTGACACTCTCACCGTTATTGCTCACGATAATTTCCAGAAAGTAATCGACGAAGCTAACAAGGGCAATTCGCTTCTCAAACGTGTTTCCTTTATCGAGCTTGAAGACCGAGACGAGCGCGACCAAGGCGGTCGAGTGGAAACCACTCCGACATCTACCGAGCAGAAGATACAGAAGCAAATCGAAAAAGTCAAGGGTGAAATCAGCGAAAAGTCAAAGCACTATGTAACCCAGGTTGGCAAAGCCATTGAATATGCTATTTCCAACATCGCCGCCGAAGGCGTTGCTTCTTTTGGTGACCTCCAAAAGCAAGAGGTCAAACAGAAACTCCGCGAAAAAGCTATCGCAACTATCAAGGAGAGTGTCAAAGATAGCCTTTTCGCCGAACAAGATGCTGCCGAACAAATTGCACAGGTCGATGAAGTTATCAATATTGTAGTCGAGGACTACAAGAATAATGTTATCGAGATACCGCGCATCGTTGTTGAACAGCAAAATGTCAAGGCTATCTTTGAAGACTTTGACCTTGACACCTCCAACGGCTATAATCTCGATGAACTGCATCGTGAAATTATCCGTCAAGGGCTGCACGATTCTACTGACTTCGAGGTTATCGCCGGTAAGTCAGGCAGCTCTAAACGACCTGCCGTTGAACAACTCATTACTTCGCTGATTGACTTCGACGATGTTGATTATGACGAAGTTTCCGACTTGCTTTATAAGCTCGTCGGACAGGCTGTCGATGCTATCCGCAACAAAGCCCCCGGCATTACAGAAGATGATTTGAACGAGCGCGTTCATGCTTTCAAACAGAGCCTTGCAGACAATATTTATAAGCAGATGAAAGAACACTACCGCATTATTCCGGGAGAGTTCAAAATCAATAAAGTGCTTCCGTTCTCCAAAATTCTCGACCAAAGCATCATAGTCAATAACTGGGGCACTTTGGATTTTCACGAGCCGGTACCAGCTCAAAAATCTGCCGTTGTGAAATTTGTATATGTAGGCTTCAAAAAGTCCTACTATACAAAATATCGTTTCGACAGTTCTACCGAACTTGATTTCGCGTTCATACTCGAAACCAACAACGAAGTCCTCAAATGGATTCGTCCTGTGCCTAATCAGTTCAACATATACTGGTCGAGCGGAGCGAAGAAGTATGAGCCTGACTTCATTGTGGAAACCGCCGACGCTATCTATATGTGCGAAACCAAAGCCGAGAAAGATGTCAATGACCCGGACGTGCAAGCCAAGGCAGAAGCCGCCCGTGAGTTCTGCCGCCGCGCCACTGAATTTACCGCCCAAAATGGCGGCAAGCCCTGGAAGTACGTCATTATTCCTCACACACTCGTTGACCGAGGATATTCCTTCAACTACATACTCCAGCAATCAAAACTCAAATAAATGTCATTTTGGAGTTACATCGGATTGACGATGATTTTTAGGAATCCACAATTAAGCTATGGGCGAAGTGCAGAAAATATCGATACGATTCTTTGACGACCGCGAAGTGAGGGCTGTCTGGGATGAAGAAGGTGCCAAATGGTGGTTCTCGGTGCTTGATATTGTCGGGGTGCTCAACGCACAGGATGATTATGCCAAGAACCGCAATTACTGGAAATACCTGAAAACCAAGCTCCGCAACGAAGGCAATGAAGTGGTTAGCAGCACTAACCAGTTGAAGCTTCTTGCTCCGGACGGGAAACGCCGTCTAACCGATGTACTTGATAATGCCGGTGTCATAGCTTTGGCGAAGAGTTTCCCAAACAATAAGGCGTCCAGATTCATTGAATGGTTCACCAACAGCGACGAGAGCATTGACGGCAAAAGCCGGTCGAAGGCTTACGCTTTGTTTGAGAGCAGCCTTATCGACAGTATCGAGGTCGGCACGGTGAAAGGATTGCAGCAGATTCATGCTTACCTTTTCGGAGGTCTTTATGATTTCGCCGGACAGATCAGAACTGTCAATATAGCTAAGGCCGGTTTTCAGTTCGCGATGGCTCAATATCTGGGTCAGACCTTGGCTGATGTTGAACGTATGCCGGAAGATTCGTTCGAGAATATCATTGATAAATATGTTGAAATGAATGTCGCCCATCCGTTCAGGGAAGGCAATGGTCGCGCAACCCGCATCTGGCTCGACCTCATGTTGAAGAAAAATCTGCGACAGTGCATTGACTGGAGCCATGTCGACAAACGTAAATACCTCGAATCTATAACCCGTAGCGTTGCCGACGCCACTGCTATAACCGATTTGCTTCGGTCAGCACTTACTGACAAGATAAACGACCGCGACACCTTTATGAAAGGTATCGACTATTCATATTATTACGAACAGGAGGACTGACCGTAATTCACAAAAGCAGACTTCGCAATGGCGACAAGTGAACATCGCCCTACCCGCGGTGAACAAAATCCGGGTCTCAACCTTTATATTATAAAAAACTATGATCAGACTTAACTGTGGTCTCATCGCCGAGACCGAAGAAAACCGCAAGAAAGCAATCGAGTTGGCAACGGAACTTGTCGAGTTATCGCTCCACGACAAGGGATGCGTTGATTATGACCTTCTCGGTTCGCTGACCAGCACTGACCGTCTGGTGATTTACGAGACATGGAAAGACCGGGCTTCGCTGAAGGCTCACATGTCGTCCGCCCACTTCAAGCGTCTCGTGCCCGAGATCGAAAAGGTCGCCACTCTGACTCTCGAAGAGTTCGAATTCTGACGTCGGACGGTTATTGCAGGATGCCCGACGAGGTTCCCATCTGCTGCGACGCTTCGTTGCCGCGCTGTATTTTCTTGCCGAAGCCGAACGTATAGGTGGCCGAGACAAGGACATAGCAGTGGTAGCTTACGTTGTAGAATGTCTTGCTGACATCGTAGCTCTGGCTTGTGGTTTCCGACGTTCCGGCGTTCCAGTTCCAGCGGAACGGGTTCGTCAGCCGGGCCTGGAGACTCCACGATGAGTTCCCCCACCCAACGATTGCCGTATAGGCGCTTTTGTTTTTAATCCATGCGCCGTTGACATATCCGTCGCAATATTCCTGAGGCGACTGATATTGCAAACCGAAGTTCCAGTCTCCGACATACCAGAAGGCCTGAAGATACCAGAGCACGCGCTGTCGCGTCCAGTCGAAAGGCGCTCCGTTGCGCACAATGCGATGGGCAACCTGTCCGTTGATCATCAGGCTGTTGCCGAGCAGCCTCGCCGTGCCCTGAACGCCGTAAAGCAGATTATAGAAGTTTCCGACGCCCTTCTGCCTGATTGTGCGCAGAACGCCGTCGGGCGAAGCCATATAGACGTAGGCATAGCGGTCGGTGATAAGCCCGCTGTTGCCGAATGCCGCGAAATTAAACCGGTTGTCGGGCATATAGACATATCTCAGACTGAGGTCGTAACTCTTATATGGGCTGACGTCGGGATTGCCTGTATAGCTGAAAAGAGGGTTCGACTGAATGACGGCCGTGCTTCTGTATGACGAAGCGAGCGTCCATGTGGCATGATGGAAATCGGCGCTGATGGAGTTCCGGCCGTTAAAGGCATACTGCACCGAGGCATCCATCCAGGGCTGGGTAGAGTGGTCCGACGTATCTCCGAATTTTGACCGGTCATAATTGAAGCCCCCTCCGATAAGTCCGTTGAATTTATCGTTCTTGAAATTATTTGACATACGAAATCTCGCCCGGCTATCAGTCGCCGAAGATTATCTTAGCGAAGCCGCGGTTCTGATACCCCCGGCCGAAGTTGACATCGACACCGCGGAACTGCCGGTTTTTGAGAATGACGAGGCGGTCGGGAGCGAGACTGACGTCGTAAACGTTTTCGAGTCCGAAAATATTGTCTGTGGCAATTCGCTCTTCTTCATTGAGGAATGTCACTGTGAGCTGCTTGCCGTCGAAACGGTATTTGGCTTTACCCGACTCTTCCTCGGTGGGAAAGCCGCCTGTCCACGTGCATTTGACCGTGCAGTTTTCGCTGTCGGCGATGTTGATTTCCATCAGAATTGTCAATTCGTTCTGGGGAATGTCGATCTGGGCGAACCAGTCGCCGATGATGCTGTCGGCTGCCGTCGCGGCCCGGAGGGAAGCGGTTGTCGACATGATGAGGATACCAATAAGGACTATTATCGTCTTCATAATGCGAAAGGATTTTTACACTTCTCTGTGATTCACCTACAAAGGCATGAAGAATCCGCCATTCAGCCAAGCTTTTATATGACTTATATGCAATTCAAACAATCTAATTTTCGGAAGTGAAAACTGTGTCGGACAGGTTTTACTTCCGATTTTTTCGCTACCTTTGAGCTGGATTAAAAACAGAACATTATGAATATCGGAGACAAAGCGCCCGAACTGCTGGGCGTCGACCAGAACGGCAACGAGGTGAAGCTGTCGGATTTCGCCGGACAGAATCTTGTGCTCTATTTCTACCCTAAAGACAACACGTCGGGCTGCACGGCCGAGGCCTGCTCGCTGCGCGACAATATCGGCGCGCTCGCCGCCAAAGGCTACAGAATCGTCGGAGTCAGCAGCGACTCCGAAGCCTCCCACAAGAAGTTCATCGCGGCCCACGACCTCCCATTCCCCCTCATCGCCGACACCGACCATCGCCTTCAGGAACAGATGGGCGTATGGGGCGAGAAATCGATGTATGGCCGCAAGTATATGGGCACGTTCCGCACTACATTCCTCATCGGCCCCGACGGCCGGATAACGCGCATCTTCGGGCCGAAAGAGATCAAGACGAAGATCCACGCCGACCAGATTCTCGCCGTCCTCTGAGAGCAGAATATCCCCCATAAGGAAAGCCCCGGCATCGCTGTCGAGGCTTTTCCGTGTATGACAAGCTGTTGTTAAAGTCGTTTCATTTCGGCTTCGGCGGCCGACGATCCTTTATATCTGCTCTTGCGCGGCTGAAAATTATAAGTGACGGCGAGGGAGACACCTCTGCGGTCGTAGCTCTGGCGTTTGTCGACAAAGACTCCGAACGTGTCCATTGTCCAGCCGTTGTTCGAGGTATTGAATATATCTGTAGCCGACAGCTTGACGGTCAGCGATCTGTCAAGAAATGTCTTGCCGACCGACGCATCCATTGTGAACCATGAGGCAGCGAATCGGTTGGTGTGCATATCGCCCTGCGAACTGCCGTTTATGTTGGCCGTAATGAGCCATCCGTGAGGCAAAGAAACAGTATTGTCGAAATAATAAGAGAATATCGGTTTGTCGTATCGGTGATTATCAAGCTGTAACCACTGCCTATACATACCGACCGTAACATTCGGAGTCCATCGGCGTATGGGTTGGCTCCAGACAAGATAGAGATTCAATGCCGAAACGTCGATATTGACAGGATGCATGAGAAGCTGGAGATTATCGGCGGGATATACCTGCTTGACAAAAGCATACGTATCCAGCGAACGGGTGTAATCAGCCTGCACCATGAAGCCTTTCCACATGGCGAACAGCTGAATGTCGTGCATCCTCTCGTCGTGGAGCGCCGGATTGCCACCCTCGATCTGGTGCAAGCCCGTGTAACTGAGCGATCCTGTAAGCTGTGAATATGATGGCTTCACGGTCGCCATTTTATAACTGAGGCTTATTTGTGTTTCATCGTCAAACGAATATCCGAGCGAGAGGTCGGGCGTCAACAGATTATCGCGACGGCTGACATCTTCATCTCGTTTGCCGTTAACCTTGAAGTCATAATCGACATACTCGTATCTCGCACCAACCGCGAGCGAAAATTTACCGAACAGACGCGACCACGAAGCGAACAGAGAGGCGGAAGTTTGCCGTGCATCGGTCAGTGATGAGGGGATATATTCACTGACGGCATCGTTCAGCATGCGGTAATCAAGCGAAGTATGGGTATAACTGTCTTGCGTTCCGACGGTAAAATCTCCTTTTCCGATAGGGAAATTCAGATATAGCTTCCCCGCCCAGAGAGTCGATGCCCTTTCATCTGTTGAGTTCACTGCCGGATTCGACGAATCAGTATAGGTCGTCGCCACGGAATTGTTTTCATTTGACCGGCGGAAATCACCGTCGAAGTGAAGAAGATATTTTTCGGCAAAAGTGTTTTCATAATAGAGAGAAGCGAGGTGACTGTGCGCCCTGATATGCTTGTCTATATTACTGCTGATTGGCGGGCTGTCGTCGAGCCATTCGCTGCCTGCGTTTTTGAAATCACCGCGCTCCGGGTTATATCGGTAATACGCTCCAAACGATTGTGGCCCATTGGCATAGTTGAATCCTGCCTTTATCACGCCGACCGTAGTGGGGAAAGAATTGCTTTGACTGCTGCCAACGACAGTTTCCTTTCCGTTATAGACGAGAGTATTGGTTGTCACCCCCTTTGTGAGTGAGTTATAGTGTTTTATCGTACCATTGGCAAAGAACTCCCAGTTACCGGCCCGATAGCTTAGGGCGAGGTAATCCATAACCGACCATTTGCGCCGGCATTCAAGTAGAAACTGGTCGGTAAGCGACAACCCCTTCACGAAATTACGCCGTGTCGTGATTTTAAGCACCGCTCCGGTTGTGCTGGCATAAGCGGCTCCGGGTGCCATGAGAAGTTCCACTTTCTTCAGATTGGAAGAAAGCAGCTGTTGTAACTCCTGTTCGTCGCGCATCGGTCGTCCGTCGATATAGATTTCGATATTGCTCTTGCCGATAACGCTGACGGTATTGTCTTCAACCTTGATCATCGGCAACTGGGCGAGCACATCAAGTGCATTGCCGAGTCCGGCGAGATTCGTACCGGGGATAGTTGATACCAGTGTGGAGCCGACCAATTTTGTCGCCGGTTGCTTTGCCGTGACAACTACCTCCTGCAGCTCACGCGAGAGGCTGTCCGGAGCCTCCTGATTCTGTGCCTGACCGGTTCCTGAAATAATGACAGCAGTCAGAATTACAATAAATAGCCTTGTGTTCATGTGAATGGATTTTGCCGACCTTCGGTTCTCCGAAAGTCTGATGCAAAATTACTTCCCATCACCTTGAAACACCAAAGCAAAAGTCTGACACGCGCCTTGACAAAGCACTGGCTAGCAGAGACATACGCCAGACGATGCGAAAAAAGTCTGACCGGAAGGAAAACCGGTCAGAAAACAGCCATAATTTCGGGACACACAGGCTCGACCGATTCCCTGAGCCGCGATTTTAGCCTCGACTTCCGTTTATAGACGACCTCGACCGATTCGCCGATGAGCAGGCTCAGAGTCCGCGTCGAGAGGCCGCTTGCGAGATAAACCAGAAGCCGGTAATCCTCAGGGCGGATGTCGGCGTAAGCCTCTTTAACCCTGACGAGAAGATTGTCGCGGCAATCGTTCACGGCACGTTCCATTTCAGGAAAAGAGTCGGTTCTGACCGATTCGATTTCGCTTTTCACCTTGTCGATAATAGCCTTTCGCTCGGTTTTCGTGCCCTGAGACTCGTAATAGGTCTGGCAAAGCGAGTCTATCAGCGAAAAGCGGTTTTCAAGCAGTCCGTGCAGCTTCGTCTCCAGGCGGCTGACATCGCCCCGGATCGCGTCGGCCTGTTGTCTGAAGCCCGAGGCTTCGGCCATAAGCGCCTCATTCTGCAAAGACTGTATCTTCATCCGCTGACGCAGCCATATAATAATTCCTGCCGCCACAAGAAGAATAGCCAGTCCGATAAACATATATAATTCCCGTCTGGCCCGTTCCTTATAGAGCAGAAACTCCTTTTCTTTCTGAATATAACGGTAGGTGGCGAGCAGATTGTCGGCTTTGCCGGATGTAATCAATGATTTCAGGCGCGAAGCCTTCTGATACTCGTTCTGCTGCCGGTGGCGCCCGTAATAGTCAATGGCGATATTGACGATAGTGTCAGCCGGAGCCGACAGCCGGTTGATAACCATAGCCTCGCTGTATAAGAGTGCCCAGCGGGCCATAGTCGCCGAATCCCTTATCTCCGAAATATCGATGTCGTCGAGCTTCGACAGCGCTGCCGCCGGATCATCATCCATAAGCCGCTGCGCCTCGTCGAGCGCCTCTTGTTGGACACTCGAATAACTGCATCCGGTAATAACCAGCAGAATGATTGTATAGAAAAGGGCGCGCATAATGATTTCCCGGCTATCCGAAAATGAATAAGCTGCCGCAAAAGTAACAATACTTATCCATAAATTCAGTCTCCGGCTCGGAATGTCTGCCGTTTTTCGTAACTTTGCACTGGCAATCAGAACTATATCCCGATGAAAATAATTCTGTCAATAATTATTTCAAGTATCATAGCCATGGGAACAACCGCATCAGCCCAGTCACAGCCCGTTCCGGGAAAAGACGGAAACAAGTATGTGCCTTACGAAGAGCGCACCGGCAACGAATCGATAGTTTATTTCACCCGCCAGCTCGGCCCCGAGGGTCTGATTAAGGCTTTCGAACAGGTCAGAGGCAATATCGAAGGCCGGACAGCCGTGAAACTCCACACCGGCGAGCAGCACGGCCCCAACATAATCCCCCACGACTGGGTCAAGGCTCTGATTTCTAAAGATCTGCCCGAAGCCACTATCGTCGAGACCAACACCTACTACGACGGCGACCGCTACACTACCCCGCAGCATCGCGAAACGCTCAAAGTCAACGGCTGGACTTTCTGCCCCGTCGACATCCTCGATGAAGACGGCACGGCGATGCTCCCCGTCAAAGACGGAAAATGGTTTAAGGAGATGTCGGTCGGCGGACATCTTCCCGACTACAACTCTCTGGTCGTTCTGACCCACTTCAAGGGCCACACACAGGGCGGTTTCGGCGGAAGCAACAAGAATATCGGAATCGGGTGCGCCGACGGCCGCGTAGGCAAGGCCTGGATCCACACCACGCCCGGTCAGGACGACCAGTGGGACATCAAAGAAGAGGAATTCATGGAGCGCATGACCGAGTCGACAAAATCTGTCGTCGACCATTTCGGAAAAAATATCACCTACGTCAACGTAATGCGCAACATGTCAGTGTCGTGCGACTGTGAGGGAGTCAACGCCGCTCCTGTCGTGACCCCCAATGTCGGCATTCTCTCGTCGACCGACATCCTCGCCCTCGATCAGGCCTGTGTAGACCTCATCTACGCCATGACCGAAGCCGAACACCACGACATGGTCGAACGCATCGAGAGCCGCCACGGCCTGCGCCAGCTCTCCTACATGAAAGAGCTCGGCATGGGCAACAACCGCTACGTCCTCATCGACCTCGACAACGGCGGGCGCCGCATAACCGCNNAACGGCGGCCGCCGCATAACCGCAGCCGACGCCGTCGAAGGCCTGAAGCCCTTCATTGCCGAATAAGAACACCGTGCGTAAATTGCCGTGATCCGGGACGCGCGTTCCGCGCTTGGCGGCGAATGATCTGTTTGGGTTCTTCCGAGCAAATGGCCTGTCCGAGCGTAGGGACGCGATTCATCGCGTCCGCCAAACAATTAGCAATCAATCGATTGGCCACAAACCGAACAACCCCGCAACATCGCGGAAAGCCACAGAGTGCGCGCCGCCGCGAAACGCGACAGCGCAGGTCGCGGACCTTGGCTAACGCCGTTTGCGTGACTGCGCGCGCTCCGCGGCTTGTCACGCATATATTGTTGGCTCTCAAGCCCACAGCTATCGCAGTGGGATGAAGAAAATCCGCGCCTCACGGCGCTTGACGCGAATAGGCTGTTTGATGTGGTTATTCTGCAAAATTGTCAGATACTGTAGCCGAAGGTACGTTCCTACGGCAGGGTGATTTCAAACTTTGATTAAACTTTTTAAGCCAGTTTTTGTCATTATTAATAGAAACAGACAATAACTCTTAAAAATTTTTATTTATGAGCAGTATGCGTAAATACATCGCCGAGTTTGTCGGCACGATGTTTCTTGTTCTGCTGGCCTGCGGCAGCGCCGTTCTGGCCGGACCGTCGATCGGCGGCCTCGGTATCGGTCTTTGCTTCGGTCTAGTGCTGATATGCCTCTGTTATTCCATCGGCAACATATCGGGATGCCATGTCAACCCGGCCGTATCGTTCGCCGTATGGATCAAAGGCGGCCTGAGCGGCCGCGATTTCTGCGGATATGTCATCGCCCAGCTTCTCGGAGCCGCTCTCGGCGCCTGCTTCCTCTTCTGGCTGTCGGGTCTCGGACTCGAAGGCATCTATAACTTCGGCGGAATAACCGACTACGACGGTATGGTCAACACTATCGCCGCCAACGTCCTTCAGCCCGGCGCAACCCCCGGCATGGCCATTGCCGCCGAAGTGCTCCTTACCTTCTTCTTCGTCTTCGTTGTGCTGGCCGCCACCGATCCCAAAAGCGGATTCGGCAAATTCTCCGGTCTCGCCATCGGTATAGCTCTCGGCCTTGTGAACATCGTCGGAATCCCTGTCGACAACTGCTCTGTCAACCCGGCCCGTTCCTTCGGCCCCGCACTGTTCTCGCCCGAAGCATGGGGCGACTTCTGGATCATGGCCGTCGGCCCGCTCTGCGGCGCCGGTCTGGCTGTAGCTGTCTGGCTCATCATCGCCGAAGCCCGCAAGTCGCGCAAATCCTGATTCTCATTCCCTTTCTCTCTCAAAAAAGAATCGGCGGCCATTTTTCAGATCGCCGATTCTTTTTCGTCTGATCAGCAAATTCTTAGAGACGTTTGCGCCAACAATAGGGGCCGATATAAGGCTATGTCAGAAAAAAATTGTAATTTTGCAGACAATTCAGGAGCGTATTCACGATAATATGACAGTGCCAAAACCAACAGATGCCTCTATCATCTTGACCTACCGCTGCCCGATGCAGTGCAAGATGTGTAACATCTGGAAATACCCTACTCGCAAGGAAGAAGAGATCAAAGCCTCTGATCTGGCGACGCTTCCGCCCCTCAAGTTCATCAACCTGACAGGTGGCGAGCCTTTTGTGCGCACCGATCTGGCCGAAATTGTCGAGGAATGTTACCGCCACGCTCCGCGCATTGTCATCTCTACATCGGGATGGTTCGAAGACCGCGTCATCGAGCTCGCCCGCCGGTTCCCGAAAATCGGCATCAGAATCTCTATCGAAGGTCTCAGCCAGACCAACGACCATCTGCGCGGTCGCGAGGGAGGATTCGACAAGGGTCTTCGCACACTGCTGACGCTCAAGGAGATGGGGCTGAAAGACATCGGGTTCGGATGCACGGTCAGCAACAACAACTCCCGCGACATGCTGGCTCTCTACGACCTTGCCAAGAGCCTCGGGCTTGAGTTTGCCACAGCTGCGTTCCATAACTCCTACTACTTCCATAAGGACGACAACGAGATAACGAACCGCAACGCCGTCACCGCCGACTTCGCCGAACTGATTCGCCGCCAACTCTCCGAGAAACACCCCAAATCGTGGTTCCGCGCCTATTTCAACATGGGCCTCATCAACTATATCGAAGGCGGACGCCGTATGCTCCCCTGCGAGGCCGGAACAACCAATTTCTTCATCGACCCCTGGGGCGAAGTCTTTCCCTGCAACGGTCTCGAAGAACGGTTCTGGAAAGAATCGATGGGCAATATCCACAATGCTCCGTTCTCCGAGATATGGAGCAGCGAACAGGCCGAACGCGTGCGCGCAAAGGTGCGCAACTGTCCGAAAAACTGCTGGATGGTCGGCACGGCATCGCCTGTAATGCACAAATATATCAGCCGCCCTATGAAATGGGCTCTGACAAACAAGTTGCGCGTAATGCGCGGACTCGAGCCCTGTCTCGACAAAAAATGGGAAGACGTCGGCCAGGATCCCACCCAGGGCGACCTCAAGCCGCGTAAATAACCGTCATGAAGATCGCAGTTGTCGGCACCCGCGGAATCCCCGACATCCAGGGCGGTGTCGAGACCCACTGTCAGGAACTCTACCCGCGTCTGGCCGCTATGGGTCATGATGTCACCGTCGTCTGCCGCACGCCGTATCTCGCTCCCGGTCATCCCGACTCTTATAAGGGCGTCAGTCTGCTCCCGGTCTACGCGCCACGCCGCAAGAGCCTCGAAGCCACTGTCCACACCTTCCTCGCCCTTCTGAAAGTCCGGCGACTGCATCCCGACATTGTCCATATCCACGCTATCGGCCCGGCTCTTCTGACTCCTATGGCGCGCCTTCTCGGAATGAAGGTCGTCACCACCAACCACGGGCCCGATTACGACCGTGCCAAATGGGGGCGTCTGGCGCGTTTCGTGCTCCGCAGCGGCGAACGCATGGGAGCGCGTTACTCCAACGCTGTCATCGTTATCTCGCGAGTCATCGCCGACATCGAGGCGCGACTCTACGGTCGCACCGACACACGCCTCATCTTCAACGGCGTCAACGTCCCCGTTCACGACACAGCGACCGACTATATCGAAGACCTCGGGCTTGCCCCCGGGCGCTACGCAGTCGCTCTGGGCCGATTCGTCAAGGAAAAGGGATTCCACGATCTTATCGAAGCCTGGCAGCGCGCCGCCATACCGGGCTATCGCCTCGCCATAGCCGGCGACGCCGACCATCCCGACTCCTATTCGGCCGATCTCAAGCGGCGGGCCTCGGAAGCCGGTGTCGTACTGACAGGCTTCATCCGCGGGCGCCGTCTGAACCAGCTGATGAGCCACGCCGCCCTCTTCGCCATGCCGAGCTACCACGAAGGCCTTCCCATAGCATTGCTCGAAGCGATGAGCTACGGCCTCGATGTCGCCGTCAGCTCGATTCCTGCCAACCGCCTCGACGCGCTCGACAGCGGCGACTTCTTCCCGGCGGGCGACGTCGGCGCCCTGTCGGAGATTCTGAAGCGCAAGCTTGCGGAACCGCGCCGCCGTGTCTACGACCTCACCCCATATAACTGGGACACGATAGCCAGGCAGACCCTCGAAGTCTACAGCGACGTCCTGAAAGCCGAAAAATAGCCGGTCATTTGCCGAGATCGGCAGGAAGCCGGCGCGAGGCTTCGGCCGCAACAATCAGAATCACGGTCAGAACCGCATATACAATGGCTGTCGAATGGAGCATATCGCCGACTCCCACAAGCGGAGCGACTATCGCGCCGAAGACATATCCCGACACACCCAATACCGCCGAAGCCTCTCCGGCTGAACTGCGTCCCTCGTTCATGGCCAGAGTGTTGCTCATGGTGAAAATCATGCCCAAAGCCACCATCATAGGCAGCATCAGCAGCTCGTAGACCCAGAAATTCTTCACCAGCCAGAGCGAGACGCATGTTGCCGTCATGACAACAACCAGCATCCAGGCACCGACTACGCCGGCGTTCTTAAGAAGCTTGAACCGGAGCGCCGCCATCGAACCGGCGGCACAAAACAAGGCATTGCCGCCAATAATCAGGCCGTAGCCCGTCGCCGAGAAGCCGTAGACTGTCTGCACTATGAAAGACGATGATGATATATAGGCGAACAGCAGTCCTAAAGCCGCGCCTTTAAGCGTCACATGAACCATAAACGGCTTATTGCGCAGCAAAACGAGATAGCGACCTAACTCCTGGCTCCACGGCCCCTTGAACCGGCGGTCTTTCGGCAGCGACTCCCGCGAAAGAGGCGACAGCGCTATGAGAACCAGCGCGAAAGCAGCCAGAACCCAGAAAACACCTTTCCACGACCATGCGTCGGTTATGATGCCGCCGATGACGGGCGACGCCGCCGGAGCCAGTCCATTGATGGCTCCAACAATGGCCATCAGCTTCGCCAGCGCGCGGCCTCCGTAGAGGTCGGCAGGAATAGTGCGGGCCAGAAAATAAGCACCCGCCGCGCCTATCCCCTGAAACACGCGACAACCCAGAAAAAAGTGGATCGTCGGAGAGAAAACACTGATAACCGCGGCCACGATAAACACCGCCATTGAACCGACCAACACCGGCTTACGCCCCACCCTGTCGCTGACAGGCCCGAGTATAAGCTGCCCCAGAGCCAGACCGATCATGCCCATCGTCAGCCCCATCTGAGCCGTCGACACCGAACAGCCGAAAAGCCGCGCCATCGACGGCAGCGCCGGCGCATACATATCGTTGACAAACGAGCCCAGCGCGCTGAGCACCACCAGATAAAAGACTAAAAACGAATAGTTGCGTATCGCTACGGAAGGCTGTTGGGAAGATGTCGGCTGGTTGTTCATTTTTTGTTATAGACGTGGCGGTGAATAAGGCTTGCGGCACGCCCGGGATCTACATCATCGCGCGTAGCCATAAGCATCAGAACCACCTCCTTCAATCCCGGAGCGTATGGCGGCTGAACATAGTCGAAATCCTCGAACGCCGTGAATCCGTGGCGCCGGTAGAAGTCGACCCGTCGGGCAGCCATCGGCCCGTAGGCGGGATCGCCGGGAGGCTCTACTTCTATAACAATCGGAACAGGCATTTCGGCTTTGACAACCCTCGATAAAACTTTCGAGCCGAGACCCGAGCCGCGACGGCTGCTGTCGACGGCGAAATGCTCTATGTAGCTCAGTCCGTCGAAACGCCATATCGTCAGCAGTCCGGCCGCACGTCCCCCGCCGTCGGTGAATTTCAGCATCGTCATCGGCGAGGACGGGTCGTCGGCAAGCCGCTCGACAAGAGCCCACTCGCGGCGCTCGTCGGCCGGAAACGAAGTCATATAGATCTCTTCGAGCTTCGGGCGGTCGCTGTCGCCGCGCAGGCTCTCTTCAATTCTGAATTTGTTGTCCATAATCTTTTCTATAATTTCCCTCAAAGATAACAAATACGCGCCTGATTCCGTTCTCCCGGCCCGCGCCAACATATAAATCTTTATATATCAGAAGCCAACGGCCGGGCAATCGTCGTCCGGCCGTTGGCTTCTGTATGTTTTTCAGGATCAGCGCCTTCTCGAGCCGCTTCTTTTCTTCGTGGCGGATTTCTTTCCGGAGGAAGCGGCCGGGCCTGATTTTTTCACCAGAGTACCCCAGGTGTTATCGTAGTCGGAGGTCAGGCGTGAATTTTTGACATCCATCTGCGAATCAGACTTCATCTTGAAAACACGGTTATCGCTCGCCGAGACATCATCCCTCAGGAATTTGCTGTATTCGCCGGGAGTCATCGCCGCCATTACCGACGGATATTTCTTCTGCTGCCAGTTTGCCGAGGGTGAAACTCTTACTGTGGGGCGGCTGAAGGTTTTGGGTGTCGGAGTCACCAGACCTTTGTCCAGGCTCCATGTTCCTGTCTCAGTAAATGTCCAGTAGCAGCCTGTCGGGGCGTGGAGGTAGCTGGTGTATTTGGCCGTGTAGGTGTTATCCTTGTTGAACGTGTAGACGGCGATGGTGCGGTCGCCATTCTTCATTGTCCATGTCGAACCGGCAAATTTTAGCGCCGTGTATCTGTTTTTCACATGCTCTCTATCGTTGCCATTATTCACGGCTTTTTCATACCATTTATAAGCCTCATTCTTGTTAACGGCAACTCCATCTCCATCGTCATAACACATAGCCAGAATGCCCATTGCCGTAACATTTCCAAGCTCGGCGGCTTTACGATAATATTCAAACGCCTTTTACGGATCTTTTGGAACGCCCTCACCATATCCATAACAATTGCCTAAAGTAATCATTGCGTCCGTGTTTCCGAGGTCCGCTGCTTTGGAATACAGATCAAACGCTTTTGTAAGATCTTTGGTTGTCCCGTTGCCATATGCATAGCAAAAGCCTAACAAGTAGACAGCCCTGGCATTACCGGCATCAGCAGCTTTGTTAATCCACATGAAAGCCTTGTCGTTAGATTTTTCAACACCCTCTCCCCAAAGATAGCAGTATCCTAACTCGGCCATCGCCTCGGCATCGCCATTTTCGGCAGACGCCTGCAATTGAGCGATATTCTGCGATGAAGTTCCTACGCAACAGATTGTCGCGATTGCCACAATAGTTACAAATGTCAGAATTCGTTTTAACATAATGTTTGATTTAAAGTTAGATTATTAGTGATTCAGAGTATAATATGCGACCGCCGGCCGTTCGGAAATCCGAGCCGCCGGCGGTCGTATGAAATGGAGCGTCTCGAATTACCTTGTCGCTGCCTGTTGCAACAAGCAGTGACTTTATAATTCTGCAAGACGGGACGCAGATATGTGTCGGTTTTATTTTTATTACGGAAGAAGAGCCGTCCCACCACTTTAAGCCGTTAGCGGCCGAATCGCTCCGAAAGCTTCAGCTGAAACTCCCACCGTGATGTAATCTCCCCAGAGAATCGAAATTCCCTGTCAGCGCCGCGAAATTAGCCATTAATCGGATTTCCCAATCTAAAGCAACGCGATTTTTACACCAAATTAACATTTCGCGCTCCCCCAATATTCCCATAGCTCCCACTACTCCCATTACTCCCGTTTTCGATTTTTTTCGTAACTTTGCGTTTTGAATAAACAGGACAAAAATGGATAATCTCGACATCGCACCGAAGCCCGATGTGCTCGACATGAAAGAGGTGCAGGACATCATAAAGCCGCTGCAGGGCCACGACAGGCTGACGCGCCGCCTGATGAAGTTCTTTGCGCTCGACAAAGTCAACTGGCTTCACTCCCGCAACTATCGCAACGGCGGCGGCGACGCGGGCGCAATTTCCGAAGGAATGTTGCGTGACCTCAACGTCAGGCTCGAGATCCGGGGCCGCGACGTTCTCGACAATCTTCCGGAGGGCCCGTTTATAACTGTCAGCAATCATCCCTTCGGAGCCATGGAGGGAATAATGCTGCTGAACCTGATCGCCACACGGCGCCCGAAATTCAAGGTCATGGTCAACATGATTCTGAAGCATATAAGCGGCTTCGGAGCGAATTTCATCGCAGTCGACGCACTGGCCAGCGACGACCCGAAGAAGAAAGCCGTGTCGATGCGCGGAATCAAGGAAGCTTTCGCCCAGATCCGCTCGGGCGAGCCTCTCGGCTTCTTCCCCGCCGGCGCCGTCAGTAAGATCAACGGCCGGCTGCGCATCGAAGACCGCCAGTGGCAGCCGAATGTCATGCGTATAATCGCCCAGTGTAAAGTGCCTGTCATACCGATATATTTCCACGGTCATAACTCAGTATGGTTCAACATTCTGGGGCTTATCAGCTGGAAACTGCGCACACTGCGGCTTCCGGCCGAGGTCTTCCGCGTCCACGACACCGTGCGCCGCATAACCGTCGGCCGCCCTATCTCTGTCGAAGAACAGCAGAAACACCAGCAGAGCCCCGAAGAATTCGGCCGCTGGCTAAAACAACAGACCTACAGTCTTCGCAAATGGAACTGAATCTCGACGAAAACCTGACTCCCGAAGTGCAGCAGGCCAAACTGCGGCTCGGCATTGTCGGCAACGCTCCGGCGCTGACTGCCGCCGTAGCCCGTGCGCTGCGCGTCGCTCCCATCGACCTTAGCGTGCTCGTTGTCGGCGAAAGCGGTTCGGGCAAGGAGTTTTTTCCTAAAATAATCCACACCAACAGTCCGCGCAAACATTCGACCTACATTGCCGTCAACTGCGGCGCCATCCCCGAAGGCACGATCGACAGCGAGCTCTTCGGCCACGAAAAAGGCGCATTCACCGGCGCCGTGGCCGCCCGCAAGGGCTATTTCGAAGAAGCCGACGGCGGCACTATCTTCCTCGACGAGGTGGCAGAGCTGCCGCTGACCACACAGGCGCGCCTGCTGCGCGTGCTTGAGAGCGGCGAGTTTATCCGTGTCGGGTCGAGCAACGTCCAGAAGAGCAACGTGCGCATCGTCGCCGCCACCAATGTCGACATGGCCAAGGCCGTCGCCGAGGGGCGCTTCCGCGAGGACCTCTACTATCGCCTGTCGACAGTTCAGATCAATGTGCCCCCGCTGCGCGAACGCGGCAACGACGTTCTCCTGCTGGCGCGCAAATTTGCCGGCGACTTTGCCGAACGCTACCACACCCATCCCGTGACCTTCAGCGACGGCGCCCGCCGGGCGCTCCTGCGCTACCGCTGGCCCGGAAATGTGCGTCAGCTCAAGAATGTCATCGACCAGCTTTCGCTGTTCGGAGCCGGCAACGACATAACCGCCGAAGACGTAGTGGCATATCTGCCCGCCGCATCGTCGAGTGTGGCTACCGTCGGCGACAGTTTCAGCCATCACGACTACGACCACGAACGCGAGGCCCTTTTCGGAATGCTGATGAGTCTTCAGCGCGAGATTGCCTCTCTGCGCGAGCGCCTCGACAGCTACGAACGCGGCGGAAAGCCGGGTAAGCCCGACGACACTGCGCCGATAGCCCGCGCCCTGGTGCCCTACACTCCCGCCATCGAGCCGGAGAACATCCCCGACGAGCCGCGCGAGGAATCGCCCGCGACACCGGCGCCTACCCTCGAACAGACCGAACGCGAGACCATTCGCCGCGCCCTCGAACGCCACGACGGACGCCGCAAAGATGCGGCACGCGAACTCCAGATAAGCGAACGCACTCTCTACCGCAAAATAAAAGACTATGGCCTCGAATAAATCGCGACTCTGGCTGCTGCCGTCGACAATGAGCGACGCCCCTGTCGGCGACGTTCTGCCGCCGCGCAACATCGCCGTGGCCTCCGGGCTGCGCTACTTTATAGTGGAGAACGTGCGCACGGCGCGCCGTTTCCTCAAGCGATGCAATCCTGCCATAGTCATCGACGACCTTACATTCTTCACCCTCAACACCCACACGACCGCAGCCGAGCTGCCCGCAATGATCGCGCCGCTCGACGAAGGCCACGATATGGGACTTATCTCCGAGGCCGGCTGTCCGGCTATCGCCGACCCGGGCGCCGACGCTGTCGACATGGCGCGACGTCACGGCCACACGATTGTTCCGATGGTCGGGCCGTCGAGCATAATTCTCGGCCTGATGGCCTCGGGATTCAACGGCCAGAGCTTTGCCTTCAACGGCTACCTCCCTATCGACAAAGGCGCGCGCACCGAAACCCTGCGGCGCCTCGAAAGCCGCATCCGGCGCGAACGGCAGACCCAGATATTCATCGAGACCCCCTACCGCAACAACAAGCTGATAGCCGAACTCGCCGCCACGCTCCCAGGCTCGCTCAGGCTCGCCGCTGCCTGCGACCTGACAGGACCGGGCGCCGACGTCAGAGTGATGACGCTCGCAGAATGGGGCCGGGCGAATTATAACTACGACAAACGACCAACAATATTCCTGCTCTTCAGCTGACGCAATGAAACGCCGCCCCTCATTCTACAACGACCTGCAGCCCGGTCTTTTCGACGACATCGATCTCTCGGAAGAGGCCGAGCGCATAGCGCGCCGACGTCGGCAGGTCTCGCGTCTGGGCGACGGCGACAACACCATGCTTTTCATGGGACTCGGCAGCGGGTCGAGCGGAAACTGCTCATATCTGGGCGACAGCGACGGCGGCTTTCTGATCGACACAGGCGTCGATGCCGGTATGGTTGTCGACGTGCTGCGCCGCAACGCCGTCGACATGGCTATGGTGAAAGGAATCCTTGTCACCCACGACCATACCGACCATATCCGCTCGATATATTCGCTTGTCAGGGAACACCGGCATATCGGAATATACTGCACTCCGCGCTGCCTTCAGGGAATTCTCAGGCGCCACAACGTCTCGCGCCGCTTCAAGGATTACCACCGGCCGATCTATAAGGAAATACCTTTCACCATCGGAAACTTCACCGTCACGGCTTTCGACGTCAGCCACGACGGCACCGACAATGTCGGCTTTTTCGTCGAACGCGGCCCGTCGGGCCACGCTTTCGCCATCGCCACCGACCTGGGCGTCGTGACCGACCGCGTGGAATACTATATGCGCAAAGCCAACCATATAGTGATCGAAAGCAACTACGACGCCGACATGCTGCTCCAAGGCTCCTATCCCGAATATCTCAAACACCGCATTATGAACGTGCGCGGCCACCTCGACAACGCCGACACAGCCCGCTTCATCGCCGGAATCTACACTCCGCAGCTCGCCCACGTATTTCTCTGCCACCTCAGCGCCGACAACAACACTCCCGAGATTGCGGTGCGCACAATGCTCGACGCTCTACGCGACGGCCCCGGACTGACAGCCGTCGGCGACGGCAGCGAGCGCCCCGAAATGCGCGATCTTCCCCTTCAGGTAATGGCGCTCCCGCGATTCGAGCCGACGCCGATGTTCGTGTTGCGCAAGCCCGAAAACTGAACTGACGGCCTTGCGGGAATGTTATTGCTATGAACAATCATTCCCCGGTTTTATGGCAAATGAATCTATATGCCGGAATCTGGTCGACAGACTCGTCGCGCCCGGCTTCCGCAACGAAAATACTCTCGGCGACGGCAATGTGGCAGTATTGGCCGCCCATTCCGAGCGCACGGCCCTGACAACAGCTTCTTTTATTTCGCCCGACGGCGCCGATGCCGTCAACACCGTTGCAAACCGCCTTCTGAGCGTCGGCGCGTTCCCGCGCTGGCTGACTCTTTCGCTGCGCATCGGCGGCAACGCCGACGACGCTCTTCCGGCTGAGCTGACGTCCCGTATCGGCGAAGCCGCCCGACTGGCCGAGACCGAAATTGTCAGCGCCGACATGAGTATCGTAGCGGGATGCGACGACATAGAGCTGACTCTGACAGCGCTCGGCATTGTGCGTCCCGAAATCGACATCGATCCCGGCTGCGCGGAAAGCGGCGACGCCGTGATTCTCACCGGAGCCGTCGGAAGCGGGTCGGCTTCACTGGGCGACATAGTGGCCGGCGTCTTCGATGTCGCTACTCCGAGAGCTATGTCCGTTCCGGGCCGTGGCGGCCTCGAACAGGCCTTTGCCGACTTACGACGCCTGACAGGCATGGAAATCACCGTCGACAGGCGCGCCGTTCCGATAACCGCCGCATTGGCGACGTCGGGAGCGGCTGTGATGAATACACCCTGCCGGGGAATAATGATTATCGTTGTCGACAGCGAAAAAGCGCCCGAAGCCCTTGCGGCATGTCGCCGGAGCGCCCACGGAAGCTCAGCCGCCGTAATAGGCCGCGTAGGCTGAGGAAGATTACAGACTCAGCCCCTCCCAGTCGTAGGGATTGACTTTCGCCTCGACTGCGTTCTCGAGCGTGTCGGGCAATTCCGAAAAGAAGTCATAACCTGTCAGCCGCTCGACCTCATCGACGCTCACGTAGCATTTCGACGCATACTGCCTGTCATCGCTGTTGCGCATGACAAAGCCTATGGCACGCGCCGGCCTTACGTAAGGCGACAGAACGACCTTGAAAAAGCGCCGCGGAACGCTGACCCTCGATTCCCCGATACGCTCTATCGGTGTCTCTCCCGGAACAGGGCCGCACACAATTATGATGGCCGAATCGCTGACAGCCCACTTCCGGCACAGTTCCTCGACCGTCTTCCACGAGCCGCCGTTGAGAGCATGGCACTGTGGAGCCACGTTCGTCAGCAGAAAAGACTCGCGCATAGCCTCACGGTCCCACTTCATATCTCCGGCAGGGGCCATGTGGCCGCGGTCATAGCCGCTGTTGACATAGTCTTCGCGCCAGGCACATCCGGCAACATTGTCGTCGTGGCTGAACGAGCGTGCGCGCGGAATCTCGCCGTCGGTCTCCGAGCCGAGAAGTTCCCACGCGACCCAGTTCGGGATATGGTCATCGGCGTTGAACGATATGTCCATAGCCTTATATTTCAGCCGGGTGTCGGGACGGTTGAAAGTGTCGACAACCTTCAGCAGGTCGCCGTAGGCGCCCGACTGTCCGGGAAGAGCGCCCGAATGCGACGCCATGATTCTGTTGTAGAACACGGCCCCGCCGATAAAGAGTGCTACAAGGGCAATGGCCAGCAGTCCCGCGCCAAGGCGGGGATTGCGACGGCGTTTTCTTCGCGGCATAGTGTCAGAGTTTTATTTCATTTATTATACGGGCTATATCGGCCGCATCTTTGACCTCGGTGCCGCGCGCTATCGGCAGGCTGAGCACTTCCGAGGCCAGTTGCTCCGTTACCGGATAGCTTTTCCGGCCGAGCGTAGCGGAATAGCAGGGCTGGCGGTGGGGCGGCACGGCATAGTGTATGTCGGTGGCGACACCTCTTTTACGGAGTTCCTCAGCGAGGGTATCGCGCCGGCCGCCGGTGACGCGGACGACATATTGATGCCACACCTGGTCGACTACCTCGCGCGACACTCCCGGCGCTATGACTGCCGGATTGTTGAGCTCGCGCGTATATGCCAGAGCGCGGGCGAAGCGGTCGGCGTTCTCTTCTCTGATATGCTTCAGGCGCACTCCGATCAGAGCCGCCTGCATGGGGTCGAGCCTACAGTTGAAGCCCGCCATTATATTATGGTAACGGCGGTCACTGCCGTAGTTGGCAAGAGCCCTGACCGTGCGGGCCAGCTCGGCGTCGTGGGTGACGACGGCTCCGGCATCGCCCAATGCTCCTATATTCTTCGTCGGATAGAAGCTCAGGGCACCGGCGTGGCCCAGAGCGCCCGCCATATCGCTGCCGAAGAGGCCCGGCGTGAGAGCTCGGGCGCCGATTGCCTGCGCGTTGTCTTCGAGCACGAGCAGGTCATGGCGCCTCACAAAGTCTACCAGAGCACTGTCCCAGACCACATTGCCATAGAGATGCACGGGAATGACGGCGCGCGTGCGCTGCGTCAGCGCAGCTTCGAGCCGACTCGTGTCGAGGTTCATAGTCTTGATCGACGGCTCCACAGCCACAGGCATCAGTCCGGCGTCGGTGACAGCTAATATTGTAGCGATATACGTGTTGGCCGGAACAATCACCTCGTCGCCCGGCTTCAGACGTCCGAGTTCCACCCAGGCGCGCAGCGTCAGGCGCAGGGCGTCGAGCCCGTTGCTGACCCCCACCACATAGGGCGCCTTAAGCAGCCCGGCGAGCTGACTCTCGAGAGCCTCGACCTCAGGGCCTCCGACATAGCGGCCACTGTCGATCACCCGCAAGGCCGCCTCGCGGAGCTCGTCGGCGTATGGCTCGACAACAGCGCGCAGATCAAGAAACGGATACTGCTTCATTTTATCGATGCTAAAAAGTCAGCGTAAGAGCGGATATAGTCACTCTCGTCGTAATCTATCGACGAAAGCGTCAGGCAGACACTCCCGCTTGTGAAATTCTCGAGCTCGCGCCACACCCCCGGCGGTATCAGCACACCCCGGTAGGGACGGTTCAGCGTGACGGTCATCTGCTCGCGGCCGTCGTCGAGACGCACGTCGAAACTCCCCGACAGAGCTATCAGGACTTGCTGCTCGATGCGGTGGGCATGTCCCCCGCGCATCGCTCCCGACGGCACGTCATAAAGATAAAAAACACGCCTTATGTCAAAAGGGACATGGTTGCCCCCTTCGACAAACGACAGATTGCCGCGCGGATCGTTTCGGCGCGGAAATTCAAGCAGCTTAACGTCGGCGATACTCATAACTCGGTCTATTTTCCGCAAAGTTACTCAATTTCCCTATATAAATCCTATGAATCTTACAAACCTTACTTCTCAGTCGGTAATGCAAAACTCCGATTTTGTCTGTTATTTCATCCGAAATGGCTACAATCCACAACTTCGGAAATCATCTGGTTATAGCGAATCAACGGCGTACGCGCTCTCGCGCATACGCCGTCTTTTCATTTCGCATGAAGTTAGCAGCTATTATTTACCGAGTGAGATGTTGTTATACATATAGATATACGGAGTATTGTTGACGCTCTCGGTCTGGATTTTGCCCGTAGAGTCAACTGTATAAGTGTAGTCACGAGCTCCCGACCCGTTGATGGATGTTCCGTCGAAGTCAAGTCCTGTTGTAGTGAGAAGTACCGACATAGGAAGCTGCGAAGGAGCCTTTCCCATAAGGCCTACGATAGCGAACTGCCCGAGATCAAACCAGCCGGCATAGCTCAGCGTGTATTGTCCGAGCTGATTTTCCTTGCCGTCGTAGTTTACCATATACTCTGTTTTCTTGGTGCGGATCTTGATTTCGCCATCGTCATTGGTTTTCTCGGTGCTCTCACTGACAGCCGACGTTATAGAACCGTTCTTCCAGAAAAGGTTAAGATAATCCTGAGCCTCATAAGTATACTGTTTTCCATGAACCTTGTCAATGGAAATTTCATTCGTCTTGCTGTCGACCTTCGTGAGCTGGCCATCTTTGTCATAAGTAAAACGATAGGTCGTGGTGCTCTCTTCTTTCTCATAGGAATCATCGGTGCTGTCGATAACGACCAATTCATCGAAATAGCCCTGATTGTTAAGCTTGAAATTACCTGTCTTTCCATCTGGGAATATGATCTTGCCGCTGTCATAGCTCATCTTGCTTCCGGCAATGTCCACAGCATAGTTCTCGCTGTTGTAGTTAAATGAGTAGCTGCCGAGTTTGGCAAGAGTAACCTTGTTGCCGTCGAGGGTAGCATAGACGGTGTGGGGGCCGGCTGTAGCTGTGGGATTGTTGGTGTCAGACGGATTTTCAGGAACATTGTCGTCATCGTCACTGCCGCAGGCTGTGAATGTCATGCAGGCGCAAGCGCCGGCAATCAGGTAAGCCAAGAATCTTGATTTCTTCATAATTTTTACTGTAAAAGGTTAATAATTAAAGGTGTTAGTAAATCCAGTGATTAACGACAACCAATCACAGTCAAAACTCTGAAAAAAAATCGTGGAGGCGACTCTGTGAAAGGTGGGCCGTAGTGTTGATTAGCTCGGTTCCACCGTCCAAGTCACCGATAGTATGAATATTATTTGGGCACAAAAAAAGCGTGGACAGTTACGCGGTTTATTCCCAAAGAGGTATCGCCAAACACCTATCACGAAATAAACAGTCCACTCCCACGCCTTATCGGATATCGGATCCCCCCTTGTCGCGGGGAGTGGATATGCGACAAGCATGAGCGTTCTCTTGAACTGCCTTATCCTCCGTGATTCAATGTAGAAATTTGGCGATTTCCTTTGGAAGGCTAAAGCACGAAACGCTTTTTGATATATAAATTAACGACAGGACTCTTCCCGTCGCTGCAAAGATACAATAAGCTGACATTCCCTGCAAATTTTTCCGAAAATTGCCAATTTGGAGGAATATTTCAGTTAAAAAATAGATCAAAAATATTTGCATAAAACACGACTCCTTGAGTACCTTTGCAAAAACTCACAAATCATGGAAACTCGTACTTCCCACAAACATATTAACAGACTACTTCTCGATCCTAACAACTATCGGTTTGTAGACCGGCCGGGATATGTGCATATCGACGAGAAAGAATTTGAAGACAGCCGAATACAAGCTCGTACTGCTGGATTTCTACGCGGACAAGGCAATGAACTAATTTCGGATCTCATCAATAGTTTTAAAACTAACGGCATTCTCCAACAAGATCCGATACAAGTGTCACAGGTAGGAGACAATTATGTCGTCATCGAGGGGAACCGCAGAGTTGCTACTCTGAAATATCTCTACGAGCAATTCAAGAACAATCAAGACTCGGGAGTGCTTCAAGAATCTGATTTCAAAAGTATTGAAGTGATCGAAATCGCTCCTGACAATCGGCGGGATCAACTCGTGGCAATGGGTCTTAATCACATCAGTGGAAAAAAACGATGGAGTCCTATCAACCAGACACGGCTGATTCAGGATCTTATCTCGAGCTGTAACATGAGCGAAGAGGAGGTATGCAACGCGCTAGCAATATCAAAGACATCATTACGACGAAGTCTGAGAACACTTAAACTCATCGAAGAATACCGAAAGAGCGATTATGGAGACCAATTCGAAACCACAAAATATTCCATTTTTGAGGAAATTATGAAAAACACAGCCATGAAAGAATGGCTCGCGTGGAATGATGACACTCAATCTTTTGATAAAAGATATAATCTCGAACGCCTTTTCTCATGGATTTCCTATAATGAAGTGGTTATCAACGAAGGTTCTGATGAAGAACAGATTGAACGACAGGAACCGATTATCACAAAAAGTCATGAAATACGCGAACTGGCCAAATTCATCACAGACACAAAAGCCATCGACCGTATGGAAGAAAGCCAAAGTGTGACCGTCGGTTTTTCAAATAGTGACGCAATCGGTGAAAGTCGTTTTCACAACGCTCTCGACAACATCGGCAAAGAACTCGACGCAGCACTTAAGTTCTGTGAATACAGCAATGATTCAGACATATCCAAATTTAACAGTTTGCGTAAAAAATTCGACCGCCTCACCGTTGACGATGCCGGACGAATCACACCATTGTCCACATATGTCGAAAACATCTCAGACAACTCAATCAGGCATTTTTCTTCAATTGATATAATCAGCTACAGACGCATTAGGAATCTGCAACTGACAAAGCTCAGAAATATAAATTTAATCGTAGGTGGAAACAATTCCGGAAAAACCTCTCTTCTCGAAGCCGTCTACATTCTCACCAAGCTTAACGACCTCAACGCATTCCTCGATCTTGAAAGAATGCGAGGCAAATTCTACAACGACTATAATGCTGAATGGATCGACAAGAACTTCTGTTCCGACATAAAAATCAGTGGAATATATAATGACTTTGAGACGAGTGTTGCAGTCGCAAAAGTTTCTTCTGATGAAAACATAGATCGCACAGGATATGTGACATCCCTTGAGATCAATGCATCGGCAAACAATAACGATTACGATAGCCAGATTCATCTTTATACCAACCGTGAACCTGGTTTCTTCTACCGACAATCGCGCCATCTATGTAACAGCGCTATTACCAGCCCATACCGCTACTCTGGAGACCTACTCCGAAGCGCTCATGCCCACGCTGTAAAAGAAAAGAGACTTGACAACATTGTGGAATTCATAAGAAAATATATAGACAACAGCATCGTAAAAATAGAACTAGTCAATATCCACGGACATTCTAGATTCTTCGTCAGCTCGTCAAGACATAGCCAAAGTATCGACCTCACAAAATACGGCGAAGGTCTACAGCGTATTTTTGAAATTGCATTGCTTACCACATATTGTCGCAACGGCATTCTGATGATCGATGAAATAGACAGTGCCATTCATAAAGGACTTTTGCAACCCTTTGCGAACTTCATATCAGAGCTCGCTCGCAACAACTATGTTCAGTTGTTTATCTCTACACATAGCAAAGAATGCGTTGATGCTTTCTCAAAAACAAAAACTGATGAAATCATGGCATATCAGATGAATATCACTGAGTCAGGCGAGATAGACTATCGTAGAATCGACGGTGTCAGGCTCAGTTCCCTTATTGAAACTATCAACCTCGACATAAGATAAACCAGCCATGAAAGAAATAGTTTTATCCTTATGTGAAGGACCTCATGATGTAGCTTTCATATATCGCACTCTACGATCCCGCGGTTATACCCATTTCAACAAACGTCTGGAAGAATACCCATTTCCGATTGGTGATTTTTTTAAAAAAGAAGCCCATAAAGAAAATCTTGAACAGCTTACTCTTGAAGAATTGCGTCAGGGACTTCTGCCGTCAACTGCAATGGCCTGCGATGAATCGCTTGTACTCCTATATGCTCTCGGAGGCGACACACGCAAAAGCCAACGCAAACGACTTATCCAGACAATCCATTCATTCTCTTCCGATGGATGTGACTCAAAAGAGTTTACTTTCGGCTATGGAACATCATACAAAGTATTATACTTCTACGACGCAGACAAAAAGGGAGTTGAAGCTCGTCTTAAAGAAATATCAAAAGAGATCAGTGATATTTTCGGGCCCGACAGCTTACCAATTTCTACTAACGGGATCTGTCGAACATATGGAAGTATTACTATCGGCGCGTATATTTTTGCCGGAGAAGATGGGAAGGGAACTCTTGAAAACATTCTCTTGCCATTGATGAAATGCGAAAACGAAGATATATTCAATGCTGCTGAGATTTATATCAATAACCACCACGATCCTACACGAATGAGCCGTCTTAAGATCGAGATGCGCGCTGACGGCAGCCCAGAAGAAAAAAGAGAGACTAAAAAAGGAAAATTCGACCGCTCTAAATCTCTCATCGGAATTGTTGGACAATTACAGAACCCTGGAGCCACAAATCAAGTCACTATCCAACACAGCGATTATCTCACATTAAAAAAAATACAGGACTCCAATATATGCAATGACATTTTAAATATGTTCTGATCATACCGACCTCAATAACGGGATAATAATGTATTTAGATCAATAAGATGAGAGCGGGAAGCATCACTGCTCCCCGCTTCCAGGATAAATATTGACAGGATAGAAATAGATTGCTAATATCGTGTGTGAACCTACGTCCACGCTGCAAATATACAACAATATTTTATATTCCAACAATAATTCGAAATATTTTTTTACACTTTTGTGACTTTTTCATAAAATCGCCCACAAATTCCCGCCTACTCCGGACGAAATGCGACATTCACCGTTAAAATGCCGTCAACCACCCCCAACTCCCAATTTCTAATTCCTAACCCTAATTCCTCATTCCATATCACATTGATGTTAATTTAACAAATTTTCGCGATTGATATTATATTCTATTGTTCAAATTTCGCTAAATTTGCGGCAAATAACCTCAAAATCGTAATAATAATATGTCACGTCAGCAATTTGATAATCTCGACCTTAAGATTCTCAACGTGTTATCGCGCAATGCCCGAAAGCCGTTTCTGGAGATTGCACGCGAGTGTAATGTATCCGGTGCAGCAATACACCAGCGCATCCAAAAGCTGCTCGCTGCCGGCATAATTAAGGGATTTGAAACAATCATCAACCATGAAGCAGTCGGTTACGACACATGCGCCTACATCGGCTTTTTCCTTAACGACCCGTCGCGTTTCGATGAAATCGTGCAGAAAATAAAGGAAATTCCCGAGATTGTAGAATGTCATTTCACCACCGGTAAATACGACATCTTCATCAAGGTGTATGCCCGCAACAACGAGCATCTTCTCGACTTTATCCACCGCAAGCTCCAGACCCTCGGCGTTGGCCGCACAGAGACAATAATCTCGTTCCGCGAAGAATTCCATCGTCAGGTTCCCGTCAAGAACCACGACTGACCGGGCGTAAGAATCATTTAATGCCGCAGAGCCGAACAACACGGGTTCTGCGGTTGTTATTTATATAAAATCACATACTTATATAAATAATAACTGATCCACAATTTCCTTAAAACGACAACCATGGAAACAAGAACGATAAAAGGCACAACAACCGAGCATAATCTTATGGCGGCTTTCGCCGGAGAATCGCAGGACTTCGCCCGATATACGATATATGCCGAGGCCGCGCGCACCGAGGGTTACGAACAGATCGGCCGCGCGTTCGACGACGTTGCCCGGCAGGAGCTGGCCCACAGCCGTCTGTTGCTGAGCCGTCTCGAAGGGGGCGACATCAGAATCGCCTCATCATACCGCGCCGACATCGCCGGCAACTCTCTCGAAAACCTCTGCCGCGCTCGCGACAACGAACGCGCCGAGTGGAGCGACATATATGCCAGCTACGCATCGACAGCCCTCGACGAAGGCTTTAAGGATATAGCCATGCTTTTCAAAAGCATCTCAAAGGCCGAGATTAACCACGAAGAGCTGTTCGCCGATCTTGCCGGGAGCCTTGAGTGCAGCGTCTCCGGCACTCTGAAACAGGCTGTCGAATGGATCTGTCCGGTCTGCGGATATTCCGAGCATGGCAGAAAAGCCCCCGTCAGATGTCCGCTCTGCGGCACAGGCCGTAACGGATTCGCCATCGAACACCGCTAATAAAGTAAACTTTCCCTGCTATGCGAAGAATAATTCTATGTTGTCTGACTTGCGTTGCAGCCGTGGCTGCCTCGGCCGGATCGCTGAACTGGATCGGCGACAGGCTCTGGGGCTTCAGCGTCAGCTACTCGATGAAATGGTATACATATTCGAGCGGCGGAAGCCGGAACCGGGTCAACTATTTCGGCGAAGGAGGCCCGATGCAGGGCATCAGATTCGGAGTTCCGTTCGAGCCGGTGTTCTATCGCGGCATCGGCCTGTCTACCGGAATCTTCGGCGAAGTATATTCATGCAAGAACGACGCCGAAACAAAGCGGATCGAACTCGTGGGGCTTTATTTCCCGGTGCACGCCATGTATCGCTACAGACTGAGCCGGTCGTGCGCGCTGAGCGTGGCGACAGGGCCGGCGCTGACCGTAGGACTTGTCCAGAAAATCATCGATCCGACCAACTCCCTCATTCCGGGCTACCACGTAGCTTTCGACAGGGGCACTCCGCAGAGGGTCAACTGCCTGTGGGAGGCGGCTCTGATCGCCAACGTAAAGATATTCCGGTTCTCGGTCGTATATTCTGTCGGCCTGACGCCGAACCGGCACTTCCTGTCGACCGACGGCGCCGGAATAAACTACTACTCGACTAACTCACAGGAATTTTCAATTAACGCGGGCCTGATGTTCTGACCTTCACAGACGCCCGCGCAGATAAGCGATCGCGTCGGCCTGAATGCGCGAACCGAGAAGAGCGTTAGCCCCCATATACAGCCCAACTCCAACGGCGATCTGCGCTGCCATAAGAAACCAGACGTTGGCGATGACCTGCGACAGGCCCCACATCGCGGCCATAAGCGGCAGCGTCATGACAGCGTATGGCGCAAGGTCGCGGAGGAAACCCCGACACGATGCATGGCTTCCGACAACGCGCACTGTCATTATCAGGGTGGCCGCCCACGCTACGAATGTCGCACCAACCTGTCCCCACAGAAATATCCTCACCCCCTCGACAACATCGTCAGGCCCCGAAAGAGCTATCACCGGGAGCGTGGCAACGATAGCGGCGAGGGCCACTCCGTCGCGGAGTGCCTCGGTTATGACAAGCAAGCGGCTGCGCCCCAGTGCGAGAATATAATTGTTATAGAGCTGACAGAGAACCGTGAACACGCCGCGGAGCAGCAGAAGCTGAAACAGGGCGATCGCCGCGTCCCATTTCGTTCCGAACAGCGCATGGAAGATAGGCGTAGCCATTACCGCAAGAAAGCCCATCGCCGGGAAAAGAAGATAAGCCGTCAGCCGATTCATGCGCGCCGTGGCGGCAGCGAAACGGGCGGGGTCGTCCTGATCTTTCGACAGGACGGGCAGAAACGATGATGTCAGCACCTGACTGAGCGACATAACTCCCATCTTGCTCCATTTGTCGGCCTGGGTATAATAGCCGAGAGCAACGAGCCCCACCCGGTTACCGATGAAAAAAGCATAGATATTCTGGAACACGGTATTAAGGAATGAGCTGCCCATGACTCCTACCCCGACTCTGAAGCACTCTTTCAGCGAACGGCGTGAGAACACAAGCTCCGGAATCCATCCGCCGAACCACCACAGCAATGCTCCCTTGACAACGCCGTTGGCGACAGCCTGCCAGACTATGGCCCACGCTCCGTAACCGGCAATGGCAAGCCATATACCTGCGACCGCTCCCGCAACAAGTCCCGCCGAGTTCGACAGCGCGACAGGCCTGACGTTCATCTGCTTTATAAGCCTGTTTGTCTGAACTATCGAAGCGGCATTGATTATAAAAGTGGCGAACATCGCGCGCGCCAGAACCGTCAGCAGCTCTCCTCCGTTGAAAAGTCCCGAAATGGCCGGAGCAAGAAACCACAGAACGATATACAGCGCCACCGCTATCCCCATATTAGTCCAGAAGACCGTGGAATAGTCGGCAGGCGTAGGATTCTTACGCTGTATAAGAGCGCTCGAAAAACCGCTGTCGATAAGAAGCTGGGCAAACGCCTGAAACACCATTATGGCGCCCACAAGACCGAAATCGGCCTGAGAGAGCATCCTTGCCAGCACGATTCCCGTTACGGCATAGAGCACCTGACTCGACACCTTGTCGATGATGTTCCACTTTATCGTGCGGGCCAGCGCAAGTCTGGTGTTTTCCCCGGACTCCATAGCGTCAGAGAGGCTGAATCTTGACGCCGATGGCAGTTTTCTTTATCTTCGGATTGCCGCGATAGAAGATGCTTGTCGAGCCGAGTCCCTTCACTTTAAGCTCCTTGGTGGCATAGCAGCCTATCGAACCTGTTCCGGCGGCCCGGCAGCTGACGGCGACAGCCTCAAGTCCATCGGCCTGAATCGTGCCCGTTCCGGCAAGATTCAGAACGGTTTCATCGCATTTTCCGGTTATGGCGAGAGTGCCGTTGCCCGTCGACAGCGACGCCTTGACTTTTGTTGCCTCTATGTTCCTGACGCTGAGACGTCCGTTGCCGACAAGTCGCGCTTTGAATTCCGGACACGAGGCCACATTGAGCACTCTGACAGTCGAGTCTCCGTCGTTCTCTACCGAAGTCAGAAACGTCGAATAGACGCGTACGGTAGGCAGTTTGGTCATCGGTGCCACTTCGGTCGTAAACGAAATTTCGAGCTGGCCGTTGTTATTGCGGAATCCTATCAGAGAAGCCTGCGCGGCCGTAGCCTCGAAGAAAGCTGTCCCGGCCGAATCGGGCGAACAGATATAATCGACATTGACGGCGTCGACAACCTTGAGCCGGCTGAACTCCGAGAGTTTTATCGAATAGGTCTCAATCTTGTCGTTGGCCATGGCGGCGATTACCGTCAGAACAAACAGAAAAATTGTCAGAATTTTCTTCATAACCCTAAGTTTTCGTTTTCGTTAAGCATATTTTCAACGCGGTCGATTATTCCCATCAGCCTGTCGAGAGTGTCGGCCTGCAACATCTCGATGCGCGTCGGGCGGAAATTGGGAATACCCTTGAACAGCGGAGAAGCTGCCAGATGGCGGCGGATATGGAGAATGCCGCGATATTCGTCGATGCGCTCTACGCTCTCGAGAATCTGACGCCGCAATAGACGGAATTTGTCGAGCATCGAGGGTTCGGCACCTCCGCGACCGAGCGCGCGGTTGATATCGTTGAAAATCCAGGGCGCGCCTATCGACGCCCGGCCGACCATAATGCCGTCGACACCATAACGGTCGAAAGCCTCGCGGGCCTTTTCGCCCGAGGTTATGTCTCCGTTACCGATAAGAGGTATCGTCATACGAGGATTTTCCTTGACGCGGGCAATCGTTTCCCAGTCGGCCTCGCCGGTATACATCTGTGAGCGCGTGCGGCCATGCACGGTCAGAGCGGCGATGCCGCAGTCCTGAAGCTGCTCGGCGAGGTCGGCAATGATGATATTGTTGCAGTCCCAGCCAAGGCGCGTCTTGACAGTGACCGGAAGCCTGACAGCTTTGACGACCTCGCGCGTAATCTCGAGCATCAGCGGAATATTACGCAGCATTCCGGCTCCGGCCCCTTTATGGGCCACCTTCTTCACGGGACATCCGAAATTGATGTCTATGAAGTCAGGGCCGGCCTCTTCTACAAGGCGTGCGGCCTCTACCATCGAGACTACATCGCGGCCATAAATCTGAATGGCTGTCGGACGCTCGCCGGGATCTATCGAAAGCTTGCGAGTTGTGGCGGCGATAGAGCGTATCAGGGCGTCGGCACTGACAAATTCGCTGTAGGTCGCCGAAGCGCCCTGCTCTTTGCAGATCAGGCGGAAAGAGCGGTCGGTGACGTCTTCCATAGGCGCCAGAACAACCGGACGTTCTCCAAGGTCGATATGTGCGATCTTCATTATGACGACGAAATTAGCAAAAAAGAATGATATTCGGTCTCAGGCTTCAACTTTTCGACCAACAAAAAGGCCGAATATGATAATACTGTCAGCAGAGTACAAGCGACGAACAGACTTCGCTCCGCAGAGCCTCGGAGGCGGCGAGGACTTCGTCGGCTGTTATCGACTCGATTCGCGCGGCCAGCTCGCCGAATGTGGCAACTCGCCCGAAGCGGAGCACCGACCGCCCCATTGCCAGAGCGGTGCTCTCCTGGTTCGTACTGCCTACGGTCAGCTGTCCGAGATACTGCTTCTTGGCGGCGGCAAGTCTGCGGGCCGTGAGCGGCATGCGGACGAGGCTGTCGAAGACGCGGCCGACCAGGGCCAGACAGCGGTCGGTGTCGGCATAGTCGCAGCCCAGATAAGCTGTAACAAGGCCGGTATCGCTCAGAAGCGACGTCGAAGCGTCGATATTATAGACAAGACCGCGTTTCTCGCGCAGCTCGACATTGAGCAGCGAGTTCATCCCCGGCCCTCCGAGAATATTAGTGACGAGCTCGGTAGCCAGGCGCAACGGTGAATCGAGTCCTCCAGTGCGCGCCCCTGTGAGGCAATGGGCCTGATGGAGTCCGCGGCTGCGGCGGATGGCGAACGGAGCACAGGGCGCGGGTGTGACACGCCGCCGGTCGGTCTCGGGATTCGACAGCGATCCGAGATGGCGTTCCACGAGGCGCTCTATTGCACCGCGCCGGGCGTCCCCCTGATAGAAGAACGCCATGTGACCCGGCGTGTAGAACCTGTCGAGAAAACGGCGGCAGTCCGAACCGTCGAGGCGCATGACATCGGTTTTGCTGCCGAGTATATTATGGGCCAGCGACGATCCTTCATAAACAAGTTCCTCGAAGTCGTCAAAGATACCCTCGCCGGGGGTGTCGAGATATGAATCTATCTCGTCGCAGACAACCTCCTTCTCCTTGTCGACCTCACGCGCCGGAAAACGCGAATTCTTGATCAGGTCGGCGATGAGATCGATGGCGCGGGCGGCATTGCCGCGGGGCGCCACGGCATAGACAAATGTCTCTTCCTCGGTGGTATAGGCGTTGAGCTCGCCGCCTACGGCTTCCATGCGCCGGTTGATGTCGGACGCACGTCGCCGGTCGGTGCCCTTGAAAATGGTGTGCTCGACAAGATGGGCCAGACCCTCTTCGCCGGCACTCTCGTCGCGGCTGCCGACATCGACGGCGAGGCCGCAAATTTCAACGGGCGACGTCAGGCGTCGTAACGCCAGACGCAGCCCGTTGGGTAAGGTCTGATAGTCGACTGTCATTACTGACGGCCGTCGGTGGCCACGCTGCGGTCGATTTTGCCGACAAGTCCGCGGAGAACCTTGCCCGGCCCGACTTCGATAAATTCCGTTGCGCCGTCGGCGATCATGTTCTGGACACTGCGGGTCCAGCGCACAGGAGCTGTGAGCTGAGCGACGAGGTTGGCCTTGATTTCGGCAGGGTCGGTGTGGGGTTTTGCATCGACATTCTGATAGACGGGCACACGCGGCGTCGAGAACTCAGTGGCTTCGATGGCTGCGGCGAGCTCCTGGCGGGCCGGCTCCATCAGCGGCGAGTGGAATGCGCCTCCGACAGGCAGGCGGAGGGCGCGCTTGGCGCCGGCCTCGAGAGCCTTGGCGCAGGCAGCGTCGACAGCCTCAATCTCTCCCGAAATAACGATCTGGCCCGGGCAGTTATAGTTGGCGGCTACTACAGTTCCCTCCACTGAGTCACATATTTCCTCGACTTTCTCGTCGGGAAGAGCGAGCACGGCAGCCATTGTCGAGGGCTTGGCCTCGCAGGCTTTCTGCATTGCGCGGGCGCGGGCTGCGACAAGCTTCAGACCGTCTTCGAAGGCCATGGCTCCGGCGGCAACAAGGGCCGAGAACTCGCCCAGCGAATGGCCGGCTACCATGTCGGGATTGAATTCGTCGCCCATCGTGGCAGCGAGGACAACCGAATGGAGGAACACTGCCGGCTGGGTGACCTTGGTCTGCTTGAGGTCGTCGGCTGTGCCTTCAAACATCACGTCGGTAATTTTGAAACCGAGAATCTCGTTGGCCTTGTCGAACATCTCGCGGGCCTTGGCATTATTCTCGTAAAGATCCTTGCCCATGCCGGTGAACTGAGATCCCTGGCCGGGAAATACAAAAGCTTTTTTACTCATTTCGAAATTGTGAATGATTTTTAGTGGCTGCAAAGTTAAGGTTTTTTTGCCACTCAAACGCTTATTTTTCGAATTTTAAGCGCTAACTTTGCACCAAGACATATCTTTAACCGCTAAACAACCGCTATTTATATATGCTACCAGGATTTCTGAACCTCGGCACCGGCGAGATCGTCATCATCGTTTTCGTTGTTCTTCTTCTCTTCGGAGGCCGAAAGATTCCCGAGCTTATGAAAGGACTCGGAAAAGGTGTGCGTTCCTTCAAACAGGGAATGAACGACATCAGCGACGAGATAAATTCCACCGACGGGGCTTCCGATAAAAAAGCCAAGTGATGGCCGATGGCAATCTTGGCGAGATGTCGTTCTGGGATCACGTCGACGCCCTTCGCGGAGTTCTGCTGCGCGCCGGAGCCGTCGTGCTTCTTATGGCAATCGTGTTCTTCGCGGCCATGCCAGAGATTTTCGACCGCATAATCCTGGCGCCTACACGCCCCGATTTCTGCCTCTACGGTCTGCTTGCGTCGCTCGGCTCGGTCAGGGGCATCACCCCCGACTTCAACGCCGATTTCAGCGTCAGCCTCATCAACATTCAGCTTGCCAGCCAGTTCTTTATCCATATATCGACAAGTTTCTGGCTCGCTCTGGTGTTCTCGTTCCCGATAATCATTTATCTTCTCTGGAGCTTTGTTGCTCCCGGCCTGTATGAACGCGAGAAACGCGGAGCGCGCACGGCTTTCCTGTTCGGCAACGTGATGTTTTTCATCGGCGTTGCGGCCGGATATTTCCTCGTATTTCCGCTGACACTGCGCTTTCTCGCCGGCTATCAGGTCAGCGAGCTTGTTCCGAATCAGATTTCGCTCGATTCCTATATGGACAATTTTCTGATGCTGATTCTCGTCATGGGAATAATCTTCGAGCTTCCGCTTCTGGCATGGCTACTGGGGAAAACGGGACTGCTGACGCGCTCGTTCTTCTCGTCCTACCGGCGCCACGCCGTGGTCGTGCTGCTTATACTCGCCGCCGTGGTGACCCCTACGGGCGATCCGTTCACTCTTACCGTAGTTTTCCTGCCGATCTACATTCTCTGGGAGCTATCGGCACGTTTCGTACCTTCACACAGCCATGACACAGCAGCAGCTTGACGAACAATTCATGCGCCGGGCTCTCGAAGAAGCCCGCAGCGCGGCCGAAGCCGACGAGGTGCCTATCGGCGCCGTCGTCGTCAGTCCCAAAGGCGCCATCATCGGACGCGGACACAATCTGACCGAAGCCCTCAACGACGTCACCGCCCACGCCGAGATGCAGGCCATCACGGCGGCAGCCACGCGTCTGGGCGGGAAATATCTGACAGGTTGCACGCTATACGTCACCGTCGAGCCTTGCGCCATGTGTGCCGGCGCAATCGGATGGGCACAGATAAGCCGCATAGTCTACGGCGCCCCCGACCCCAAACGCGGCTATCGCGTGTTCGCCGCCCGACCGCCTTTTCATCCTCGCGCACGCATCGAAGGCGGACTGCTTGCCGACGAAGCCACCGCCCTGCTCCGCAGCTTCTTCGCCGCACGCCGCTGATCCCGCGCCGAGATTTGGCGGCGCCGCAATTTTTCGCTAACTTTGCGCTGAAATATGGCCTTATGAAGACCGATATTCAATATTATGAGCAACAACAACTTTGCATATAACAACGGGAAGTCCCGCAAGCGCCGCAAGAGCGGCATGGGCCTTATAGCATGGCTCTGGGCCGCTTTCGGAATCCTCATACTGACAATCTTCATCTTCTTTGTGCTCATCTACAACGGAATAATCGGCTATATGCCACCCGTAGAAGAGCTGAAGAACCCGCGCGACCGCTTCGCCTCGATAATCTATTCGGCCGACGGAGAAGAGATCGGCCGCTATTTCCGCGACACCGGAAACCGCGTCTACGCCGACTTCGACGAGATAAGCCCCCACGTGGTCAACGCACTGATTGCCACCGAAGACTCGCGTTTTCTCGAACACTCGGGAATCGACGCCCGCGCGTTCATGCGCGTGTTGTTCAAGACCCTGCTGATGCAGCAGCGCAACGCCGGCGGCGGCTCAACAATAACCCAGCAGCTCGCAAAACAGCTCTACTCGCCGCGCAGTAACGGATTCTTCTCGCGCGCCCTCCAGAAACCTATCGAATGGATGATTGCCGTGAAGCTCGAGCGCTTCTACAGCAAAGACGAGATTCTGAAAATGTATCTCAACCAGTTCGATTTCCTCTACAACGCCGTCGGAATCAAGAGCGCCGCGATGGTCTATTTCGGAAAGAGCCCCAAAGACCTCAACATTCAGGAGGCGGCCACCCTCGTCGGGATGGTGAAAAATCCCTCATACTACAATCCCGTCCGTCAGAACGAGCGCACGCGCCAGCGCCGCAACGTTGTGTTCGAGCAGATGAAGAAAGCCGGAATGCTGACTCAGGCCGAAGTCGACGAACTGAGCGCCCTGCCTCTCACGCTTAACTTCCATAAGGTCAGTGACCATAAAGAAGGCATCGCTCCATATTTCCGCGAGGAACTGCGCCGTATGCTGCGGGCAAAGAAGCCCGTGCGCGAGAACTATCGCGGATGGGAGATCGACCGCTTCCTCGAAGACTCCGTCATGTGGGAGACAAATCCGCTCTTCGGCTGGGTCGAGAAAAACCCCAAGCCCGACGGCTCGAAATACGACATCTACAGCGACGGCCTGAAAATCTACACTACTATCGACTCGCGTATGCAGCGCTATGCCGAAGAAGCCGTCGAACAGCACATGGGAGGCTACCTTCAGCCGGCCTTCTTCCGCGAAAAACGCGGATCGAAGTCGGCGCCCTACACCTCAAACCGCGTTGAGCTGTCGGAGATACGCCTCAACCACCTTCTGCGCCGGGCGATGGCCAACACCGACCGCTACCGCACCATGAAGAAAGCCGGAGCCACCCGAGCCGAAATCGACAAGGCGTTCAACACGCCCCACGAGATGAAGGTGTTCACCTACCACGGAGTCGTCGACACTGTAATGACGCCGATGGACTCGCTGCGATACCACAAGATGTTCCTGCGCTGCGGCTTCATGGCTATCGACCCCACTAACGGACATGTGAAAGCCTACGTCGGCGGCCCCGACTTTTCATATTTCACCTACGACATGGTTTCGACCGGACGCCGCCAGATCGGATCGACAGTGAAGCCTTTCCTCTATGCCTACGCCATGGAAGAGAACTTCACCCCCTGCGACCAGCTTCTCAACGCCCAGCCCGAGCTCCGCGACGAGAGCGGCAGCGTCTGGCGTCCGCGCAACTCCGGCCGCGCCCGCGTCGGCTCGATGGTAGATCTGCGGTGGGCCCTCACCCACTCCAACAACTGGATCTCGGCCCGTCTCATATCGCAGTTAGGCCCGGTCAACGTGGCCCGCACGATGCACAATTTCGGTCTGACAGGCAGAATCCAGCCGACGCTGTCGCTCTGCCTCGGCCCTAACGACGTATCGGTCAAAGAGATGGCAGCAGCCTACACGGCGTTCGCCAACAACGGAATGCGTGTCGACCCTATCTTCGTAAGCTCTATCGTCGACTCAAACGGCAACATTATCAGTGAGTTCACGCCCAAACATACCGAAGTGCTCAGCGAAACGGCCTACTACAGGATTCTGTCGATGCTGCTCAACGTCGTCAACGGCGGTACAGCCCGCAAGCTCCGCAGTGTCTACAATCTCACCGGCGACATCGGCGGCAAGACCGGAACGACCAACTATAACGCCGACGGATGGTTCATGGGCTTCACCCCCCAGCTCGTGGCCGCCACATGGGTTGGAGGCGAAGAACGCTACATACACTTCAATACTATGGGCTACGGACAGGGCTCGGCAATGGCGCTCCCTATCTATGGTCTGTTCATGAAGAAGGTGCTGGCCGACAAGTCGCTCCCCTACGACCCGAACGCCAAGTTCGAGTTCCCGACCGACATAA
>HF985603.1:47900-48381 GCA_000431215.1 Prevotella sp. CAG:1031
CACGTCTGACCCCGGTTACTCGTCGGGCGGCGGCTCGGAAAGCGACGCTGCCGAAGAAGAATCTATCGAGGGTATCTTCGACTGACGCCGATGACCTCTGCGAGAAAGCCCGCATTAGCCGCACTGACAGCTGTCGCGGCCACCTTGGCGGCATATACGCTGCTCTTCGGGGTTCAACGCACTCTCTTCATCGCCGTCTACGCTCCGATGATAGGAGCTCGATTCACCGAATTCCTCGCAGCCATGGGCCACGGCCTCGCCATGGATCTTTCAATGGCGGCCTACCTCACGGCTGTTCCCGCCCTGACAGTCATCGCAGCAGTCTGCGGCGCCGGACGCGCGGCATCGGCAATACTCCGAAGCTACTCGTGGATTGCGGCAACACTTTTGTCACTCATTTTCATCGCCGACACGGTTCTCTACAGCTACTGGGACTTCCGGCTCGACATGACCCCGCTGTTCTACTTCTTCAGCTCGCCGA
>HF985604.1:0-11666 GCA_000431215.1 Prevotella sp. CAG:1031
GGCCGCGCAATGATCGCGGCCGCCCGGCTGTTATGCTGACTGATGATATATAAGCGGCTTCAGAAAGCTACCGACGATTCGGTGGGGCCGACTTTGATAACCATGTTGCCCGAGGAAACGAAGGCCTTTCCGAAGGAATATTCGCCCGAATCTTCGTCCATCGTGGCGGGGTAGGTCGTGGCATTGTCGCCGATCTTCACACCGACATAGAAGTTCTCGCCATAGTTGTCGTAGACGGTCATGTAGAACGTCGAGTCTTTGTCGACGGTGAAGCCCTCTTTGAAGTTCCAGTCGTAGTTGGTCGAGCTTCTTACGCTGTATTGGTCTTCGTCGAAGTGGGCGATCACGGTCACTTTGTCTTCCGACGATATATCTTCGTAGGTGACCGTCACTGTGACATCCTCTGCCGGCATTACGAACGATCCGTAAGGAATGTCGAGCGTCACGGCAACATCTTTGCCAGAGGCTGTTGTTGCTTTTACAGTCGAGATCTTTTTTCCGACAGGCACCTTCATGGCGAACTTGACGGTCTCACCTTCGCCGTAGACAGGCTCGTCAAAGGCAACCTCCTGCTGAGAGCTGACTTTCCACGCTCTGACGCAGCTGACCGAGGTTGTCATCGAAGTAGCCCCTTCGCTGATTGTGACAGGACAATAGTAGGGAAGATTCTGATGGTTCGGGCCGTAATAGACGAAGTCGAACGAATGGCCGTCGTCGGTTGTGGCTTTGGCCGGTTTGTAGCCGTCTTCAATCTGAGCAAATAGATAGACTTCCTCGCCGGGGATTCCGTCGGTTGTGGGAACGCCATAGTAGGTGTCGGGCGCATTGTAGATAACGGAATTTACAACATGGTCGCCGCCCAGGGTGCTGACGGGAACTTTTTCCTTGAAGTCGAGATCTACGGTAACATCCTTTTCGGGCATGGTGAAGCGGACGTAGGCGCGAGAAATCATTTCGGCCTGAGTTCCGTCGGAGACTGTGGCGCCGTTGAGATAGTATCCGTCGTTAACATAAAGTTCGGCTACCACAGTCTCGCCGTCAATAGACCGCACGGGCAGAGTCGACTTCTCGAGATCGATATATTTTGCGTCGGCATTTTTCCATGTGATTTTGTAACGTCCGTGCTGCTCGCCGGTTATGCGCACGCTAACGTCGCCGGTCACGTTCTGATAATCGGGGCGTATGCTGATCTTGAAGAGGTTGTCGACACCGTTGTCGGCGCGGCTCAGTCCGCAGCCGTTGGTCGAGTTAACATCGGTCCATTCGCCGTCGCCCATCTTGAACTCGGCCGAGGTGATGACATATGCCTCGTCGGTGAGGATATAGGCGTCGAAATATTTATATTTTGCGTCGGGCGAAACGCCGTAGAGAGTGGCGTTGGGGTGGGGCTCGAGTGTCATCGTAAAGCCGTTGTCGATGAGCTGCTGCTGGCCGGCATAGCATGCCACGATGTCGCAGTTACCTTCAGGCACCTCAAACGGAATCTCGATTTCGTCGCCCGGTTTGAATCCGGCCGATTCGAGCGGCATTATAACCATGTCGTTGACGTGTAGGTGGATATGCTCCATCAGAGCCGGCCCGAATGTGCTGATGTTGCCGGCGGCTTTGATTATGACAGAGGCCTGTTCGCCTGCGTTGAGCTTCTGACCCTCTTCGAGTCCGCTGATAGTGAAGAAATCAGGTGTCAGATTCCTGAAGGTGGTGACGGTAGTCGTGCCGTCTTCGAATGTCAGTTCGCTGATATCTGACAGATTGAAGCGGGTGGCTTTACCGTCGGTTGTCTTAACGACGAGAGTGCGCACTTTGACGGGCGCGGTCTGTGCCATCGCTCCCATAAGAGAGAGTGAGGCGAGGATGGTTATGATGAGGTGGCGCATGGGATGGTTAGCGTTTGATGAATTTGAAAGTTGAAGAGTTGGCTCTGATGATGTAGATTCCGGCGGGGAGAGGCCCGAAGTCGAGCTCGATGCGCTCGTCGGCTTTGCCGGCGAAGTGGATGCGACCTGAAGTATCGGCAGCCATGTATTCTATTTCCGAAGGCCCTGAAATAGTGACCACAGCTCCCTGCGAGGCTATGGTCAGGCCACCGATTTCGGTTGAGGGAGTGTCAACAGCCGAGTCGAGAGTGAACACGATAGTCGAGATGTCGTCGATATTGAAGCTCTGCGCTCCCCCGTCGGGTGTGCCGACAGTCATTTTCGACTGGTCGGTGCTGAAGGTTATGCGCGTCGCGGTAGTAAGATCGATTGCCGTTGACTCGCCCGTTGCGGAGTTGACGACAATTTTGGTGTTGTCGGCTCGGAGCGGGGCATGAATCATGGATCCGGCGAACAATAGGATAACTGGTATGTTCGGTTTCATTCGGTGTGAGATTAATGAGAGACTTTACTGCGGCAAATATAGGGCGCCGGATCTAATATCGCCATTGTCAGCGATAAAAGTGTCAAACAATTTTTAAAACTGATAAAAATTAAAGCCGAAAACCCTCTTCGGAGCCTTGTCAGAGCTCACTGTCACGGTTCGGTTCGCTCTCTTTTCGGTCGGCTTCAGCCATTTTGCGATAGAGCGACGGGGTCAGGCCGGTGACCTTTTTGAATGTGCGGTTGAAGCTTACCTGCGAGCTGAATCCTACCGATTCGCCGATAGCGCCGAAAGTGAGGTTGCCGTATTTGTCGTCGAGAAGACGCCGGCAAGCCTCGCGAACGCGGTATTCGTTGATGAACGACGGCACATTCTGTCCGGAATAGCGTTTGACGACGCGCGAGACGTAGGTGGCGTTCGAGCCTACGGCGGTGACGATGTTGCTCAGGCCGAAGTCGGCGTTGAGATATTCAGCCGACGATTCGATTGTGCTGACAATACGGTTGTAGAGGTCGCGGTTCTGCTCGTTGTCGGGTATTTGAGTGTCGTTGTCGCAGCCGTCGCTGTTATCGCATGACTGCTCAGTCCTGTCGTGCAGAGCCATGAGCCGGCGGTCTTTTTCGTAGAGGGCTTTGTAGGCGGCAGTTACATTGCGTTTTTGCCGCAGAATGAAATAAAGAAAGATAAGCGTCAGAATCAGAAAGGCTGCCGTGATGCCGATTATCAGTCGGAGAAGAGACGCCGTGCGGTTCAGAAGCTCGATCTCAGTTCCTTTGGCGGCGATGCGCTGTTGGGAATCGTGGGTTGAGACGCTCAGAAAATGGACGGGGTTGACGAGCGAGTCTGTCAGCCCGAAATATATATCCTGAAAACGGCGCGCTTCGGCGAGATTACCGAGACGGGTATGAAGAATCATCAGGCTGCGCGCTATTTCGGTTTTCGGCTGAGGGTCGTGAGAGTCTTCGAGAAGTGCCCAGCTGCGGTTGAGATAGACGAGCTGGGAGTCAGGTTTGCCGACTGTCCGGTAGTGCTTGGCTATGAGCGACAGCGGAGCAGACTGTTCGTAGGGACTCAGATTTTCGCGGCGGGCGATGCTGTCGGCATTCCTGAAGTGGCGCAGAGCGTCGGAATGGAGATTCTGCAGATGGGCCGTTTCCCCTTTTATTATGGAGTAGTGGAATGAGGCTGTATGGCTGAGCCGGTCGCATTCAGCCATAAGACGGTCGGCTGTTCTGTCGGCCGCGGCGAACTTGCGTTTGTCTTTATAGCTCTGGGCGAGATTGGTCAGCGCCAGTTCGGTAAATTCTCTGTTGCCGAGCTTTTTTGCCAGCGGATAGGCCAGCTTGTTGTAAGTTATGGCGTTGTCGGTGTTGTTGAATGAGCCATAGATTACGGCGACAGATATGTAGGCGGTCAGCAACTGCCGTTCGAGTTTGGCATCCCCTTCGGCTCCTCTGATGAAAGCAAGATATTGTTCGAGGGCGCGCGAGTAGTTGCCGTCGCGTCGTATGGTCTGCTCGGCACTGTTGAAGATGTCGAGCAGTTCGCTTTGACGGTCGGTGAACAGCTGAGGGCTTGAGGCCCCGGCTGTCGGGGTCAGTGTCAGTGATATGACAATAAGGAGAAAGATAATTATGCGTCTCATTTTGCCGCATTAAAGGTAGCGAAAAAATGCGAGCCGACAAAATGGCGAGCGGCCNNGAGCCGACAAAATGGCGAGCGGCCGCGGAATGCCCCGCGGCCGCACTATCGGTTGCCTGTTCTGCTTTTTTCAGAGGAAAGCGGGAGCCACGTAGCGGGCGAGCGCCCATCCGCCGGCGATGAGCCATACAAACAGGATGAACGCCAGAATAAACGGCTTGGCACCGGCCTTCTTGAATTTGTCGATGCTTGTCTCTGCTCCAAGTGCCGTCATGGCCATGGTGAGCAGGAAGGTGTCGATATATTCGATTATGTCGAGAACCGGCTGTGAGAGAAATCCGAACGAGTTGAATATGATAATTCCGAGGAAGCCGAGGGCAAACCATGGTATGGCGATCTTGCCTCCCTGGGCGGTTGTTCCGGCCGAACGGGCTTTGATGGCAACCCAGTAGCCCAGGGCGAACAACACGGGAATCAGCAGCATCACTCGTATCATCTTGACGATAATGGCGACGTTCGACACCTCTGTGCCCATGGCGTTTCCGGCGCCTACGACGTGGGCGACCTCATGGAGTGTTGAGCCGGTATAGATACCCATCTGGTTGGCGTCGAGGCCGAGCCAGCCGGCGCGATACATTATAGGATAGAGGAACATCGATATTGTTCCGAAGATTACAACCGTGGCGACTGCGACAGCGGTTTTGTAAGGCTTTGTCTGTATAGTCGACTCGGCTCCCAGAACGGCGGCGGCGCCGCAGATTCCGCTTCCTATAGATGTCAGCAGAGCTATGTCGGAGTCCATTTTCAGCAGCTTGCCTATATAGATGCCGCCGATGATTGTCACCATAACTATTATTACGTCGACCATTATGCCGGCAACGCCGACATCCATAATGTCCTGGAAAGTCAGACGGAAACCGTAAAGAATGATGCCCAGGCGAAGCAGTTTCTTGGAGCAGAACTGAATGCCGGGCACCCATGTCTCAGGCAGATGGTTGCGCAGCGAGTTGGCGTAGAGCATACCGAGTATGATACCTATTATCATCGGGCTGAATGACAGCTCTTTGAAAATTTGCGCTCCGCCGATATAGAATGCGGCGCACGAGAACAGTCCTATCAGAAGGACGCCGTGAAGCATATTGGCGCGGGATGATTTCATGTTTGTCAGGTTTGTTGGTGTTAATGATAAAGTTTTGTGAGTTTTTTATAGTAAGTATCTGCGTTAAAACGCGATATGGCGTTGTGCGATATGGCGTTGCGGTCGAATGTCATGTCCCACAGGCGTTCGGTTGCTTCCGACAGGGCGCGCGGGTTGCCCGATTCGAAGATGTCTCCGCTGACTCCCGGCTCGATGAGCTCGGGAATACCGCCTATGTCGGCTCCGAGGGTGGGGGTTCCCATGATCTGGGCTTCGATAACCGAAAGCGGATTGTTTTCGTAACATTCCGACGGCAGAACCATCATTCGGGCGCGCCCGACAAGAACGCGGACGTCGGCCGGAGTGCGGAATCCGGCGAACACTACGTTCCGTACGGCTTTCGAGCGCAGCTCTGCCTCGAGCGGGCCGTTCCCGATGAGAATAAGCCGGCGCGAATTCATTGCCGCGGCCTCGACGAGTGTGCGCACCCCTTTTTCGCGCGACAGGCGTCCGACATAGCAGTAGTATGGCTCTGCGGTGAGGCTGTCGATGTCGGCCGACGTTGTCTCGGTGGAGGCAAGCCATCTGTCGGTGTCGATGAAGTTGTTGAGCACTGTCAGCTTTGTCGGGTCAAAGCCTCCGGCTTTCATATTTTCGGCCATGAAGGCGCTCGGACAGATGAACATGTCGACAGCGCGCTCCAGGCGCCGGCGGCTCCAGTGGCGGGCCTCACGGTAACCCACGGCCGACTGCAGTTTCGACCCTTTTATGCAGCTGTAGTCGAGACAGCCGCGCTTGTTGTCGCCGAAACAGCGCTGGCAGGGATTCATACCTCCGAGCATACAGTCGTAGCGCGGACAAAGAAGCTTGTAGTCATGGAGTGTCCACACGGTTCTGATGCCGCGCGCATGGGCCAGTTCGGCTATGACCGGCGAGATATGGGTGTGGATATTGTTGAGATGGACAACGTCGGGAGCGAAATCGTCGAGCAGCGCCGAGAATTTGCGGCGAACTTCGCGCGATCCGAACGGACGCGTCAGCGCCATCAGGCGTGTCATGTTCTTCGGGAAGTACTTCTGCCATGGGGTCGGAAGGTTTTCGGGATAGTCCATGGCGAAGACCGCCACTTCGTGGCCCCTGTCGCGAAGCATTTGCTCGAGATTGAGGGCATATATGCAGTCGCCTCCGCGACGATAGTAGAATTTGTTGGCTATCAGTATCTTCATTTGCGATAAACTTCAACTATGGTGTGGGGTGAGCAACGCTCTCCTTCTGGAGGAAGTTTCATGTAGTCGCCGTAGATGGCTCTCAGGTAGGTGTCGTAACCGGCGATGGCCATCGCTTCGGTATCTTCGAATCTGATTCTCCTGATATTCTCGAAAAGGGTGCTTTCGAAGATGTCGCGTGAGCCTATCGTGCTTCCGGCATATCCCGAAAACTTCGCGCCCGGTTGTCCGCCGCGCATCTTCCTGTCGATTTTCAGGGCAAGACTGCGTGCGGTGAAAGGGAGCGACACCATTTTCGCTGCTATTATTCCGATTTTCTTGGCAAAGGAATTTTTTTTGGTCGGCCTGACGATTTTCGAGCGGTATAGAAGTTTCAGCCTCTTCATGGCGTCGACATACTGGGCGCTTTCGATATGGCTGTCGAAGAGCGGATCGATAGGAAAGATGTCGATATTTACGCCTATGGGTTTCGTGGAGCTCTTTTCGACGAGTACTGTCGAGGTGTCTTCAATCTTGGCGTAGACGGCCGCATAGCTGTTGTCCGAGGCAAGGCAGTGCAGTCTCAGGCCGGCCGGCGCGGCGTCGTTGAATTTGTCGGTGAGGCGGTCGTAGTCGGCGCGCGGCATCAGCAGGTCGATGTCGTCGTCCCAGGGGATGAAGCCCCCGTGGCGCACGGCTCCTATCAGCGAGCCGTAGGCCAGCGAATAGCGCAGTCCGCGCTCGCGGCAGAAACTGTCGACCGCGCGCAGAATGTCGAGCTGTATCTTTTTTATGTCGGAAAGTTGTAGCGGTGTCATTGGCCGATGCAGCTTATTCCCCAGTCATAGACTTTCTTCATGACCGGCACGGGGAAGTTGTTTTTAGCGGCGGTGTGGATGATGAACCGCAGCCCGTAGGGGAAATCTTCCGTGAAATATCTGTTTGAGAAGTCGGGGACGAATCTGCCCGGTTCAGAAGCAGGCTTCATGGGCGCGGCGATATTGCGGAACGCTTCGATAGAGCGGATCTTGGCCGTCAGGGTGGCGGCGTCGCTGACTTCGTAATAGTCGGTTATCGACGGAACGGCACCCTCTTTTATGCCTATATGCCGCAGCAGGGCCTGAAATTCCAGATCCATGTCGATGAGCAGCTGTGCGGCTTCGGTTGTCCAGCCTTCGTAGAATCCGGGCACTTTGTCGCAGGTCATGCCGGGGCGCCACGAGCCCCAGAGCGTGTAGAGTCGCGAGGGATGGAGAAGCGGGTTGCTGTTTGAGAGCGCTGCCTCATAGAAGCTGTCGAGAAGCTCCGTCGGAGTCTCGAAGAGTCTTTCGAAAAGGGCCCGGAGTTCTTCGGCGTGTTCGCTGTCGCAGCCCGTGACGGCGAGCTTCAGCAGGCTCTTGTAGCCTTTAAGCTCGGCACTCTTGCCGTATTCTGTTATGCGGCTTATGAACGGCACGCGCTGGAATCCGAACAGCGTTGTCGACTCAGGCAGTGTCTCCATGGCCTCGAAGAAGAACCCTGTGTTCGATATTATCGACCCCACTGGAACGCCCGGCCGCAGCCACGGTTTTATTTTCTTAAGTTCGGGGGCAATTGCGAATCCGGGGAGGCAGAGAATAACGATGTCAGCGTCGGCCACCGCTTCGGCGGCGTCGGCCGTTACCCGTGTAAACCGTCCCGCAAACAGGCGTCCGTGGCTGTCGGTCACTTCGACGGTGTCGCTCCAGCGTTCGGGGCGACGTGTCATGACGGTTACTTCGCAGTCTTTTCGGGCGGCAAGAAATCCGGCTGTGACATGGCCGAGATTGCCCCCTCCGCAAACACAGATTTTCATTTTCCGAATTGTTTAAGGGCTTCGATAAGACGGGAATTGTCGGCGTGGTCGCGCACGGCGATACGCAGGAACTGACCTCCTTTGAGGCCCCCCTTGTCAGAGCAGTCGCGCAGCAGAATATCGTGGCGCTTCAGTGTGTCGATGACTATCTCGCGCGCTGTCAGCGGCGCTTTGACTTCGCATAGGAAATAGTTTGCCTGAGAGTGGATCACTCGCAGGAAAGGAATCTCGCGTAGCCGCTTCTCGAAGTCGTTGCGCTCGGCGATGAATTTGTCGCAGGCGCGGAAGTAGTCTTTCTCGTATTTGGTGAATATCTGCATGAAATATTCGGCGAACGAGTTGATGTTCCAGATGCTTACCATCTTTTTGATGCGCGCTATCAGGGCCTCGTCGGCCGAGCAGAGTATTCCGAGGCGTATGCCGGGAACGCCGTAGCTCTTCGAGATGCTTTTCATGACGGCCATCGTCGGGTAGGCTTCGAGAATGTCGTCGTGGAGCAGGCTGTTGTCGCGCCAGCCTTCCGAGAAGTCGACGAAACTTTCGTCGACAACGAGCCTGACGCCGTTGTCGGCACACCAGCCGGCGAGTCTCAGAACGTCGGCCTTCGGTATGAAGTTGCCCGACGGGTTGTCGGGGTTGATGAGCATTATGGTGTCGGCCCGGTTGCGCGAGAAGAAGTCGATGAGGTCGTCGGCGCCGTAGCTGAAGTCGGGATTGTCGGGGGTGAAGGTCACCAGTGTCGCGCTGTCGCGGCGGTTGGGATATTCCTCGAAGGTGGGGCGCACTATTCCGAGCGTCCCCGGAAGAATCTCCATCAGAGCCTTGATCAGCTCGGCGGCGCCGTTGCCCGGAACGATATACTTCTCGGCCACTCCCCAGCATTTCGAGGCGAGCAGAGTGTTGACTTTCATGCCCGAGGGATATTCGGCGATGAGGGTGGGGAAGAAGGCCTGCATCTCTTCGATAATGCGCGACGAGCTGAAATAGGGGTTGACCAGATAGCAGAAGTCGAGCATGGCCGGGAACCGCCAGAAGCCTCCGTAGCGGCCGTAGTATTTGCGCAGAATGTGGTCTTCGTCGGCGAAGATGGCTTCGGCAATGTCGAGATCCTGCTTGTCGTCGATCTCATACCATTTCACATTGCCGACCGGAAGAGCTTTCAGATCGCCGCCGCCGAGGAAGGTTATGATGCGGAGCACGTTCTCGTAGTATTCGTTGTTGCCCAGCGCCTTCATGTAGGCGTCGAGAAACGGAATATACTTGTCGTTGAGAAATTCGCGCGAGAATTTATATATGTTGACGGTCTTGTAGTAGTCGGCGGTCTCTTCGTAGCGGAACGCCGCTTTTGGCACGAAGTTGACGATATTGAGGTCTTCGTCGATTCTGACCATAGTGCCGTCCATCCAGCTCTCGTATTTGGCCACCAGCGCCAGGTTGGGCAGAGGGTTGTCGAGAAGCAGGCTGAGCATCGTGTCGTCGAATATCAGGTCGCTCTCAAGCAGAATAGTGTCGTCGGCGCGAAGCCATTCCTTGGCCAGCGCAAGCGAGTAGATATTGTTAGTGCGGTCATAGACGGGGTTCTCGACATATTCGATTCTGAGGCCGTAGCGCTCGTTGCCGAGATATTCCATCAGTTCGCGGCCATGATAGCCGACGACCATCACGAGTCTGTCGAGTCCGAGCGACGCGAGCTGTTTGATCATTCGGTCGATGAGGCGCGTGCCGTTGACTTCCACCATGCATTTGGTGTTGTTGCGGGTGTATTCGCCAAGGCGCTTGCCCATTCCGGCGGCTAAGATCAGTGCTTGCATATCAGAGTTTTTTAATTTCCGTAAAGACTGAGGTATCGGCGTGCGGTGACGTCGACATCATAGTTTTCGATAACATGGTTTCTGGCGCGCTCAGCTTTTTGCAGAGCATCGCCGTAGTTCGCCTTGAGATCGGATATTTTCGCGGCGAGCGCGCGGGCATCGCCGTTGGCGAAGACATTCCCGAATGTGTCGCCCATCGTGACCTCGGCAGGCCCCTGTCCGGCGCTGACGGCCACAGGCACCCCCGCTGCCATCGCCTCGGCCACGGTCAGCGCGAAGCCTTCGTTGCGCGAGGGCTGAACAAAGAGGTCGTAGTCGCGAAGATGCTGCCGCAGATACGACTGGTCGCGTTTGCCGAGCAGCCTGACGCGTTTGCCTATGCCGTGGCGCGCGATAAGCTCTTCGAGCTGTTGGCGCCCCGGGCCCTCGCCGATGAAATCCACCGACACGTCGGGCAACATCGCGGCAGCCTCGACGAGCAGATCTTGTCCCTTTGTGGCGACATCGAGGCGGCTGACCTGAACAATCTTCATCTGACTGCCCGGAGCGTGACCGTCGCGTCGAAGGAACTCCGATGTCGTAATACCGTTCGCAACTACGCGGCTTTCGATGCCGTAGTTGGCGAGAAGGTCGGCGCGGACGGTCTCGGAGATCGAGAAGACCCTCGGAATAAGGTGGAGATTGGTCACGTTGCCGTTCGAGCTGAAGTTGAACAGCGGAAACATACGCCCTAAGATTCCCCGGCGGCGGAGGCGTCCGCCCGTGAGGCCGTGGACAGTCGAATGGAGGCGGCTGCGCCAGCGGCGCGCAATGAAACAGGAAATTTCGGAGCGGTGGAGGTGGATGGCGTCGGGGTTCAGGCGCCGCAGTTCGGCGTTGAGCCTGAAAGCGAAATTCGGCGACAGCGAGTGGAGACGACGCCCCAGACGGATAACCTCGACAGCCTGATCGAAGCGGCTGAGCAGCATCGGCTCGTTGAGGTCGTTGATAATGATGACACTGACGCGGGCTCCGGCTCGCGCCTGACAGTTGGCGATATTGACGAGCATTGTCTCGATACCGCCGATACTCAAGCCCCAGAATACGTGTGTAATCCTCATCTAACCTGCAAAGGTAGCAATTTTTTCTGTCGGCTGCAAGAAGCTGTGGCGGACAGCGGGAGATGTAGCTGATGTTATTGATGTTATTGATGTTTTACATCCGTTACATCAGAAACATCCGAAACATCTCGCTCTAATAACCGCGCCGGCTGCGCCGCGCTTTGGCCATATTCTCCTTGATGCCGCCTGAGGCAATGAATTCGGCTTCCATCCCTTTGAGGACTTTGGCGAGCATAGCCTCCATCTGATAGATCAGCGTCAGCATTATGTTGGCTACCGTCTCATCGCTGCGGGCTTCGCATTTTTCGACAAATTCCTCGGGCCGGTAGTGGTCGCGGCTGTAGTTCCTGACCGAAACGGTGCGCGCGTCATCTTTGCTCCAGGTCTCGAGTTTATGCTGTCTGAGAAAGTCGGCATAGTCCTCGCGGAGTTCCCTTACCGACCCGCGGGCAACGCCTATGAGCTTGATGCACATCTCGGCGGAAATAGTTCCGTCGCTGATTCCTTCGACAATATTCTGTTTGCAAGAGCGGGCAGCCTGACGCATCTGGTCGACGGTGCGCGAGCCGCGCGGAA
>HF985604.1:11718-16991 GCA_000431215.1 Prevotella sp. CAG:1031
TCGCAGATTATCACCGACTTGCGGTAGACGCTCCACGACGTATAATCGCCCGCGATCTTCAGGAAGCCCATTGCGATGGAAGTTTATGTTATTGATATTATTGATGTGGCTGATGTATCTGATGTCCTATATAAGTCACATCAGCTACATCAGCCACATAAGTTACATTAGCGTTCGTTAATAGACGAGCTCGAAGTCGTCGAGGTAGAGCAGCGAGCCGTTACCGCCGACGAAGTAGTCGCCGTAGCGCGAGGCCGATGCCACTATAATGATATTCGAGACTGTCAGGTTCGGGTTGACATCGTTAAGAGGAATGGTAATTTCTACGAGGCCGGGCTCCGTCGTCGCCGACGTGAAGACATGTTCGCCGTAGGCGACAACATTGCTTCCCGAGGGGTCGAAGAGCTGTCGCTCCGAAGACTTGGTCTTTACAATCTGAGGCCATGATTCGTGGATATTCTTGCTGTCGTTGTCATAACGCATTGTTTGGTCAGTGACAAGAGCGATATAGACGATACCATTATCTGGATCTCCCTTGCTTACAGAAGGTAGTGCGCTGGTGTTATCATGCGTGATATTCACAGGCTCATATCTTGCCCATACTTTCAGAGCCTTCGGGCGGATCGGACAGCTGAAGGGACGTCCCCATCCGAGCACTCCATCCATGCCGTCGGTGAATATATATTTACCAGTGAAAATGTTGCCGGCCGCAAACTTGCCGAGCGATCCGAAGCCTACGAACTGGCTGTGGAGGCAGAGTCCTTGCTTACCGGAGTGGAAATACTTGGTGGTTACCTCGGTAACGTTTTTGCTCAGACTCTGTGAGCCGTGGTTACCGCTGTCCCAGTAGAAGTCATTGGGGTCGGCGCTGAACATGAGAGCCTTGTCGCTGGCGGTGCTTGTCTGCTCGAACGAGGCGTTGGGCAGCTGCGGAGGTGTCAGCGTGGTGAGCTCTTTGGCGGGCGAGGTGTAGCCGCCGGCCACGGCGCAATATTCGTAGGTAGTGCCGAACTTGAGATTGTCGACAGTGGCTGTCAGTGTCGTGCCGTTGTTTGTCCCGGCTACGAATGTCCAGTCAGCGGTGCCTTTCTCGCGGTAGTTGAAGCCGACATTGCCGGTCAGCTCGTCGGGCTTGACGATGGTGGCGACGAATGTCGTGGTTGTGTAGCTGACTTCCGAGGCCTCCTTGAGCTCTACAGCGGCATTGCTCAGGCGCAGCGACAGTGTTGCTTCCGATGTCTTCTCGGTGCCGTCGCCGTTGTCGCCGGCGATGAACTTGAAGGTGTGGAGGCCGCTGACGAGATTATTGGTGAAGTCAGCCTCGAAATTCACGCGCACACGGTTGATCTCGCCGGCTTCATTCTTATAGGTCATGAAGTTTATGCCTGCAGCGGCGAGGCGTGCGATGGCCGATTCGCTGAGTGAGAACACGTCGGCTGTCGAGCTTCCGAGATAGTGCTGGAGGTTGGCGCTCTCGATAGTCAGCGAGCTGAGGCGGTCTACGGCAGAGATGAAGACACACTTGCGGCCCATCTCGCCGGTGGCGGCTGCCTGTTCCTGGGCGATGTCGAAGTCGATACCGAAGATTTCGGGAGCGAGGGTGATGACCAGCTCATCTTCGACAACGATCTCGGTCTCGTCGACAGTGATTGTGAAGAACGCACCGCCGTCGTTGAATGAGCCGGGGGTGTGGCTGAAGTTCACTTTATATTCATATCCGCCTTTGGGAGCCTCGATGTCGGCTGTCTGGCTGTAGGCGTCGCCGTTGGGGGCAGTGCCTTCGAGGGTCAGAGTCAGCTTTTCGTTGTCGGCTTTCTTAGGCATCATGAAGTAACCCTTGCGGGCGTCGTGTCCCTCGTAGGTTATGCTCTCTTCGCCGTTGGCGACGGTGACCGTCCACGATTTCAGGGCGGCGTCGACCGATTCGTCGAAGCTGAGGCTTACGACAACGTTGGCGATGTTGCACTTAACCTCGACTGCGGTAGAATTGCCGTTGGTGATTTCGAAGGGGGTGTAGCCCTTGAAATATTTCTTGTCGAACGAGGCGGCCACAGAGTCGCCGGCCCATGCCTCGGCCACGTAGCTGCCGGAGTGGAGGGTGACTGGGTCGGTCGGCACGTTGTCAATGCCATTGTACTGGCGCACGGGGCCTTCCCCCGGCTTTGTGATCCAGAGAAGGAGCGATTCGCCGTAATCGGCGCGGAGCTGGTCGGCGTCGGCGCGCGACACAACCTTGACGTCGTTGCCTATTGAAGCTGTCAGGCTGAGGGTGCCTTCGCCGTCGCGCGGCCCGAACAGGTCGTCGGCACTACACCCCGCAAGCATCATCGACGAAGCTGCCACAGCAAGCAGCCCTAATGATTTGATATTCTGTTTCATTGTCTTTGTTTCTTTTGGGGTTAGTTATTGCCTTTGGCTTCGAAGGTCAGAGTGCGCTCTTCGGTGTGGCCCTGTGCGTCGGAAACGGTGATGACGAACTTATGGATGGCCGGATAGATGTTCAGTAGCGGAATGAATTCCGAGATGTTGAACGAAACGTCGTTCTGCCCCTTGACCTGCTCGTTGCAGGGGAAGTTGAAGGGGTCGCTTCCGAGGGCGGCTTTCAGCTCGTCGTTCATGTCAGCGAGGTCGAACTCGAGTGTGTGGAACAGATCCATGAGCACCTCTTCGAATTCGGCGTTGCCCGGAACGATCTTGACTTTCAGCGACTGAATCGAGTTGCCGCCTTCGGGATCGACTTTGACGTTCACGCGTCCGTCGAGTCCTTCTTTGGCTTCCATAGTCTCAGTGAAGCTCAGGGCCGTGGTGAAGGTGATGGGGCCGTCGCCGATCGGGGGCTGGGGATCGTCGCCTCCGCCGTTTCCGCCGGGACGCTGGGCGTTGCCGTCACCTTTCTCGTCGCTGTCGACATTGCCGTTGATGGTCTCGTTGACGACGTCGGCCACGAGGTAGAGGCCGTTGCCGAGCGGGGTGCCTTCGCTCTCGCCGTCGAGCACGATGTTGCCGTTCTCATCGGGAACACTCGGGTCGCCCGAACGGACGTCGAAGGTGATCTTGCGGTGTTGTCCGGCGGCCACGTCGTTGAGGGCCTTGACGAAGGTAACCCGTTGGTTCTTCACCGTGCCGGTGAAGGTGGCGCCGAGGGTGGTGCTCCCTTCTACGGCCTTGAAGTAGCCCGAGCGGGTTTCGTCGGGGGTATATTCGAGATGGCTGTCGGTTTCGGAGCAGTCGATGTTGACGCGGACGTCGTCGGCCATCAGGCGGCGCAGGGCGTCGCTGTAGAACACACTGACGCGCACGTTGGCGAAGCGGCAGGTGACGGTGCCGATCTCGGTGATCTGGTCTTTGGTGACGGCGAAGCTCTTCGAACCGGCGTAGTAGGGTTTGGCCCATGCCACATTCTCGACTTCGTGGCTCTCAACCTTGACGGTGTAGTTCTCGCCTACGGGGAGCACTACGATGTCGGCTTTCGCAACGGTCGAGCTGTAGACCTGATTGCCGTTGTTGTCGGTGATGGTGACGAGGAAGTCCGAGGTGTCGACGCCGTCGGCGCGCGACAGCTCGATCTCGTCGGTGTTGAGTTCGACGCCGAGCTCGCTGAGGTTCACGCGGCCGGTGGCATCGTTGCCGTCGAGGTTATAATTGGGGTTGTCGTCACACCCCGTGGTCAGAAGTGCTGCGACAGCAATGGCAGCCCACGACCGTATATATTTTTTCATCTTCATGTTGACTTAGTAGTTAAGAGTGATGTCGTCGATATAGAGGCTGGAACCGGTAAAGCGGCCGTCAGACGTATTGCCGAAGCTGGGACAGTCAAGATTGTCGGTATTGATCTTCAGACATTCCTGATTGCCGCTTGATTTGAAGCTTACCATGATTTTTGCTGCCTTTCCGTTTGTTAACCGGAGGTAATTCAGCGGAATGGTTACTTTTTGATATGTATCGGCTTTAGGAAGCTGGATAGTTTTTGCTTCTGTGATGTCCTTATTGTCGCTGTTAAGGATTCTGAATTCAGCATATCCGTAATCAGCGGAATTTTTCTGACGGTATTTATACCAGAATTCAATAGAAGATGGCCTTGATGCAAAAGCATAGCCGGAGTAGTTTGCGCCATTGTCATATGAGCCGAGAAAAAGTTCTCCTGCGGCAATTTTCTTACATCCCTTACCAACTGTTGTGGTGCCATTGGCGTCATTGTCACCGTAGCCTACAGTTTCTATGACGGCAGCAAGAGATCCTCCATGCACATCTGTAGTCTTGCGTGTCCCTGAAAAAGCGCAATATGAGCATCCTTTGTGGTCAAACGGATTGGTACCGCTACCTCCTTCAGATGTAGTGAGTTCGTTGACCGTGGCCCAAATGGCATCAGCCTTTGATGCTCCGGGATATTCGATCCACCAATATTTAGTCTGGCCATCTGTCCTTGACCATGTTTCCATGTCGGAATTGGGGATCTGGAGGGCGGCTTCGGTGGTGAGGGCGGCTGTGGCCTGTTTGTCAGAGACGGTGGCGCGCACGCGATAGGCGGTGCCGGGGGTGAGACCTTCGAGGCGTGCGCTGGTGCCGCTGACAGTGGCGCTTACGTTAGTCCAAGAGTTGCCGTTGTCGGTCGATACGGCCCACCGGGCCGAAGTGGCGAGGTCGGCGGCTACTTCGTCGTTGATCGACGACAGTCTGACCACGGCATGCTTGGCGAAAACGTCGTTTTCGGGAGCGACGGCGGTGAAGTCGGGGGTCTGACGCTCAGCGGTGAATGCCGCTTCTGCAGCTCCTGCGCGGGCCTTGACCTCGACATTGCGGTACGTGGATTCGACCTTAAGGGTGACGTTATAGTTGGCTGTGGCGCGTGAGGCGGGGGTTGCCGAGAGGATTTCGGCATCTTTCCATTCGCCCGAGCGGGCCTTATAGCTGAAGCGGACGTTGTTGATGTCGCTTCCGTTGTAGCCGACCGACAGGGTCACTCTGTCGGCGCCGGCAGCGAGAACCTGCTGTCCGTTGATGCTGATGTCAGCCGGCTCGGCATTGACGGTTATCGACGGAGTGACATCGGCTTCGCTGACCTTTCCGTAGGCGTCGACAGCCTCGAGGGTGAAGGTGGCGGTTCCGGCGCCGAGGGTCGAGATGGCGCCGGCGAGATCGACAACAGCGGCTGTCGAGCCTACCTCGCTGAGGCCGCGGAGCCCGAGCGACGGAATGGCGGCACAGCCTCCGACAAGTTCAGCCTCGGCGGGCCATCCGGCCGGCAGCGCGCTGCCCGAGCTGATGAGCTTGAC
>HF985604.1:17019-31814 GCA_000431215.1 Prevotella sp. CAG:1031
CTTCAGTCCGCCGTGGGCTATGATGTCGAATCGTCCGTTCCCCTTGTCCCCCTCGACGATGTTGACCGTCGTGGCGGTGGCGCTGATAGCGGGCGCGGGCGCGTTGAGAAGTTCTTCGCTGAGCACAATCTCGATCGGTTCGGCAACCTGGGCGGTGTCATCGAAGGTGATTGTCAGAACGGCGTCGCCCATGTTGCCGTTGTTGAGGTCGACGCTTATATTATAGCGGTGCTGCGCTTCGGCGGTGAAGTCGACGACCTTCAGTGTGGCCGTCTGGTTCTGAGGCGTTGTGAAGGTCACGTAGAGCGAAGCCTCGCCGGCATTGACGAAGAGATCGTCGGTGGCCGACGACGGGTAGTCGAGACCGTCGGCCGAGCCGGCGGTGCGTATCGATGCGCTGTAGGCCGTCATGTAGCTTTTGAAAGTGTCGGAATAGCTCACTGTCACGGCGGCGTTTTTCAGGCTGGTTGTCACTGCGGCGTGGGTCGACTCATCGCTGCGCACAACAACCTGAGTTGAGCCGGCGAAATAGGGCTTTTCAAATCCCTCTTCCCCTTCTGTGCCGTAGAAGGCTTCAAGGGTGTAGGTGCCGGCGGCGATTTTCTCGCCGGAGAAATCGGCGTAGCTCCACTGTTGCGACTGTCCGTTGGAGGCCACGAGGCGGATGGTGAAATCATCGGCAGTGAGGCCTTCGACAATCTCCGGAAGCGAAGCCCTCGACGGGGTCGCTGTCAGCACTTGCCGGTCGACGTCGAGCTGAAGTTCGACAGTGCCGGTTCCGTCCGACGGCGCGAAGCTGTCGCTGCTGCAGCCGACGAGCGTCAGGGCCGAGCATAGAACGAATGCACTGTGCCAAATCTGTTTTTTCATACTCTTTCGAATTACTATATTTGATTGTAATGTATAGATACAAATTTGCGCAAAATTAAGAAATATTATCGATAAACATGCTTGCGAGTGCTAAATATTTCGAGAATCTTAATTTAATTTAAAATCATGTTTCCGATTAAACGTCGGGCGGTTTCTGTTGTCATATAAGCAAACGAATAAGCAAACGAATTAAATTAACCGATTAAATGATGAAAAAGAAACTGATGATTTTGGCCGTTTCGGCTTTTGCTTTCCTCGGCGTGAACGCCCAGAACAATAATAATTGTGGCAACTGTGCCGAAACGCCGTGTGCAGAGGCTCCCTGTCAGAAGAATTGCGACAAACCCTGCGGCGCGGCCCGCTGCCTGCGCCAGTTCGAAGGTCTCGGCTTGACCGACGCGCAGAAGACTCAGCTTATTGAGCTCAATAAGGCGCGCGCCGCCGAGTTCAAGGCTCTTCGCAAGGATTGCCGCGACAAAAAGAATCGGTGCGATTCCACTGCCCGAGTCGACCGCCGTGCGGCCCAGGCGAAATATCTTGCCGAGCTGAAGAAGGTGCTGACTCCCGAGCAGTACACCCAGTTCCTCGAAAACGCCTATCTGAACGGCGGACGCAATCTGAAGGTCAAGGCTCAGATGCGCGGCAAGCATCACGCTATGTTCGGTGACCGCAAGTTCAAGAAAGACTGCCAATTCCGTGCAGTGAAGGCCGACAAGGTCAAGGACGCAAATGGGGGCAAAGACAAGAATGACAAGAAGGATAAAAAATAAGCATAGAGATTAGATTGGTTGAGGGAGTGCCCGCATGGGTGCTCCCTTTTCTGTCGGTCAGTCGGCGTCGTAGAGGCGGAGGCGCTCTTCGAGCGATTCGTCGACCGACAGTCCCATGCGCTGGCGCAGGCGGGTGCGGCTTTTCTTGACCGATTCGTATTCGATGATAGTATAGCCATTACGCGAAATCAGAGTTTTGAAACGCCTCCGGCCAAACTCGGGGTCGGAAAATCATATTATAGCGGAAACTCTGCGACACTTTCTCAGTGTCAACGGTCATACCGGGATGACGAGCATCGGATGGTCGGCGAGGTAGAGCAGGCGGTGGGCGATTGTCGGGTTGAAGAACCTGACAATGCTGTTCTTGCGTTTGTTAGGAACGCCGATAATGTCTACGGCTGTCTGTCCGGCTACAGTCTCGAGAAATGGGGTCAGCGAGGTTTCGGGCGGCACTTCCGAGGCGAAGGTGTTGCCCGGATAATGGCTGAGACAATATTGTGTCATTGCTTCGAGGCTGCTGCCTGAGGTGCGGCCGCGCGACGGTATTGCCAGAAGTGTGACGTCGTGGCCTTCCGCCCCCGACAGACTGAGGAAGGTGTCGAGCGCTACAATATCCTGCTGGTCGGGAGTCGTGAAAAACAATACTCGCTTGAAATTAACCTCCCTGTTTCCGACCGGAACCGTAAGAACCGGATAGCGGCAGGTGTCGAGCACCTCGGCCGTAACGCTTCCCATCGCGGCGCGCTCATGATTGCCGGCGCCGTGGGTGCCCATCACTATCAGCATAGGATTCCGCTCTTTGGCAACCTCGTTGATAACCTCTTCGGGAAGGCCGTCGACGGTCAGAGTGTCGAACGGCGCGGCTGGTATTGAGCCGCTTTTGATCTGCTCGCGCACATGCGCAGCATATCGGCGCATCAGGGCGTCGATGTCGGCGGTCACTTCGGCGGCGGCCTCTGCCGCTTCGGGAGTCTCGCCGAAGTCGAGATCGTCGCTCAGCGCGTCGACAGGCTCGGAGAACGATTGCGACAGATAGGCATGAAGCAGCAACACACGTGCGCCATGGCGTTCAGCGAGGCTGAAAGCTGTTGTCAGTGCGTTCTCGCCTGCGTTCGAGAAGTCGACGGGAGCGATTATAAGTTTGTTGTGCTTCGCTTTGTCTGACGACGCTTCAGGATTGAAGATGTCGGGATTCTCGATAATGCGCAGAGCTTTGGGAAGATCACGCTCGTCGATTCTGACACGGACTCCGGCATTGACTCCGGGTTCGGAGAGATTGACGTTCTGCAACGCGGCAGCTATGCCTTCGCTTTCGAGCAGAGACTTGAGCCGGAGGGCATAGCGGAATGTATGGATTGCGAGGGTTATCTGTGGCATCTCGGCTTGTCGATATGCCGCAATCGCACGCTCGGGGGTTTACCTGCAGGCCCCGGCGTGCGATTGAGGTGATGGGTTGATTTCAGTTAGATATAATTAGTCTTGTTTCTGACCTTCGAGAATTTCTACTGCCATGTCGTAGATAGTGGTGTCGTCGAGGACAACTATACCTCCTCCGGGGCCCGGCTCGATGTGGACACCACAATTTTTACCAAACTCATAGTTACTGCCGCCGAAATAGTTGCGGACTGTTTGCGGGGTCACGTTGAGCTTGTCGGCAATTTTGCTGATCGAGCCGTCGGGGAGGCTGTCTTTGATGCGACGCAGGTCGTTGAATGAGATGGTCTTTGTCATGATATTATAGTATTTGGTGTGACTGAGTTATTAATGATTGCTCTAAAAGTAGGCACTTTTTGCGAAGTATGCAAGCAAAACGCAAAAATATTCTTTATGTTGTAAAACACATTTTCGGTTTTTGCTTAAAAATCAATGCCTTGTGGCGACAATGCGTTCGGCGTCGGCTGAATTCAGCCATGCGCGGTGGGTGTTGTCGATGCGTACGTCGAGCCATGTCGAGGCGGCGGAGTCGGCTACCGCGACGACTGAGTCGAGAATTTCGACGCGCGTTCCTTCGTGGAGCAGCATTGCTTCTTCAGAGCGCGAGGCCGGATGTCGGGGCGACGTGCTCAGTATTGTCGATTTTGCGGTAATGATCGCTGTTGAGGTGTCGGAGGCGAGATTTGCCGCGTGACAGGCGAATATGGCGCATATCGCGGAAAGGAGCAGCATGATGCCGCCGCCGAAAAATCCGGTTTTGCGTATCATTATTCCGTCGGCAAAGAAATAGAGACCTATGCCGGCGATGAACAGGGCGAAGGCTGCGAACGCCAGCCATGCCCATGTGTTGGAATGCATCGCGAGAGCAGCGGCGTCGTAGGCATTGCCCAAAAAGGTCCCGCGTTCGCCGGGCTTGTCGGTTATGCGGGTGTTGACGAAGGCGAGATTCGCGCGCGCATCGCTCATTGACGGGTCGAGACGCAGGGCACGTTCGTAGTTGAGCACCGCGCGGCCCAGATCGCCCTGACGGTAGAAGGCGTTCCCGAGATTGTAGAGCAGCTCGGCCGACGATCCTTCTTTAAGGGCTGCCGAATAAGCGGCGACAGCTGCCTGATAGTCGCCTTTCGAATATGCCGAGTCGCCTTGCTCGGCCAATGAAGCGGCCTTGAGGGACATTGAGCCTGCGCCGATAATCAGGACGGTCAGAAAAATAAATATGCGGTTCATTTGGCGTTTCGTGGTTTGAGGTTTTCGATGTCGGCGATCACAGCTCCGGCACGGCGGAAAACGTCGTCGAGCGTGGCCGGAGTCTGAGGAGTGTAACGGGCCATCTCGCAGCTGTCGATTACGCCGAGAACCGATGCGGTGAGTTCGTCGGAGGCCCCGGCGTTGTTCATTGCCTCGGAGATACTTTCGCGCGAGAGCTGGCCGGCGGCGATGCCGAATTTGTCGGAGAGATAACCGTTGACAGTTTTCAGGATCTCGGCGTAGAATGCCTCGCTGTTGTTCGCTTTCATGCGGGCCTCGGCTCGCGCCAGTCCGGCCCGCGCCGTGCGTCCGGCCCGCGCCAACCGGCGCCCCTTGATGTCGGCGTTGAGGGTCAGACGCCTGCGGTTAAGAATAATGACAGCGGCCATTCCGGCTGCCAGCAGAATATACAGGAGCCAGTAGAGGAAGCTGTCGACAACGAGCGTGTGGCTCCTGCTCAGCTTTTTCTCTCCGAGTTTGATGTGGAGTATGTCGGAGTTCTTAGACTCTATATCTTTTTGGTCGGCCGAAGCTGTCGGGGATGTTCCCTTGGCGACTTTCAGGTCATACGAGGGTGTGGTAAGGGTGACGTATTTTCCAGTGGCCGGATCGAAATAAACGAATCTGTCGGCACCGATTGTGAAGGAGCCTTCAGTCTGTGGCACGAAAGTATATTCTATCGTCATCTTGCCGCTGACATTGGTGGCTCCTGCTGTGGCCTCGATGTTAGACTTCGGGGTGTAGACCTCGAACTCATCGGGAAAATCGATGTCGGGCTCTTTGAGATATTTGATGTTGCCCGTGCCCTCGATGGTGTAGATGAGCGTTGCGGGCTCATGTGAGCGGAACCGGTTGCCGACAAGGCGGCTGCTTACGGTGAACTTGCCCACAGCGCCGTTGAATCCTTCGGGGCTCGGTTGCGGAAGAGCCTTGACGTCGAGTGTGGCGCTGTTCGAGCTGACGGTGATTTTTCGCTCATGAGGCTGGCGTATTGTGGCGAAGCCGCCCAGATTCTGGGTGGAATACTGAACGACGTCGATGTCGTAGTTTCCGGAATTGATTGTCAGGCGACCGCTTTTCTGCGGGAAGATGATACATTTTTTCAGAACGGCGGTGTAGTAGCGCTGTCCGTTATACATGTCTCCTACGTTAAGAGTAGGCTTCAGGGGCACTTCCTCTATAAGGAATCCGTCGAAACTCGGCTGCTTTGTCGGGATGAACTGCGATATGTTGTATTTGGTGTAGAGCTTGATGACGCATTCGACGGGCTGCTGCTCGTAGACGCTGTTGCTCGACAGAATAATGCGGACAAACACGTCATTTTTGCCGACACCGCGGTCTGAGCCCTGGGTGTCGGGGTCGTATATGTCGACCGGTCGGCTCGATGCGGGCGCATTGGCCTGAGCATGGGTCTCTACGGTAAATTTACGGGCCGGCGTGGTCAGGCGTTTGCCGTCGACCATAATGGAGGCGGCGGGGATTGTGAATGTTCCGGCGCGGTCGGCGCGGTAGGTGTAGGTATATTCGGTTCTCGACGCCGACTGGGCTTTGCCGTTGACAACGGTGTAGCTGCGCGATGTCGACACTGCCGGGCCGTAGACGAAGGTGCAGCCGTTGATCTGGCTGACGCGAATGTCCGAGCCTTCGGCATTGTCGAGGCGGAAGGTGACGGCGAATTTCTCTCCCTCGACTACACGCCGCGGGGGCACAAGGCTGAACGACGCCGCCACGGCGCTTACTGCCGTCGCCCATAGAATTAACAATAATATGTTGAAACGTTTTGCCATCTCTTGAATCTGAAGGTGAGGGTTATATCGGAACTCAGACTACCAGGGCTTGGTGACGACCCGGCGGCCGGCGGCTCCCTTGCGCTTCTCGGCCTCCTGAACGCGGGCGCGGGTAGCGGCTTCTTCGTTCTCCATGGCCTTGAGGATTTTCTCGGCGTTTTCGGGGCTTATTCCGCCCTGAGGCTGCTGGGGCTGCTGCTTCTGGTCGTTGTTCTGCTGGGGCTGCTGGTTCTGCTGATCCTGTTTCTGCTGCTCTTTCTCTTTTTCCTGCTCCTTGTTGTCTTTGTCCTGATTCTTGTCTTTGTCCTGATTCTGGCTCTGGCTCTTCTTGAGCTGGGCGAGGCGCAGATTGTCGCGGGCGTTGTCGTCGTCGGGATTGCGGCGCAGCGCCTCCTTGTAGTATTGGATGCTCTGGTCCCACTGCTGGCTGTTGAAAGCCATATTGCCGAGATTATAGGCTGCGTAAGAGGCCAGCCGGTTGTCAGAAGCTGTAGTAATGACTTCGTTCAGCAGTTTAGCGGCTTCTGCGTTGAGCTTTTTGCCGGATTCTCCTGCCGTTGCCTGTCTGATGAGGCTTGACGCGAGGTTGTAGGTGGCTGCCATCGAGGTCGGGTCGGCCTGAAGCGCTTTTTTGTAGGCCGCTTCGGCGTCGCTGTAACGCTTTTCGGAATAGGCTTTGTTCCCCTCGGCTATATGGCGGCGCAGCGCACGCTGGGCGGCGTCGTCGGCAAAGACGGCTACGCTGACTGCAATGGCCATTATCAGGAATATGAGACGTTTCATTTGGTTCGGGGTTTGTTGGAGGTGAAGAAATTGAACTTCGTCAGCCACGTAATCTTGCGTGTCGGCGTCAGGGCGTCGATAATCAGAAGAATCAGCGCAAGAACGGCGAATGCCGGGAACTGCTCGCTGGCGGGCGAGAAGGTCGTGCGCATGAAGTCGGTCTTCGCGAGAGTGTCGAGCTGCGAGTTGATGTCACCTATGGCGTTCGAGCTGTTTCCGCTGACATAGATTCCTTTGCCGGCTTTGGCTATCTTCTGGGCTTCGGCGGCATTGAGGGCTGTGATGACCTGCTGTCCCTGACTGTCGGTCATGTAGACGCCCTTGTCGCGGTCAATCAGAATCGGGGCACCGCCGGCTGTGCCGAGGCCTATGATGTCGACGATGACGCCGGCATCGGCTGCGCGGGCGGCCGACTCGACGGCGTCGTCCTCGAAGTTCTCTCCGTCGGTTATGACTATTATCGCACGCCCTGTCTTGGTGTCGGGGGTGAACGATTCAAGGGCCATGTCGATTGCCGAGCCTATGGCTGTGCCCTGTGTCGGAACCATATTTGTCGACACGGAGTTGATGAACATATTGGCCGACACATAGTCTGTTGTGATCGGAAGCTGCACGTAGGCGTCGCCGGCGAACACGATCAGGCCGACGCGGTCGTCGCGCAGCGATCCGACAAGGCGCTCAAGCAGATGTTTGGCGCGGTCGAGGCGCGCTACACCGCGCGGATCGTCGGTCGACGAGGCGAGCATCGAGTTCGACACGTCGAGGCAGACCATCACTTCTATTCCGCGCGAAGTCTCGGTTTCGCGCGCGCTGTCTTCGAGAGCCGCTTTGGCCCGCGGACGCGCCAACACGATAATCAGAAAGGCCAGGGCCAGGAGCGCCACCGTCAGCTTCACCCACGGCATATAGCGCGAGGCGTCGGGCATCAGCGAGGCCAGAACCTCGGGGCGTCCGTAGCGGCGCAGCTTGCGGGTGCGCGCTATGCGCGACAGCCAGAACAGGGCGGCCAGAGCCGGAATGATCAGCAGCAGATAGAGCAGGCCGGGATATGCGAAGCTTATCATAGGAGTGTTTTATGGAATGGAACGCAGAAGGGTAGAGCGCAGCAGCAGGGCGCCGGCGAAAAGGATGAAGGCGGCCAGAGCCCAGGGCATATAGTCGTCTTCGGTCTGCGTAAAGTTTTTCACATCCATCTCGGTTTTTTCGAGACGGTCGATTTCTTCAAATATTTCAGAGAGAACGCGGTTGCCGGTAGCGCGGAAATAGCGGCCGCCGGTGGTCGAGGCGATTTTCTGAAGGGTGGCCTCGTCGATGACGACCGGCATGTTGACATAGGTCAGGCGCCCGAGCATATCTTCCTGAGGATAGGGAGCCTGTCCGTTGGTGCCGACGCCGATTGTGTAGACGCGGATTCCGTTCTGTGCGGCTATCTCCGCGGCTGTCACGGGCGCTACGTTGCCGGTGTTGTTCGAGCCGTCGGTCAGCAGAATGATGCTCTTTGATTTGGCCTTTCCTTCGCGTATGCGGTTTATGGCGGTGGCGAGTCCGTCGCCTATGGCGGTTCCGTCTTCGAGCATCCCCATGCGCAGGTTATGGATATAGTTGGCCAGAAGCGATCGGTCGTTGGTCATAGGCACGGCCGTGAAACTTTCGGCTGCGAAAATAACCAGTCCCATGTTGTCGCCCTCGCGTCCGCTGACAAAACGGGCTGCTACATCTTTCGCGGCCTCGAATCGGTCTGGCTTGAAGTCGCGGGCGAGCATCGAGGTCGAGATGTCGATAGCGAGGATAATGTCGGTGCCTTCGACGCGGCTGCTGCGCCACGAGTCGTAGGTCTGCGGACGGGCAAGAACTACTATCAGACAGCCTATTGCCGCCATCTGCATGGCGAAGACCACATGGCGCATATATTCTTTCCACGAGTGGGGCAGCTTCGCCAGCGGACGAAGCGTCGACACACTCAGCGAAGCGCTGAGGTTGCGCTGTTTCCAGACATACCACGCTATCAGCGGCAGCAGAATCAGCAGAAACCAGAGATATCTCGGATGGGCAAACATTATTTCGGAGGATTATTCAGAGGTGGTTGCGCGGCTTCGGCCGGAGCGGGAGGCAGCGGCTTTGTGGCCTCGACAAACTTTATGGCGGCGTTGAACACCTTGACATTGTCGTCGGGCAGCGGACGGACTTTGGCGAACTTCACGAAGTCGGCCATCTCGAGAATCTGATTCATTGCCGGACGCGACATGCGCGTTTCGGAGTTGATTTCGAGAGCGTGGAGAATCTGTCCCGAAGTCATCTCCATGGCGTTGATTCCGAAGCGATCCTGAAGGTAGATTCTCAGAATCTCGGTCAGGCGCGTGTAGTATTCGCGCTCGCGGCCGTTTTCGGGAAGATGCTCCGAACGGAGCTCTTCGAGTCGCTGTATGGCGAGCTCGTAGGGAGGAACAACGACTTTCGGCGTTTTGACGGCAGTTGCCTGCGGCTTCTTGCGGTTGACGACAAAGTACCATATCGCGGCGCCGACGCTTAGCAGAGCGAGCAGAATCCAATACCAGTAGTCGACGAGCCAGTCGGGCAGCGAGTCATACCATTTCGAGCCGGCGTCGTAGACGGGTGCGTAGTCGTGGATGTCTTTCAGCGAGTCGACGTCGACAGGAACGACTTTGAGAGCGAGAGTTCCTGAGGCAATCGTGTCGCCCCCTTCGATATACAGTATCGGCGGCAGGGTGTAGAGGCCCGAGTCGAACGATTGTATGACGAGCCGGCGGCGTATCTGCCAGCGGTCGCCTCCGAGGTCGGTTGTGTCGCCGTCGCCGGGATGCAGTTCTACTTCGGCCGGATAGGCTTCGTCCTGAATGACGAGGTTGCCCGGCGTCGTTCCTGTCTTTATCAGCTCGACGTTGATTGTCGATGTCTTGCCCATCAGAATGTAGGCCGAATCGAGCTTCTGTTCCAGCTTGGCTCCGGCGCCCGAAGCCGACGGCGCCGGCAGGAGCAGCGAGGCTGTCAGAATTATCAGGATTTTTATTGCTTTCATTGGAAAAGGGGATGTTAGCGGGCCACGCCGCGCATTCTGAACAGTGCCATAAGCGATTTGACATAGTCTTCGTCGGTGCTGACAGAGGCAATGTCGACCCGCGAGCGCTGCATGGCTTCGGTCATGGCCTGCTGGCGGTCGTACCACCAGCGGTCGTAGGCGCGCCTGACTTTTTTGTTCGAGGTGTCGATCCAGCGGTCGGCGCCGGTTTCGAGGTCGGCTACACGCATCATTCCGACGTCGGGCAGACTGGCGTCGCGCCGGTCGTAGACCTGAACGGCTATGAGATCGTGTTTCCGCGCGGCGATGCTCAGCGGACGACTGAAGTCGTGGCTGTCGATGAAGTCGCTGATAAGGAATGTCGTCGAACGCTTCTTCTGCGCGTCGGTGAAATAGCGCAGAGCCACACCGATGTCGGTTCCCGGGTTCTCGGGAGTGAAATCGAGAAGTTCGCGGATAAGGAAGAGAATATGTTTCTTACCCTTTTTCGGAGGAATGAACTTCTCGATCTTGTCGCTGAAGAAGAGCATTCCGATTTTGTCGTTGTTGCTGATGGCGCTGAAGGCTATCGTCGCGGCGATCTCGGCTATCATCTCGCGTTTTTCTTCACCGACGGCTCCGAACAGTCGCGAGCGGCTGACGTCGACAAGGAGCATGACTGTCATCTCGCGTTCCTCTTCGTAGACCTTCACGTAAGGGTGTCCCATACGGGCCGTGACGTTCCAGTCGATGTCGCGGATGTCGTCGCCGTATTGATATTCGCGCACCTCGCTGAAGGTCATGCCGCGACCTTTGAAGGCCGAGTGATATTCGCCCGCGAAGATGTTCGACGACAGTCCGCGGGTTTTAATCTCGATCTTGCGTATCTTTTTTAGCAGTTCGTTGGCGTCCATCTTGTGGAGTGGGGGCGCCCGGTCAGGGCACCTCTATTTTGTCGAGGATTTCGCTTATGATTTCGTCGGTGGTGATGTTGTTGGCCTCGGCCTCGTAGGTCAGGCCGATGCGGTGGCGGAGAACGTCGTGGCATACGGCGCGGACGTCTTCGGGAACAACATAGCCGCGGCGGTGGAGGAAGGCGTAGGCGCGGGCTGCGCGGGCCAGTCCGATCGAGGCGCGCGGCGATGCGCCGAACGATATTATGCTCTTGAGCTCGCCGAGATTATAGTCGCCGGGGAAGCGGGTGGCGAACACGATGTCGACAATGTAGCGCTCGATCTTCTCGTCGACATATATCCGGTTGACAACGCGCTGTGCGTCGAGAATGTCTTCGGGGCGGAGTATGGCCCTTACGTCCTGACGCTGTCCCGCTATGTTCTGGCGTATGATCTGCTGCTCCTCGCTCTTCGAGGGATAGCCGATGATGACTTTCAGAAGGAAACGGTCGACCTGCGCCTCAGGCAGCGGATAGGTTCCTTCCTGCTCTATGGGGTTCTGTGTGGCCATGACGAAGAACGGCTCTTTCAGCTCGAAGGTGGTCTCGCCTATGGTAACCTGACGTTCCTGCATCGCCTCGAGAAGGGCGCTCTGAACCTTGGCGGGAGCGCGGTTGATTTCGTCGGCGAGGATGAAGTTGGCAAACAGCGGGCCACGCTTGATCTGGAAGCTCTCGGTCTTTACAGAATATATCATTGTGCCGATAAGGTCGGCCGGAAGCAGGTCGGGCGTGAACTGTATTCTGCTGTATTTGGCGTCGATGAGTTGCGCGAGGGTCTTGATCGCCAGTGTCTTTGCCAGACCGGGCACACCCTCAAGGAGCACATGTCCGTTGCTCAGAAGAGCAACCAGAAGCGATTCGACAAGATGTTTCTGGCCGACGATGGTGGTGTCCATCCCTCGTGTTATGGCGTCGATAAAGCTGCTTTTCGATGCTACGAGATCGCCAAGCTCCTGAATGTTGACTGTTTCGCTCATAATATGGTTGAGTGTGGGTATAACGTTAGTGTTATGCGAGTTAGTTCTGTTTCTATGCGCTGCGGCAGGGCCGTTGCGACGGCCTGCCGAGTTCCCCGGGCCGTAGCCGTCGGCTTCGGGCGCGTTTTAGTGCACAAAGTTACATATTAACAACAAACGATAGCAGCCCGCAGAATGTTAATTTTTAATATAATTCCTTAAGCCGCTTAAACGTCAGGGGGCTGTCAGTCGGCGCTCCGGCTGACGCCTCCCGTTCCTTTGCAGCGCTCGGGGAGCGACGATTCAATAGCTTCGCGTGCCTCGGCCATCATTTTCGGTGTCGGGCCGGGCTCGAGCGGCCGGTGTATTGTAAGGGTGATTGTGCCCCAGTGGGGCAGTTTGCTGAATCGTGGCATAACATCGAAAGCGCCGTCGATAGTGAGCGGAACTATCGGCAGATTGAATTCGCGTGCCAGAATGAACGCGCCTTTCTTGAACGGGCGCATACGGCCGTCCCATGTGCGCGCGCCTTCGGGAAAAATAACCATCGACATTCCCCGTCCGAGAAGCTTTTCGGAGTTGGTTATGGCCCGTTTGATTCCGGCGAGGCTCGAAGTGTCGACATAAACTTGCTTTGAGACCTCACAGGCGCGTCCGACAAAGGGAATCTTGCGCAGCGACTCTTTCATCATCCAGCGGAAGTTGTGTCCCAGATATCCGTAGACGGCGAAAATGTCGTAGGCGCCCTGATGGTTGGCGAGGAAGATATAGCTGCGGTTTTTACTGATATTCTCGCGGCCTACAACGCGCACTCTGACAAATGTTGTCCAGCAGAACAGGCGCGCCCATAAGATCTGGGGATAATAGCCCGCCCATCGGCCGCCGCCGAGCCAGCAGGCAACCATTGTGAAAAGAGCTGTCGCGATAGTCGCCACAATAATGACAGGTGCCATAACCAGCAGCTGCCATATTCTGTAGAGGAATAGTTTCATGACACCGCAAATTTACAAAACTCCCCCGACTGCGCCAAACATCGCCGTCGAACGCAGACGCGCGGAAACAATAAACGCCCCCTGCGCGAAGCAAGGGGCGTGAAGGGGCAGATCATTTTGCGTAAGAAAGAACGGTCGGGCTCTCGACGTCGACGCCGTAGGCGGCGGCGAACTTAAGTATATTGCGGGCGAGCTCGGGTTTCAGGTCTTCGGGGCAATACCTGAAATAAGCCTCGGCAGCGCGGACGTGAGCCGCATCGGGCATCGGATATTCCCTTCGCGCGGGAAGTCCGTAGAGGTCGTCAGGAAGCTCCCGGCGTTCTTCAGTATCAAGTCTGTCGTCCATATTGTCAGAGTTTTACACGGAATCCGACCTGAACGAGGCCCTGTGCACCGAACCCTAATTCTCCGAACATCGCGAACTGGCGCGAAAGACCTACTTCGGCTCCGAGCGGGCTGATCTGGAATGCGCAGTATCCCTTGTTGTAGGAATCGCCGCCGCGCGGCTGCATGTGGCTTATGTCAGCGCCGATACCGAAGTGGGCGTAAAGATTCACGATTGAGTTGCGGTAGTAGGTATAACGTGCGTTAAGCATGATGACGTGGTAGGCGATATTGCTGTGGTGCGGGCCACCTTTCGTAGTTGTCGACGAGAAAGTGTAGCTCGGGCCGATCCAGAGTTTCGGGGTCACTCTGAAATTGATGCCGAAGCTGACGCCGCCCCAGGCAGTGTTGACGCCGCCCCATCCGTCGTGCATATCCATGGCGTCCATCTGTGTGTAGCCGCCATAACCGAACTGAAGCTCTGTTTTCTGGGCTGATGCCGAAGTGGCAATACCAATGACAATGGCAAGAACGAGAAGAATTTTTTTCATAGATGTCAGTAATTTTATGGGTTTTTAACTTTAACAACAACTGTGCCCCAATGGTTCGCAGGCCACTGTCAGGAAATTTTGCTCCAGTCGGCGGTGCGGCGGCTCAGTCGGCTGAGCTCAAGCGCCATAATGCGGCCGGCGGGGCTTGTCAGTTCAGGGTCGGCGGTTAGGACGGCTTCGGCGTCGTCGCGTGCTATCTGGATAATCTGGCCGTCGGTAGCGAGATTGGCAATGTTGAGCTTCATCGGCAGTCCGCTCTGCATTGTGCCTTCGATGTCGCCGGGGCCGCGCATTCGCAAGTCGGCTTCGGCGACGACGAATCCGTCGGTCGTAGAGGTCATGACTTCGAGCCGCTGACGTGTTTCTTTGGCGATTTTGCGTTTCGACATCAGAACGCAGTAGCTTTTGTCAGCGCCGCGCCCCACGCGCCCTCTGAGCTGATGGAGCTGGCTGAGACCGAAACGCTCGGCGTTCTCGATTATCATGACCGTAGCGTTGGGAACGTTGACGCCGACCTCGATGACTGTCGTGGCCACGAGTATGCGCGCTTCGCCCGAGGCGAAAAGGTGCATCTGATAGTCTTTTTCAGCCGGTTTAAGCCTTCCGTGAACCATAGCCACGCGATAGTCGCGGAAAATCTCGCGGATCGTATCGTAGCCTTCTTCGACGCTCCGCAGGTCGAGCTTTTCGCTTTCGGCAATCAGCGGATAGACGATATAGACCTGTCGCCCAAGACGGAGTTGTGCTCCGACCGAGCGATAGACATCCATGCGGTTTTCTTCGTATCGCAGCGACGTCTCGACAGGTTTTCGCCCAGGTGGCAGCTCATCGATGACGCTGACGTCGAGGTCGCCGTAGACGGTCATTGCCAGAGTGCGCGGAATCGGGGTGGCTGTCATGACCAATACATGAGGCGGCCGCTCGTTCTTTGTCCAGAGACGCGCGCGCTGGGCTACGCCGAAGCGGTGTTGCTCGTCGATGACGGCGAGGCCGAGGTTCTTGAATCTGACAGGGTCTTCGAGCAGGGCATGGGTGCCGACGAGAATGTGGAGCGAGCCGTCGGCAAGGGCCTCGTGGATTACGCGCCGCTCTCTGGCGGGAGTCGAGCC
>HF985604.1:31856-33535 GCA_000431215.1 Prevotella sp. CAG:1031
CCCGACATTGACGCCGAGCCGGGCCACCATAGAGCGCAGTGACTCATAATGCTGTCCGGCAAGGATTTCGGTGGGCGCCATCAGGGCGGCCTGATAGCCGTTGCCCATCGCTATCAGCATACAGAGCAGGGCTACGAGTGTCTTTCCGCTGCCGACGTCGCCCTGAAGCAGTCGGTTCATCTGGCGGCCCGAACGCATGTCGTCGAAAATTTCGCGGACAACGCGTTTCTGGGCGCCGGTCAGCGGAAATGGAAGGCAGTCGCTGTAGAAGGCGTTGAGCCAGCGCCCGGCCGCACCGAACCTCAGTCCGTCGGTGAAGCTCTTGCGCCGTATTGCATGGCGCCGCAGATCGAGCTGAAGATAGAACAGCTCTTCGAATTTGAGCCGTTCGCGGGCCTTTTGCAAAGCTTCGGCCGATGGCGGGAAGTGGATGTCGTGGAGAGCCTGCCCGAGACTGACGAATCTGTGGCGCGCAATCAGATCGGCCGGAAGAGTCTCGAGGGGAGCACGCATTGTGTCGATTATGGTGCCTATCCACCCCGACAGTTGCCGAGATCCTATTCCGCGCTGGCTCAGGCGCTGGGTCAGAGGATAGATTCCGCGTATGCCGCGCGTGGCTTCGGCCGATGTTGTCAGGTCGACTTCGGGATGTACGATCGACCATTGATTGTTGAACACCGATGGTTTGCCGAAGAGAATATATTCGACTCCGGTGTTATAGGCTTTTTTTATGGCGGCTGTTCTGTTGAACCAGACAGCCTGCAGCAGCGCTGTGCCGTCGGAGAAGAGCCCGACGAGACGCCGTTTGGCGCCTTCGCCCTGCTCGGCGAAGCTGATGAAGCGGCCGCGGATCTGCACCGACGGCATCTCTTCGCTCAACTCTCTGATATGATAAAAACGCGACCTGTCGATGTAGCCCGACGGAAAATGATGGAGCAGATCGTGGTAGCTCTCGATTCCGAGTTCTTCGGCAAGCAGGCGCGAGCGCTGGGGGCCGACGCCTTTAAGGAACTTGACGGGTATGTCGCGAAGCCAGGCCATCAGAATCCTTTTTCGAGGTAGTAGGCGGCAAGCACGAGGTCGCCCGGATGGGTGATCTTTATGTTGGCGGGGGTGTCGTCGACAAGAGCGAGGCCGGTGAATCCGGCGGCTTCCATGACCGACGCGTCGTCGGTGAACGCCGGACTGTAGGGCAGTTCGTAGGCGTGGCGCAGTTTGGCGGCGTTGAAAACCTGAGGGGTGTGGACGGCGCGCAGCGTGGCACGCTCTTCGGCGCGAGAACCTCCCTCGACAATGCGGCGTATTGAGTCGACAACGCCGACAACGGGGATGGCTCCGTCGGCTTCCTGAGAGATCAGGCGCCCGACAACTTCGCGGTCGACAAGCGGTCGCGCGCCGTCGTGGACGCCGATAATGTCGACATCGTCGGTGTCGATGGCCCGGATGGCGTTTCTGACGCTTTCCCAGCGCGTGGAGCCTCCGGCAACAACTCTCGGACTATGATAGTTGTTTTCGCGGCACCATTCTTTCCACCATTCTATGCGGTCGGGGCTGACAACGAGGATGACCTCGGCGCCCGCTTCGCGCAGCCTGTCGACAGCATGGCAGACAACAGGACGGTCGCCGAGGCGGCAGAACTGCTTTGGCAGGTCTCCGCCGAAACGGCTGCCGCTCCCTGC
>HF985604.1:33545-61378 GCA_000431215.1 Prevotella sp. CAG:1031
AAACGGCTGCCGCTCCCTGCGGCCACTACAATGAAAACGGTCTTTCTCATCATCTGCAAAAATAGCGATTTTGGCCGATAAGTCCAACAATAGCGCAGTGGAGTGTGTTATGCAATTGTGAATAATATGACATCCGACATAAGCCTCAACGTTGTTTCGATCAAGGAAAACCCGCGTCTGACACGCCTCCACCGCTGGGAGATGGCGCGCTGCAAGGGCGCTCCCGTAGAGATTGATCTCTCGCTGAGTTTCGATTCGGGCGGCGGGGAGGGCCTTATAGTGCTGAGCCTGACGGTGGGCTATCGCGCGCTGCGCGGAGTTATAGCACGCCCGCTGCTGACCTATTCGGCCGACGTGACTTTCGATCTGGGGCCTCACAGCGGAATGATGGTGACGCCTGACGCTGTTTATGTTCCGCAAAAGCTTCTCGGCCTTCTGCTGAGTGTCAGCGTCGGCGCTTTGCGTGGCATGGTCGCCCGCTGCACTTCAGGCACTTTCCTCGAAAAGTATCCGCTGCCGGTGTTCGACATTTCGGAACTGCTGAAGAATATCAGGGGCGCGGGCCACGATGTGCGTCGGAGTATGCCGAGCCTTCACTTCGAGCTTGGCTGAGCGGCCGTCTGTCTCAGCGTTCGAGGCAGCCGTCGAGCATGGCTGTGATTGCCTCGCGGTCGAGATTGCGGCCGATAATTACGATCTTGTCCATTCTGTCGCCCCAGGGTTCTTCCCAGTCTCGGTTTATCGACGGGTCGAGCCGGCGGAGCTGTTCGAGTTCTTCGGCGGGAGCTGTGGCATACCACAGTCCGGCCTCGGTCACTTTCATCTGATGTCCGGCGGTCTCGAACAGAAGTGACATGTCGCGGTTCTGGCTGAAATAGAGAACGCCTTTTGAACGGATTATATTCTTCGGCCACTCTGTCGACAGCATCTTTTCGAATTTTTCGAAATTGAACGGCTCGCGACGCATATAGACCATTGCCGAGATTCCATATTCGAGGGCTTCGCCTTCGCCTTCGTGATGGTGGTGGTCGTGGTCGTGGTGGTGATCGTGGTCGTGGTTATGTGATTGATGTGGCTGATGTTCGGCTTCGCCTTCGATGCCCTGCACCCAGGCTGCCTGTGTGGCGGTTTTCTCAAAGCTGTAGTTGCCGGTGTTTATCAGCTTGCCCAGATCGACGCGGCAGTAGTCGGCGTCGATGATTTTTGCTCCGGGATTGAGCGCATGGATAGTTTCGCGCAGCTCAGCGGCCTGAAGAGCGGTCACTTCGCTGATTTTGTTGACGATTATGGTGTTGCAGAATTCAATCTGCTCGATAACGAGACGCTCAAGATCTTCTTCGCCGAGGTTGTCGCGCTTCAGGGCTGAGCCGCAGCCGAATTCGTCGGCCATGCGCAGGGCGTCGACAACGGTGATTATGCTGTCGAGACGCGGAATGCGATACCCCGGATTGTCGCCGGCCATTGCGTCGATGGCGTCGATAGAGCGCGCTATCGGAGCCGGCTCGCATATTCCGCTGGCCTCGATGACGATATAGTCGAACTTGCCGCTTTGGGCGAGCTGCGACAGCTGTTTGATGAGGTCGGTCGACAGGGTACAGCAGATACAGCCGTTCGAGAGTGCCACGAGGTCGCCGTCCTGCCCGACAACGCCCCCTTTCTGAATCAGACGTTCGTCGATATTGACCTCGCCGATGTCGTTCACGATCACAGCGAAGCGTATGCCCTGACGGTTGTTCAGGATGTAGTTCAGAAGAGTTGTCTTTCCGCTGCCAAGATAGCCTGTGAGCAGCAATACGGGTAGATATTCTTTGGTCATGATTCTTTTTCTGAAGGGGGTGGGGGATAAAAAACCGGCAGGATGAGGCCCTCACTCGGGGGCGCCGCATCCGGCCGGGTTTATGACGGGTTGTTGATTGTCGTTGTTCAGGGAAGGGCCTTATTTGAGAACCTCTTTGACGGCGTCGTTGGGAACCATCTGCTCCTGGAAGGTGTAAGCACCGGTTTTGGGCGACTTAACCATCTTGATGACCTTGGAGTAGGTGCGGCCTTCACCCTTCTGCAGCGATGCTACGGTTTTCTTTGCCATGGCTTGTTACTGTTGTTGTTAAGGGTTGATGATTATTTGATCTCTTTATGAACCGTCACGCGCTTCAGAATGGGGTTATATTTCTTCAGCTCAAGACGCTCTGTGGTGTTCTTGCGGTTCTTGGTGGTGATATAGCGGCTCGTGCCGGGCATACCCGATGCTTTGTGCTCTGTGCATTCGAGGATGACCTGAACGCGGTTTCCTTTAGCTTTCTTTGCCATCTTCTTGAGTTTTTAAAAGTCGAGGTAAGTGATTTCTGTCAGATAGCCTTTTGCGACGGCGTCTTTGATCGCGCAGTCGAGGCCTTTCTTATTGATGATGCGAAGTCCCTGTGCCGACAGGTTCAGAACAATCCACGCATCTTCTTCAACCCAGTAGAACTTCTTTGTGAAGAGGTTGATATTGAAACGACGCTTTGTGCGACGCTTGGAGTGCGACACATTGTTGCCTACCATCGCTTTTTTGCCGGTGATTTGACAAACTTTTGACATGGCTGTTTTGGTTTACAGTTGATTGGTAATTAACTCGTTATCTTTCTATGGTCGGTGGCCGCCATCTCACTTTCTCATATCACCGCCGGCTGCATCTTTTCCGGCGGCTTTCCGGGAGGTGCCACGAAAACCTCGGCAAAGGTAAGAATCTTTTGCGACTCCGCCAAACAATTTTTGATTTTTCGTCTCAACCGGGCGCGTCAACACGATGTTACGCTGATTTTTGGCCGAAACCGGCGGTTTTTTGAAAAAAATTCGTAACTTGCAACGGTCGGCGTTTTAGCGCTGCGGCGCACCGGCATATTGTTCACCCAAATTTATTACCATTATGAAAAAATCTTTCAAGAGTATTCTAACGATGGCAATTGCCGCTGTGGTCATAGCTGTCAGTGCAACTTTAAGCTCATGTTCAAAGAAAGAGGTAGACGTCGAGGGCATCAAGGCTATGACTGAGAAAAGCGCCGACACCATGACCGAGGCCGATTACGATTTTATGATCGATCAGGTCGAGATTATCGACAACCAGCTTAAGGGACTCAACAAGGAGGAACAGCGCGCATTCCTCGACAGTCTCGACAAGAATCAGCAGGAAGCTTACGTGGCTGTCGCTCTCTGGGCTTCGTTTGTCGATTCCGACAGACTGACCGAGAAACAGCGCGAACGTCTGAAAAAACACGGTGCTAAAGACGAATAAGCCGCTTATCTGCGGCCTGTTTAAATAGGGACGCGACTTTCCGCGCCCCTATTTTATGCCGCCGGATGGCGGTTTTTCGACGAAAGTAGCTACCTTTGTGGCGATGTTAAGGATAAAGCGTCTTTACCTGTTTATGTTGCAGAGCTTCTTTCCGGTGTTCTGCATGACGTTTTTTATCTGTCTTTTCATCGTGCTGATGCAGTTTCTGTGGCGTTATATCGACGATCTTGTCGGCAAAGGCCTGAGTGTTGACGTTATTGCAGAGCTGTTTTTCTATGCCGCACTGACAATGATTCCGATGGCTTTGCCGCTGGCTATATTGCTGGCGTCGCTGATGACGTTCGGCAACCTCGGCGAGCGGTTCGAACTGACGGCCATGAAGGCTGCCGGAGTGTCGCTGCTGCGGGCCATGAAGCCGCTGATTGTCGGCGTTGTGCTGATTGCCATCGGCGCGTTCTTCTTTCAGAACGACGTTTTGCCCGTGGCGCAGACGAAGATGTGGACGCTCCTGTTCTCCATGCGCCAGAAGTCGCCCGAGATGGAGATTCCCGAAGGCGTTTTCTACGACCAGATTCCCGACCGCAATATCTATGTCGAGAGCAAAGACCGCGAGACCGGCACGCTCTATAACATGATGATCTACGACATGAGCGCCGGATTCGATAACGCGCGTGTTATCCTCGCCGATTCGGCAAAGCTGTCGTTCAGCCGCGACAAGACCCATCTTTATTTAAAGATGTGGCAAGGCGAGCTTTTCGAGAATCTGCGCGACGCCGCCGGCGCTACGATGAACAACGTACCCTATCGTCGCGAATCGTTCACTCTAAAGGAAATGGTGTTCCCCTTCGACGCCAACTTCAACCGTCTCGACGAGCAGGGGATGCGTAACCAGTATGTCGGCAAGAATATCGCCGAGCTGAACGCTACGATCGATTCCGTCACTGCCAGAATCGACTCGGCCGGCGTTGTCATAGCGCGCGAACTGCGCGAGGCGCCCGCAATGGGGGTGCCGTATTTTGTCATGCGTCAGGATCGGCCGGGCGCGCCTTCGAGAAAGGTCGTGCGCCACGATGTGACCATGAGCCGGCCTCTCGATGTCGACAGCGTGTTCAACCGGGGCGGCTACTATCCGAGGGCTTCGATAGTGCAGAGCGCCCTGTCGAAGGCCAAGCGAAAGAAAACCGAATATGAGTTCCGGGCGCTTTCGCGCGAGGAAGACCTCAAGACTATCCGTCGCCACGGCATCGAGCTTCAGAAGAAGTTCACCTTGTCGGTGGCCTGCCTGATATTCTTCTTTATAGGCGCACCGTTAGGAGCCATTATCCGCAAAGGCGGACTCGGAATGCCGATAGTCTTCAGTGTGTTCCTGTTCATATTCTATTATATAATAGACAACACCGGCTTCAAGATGGCCCGCGAGGGGCGCCTCGAGGTGTGGGAGGGCATGTGGCTCAGTACGTCGGTGCTGCTTCCGCTGGGCGTTTTCCTGACCTATAAGGCCGTCAATGACAGCGCCGTGTTCAATGCTGACGCCTATATCAACTTTATCAAGCGCTTGCTCGGCCGCGGCGAGGTGCGTCAGCTCGAGGTGAAGACCGTAGTCATCGACGAGGTCGACACTCAGGAGGCTCTGCGCCGTCTCGACGAACTCGACAGAGATGTCGAGGCTTATCTTACCGACAATCCCGAGCGACAGAACTACGTGGCCTACTGGCTGCGCGGCTATAGCCGCTCGGCTCTGAAACGCTTGTCCGACCGGCTTGAGTCGACCGTCGAATATCTCTCGAACTCGCGCAAGCGCCTCGTCGTCATGAAGCTCATGGATCTGCCTGTGCTCCGCAGCCTGTGGCTTTACCATCCGGTCAACTACCGCTGGGTGGGCTGGACTATGGTGGCGCTTCTGCCGCTGGGACTGCCGCTGTGGCTCGTCGGACTTCACGAACAGAAAATTCTCCGTGGAGAGCTGAAGAGCATCCTGAAAACCGATGCCCAGCTTCGCGAACTTCTTTTAAAACCTGAACAACCTTAACTTCAATATTTTAAGCATGGACAACATCAAGCTTGACACTATCGAGGAAGCTCTCGAGAGCTTCCGTAACGGTAAATTCGTTATTGTCGTCGACGACGAAGACCGCGAAAACGAGGGCGACCTCATTATTGCCGCCGAGAAAGTAACGCCTGCCCATGTCAATTTCATGGTCACCAACGCCCGCGGCGAGCTTTGCGCGCCGCTGACCATCAAACGGTGTCACGAGCTGAATCTTCCCCATCAGGTCGAAGACAACACGTCGATGCTCGGCACCCCCTTCACCGTCACAGTCGACAAACTGCCCGGCTGCACAACCGGCGTCAGCGCCCACGACCGAGCAGCAACAATAAACGCTCTCGCCGATCCGACATCGACCCCCGATATGTTCGGCCGCCCGGGCCACGTCCATCCGCTCTATGCCCAGAACGAGGGCGTCTTGCGGCGCGCCGGCCACACCGAGGCCGCCATCGATCTGGCCCGTCTGGCCGGCATGCAGCCCGCTGCGGCTCTGATTGAGATTCTCAACGAAGACGGCACAATGGCCCGTCTTCCCCAGCTTCGCAAAAAGGCCGACGAATGGGGCCTGAAGCTCGTGTCCATCCGTGACCTTATCGACTATCGCCTGCGTGGCGATCTGCCTGTCGAGATGGGCACCGAGGTTGACATGCCGACAGCCTACGGCCATTTCCGGCTGATTCCGTTCCGCCAGAAAGACAACGGTCTGGAACATATCGCCATCATCAAAGGCGATATCAAGGCTTCGGATAAACCTGTGCTTGTCAGAGTGCATTCGTCATGCGCCACGGGCGACATCTTCGGCTCGATGCGATGCGACTGTGGCGAGCAGCTCCACCGCGCAATGGAGATGATCGAGAAAGAAGGTACCGGTGCTATAGTCTATCTCAATCAGGAAGGACGCGGAATCGGCCTGATGGACAAGATCCGCGCCTATAAGCTTCAGGAAGAGGGGCTCGACACTGTCGACGCCAATCTCCATCTGGGACATAAGGCCGACGAGCGCGATTATGGCGTCGGTGCACTGATTCTCAGAATGCTGGGTATTACGAAAATGCGTCTGATGACCAACAATCCCGTCAAGCGCCGCGGCCTTGAAGGCTATGGACTCGAAATCGACGGCATTGTGCCTATCGAAGTCGAGCCTAACGAATATAACCGCCGCTATATGACGACCAAGCAGGAACGAATGGGTCACGCCCTTCATCTGAAATAAACTACGCCCCCATTGGAGAAGAAAACCATCTGGGATCTTGCACGCCCTTCGGTCGACGAGTATCGTCGTCGGCCGAAGATGGCGCTTACTGTAGTGCTCGACAACGTTCGTTCGCTGAATAATATCGGGTCGATTTTCCGCACGTGTGATGCCTTTGCCGTGGAGAGGATAGTTCTTTGCGGAATCAGCGCCACACCCCCCTCGGCTGAGATCCACAAAACGGCTCTCGGAGCCGAAGAGTCGGTCGAATGGGAATATTTCGGTTCGACGGTCGATGCCGTGGCGTCGCTGAAAAGCCGTGGATATTGTGTGTGTTGTCTCGAACAGGTAAAAGAGAGCGTTATGCTCGGCGATTTCGAGCCTGATCCGTCGGGGCGCTATGCCCTCGTCAGCGGACATGAGGTCAACGGCGTCGATCCCGCGGTTGTCGACCTGTGTGATGTCTGCCTTGAGATTCCGCAGCTGGGAACCAAACACTCGCTGAATGTATCGGTGTCGACAGGCATAGCCATCTGGCATTTCTTCAGCGCTTTGCCTCACTGAGGCGGCTCAGCGCCCCCGAGAGGTCGTAGGCGCTCAGCGCGCTGACGATGGCCATTGCGGCTACCGCGATCCATGGAATCGACGAGGCATATTCCGAAGCGATTTTTAGCGACGCGAGCAGTTCTGTCAGATAGGGGACTGCGAGCGTTGTCAGCGAGCCGGCGAGGAAACCGGCGAGCGAGGCTACCCAGAGCGACAGGCGGTTCCGGCGCGAGTCGGCGGCCGCTTTCTCTTTTATATATTCAACGGCGTCGAGCCGATCGTTCAGCCGTTTCATGAAATCGGCGTCGGAGCTGAGCCCGGGGTTGAAATCTTCGAATAGTTTCTTTATGGAATCGTCCATTTGATTGCTGTTTTAGCTGTTTTCAGATAAAAGTCCGCGCAGATGGCTGCGCCCGCGCGAAAGATGCTGCCTGACAGCCTCTTCCGACACCTCCACGATAGCCGAAATCTCGCGCACGCTGTAGCCTTCCATATAATATAGGAGTATCGACGTCCGCTCGCGCTCGGGAATGCGGTCGAGGGCGGCATAGAGAGCCTGATAGCGGAAGGCGCCGTCGGAGCGCTCCGGCGCCTCGGTCTCGGGAGCGTCGTCGAGAGTCGTCACAGGGCGGACAGCTCTTCGGTGGCTGAAGAAGGTATTGAAGCCTATGCGGTAGAGCCACGCCTTGAATTTTGCCGGTTCTTTCAGCCCGTCGCACGAGAGATAGGCCTTGACCAGCGATTCCTGCGCTATGTCGTCGGCCTCGTCTGAGTCGCCGCAGCAGAGAGCGGTCAGAAAGCGCCTGAACGCCTTCTGACAACTCTCTGTGTTCCTGATGAACTCGTCGCGGGTCATTGGTTATTCAGCCTCTTTATTCTCGGCGGGGCGGGCACTTTCTTTCTGTTTCTGTCTGTAGCCTACACGGTAGACAATCAGATAGCTTATTCCAATGGCGAGAAGCACGGCGCCGCTCATGACTCCAAATTCCGGGGTGTCACCGAACCCGCCGTTGCTGAATATTACGAGTGCACCAATTATAAGAGCTATGCCTATGAAGGTGAATATCAGTCCGCGGAGCAGCCGCTTGCTGAGGATGTCGCTCTTCGGCTCGCTGACATTGCCGAGGGCTTCGGCCAGTTTGTTGGTGTCGATGCTCTTGTCTGACTCGATGGCTTTCATGAGCACTTCGGCGCGTTTGTCGTCGCGGTTTTTCAGCTTGTTTGTCACGATCCAGACAATGGCCACGGGCAGAATGCCGCAGATAACGATTGGAGCCATTGCATTGATAAATTCTGTTGCCATAGTAATATTTTTTGATTGTTATTATTCGGGTTGTTTGAGATGCGTCTCACTTATAAGACTACCGCATTCAGATAAATGTGACAAACTTTTTGAAAAAAATTTCCCATCACTGTCCCGCGATGGGAAAATGATGGGAGAGAGGAGGGAATGAGGAATTAGGAATTAGGAATGATGGGTTAGCGCTGAAGCAGTTCGATAACCGAGGGTGCCAGATAGTCGGTTATTTCTTCGTTCCACACGGCTATGTCGATGTCGCCCATGCTGTAGGGAGCTATGGCGTAGGGGCCGTAGTGGAACATCACCATGCCGTCGGAGAGGTAGACGTCGCCGAGGTAGTTTAAGTTCTCCGGCCAGAATCCGGCTTCATCGAGCTTGTCGACGGTCGTTGAGTATTGGCGTGCCAGCGACTCCCTGACGATTTTCAGCAGAGCGCCCTCCGAGCCTTTGACGAACATATTCTCTGCGGTCAGAACCATGGCTTTGTCGAGATCGTAGCTGAAACTGTAGATTGCCGTCATCGGATGAGCTCCGCCGGCGTAACTCGAAATCGATGCCTGATAGGTGACATACTGCTCGTTGAGGTCTGTGATCTTTCCGACAGCCTGAAGATACCAGGCCATCTCGCCGGCCTCGGTCGGAGGAATGGAGTCGACGGGCCTGAATGTAGAGTCGCCGATGGCGCTGACGTCGGCGACGTAAGCTTTTATGGCTTTGTCAATTCCTTTTATGGCTCCGTATTTGCCGAAGAGGGCCGCTTTTATTGAATCCTGAAGCACGCTCAGCGAGGCGTCGCCGAGCTTTTCGGGCCATGTCAGCGAAGCGCTGACCGAGGCGTAGATTGTGTCGCCGAGGTCTGTGCCTGTGGCAACATAGCTTCGCGAGGCTGTTTTTATGGTCTCGTCGATAACAAAGTTGGCTATCTCGGTGTCATCGGCGCTTTTACGCGTGCAGCCCGACAGAAGGGTCAGGGCGATGGCGCCTGTGGCCATAACGTGAAAAAGTCTCATTTCGATCTGTTTTTCGGAGTTCTTATATAGTGCAAATTTACAGCAACTGGCTATTGCATGATTAAAGGCTTGCAGTTAAAATAAATTAATTATAGTTTTGAATTGTTTAATCGCTTATCGTCAGGGCTTAACGGAATGAACAAATCTTAATTTTGCTAAAATTGGGGGTAAAATAGACCACTTTTTCGGCGTAAAAGGCAGATTAAGCGTGGCCGATGTTTCCTTTATCATGAAATTTACTTACCTTTGCAGCGCAAAAACGAAAATTTAATAAATAATATTATGTCAGAAGTTGCAGACAAAGTTAAGAAAATTATCGTCGAGAAACTCGGCGTCGATGAGAATGAAGTAACCCCCGCAGCTGAGTTCACCAAAGATCTCGGTGCTGACAGCCTCGATACCGTTGAGCTCATCATGGAATTTGAAAAAGAATTCGACATCACAATCCCCGAGGATCAGGCTGAGAAGATCTCGACTGTCGGCGACGCTATCGCATACATCGAAGCACAGGCCTAAGATGGCTGCGGATGTCGAAGCCACTCTATCGGGGCCTCGGCAGCCAGAATCGAAACTCTAACGGAACTCTCCCTCGCTCCCGGCCAGGGAGGGTTTTCTGCATAACTCAAGAAGCCGGGAACTCTCACCTCTCTTTTCTCCGCAATTTAAAACAGACAAACAGAAATGGAACTTAAACGTGTAGTTATCACCGGTCTGGGCGCTGTCACGCCGCTGGGCAACGACGTTGCCTCGACATGGGAGGCCGCAAAGGCCGGTCGTAGCGGTGCCGCTCCCATAACCCACTTTGACGCCTCTAAGTTTAAGACACAATTCGCCTGCGAAGTTAAAAACTTTGATGCCAACGAGCACTTCGACCGCAAGAAAGCCCGTCAGCTCGACCTCTACGCCCAGTATGGCGTAGTCGCAGCCCGTCAGGCAGTTGCCGACGCCAAGCTCGACGGTGAGGATATTGATAAAAACCGTGTCGGTGTTATCGTGGCAGCAGGTATCGGCGGTCTTCACACCTTCGAACTCGAGGCCGGCTATTATGCCATGCACGAGGAATCGGGCCCGCGTTACAATCCGTTCTTCATCCCTAAGATGATCGCCGACATCGCCAGCGGTCATGTTTCGATGGAATATGGTTTCCACGGCCCCAACTACGGCGTTGTTTCGGCCTGCGCCTCATCTAACAATGCCATTATCGACGCTTTCAACCTTATCCGTCTCGGCAAAGCCGACGCTATTGTCGCCGGTGGTGCAGAGGCTGCCATCTATCCTGCCGGTGTGGGAGGTTTCAATGCCATGCACGCTCTTTCGACCCGTAACGACAGCCCTGAAACGGCATCGCGTCCGTTCAGCGCCTCGCGCGATGGTTTCGTTATGGGTGAAGGCTCGGCCATACTCGTTCTCGAGGAACTCGAGCATGCCCTCAAGCGCGGCGCCCACATCTATGCCGAAGTCGCCGGCGGCGGTATGTCGGCCGACGCATATCATCTGACGGCCACTCATCCCGAAGGACTCGGAGCAAAGCTCGCCATGCAGAATGCCCTCGACGATGCCGGGCTTAAGACTACCGATATCGACTATATAAATGTTCACGGCACTTCGACTCCGGTAGGAGATGTCAGCGAAATCAAGGCTATCGTCGACCTGTTCGGCGATCATGCCAAGAAGCTCAACATTTCGTCGACCAAGTCGATGACCGGCCATCTTCTCGGCGCCACCGGTGCCCTCGAGGCAATGTTCTCGGTTCTCGCTGTCAAGGAAGACATCGTTCCCCCGACGATCAACCACGAGGAAGGCGACGAAGACGAGAATATCGACTATTCTCTCAATTTCACCTTCAACAAGGCTCAGGAGCGCACTGTCAACGTTGCTCTGAGCAATGCCTTCGGCTTCGGCGGCCACAATGCCACCGTCATTGTCAAGAAATTCGCAAAGTAATCATATCATTCCCATCCCAACCTTCAGGAGGCCCTGGCTTGTGAAAGCCGGGGCTTCTTTGCATATATATTTGCCGTCTGAAATAGCTCTTGCGGCTCGAAATTCGGCTGATTTCGCTCGAGCTCTCCGTCGCGCACTGATCTCATAATCTTCCCAAATCTCCCAATCTTCCCATTCGGCCGCCAATGAAAATAGCTGTGCCTCGGTAGTTTACGCCGGGGCCGCGGCATGCCGCGACCCTACATTTGGGCTTAAACGAGGTCTTTTGTTGCGTGTTAATGGAATTTAAAATTGATTAAAAATGGTTGCAAGGCATTGCGCGTTCCGAGAAAGACTGTATCTTTGCATCAGTTTTTCATGGTATTAGATTTAAGGTAAAAAGATTATTCGTCGTGATGACGGATAATTTTTTTTATGCTGTGGCTTGTCGGGATCAGCGCACCCACTGCAGCGGGTTCAGTTTTGTGCGTTCGTTTCGCAATTCGAAATGCAGTAGGCCGCGGCTCGGGTCGGCATCGTCCTGCGCTACCGCGCCGAGAGTCTGGCCCGTCGATACTTCCTGCCCGTTGCGCACGTTTATCGACGCGAGTCCGGCATAGATCGAGATATATGAGCCGTGGCGAAGCATCACGATTGTGCCGAAGCCGGGCTGACGGAATATTGCTGAAACTTTTCCTGTAAATACCGCCCGCACGGGTGTGCCTGCCTTTACTGCGATGTCTATTCCGCTGTTGTCGGTAGTGACATTGGGCAGTTCGGGGTGTTTTTGTAGTCCGAAAGATCTTACAATAGTGTAGCTTCCGCTGACGGGAAACAACAGCCGTCCGCGGTTAGAGGCGAAGCTGCCCGACAGTTCGCGATCCGGATCGGCTGTCTGCCGGACAGGGGGAGATGATGGCTTTTCAGTTTTTTTCTTGCCGGAGTTGTCGGTCTTTTTCCGCGATGCGTCGGCCGATTGTTTCTTTTTGGCTTCCTTTTTCTTGCGGGCCTCTTCCTGATTCCTTATCTGTTGCGCTATGAGAGCGTCAATCTGAGAGTCGAGCCTGCGGCGCCGCGCCTCAAGTTCCTGAAGGGTCTGCTGGAGCTCGCCTTTCTTTTGACGCAGAGATGCGATGACCCGGTCTGTCTCGGCTCGTTTTTCTTCCAGCTGCCGACCTGCCAGTGCGGCGCGCTCGAGGTGGTTGCGCCGTTCGGCGTTGAGCGAAGCAAGCCGGTTCCGGCGCTCTGTCAGCAACAGACGAGCTTCTTTGACACGGCGTGCCTTGGCTTCCTGAGCCTCTTTAACCTGTTTGAGATAGCGGGCGCGCCGATATATCTCGCGAATATCAGAGGCTGAAAGCAGGAAAGTCCAGCGCGAGCGCGGACTCATCTGTCCTTGCATTTTCCGCAGCGAAGAGGCGTATGATGCTTTCAGACGTTTAAGCGAAGCCTCGGCCATCGCAATGGAATCTTCTACAGCTGTCATTGCCCGCCCTACGGAGTCCGCCGAGATATTGGCGGCCGAGATAATCCGTTGCTGGCGGGCGATGTCGACGCGCAGCCCTTCAAGAGCGCGCAGATTGCGCTCTGTCTCGCGGGTGTTGGCATTTATCTGCTGGCGTGTCTGACGGAGTTGCTTCTTCGACGCCTGACGCTCTTTTTTGAGCTTGTCGAGCGACTGGGGCGAAGCCGATGCGTCGGGCTGCCACGCGAGAAACGAGGCCGCGAGAATCAATGTCGTTATTATTCGCATTCTCCCTGCCATCGGTTTCAGAGCGAGGAAAGGATTTTTACGATCTGTGAGGCTTCGATGCGCGAATAGCCGCGCGGCAGGCGCCATTCAACGCTGGCGTTGCTGTTCCAGCGTGCCTTGTCGGTATTCCAGCTCAGAGATGCTTCAACGTTTCGGCTTCCGGCCTTGATGTCGAGGGCAAGATCCGAGGCAACGGTGCCGGCCGACATCTTGCGCATATCGGTGTAGAGCAGTGTGCCCGTAGTCTGGCCTGCCTCGACGAAGAAAGCCTGAAGAAGAGGATTTTTAGTCGAGTCTATTATCATTGAGAACTGGCCGTCGTCGCCTCCGACGACATTCGAGCGCATCATCCAGGCGTCGGGAAGATCAGGATCGCTTATGCGCGAATAGGAGAAATAACCGACGTCGCCCGGCATCAGTGATCCTTTGCCCGGAACAAACGGGCGTCCGAGCAGCATGTCCTGAAGGTTGCCTACCGTAGCCGGAAAGCCCTTGAGCAGCTTTTTGAGACTTTCTGAAATATAGCGCTTGCCGATTTTCTCGTAAGCGAAAATCGAGTCGGCTGTTATCATCAGAGCCGCACCCTCGAAGCCGAACTTGCGTATTGACATATAAATCCAGCGGTCGCGTTTCATTGTGACATTAGCCGTGCACGAGAATCTTGATGGGGCCTTGAGATCGATGCTCAGGGGCATTTTTACGTCGGTCCATGCGCCGTAGCGGGCCGACAGCGCAGAGACAGCGCTGCGGAACTGTTCGGGATTCTGGTCGCCGGAGATTGAGAGGACGGGCGATTCAGCAGTGCCGGAAGTAGCGGAAACTTCCTTGGGGGTCTTGCATGACGAGATGGTTGCCGCGGCAACCACGGCGGCTATGATGATGAATCTATTCATTGTCGGAATTGGATTTTGAAGTCAGTTTTTGCCGCAGTTCTGCCGAAGAAGGATTGAGGTCGAGGGCGCGCTGCCAGAAGTCGAAGGCTTCGTCGGTGAGTCCGTTGCTGAAATATATGTCACCGGCGTGGTCGAGAATTTCCCACGACGGGCCTTCATCGCCCGACAGGCTTATCGCGCGGTCGATCTCACGCCGGGCCTCTTCGAGTTCTCCCTGCTTGAACAGGATCCATGCGTAGGTGTCGATAGGGGTCGGGTCGTCCGTGTTCTCATTGAGAACGCGCTCGATTAGTTTGCGGGCTTCGGGAAGATCGATATTGTTGCACGCCATGAAATAGGCGCAATTGTTGAGGGCCATTGAGTTGAAAGGGTCGAAGTCGATTGCGCGTCGGTAACTGTCGAGGCCGCTGTCGACCTTCTCTTCTTTCATGAATATGTCTCCGATTCCGACATATATGTTCGACAGAAGCTCGACATCGTCGCTGTCGGCCACTTCAAGAGCGTGGCTGTAGGCTTTGTGGGCGTTTGCGTAGTCGCCTGTCAGGGTTAGCATCATGCCGCGTGAAATGGCGAGCTCGACATCGTCGGGAAATAGGGATGAGGCTTTTTCGAGGGTCGAAAGCTCGGCCGCCGTGTCGCCGGCCGCCTCATAGTATATTGCCTGGGCGCGCCAACTTCTGACGTCGGCCGGATCGAGCGACAGAACCATCTCCTGCTGCTCGGCTGCTTCAGCCATGTGTCCGGTTACGTAAAGATAAACAGCATAGTTCTTGCGCAGTTCAGGCTCATGAGGGTGAAGGCCGACGAGGTGTTCATATAGGGCAAGCACGCGTGGCTGCTGAGCGGGGTTGTTCTGCAGACCGCTGATATATCCGCGCAGAATCTCGAGCTTCGAGCCGACAGGAAGATCTTCGAGCTGAAGTGTGCGGAAGATCTCACGGTCGTATGCCGCCGAGTCGCCCATACTTTTATAGAATTCCGCCCGTGAAAAAGCGGCGACGGGGTAGAGCGAGTCGAGAGCGACGGCGCGGTCGTAGTAGTAGCCGGCCGAGTCGTTCATTTCAAGAGCTTTCAGCACGTCGGCATAGAAAACATTGTTTTCCGACGAAAGCGGGGCGGAGTCGAGCACACCGCGGGCACCGGCTATTATGGCGGCCGTGTCGCGGCGCATATAAAGAAGCTGAAGCCTGGCGGCCACGACCTCGATGTCGGGGCCTTCACTGGCCGCGACAGTGTCGTAGAGGGCAAGGGCCCGGTCGAGCGAGTCGAGGCCACCGGCCTGTGTCAGGATGTCGGCGTAGCGGCGTGTCAGCTGCGAGTTGCCGGGATGACGGCGATGGAGAACACGATAGGCGCGCAGAGCCTCTTCGGTGTTTCCGGCCGACTGGCTGACAAGAGCATAGCGGGCTCCTTCGAACATATCGTCGGGGTAGGTGTCGAAATATCGGCGCATCAGGCGGAGTCCCTCGGCCGAGGCGACGCTGTCGTCATCATCGGCCAGCGAGAGCATATAGAGGCCATATTCGTTGCCTATGGAACGGTCGGCGGTGTCGAGTTCGTAGGCCCTGCGAAGCAGCATATAGCGCGATGGCTCGTCGTCGGAGAGCATGGCGTTGGCAGCTTCGAGATAGATATATCCGGCTTTGCGTCGGGCGGCTTCTTCGTCCCACGATTTCGGGGGGCGTGACCCCGCTGCCGCACCTGCGATTAACAGGACGGCAAGCAGTAGAAGAAGGTGAAGACGCGTCTTTTTCATTTTATAATGCGGGGTGGCGATTCTGTGTCAGAGGCCTGTCGATCCGAAGCCCCCCTCGCCGCGGATTGTGGTGTCGAGGCTTTCTACCGGCTCCCATTCGACGCGCTCGTAGCGTTTCACAACGAGCTGGGCAATGCGTTCGCCATCGGCAATGATGAAAGGCTCTTGTCCGAGATTTATCAATATTACTCCGATTTCGCCGCGATAGTCGGCGTCGACAGTGCCCGGAGTGTTCACCAGCGTGATGCCGTGACGCAGGGCGAGACCACTGCGCGGCCGAACCTGACATTCATATCCTTCGGGCAATGCGATATAGAGCCCTGTCGGAATCAGACGGCGTTCGCCGGGCGCGAGTTCCACCGGGGCGTCGAGCGACGCTCTGACGTCCATGCCTGCGCTGAGAGCCGTCGCATAGGCCGGAAGCTGATGGCGGGAGCGGTTGATAATCTTTACTTTAAGAGTGTCCATAAAACGTAATGGAAATTCATTTGTTGTTAACAACAACGAAATTACATATTTTTCTGCAACCAATCCTCCTTTTTTTGAAAAAAGAGTCGTGAAGTGCTGTTTTTTGGCTGTAGGGCGGGGCAGAAAGCAAAAAAATTGTTAAGTTTGCACTCGTGAAGCATATACTACTCATCGTCGTCGTGGCTGTCGCTCTATGGAGCTGTTCAGGCAGTGGAGTCGAGAAGCCCACTGTCACGGTCAGTCTTCCGCCTCAGAAATTTATTCTGGAGCAGATTGTCGGTGACGCCTACGATGTCAGGGCGCTTGTCGTCAGCGGAGGCGACGCCGAGAATTATGATCCGTCGTTCACTAATCTGATGTCGGTGCGCAATAGCAAGGCCTACATGACAATGGGCAACATCGGCTTCGAGCAGGCCGTTGTCGACAAGATTCGACAGGAGAATCCCGGGCTGCCTGTCTATGACTCGTCACGCGGCATAAATTTCATTCGCGGCACCCACGGCAACGACTACGATGTCGACCCCCACACATGGAGTTCCGTGGCCAACGTGCGCATTATGGCTGCTAATATGGAGGCTGATATGGAACGTGTCGATCCCGGGCGCGCCCGTCAGTTCAGGGCAAATCTGAAAAGATTCACCGCCACGCTTGACTCTCTCGACGCCGACTACCGCCGCCGTCTCGAACCTCTGCGCGGCTCGTCGTTCCTCGTCTGGCATCCTTCGCTGAGCTATTTTGCCCGCGACTACGGGCTTCATCAGATAGCTCTTGGCGGCGCCGAACACAAAGAGGTGTCGATCCCGGCCCTGCGTGAGGCCATCGAGGAAGCGCGCGGCAGCGGCGCCTCGGTCTTTTTCGTCCAGCGCGACATCGACAGCCGGCAGGCCGAGAGTGCCAACGAGCGCATCGGTGCCCGAAGGGTTGAGTTCGTGCCGCTCGACTACGACTGGATGGCCCAGATGGATATAGTTGTCAACGCTCTGACCGCAAAACGATGACTGACACTGTTCTACGGCTTAGCGGCGTCGCAGTGGGATGGGACGGACGTCAGGTGCTTTCAGATGTGAACCTCGGAGTGAACCGCGGTGACCTCATTGCCATAACGGGGCCTAACGGAGGGGGTAAAACGACCCTCATGCGTGTTGTTCTCGGACTTGTGAGGCCCGACAGCGGCACTGTCGAGCATCCGTCAGGACGGCTTACGATAGGCTATCTGCCTCAAAAGAACCAGATTGACTCGCGTTTCCCTGTGACGGTCGACGAGGTCATAGCTCAGGGCCTTCTGTCGACGCCCGGACTGTCGCGTTCCGACGTCAGCGACAGGCTCGACGCCATGCTCGACCTCGTTGAGCTGAGAGCCCACCGCGACAAGGCTATCGGCACCGTCAGCGGTGGCCAGCTCCAGCGCGCACTGCTCGGACGCGCCCTGATAGCGCGTCCCGAGATGCTCGTTCTCGACGAGCCTCTGAGCTATCTCGACAAGCATTTCGAACAGCGTGTCTATGACATCGTCGGGGATCTCCGCGGGAAGGCTACGATACTCCTTGTCAGCCACGAAATGACAACTATCGCCGCAATGGCAAACCGCCATCTTATAGTGAACGGGACTGTCAGCGAGTGTCATGCCCACCATCATGCGGTGCACTACGACTGCGATCCGTGTTGATCATGAACTTCTGTCGCGGTGCCACTGTTTGGATTTTTAGATTACATAGATTAATTTCGCAGAAAATTTCACGTCATGAAAACCGCGCTAATAACGGGCATCACGGGGCAGGACGGGTCTTACCTCGCTGAGTTCCTGCTCGAAAAAGGATACGATGTCCACGGAACGATACGCCGTTCGTCGGTCGACTACCGCGAGCGGATAGCACATCTCGAAGGACATGCCAATTTCCACCTCCACTATGCCGATCTCGGCGATTCGCTTTCGCTGATTCAGGTGCTCAATAAGGTACGTCCCGACGAGGTCTACAATCTCGCCGCGCAGAGCCATGTCCAGGTCAGTTTCGACTCGCCGGAGTTCACGGCCGATGTCGACGCCACCGGCGTGTTGCGCCTTCTCGAAGGAATCCGCCAGTGCGGCCTTGCGTCGACCTGCCGGTTCTATCAGGCGTCGACAAGCGAGCTTTACGGCAAGGTCGAGGCTGTTCCGCAGAACGAGCAGACGCCGTTCCATCCCTATTCGCCCTATGCCGTGGCCAAACTCTACGGCTTCTGGATTGTCAGGGAATACCGTGAGGCCTACGGAATGTATGCCTGCTCGGGCATCCTCTTCAACCATGAGAGCGAGCGGCGCGGCGAGACATTTGTGACGCGCAAGATTTCGCTGGCCGCGGCCCGCATCTCGCAGGGAAAACAGGAGAAGCTCTATCTCGGCAACCTGTCGTCGTTGCGCGACTGGGGGTATGCACGCGACTATGTCGAGTGTATGTGGCTGATCCTTCAGCAGAAACAGCCCGATGACTATGTCATAGCGACCGGCGAGCAGCACTCCGTTCGCGAGTTCTGTCTGCTGGCTTTCCGGCGCGCCGGAATTGAACTGCGCTTCGAAGGGGAGGGGCCCGACGAAAAAGGCATCGACGTAAAGACAGGACGTGTGCTCGTCGAGGTGTCGCCCGATTTCTACCGGCCCACCGATGTCGTCAACCTTCTCGGCGACCCCTCGAAAGCGCGCACCGAACTCGGATGGGATCCGAAAAAAACATCGTTCGAGCAGCTTGTCAACCTTATGGTTGACGCTGACATGGCCAAGGTAGCCGTAGAACGTGCCGGCGATCAGGTTCGCACGAACCTTGCCGAATATCTCGAGAAAGGAATTGTAAAATGATGCAGAAAGATTCGAGAATATATGTGGCGGGCCACCGCGGAATGGTAGGGTCGGCCATTGTGCGCGAACTGCGCCGCCAGGGCTATACGGACATAATCGTGCGCACCCATTCCGAGCTTGATCTTGTCGATCAGCGCGCCGTCAATGATTTTTTCGCCGCCGAAAAGCCCGAGTATGTGTTTCTGGCGGCGGCCAAGGTCGGCGGAATCGTGGCAAACCGCGACGCACTGGCCGATTTCATGTATGACAACATGATGCTCGAGATGAACGTTATCCACGCCGCCTGGCGCAACGGATGCCGCAAGCTCGAGTTTCTCGGCTCGTCGTGTATCTACCCTCGGCTGGCCCCTCAGCCGATGAAGGAATCGTGCCTGCTGACGTCGTCGCTCGAACCGACCAACGAGGCTTATGCTCTGGCAAAAATCTCGGGCCTTAAATATTGCGAATATCTCAACCGTCAGTATGGAACCGACTTTATTTCGGTCATGCCGACGAATCTCTACGGGCCCAACGACAACTACCATCCCGAGCATTCCCACGTTGTCCCGGCTCTCATACGCCGCTTCCACGAAGCTAAGCTCGCCGGCGCCGGGTCGGTCGTATGCTGGGGCGACGGAAGTCCGCTGCGTGAATTCCTCTATGTCGATGATCTCGCAAATCTGTGTGTTTTCCTGATGAATAACTATTCAGGCAACGAGACCGTCAACGCCGGAACCGGCAAGGAACTGACCATAAAAGAACTGACCGAGCTGGTAGCCGCTACGGTAGGCTATGACGGCCGGATCGAATGGGACACAACGCGCCCAAATGGAACACCTCGCAAGCTTCTCGATGTCAGCAAAGCTACGGCTCTCGGCTGGACCTACACCACGGAGCTCGCCGACGGCCTGCGCCTGAGCTACGAAGATTTCCTCAACAACCCAATGCGTGCTGAACGATGAAAATCATTCTCCTTTCCGGCGGATCGGGCAAGCGCCTGTGGCCGCTCAGCAACGATGCCCGATCGAAACAGTTTCTCAGGCTTCTGACCGCTCCCGACGGAACGCGCGAGTCGATGATTCAGCGGGTTGTCCGACAGATAAAGTCGGCCGGCCTGACCGACGACATCGTCGTGGCAACCGGGGTCAACCAGCGCGACGCTATCGTCAATCAGCTCGGCGATGCTCTGAGCGTTGTCACCGAGCCTTGTCGCCGCGACACGTTTCCAGCCATCATGCTCGCCTGTGCCTATCTTCAGTCGAAAGACACGCCTGCCGATGAGCCTGTCATCGTAATGCCCTGCGATTCGTTTACCGACGACGCCTATTTCGGCGTTCTCGGTCGTATGGCCCGGGCTGTAGACGACGGAGTGGCCGATCTCGTGCTGATGGGAATAGAGCCGACCTATGCTTCGGCGAAATACGGATATATAGTGCCTGACCGCGACAGCGTAGGGCCCGACGGCTGTATGCCTGTGAAGCGTTTCACCGAGAAGCCCGATGTGGCCGGCGCCGAACGTCACATTGCCGCCGGCGCTCTCTGGAACGGCGGAGTGTTCGCCTTCAGGCTCGGCTATCTGATGGATATCGCCGCCGAAGCGGCGCCGGGAATGGATTTCGCGGAGATCCGCCGCAACTATGCGTCGATGACAAAGATAAGCTTCGACTATCAGGTCGTCGAGAAAGCCACCTCTGTCGCTGTGGTGCCCTACAGCGGAAACTGGAAAGATCTCGGCACCTGGAACACCCTGACCGACGAACTCGACGACCCCGTTCACGGAAATGTTCTGACCGACCGATGCACCAACACATTTGTCGTCAACGAGCTGGAGCTGCCTTTGGTTTGTATCGGCACTAAGAATCTCGTAATTGCGGCATCGCCCGACGGAATCCTTGTCAGCGAGCGTAAACTCAGTGAAAATCTGAAGACTCTTGTCGACGGAATAGGAAAACGCCCTATGTATGAAGAACGCAGCTGGGGCGAATATAAGGTTGTCGACTCTGTCGACTTCTCCGACGGGCGGCAGGCGCTGACAAAACAGATATTCGTCAATGCCGGGCGGGAGATAGGACTCCATTATCATGACGTGCGCACTGAAGTCTGGACTGTCATTGACGGAAATGGGGAGGTCACTGTCGACGGAGAAACCCGTCAGATCGGCCCCGGCGATGTCGTCAGGCTTCTGCCGGGTTCGGTTCACGGGCTGAAAGCCGTTACAGATCTATATTTTGTAGAGGTTCAGACTGCCGAAAAACTCTCCGACGACGATATTACATTTGTGTAGGTTGAACGCTTATTGTCAGTTTTTGAGGGGGCAGCTTTTTCGTCGGCCACATTCAGAGCGAAAAATCATACAAAACCGAACTTATGCGACTCTCCATTGTATATGTCGTTAACTATTTTTAAACATCCCGGCGATCCTGCGGCCAATCTGAACGCGGCCATGGCTTGTCTGCGCAGGGGTGATCTTGCCGCTGCCGACGGTTATCTCGCTCATGCCGGCAACTCGGCCGACGCAATATGCGGGCGTGCCGCCGCCGCTGTTATTGCGGGGGATCTCGACCGTGCGGAACGTCTCTATGAAGAGGCTGCTGACCGCGGTAGCGTTGTTGCCGCCGCCGATCTCGAGCGGCTTCGCTCCGACCGTCGGCGTCAGGCGGTCACAATCATTCAGGATGTCGTCGAGAGTAAATGAATATCGAGGAACTGAGGGATTTTTGCCTGTCGATGGATGGGGTCGGCGAAAAGACCCCTTTCGGGAAATTCGCCCGGCGTTACGACTCGATACTCGTGTTCTATGTCTGTGACCGTATGTTCTGCCTGACGGATATGGACGATTTCATGAGTGTCACCGTCAAGCTGACGCCTGACGAAATCGAAGAGCTCCGGATGACACGCTCTTCGGTCGGCAACCCGGTGAATCTCAGTCCGCGCCATTGGCTTCAGCTCAATCTGAACGGTGATCTGCCCGATTCCGAAATCCTCGGCCTTGTCAGTCGCGCCTATGAGATAGTCAAGGCAAAATATTCGCGCAAAAGCAGAAAGTAGATTATCGGCCGCCGGCTTTCGAACGGTCGGCGCTGGCGTCGATGTCGACAATCTTCTGCGCTCTGCGTTTCTGGCGTCCCCACTGGAAGTTGTAGGCTATCGTGACATATGGCATGCGCATATTGAGCCGCATGTGCTGCTCGTTGCGGTTCCATCTGTTGAGTGATTTGCTGCCCTGATCATATCGGCCGAAAGGCATAAGTATGCCTGCTCCGAATTGCCATCCTTTCCGGTTATAAGAGAGGTCTATGACGGAAACATCTTCGCCCCAAGAAATCGTTTCGCCCCAGAGGTCGCGCTGAGAGCGCTGATACTGAGCAGTGAGAGCAACTCCCCAGTGCATTAACTGAATCTGTGCATTTCCGCTCCAGGCGTGGTTGTAGTGGGTATAGCCGGAACCTCGCATCCGTTCGGTTGTAAACATAAGGTATGCGCTTGCAGAAAACCAGTCGGGTATAATCTCAATCTCGGGAGCTAAGAAAAAACAGATGTTCTGCAGTCCGCGGCTGTTCTCGTAGGTGGTTATGAGACGGTCGTCTTGCCAGTAGAGCAGGGGAGTGATGGCGTCGGGCGAGGTGAAGGCGCGGACGCCGAGCGTGCCGCTGAGGCGCGGCAGATTGAATCCGTAGCGTAATGTGAGCATATATGAGCTCGATGTTTTAAGATTCTGGTTGCCGACGCGCCACTGGAAGCTGTCGAGCTGCTGGGGAACGATATTTGTTTCGGCAAGCGAAGGGGTGGACTGCCATGACGTGAAATTGAGCCTGAAGTTGTGGTTCGCATTCAGCGAATAAGTGACAGTCGCCTGTGGACGAGGGTTCCAGGAATGGGTTCCGCGGTTCGATTCGATGAAAAGGAAGTCGGTATATTGAACACCCATTCCGGCGGTAGCGGTCCATTTTCCGAAACGGTGGAAATATTCGGCGAAGAGATAGACCTTGTCCTGCCGCTGGTGGAACAGCTCCCCGCCGAGACTCTCGTATTTCGAGCGGTTGCGGTTGGCGGTGTATGACGCTCCGGCAGTGAGGCGCCCGTTACGCCAGTTTCGGATATAGTCGGTCTCTAATGCGTAGGCCTGGTTGCGGTCCCGGATATTGGTGTGGATGTCGGTCAGATATTCTGTCGCGTCGTTAAGCCGCTCCTGATAGTCGGAGTATGAGCGGCCGAAATAGAATGAGCCGCTGAAATTGGCTATGATCATCTGTCCGTGTCCAATAGACTGGTGCAGATAAAGCGACAGAGATGGAGTCTGGCCCTTGTTGCCGTGAGAATCGGTTAGCAGAATGTCGTCAGAGCCGTCGCTGAGTTTGAGAATTCCCCGGTATAGCCATTTGTCTGTCAGATTCCGGTTCAGGTTTATCTCGGCGATGAAAACCGTGGTGTCGGGCTTCACATAGTTATAGGAAATCCATGCGCCCAGAGAACTGTTGTCGAGCGAGCCGCCGCGCGGTGTTTCGTCGCGGGTCAGAGAGGTGCCGTCGGGATAGGTGAATGTCTCGCTATAATCGCGGTAGGTTCTGATTTTATTTGTCAGCTTGAAATTGGCACCGGCCTCCCATTGCGATCTGCCATTGTTGAGTTTGACGTCGGCCATATAGTTTCCCCATGCGACGTTGAGTACCGGCCTCGCCGAGGTCATCAGCGATCCACCCGCCGTCGGGTTTGCCACAATGAAATTCACTACGTGGTTCGCTGCGCCGTAGCGCAGTCCCGGATTGTCGATCCATTCAACCCGTCTGATTGTCTCGGGCAAGAGTGCCCTTACTTGTTCGATCGTCGATTCACGGCCGTTTATGCGCACCTGGACAGATTCTCCCGACGCCTGGATGGTTCCGAGCGCATCGTTGACTGCAAGGGCAGGAATCATGAGGTTGTTGAGAAGCTGCATTCCGTTTCTGGAATTTTCGACGGTGCTTTTCGACGGATGGTAGACATCCATATCGGCCTTTCGGATAACCTTCGGTGCCTGAATTACAACCTCATGCAATTCATGAGCCGAAACCGTGTCGGCCGGTTCTGTCTGAGACATTGCGAAAAGTGGGCAGAGCGTGGCTGCCAGAGAAGTGATTATTGCTTTCATTCGGGCTTTAGTTGTCATAAATATGACGCACGCTCCTGCAGGAAGGTGACAGTATGGCGGTTATTTTTTATCTGCCAGGTAAAAAAGGGCCGCGCCCGTAGAAGAGCGCGGCCCCGGTATGATAAATGAAGAGTTCAGTCGACGACAACTTTTTCGGCTTTGCCGTCGGTTATGCTGATGAAAATTCCCGATTCAGGTTTGCTGATACGGCGCCCCATGAGGTCGTAATAGGCCGGTGCGGCTGTCGGGATGGAGATATTTTCGCTGAGACCGGCAAGCGTGAGGCTGACAGTGGCGGCTTCGCTGACAGCGCCCGGGCCGTAGTTGTAGACCGGCACTACCGTGTAGCTGAAAGAGTATGAGCCGTCGGGTGCGTCATCGGCGAGCGGTGAGTCGATGAATGAGAGCGCTGCAACGGGCTTGTCGGTCAGTTGAACGCCGTCGCGGAAAATGTGGTATCCTTCGATAGCGAGGTCGGCGGGAATCTCGGGCGCAGGCTCATAGGTAACGTCATCGACGAAGAGAGCCAGTGTGTCGTAGCTGTCGTGGTTGATGGCGAAGTATGTAGCCCCTTCGGGAAGAGTGAAAGAGAATTCAGTCCAGTCTTCGGGAACCTCGCGGTTTTCCGGGAGACCATTGACTGCGGTCACTTCATTCACGAAGTCCTCATGCCTGTTGCCTGTTGTCGAATAGAACACCCTGAAAGTCTCGGGCCACGCGACAGTGAAGCTCTTGGCCATGAATTTTACAGTCTGTGCTTTGGCCGACAGGGCGGGCGAGATTAGCCAGTTGTCGTTCTGGCCTTCGGCACCGCTTACGCCCATCATGAACGAGTCGCCGCTGTAGGGCTCGGCATCGAGGTAGTAGCTTTCGGGCACTTCCGCGATTTCGCGGTTGAAGAGCTGGAAGGCCATCGGGGCTGTCTGATACGGGTTGTTGTATTCGCGGAACACGTTGTAGGTGCGAAGTCCGTCGCCGTCGTAGACAGTCCATTCTCCGGCGCCGCTGATAGACATCGGAGTGTAGTCTTCGCTTTCGAAATCATCGGTGACGACAGTGGTCTTACCAAGTTCGTTGACAGGTTCGTCCCAGGCCAAAGCGACATTGCGCCCGTCGGCAGTCGCGGTAAGTCCTGTGGGGGCTGCGAAGGGTTTGCGCCTGACTGTCACGTCGAATACGGCAATATTGTCGGCAGGTGTGGCTTCGCCGTCGGTTACAGCTTCGATCGCTACTGTCAGTCTGTCGGGTGCGTCGAGAGGAACTGTATATTCGAAAGCGGCATCTCCGAAGGCGTTGGCGGGGAGGTCGCCGAGCTCGACAGTCTCGATAATGTTGCCGTTGACTTTCAGTTGGACTTTGGCCGATCCGGCGGTTTCTGTTCCGAGATTCTCGATATGGGCTTTCATTGACAGTTTATCGCCGGGCACCGATAATTCGGGACATGAGGCGCTGACGATGCGCAGTTCGCAGGCGGCGAGGTCGCGCACACGGATATTGTCGAATGGAACGCTCCATGTGTGGTCATCGTCGTTGTGTGTGGCGGTCAGGCGAAGCTCAAACTGCACCGCTCCGTCGGCTTTGAGAGCGTCGAGCGGAATGCGTGCCTGCGTCCATCGGGTTGTCGGGGCTGCCTGCAGATCAATTGTCTTTATGACGGCAAGCGCTTTGGTGCCTCCGGCAGCGAGAACGTCTATTGTGCTTCCTTGTCCCTGATACCAGAATTCAAGAACTGGCTCAGAGGCTTGCGAGATGTCGGCGCGCAGACTGACGAGCCCGAACATTGCGTCTTTCTCAACCGGCAGCCAGTAATAGAAGCCGTTGTCGCCGTCGTGGGATGTCAGCGGTGTAGGCGCATCGGGGTCGTCGGGGTCGATCAGCGAAGCGAAATAGTCATCGTCGACAGTGCCGTACATCTGTGTCGATGAACCTGTAGTGGCCGGGTCGATCAGCCATAAACCGTCGTAGCGGCCGTCGGTGAATGATTCAGTGAATGGAAGTGCGCCGGGTTGTCCGACGGTGGCGATATTCGACGAGGTGTCGAGCGAATATCTCTCACCGAAGCCGGCTGTTACCTGATAGGCGAAGAAATCCTGACCGGTAAGATCGGAATAATCGAACTCATAAGAGGTCTCTCCGGTTGTGGCGACAGCGGGATCGTAGTAGTTGCCGAAGGCATCGAAAATATAATATGTGAGATTATCGGTGTCGACATATCCGCCGTTTTCGCCGACTTCGCCGGGCGCCGTCCACGAAAGGGTGGCCTTCTTATAGTCGTCGGATACATTCAGGCGCACGTCGCCGGGAGCCAGCGGTGTGTCGGGTCCGCAGAATATACTCTTGTGCTCGACCATATCGCCGGCTTTGTCGCCGACATACGCCACTCCGGTGAACCGGTTGTTTATGCCGGCATACATCTCGACATTCTCGAGTGTTATAACCTGCCCCGGTTTGACATTGTCGTAAGTGAACTTATCGACGCCCCAGCGCGAGGTGATCTCCACCTTGGTTATCTCGGCAAGGTCGGCACCGCTTCTGGTCTTAGTCGGAGCGGTGTAGACAACTGTAGCTTTGAGCTCCCCCTTGGGGGCGAGAGTCCACGTCAGAGTGCCGGCGGCTGGCGGATCGACAACTACCGGGGGCGTTACCGAGCCTTCGCGCACACCGACATTGCGCAGTTTGATCGTTCCTTTCTGATCTTTTTTCGTTGTGCCGTGGAATCCGAAATAATAATAATTCTCTTCTCCGACGGCGACGTTGAACTCCTGTTTGACGAAATCCTTCTCTTTATAGACCGTGCGCGGAGCAATCTCGACTGTCATGCCGGCCACAGTCGGGGCAGTACCCATCTTAGCCGCGAGCTCGACGTTAGGTGTTCCCGAACCCATAATGCCGACCTCGAAAGAGAGAACATAGTTGCCGGGCTTGATGTGGACGGGCACGGTGATGAGCCAGTCGTCGTTGGCGTCGACATTGGGGTCGTTCGGCACCATCAGGGCGGCATATCCGTTCGATGTGGTGTAGATCCATTTACGGTTGTCGCCGTTGGAGTTTATTTCGGTGTAGTTGGCGGCTTCCGGGCATCCTTTGCCCAAAATATGTGTGAAAGGTACTTCCACGGCATTTGCCGGAGCTTCGGCCGGCATCCGTAGCAGAGGGGCGCGCCGCTGGGTCGAGGCGTGGCCTGCCGCATTGAACTGCCTGATATTTTTGCCCGTCGGTCGAGCGGAGCGCTCTACGGCCGGCATAGTAATCGAAGACAGAACAGCCATAATAATTAGTAGGGAATGTTTCATAGAAGTGATTAAATTGGTGTTATATTGCAAAGGTAAAATAAAAAATCTAAAATTCCAAATATGTTTGATAATTATGGCTAATAATGTGTCGTTTTTAAATTGTTCCGAGGCTTCAACGGATTATTTCGCATAAAACCTTTTTCATAATTCGGGAAGGCTGCAATGGATTTCGGAGGGTTTTTATTATCTTTGCAAGATTATGAGAGGACTGATTCTTTGCGCCGTTATGGCGGTTGCTCTGGCTGCCCGCGGCGGTTCCATATCTTTCGTGTCGGCCACGCGGCCGGTTCTTGAGGCAGACGCGCCCTCCTCGTCGGGGCTGAATGCTGTCTATGTGGCCGACGGTGTCGCCGGGCTTCAGATCGTTTATCATGCCGACTCGCCGGGGGGGCAGGTCTCATGGCAGCGTTTCAGCACCCTCGGCGGCGGCTACGCCGAACCGAT
>HF985604.1:61482-72798 GCA_000431215.1 Prevotella sp. CAG:1031
GGCGGCCGCCGGACATATTTCTGGCTCGTCGACTACTCGCGCTATGTTCTGAGCCTTAACGGACTCCGTGCGGCCGACGAACAGGACTGCGGCACAGCGTCGCTGATTGTCGACGGCTCGGCCGGCATTATCCCTTATTACGACATCAACGGGCGCCGTCTCGAGCTGTCGCGCGAGTTGACAATGACTTATAACACGCTGGCCTATGACGAAGAGTCGGGGGTCTACAATCCGCAGGCTGCGTCGGTGACGCTATCCGATGCCGACGGAACAATACGTGTGGCGGCGTCGTATTGCGCCACGGAATTCACTCTCGAAGGCGATCGGTTCCTTAAGCAGTGGGGCGCTCCGGTCTCGGTTACTTCTCCGACAGTCGAGCCTACGGCTGTCGACGCCGTGGCGACTGCCCGACGCACCGATCCCGACGAATCGGACAACAAGATCAACAACGGTGACGATCCCGAAGCTCTCGGAGGTTCCGCACCGGCAGTTGTGGAGTTCAAGGCGGCAGTGACCGACGCGGCGATTTTCACCGAATGGCAGATGTCGACAACCGAAGATTTCGCTGACATCACCTATCGCGAGGCTTCGACCGACTTCACTTTTACGTTCGACGAGCTCGGCACGACTTACGTTCGCTTCGTATGCGCTAATGCGGCCGGATCATGCGAGTTCACGAGCCAGACTTTCGAGGTCAGCATCGGCGAATCTCAGCTGCTGTGTCCCAACGCGTTCTCTCCCGGAGCCAGCGAAGGGGTCAACGACGAATGGAAGGTGGCATATCGCTCGATAACGTCATTCTCATGCACGATCTTCAACCGCTGGGGCAAAAAAATCATCACTCTTACCGATCCGTCGCAGGGATGGGACGGAAAGATGGGAGGTAAACTCGTTCCGGCCGGTGTCTATTATTATGTCATCAAAGCCACAGGCGCCGACGGCAAAAAATATGATCTCAGCGGCGACATAAACATCGTTGACTACAAGTAGTTCCTGAACCAGGCGGCGCGCCGCGCCGTTTAATGATATTATGTATATGAACAGATTTATTTGTCTTGCCATACTCGCGTCAGCGCTGACACTGAGCGCCGAGAACCCGCATTTCAGCGTGGTATACAACCCCGAAATTCCGTCGAAGATGACGTTCGCCGGACAGAGAGTCGACCTTGACCGTACCGACCGTTTCGAGCGGCTCGACCGTGAGCTGACCTCGATGGCCTATACACACGGGAATACGCTGCTTCAGATCAAGCGCGCAAACCGCTATTTCCCCGTAATGGCGCCGATATTGAAGAAGAACGGAGTGCCCGAAGATCTGCTTTATCTGGCCTGTATAGAGAGCACGCTCGATCCGAGAGCCGTTTCGCCGGCAAAGGCCGCCGGACTATGGCAGTTCATGCCGTCGACAGGCCGCGATTTCGGACTTGAGGTAACGGCTGATGTCGACGAGCGTTTCGATCCGGAAAAGTCGACCGAGGCGGCCTGCAAATATCTGAATAAAGCCTTCGACAAATACGGGTCGTGGGAAAGTGTGGCGGCAAGCTACAATGCCGGTATGGGGCGCATCTCGCGCGAGCAGACGGGGCAGGGCGCGTCGTCGGCCTATGACCTCTGGCTCCCCAACGAGACAATGCGCTATATCTACCGCCTTCTGGCTGCCAAGGTCATTATGGAGAATCCTGCCCACTACGGTTTCTCGCTGACGGCCGACCAGCTCTATCAGCCTCTGGAATTTCGCAAGATCGAGGTATCGACAGCTGTCGACAGCTGGGCCGAATGGGCCAAGGCAAGGAAAATAAACTACATGATTCTTCGCGAATATAACCCCTGGATACGCTCCGACAAACTCCCGAATCCCGACGGCAAGAAATATGTCGTCAAGATTCCCACCGACGACTCGATGAGCCGTTCGCATCAGCATAAACACGTCTATAACCACCGATGGATCAAAAAGTGAGCGAGCCTCAACTCGTGGTCGAAGGAGCGCGCGTCCATAACCTGCGCAATATCGACGTCACCATTCCCCATAACCGCCTCGTTGTTATTACCGGCCTCAGCGGCAGCGGCAAATCGTCGCTTGCCTTCGACACGATTTTTGCTGAAGGACAGCGCCGCTACATCGAGACTTTCGCTTCATATGCCCGGAATATGCTCGGCAATCTCGAGCGTCCGGATGTCGATTCGATCACAGGACTAAGTCCGGTTATCGCCATCGAGCAGAAAACGATAAACCGCAATCCCCGGAGCACTATTGGCACAACAACCGAGATCTACGACTTTCTGCGCCTGCTCTACGCGCGCACTGCTACGGCCGTGAGCTATCTGTCGGGCGAGCCTATGGTGAAATATACGCGCGATAAGATTGTAGATCTTATTCTCGACAAATACGACGGCCGGCCTATCTACGTGCTTGCGCCTCTCGTGGTGAACCGAAAGGGTCATTATAAAGAGTTGTTCGAGAATCTGCGTAAGAAAGGCTATCTGCGCGTGAGGGTCGACGGAGAACTGCGCGAGATAACGCTCGGAATGAAGCTCGACCGCTATCGCAACCATTCTATAGAACTCGTTGTCGACCGCCTCAAGGTTTCGTCGAAAGACCGCGAGCGGCTTACCGACACCGTCGACAACGCCCTGCGTCAGGGCGACAAGACGCTTATGGTTGTCGATGTCGACAACGACAGTGTGGCCCATTACAGTCAGCAGCTGATGGATCCCGTCAGCGGAATCTCATACCGCGAGCCTGCGCCCCATAATTTTTCGTTCAATTCGCCTCAGGGAGCCTGCCCGTGCTGCAAAGGGCTCGGCACGGTCAATATCGTCGACCGCGAGAAGATCATTCCCAATCCGAAATTGTCGATTCGAGAGGGAGCGATACTGCCGCTCGGTAAATATCGCAATGTGATGGTGTTCTGGCAGGTGGCGGCTATATGCGAAAAATACGGCTGCACGCTCGACACTCCAGTGGTCGATCTCCCTGATGAAGCTCTGAGCGATATTCTCAACGGCACCACCGAACGCCTTGTGCTGAAAAACGACACTCTTTCGACTTCGAATTATTTCCAGACCTACGAAGGACTTGTGAAATATATCGAATCGCTTCAGGACGAAGACAGCGGACGTGCGGCGCGCAAGTGGAGCGGACAGTGGTTTTCGCGCGCCGTGTGTCCTGAGTGTTGCGGCGCACGCCTTAACCGCGAAGCTCTTCATTTTTTTATCGACGGCAAGAATATCGCCGAACTGACACGTCTCGACATCGGCGATCTGCTCGAATGGGCAGAAAATGTCGAAGACCGCCTGCCGCCCACCTCGCGCATTGTGGCGCATGAGATTCTAAAGGAGATACGCACCCGGTTGCGGTTCATGGTCGACGTAGGTCTCGAATATCTTTCGCTCGACCGCAATTCGGCAACGCTGTCGGGCGGTGAGAGCCAGCGCATAAGGCTTGCCACACAGCTCGGGAGCGAGCTTGTCAACGTGCTTTATATTCTCGACGAGCCGAGTATCGGACTTCACCAGCGCGACAACCGCCGTCTTATCGATTCGCTCAAGCGTCTTCGCGATGCCGGAAACTCGGTCATCGTGGTCGAACACGACAAAGACATGATGCTTGACGCCGACTATATTGTCGATATAGGCCCTGGAGCCGGACGCAAAGGCGGAAACGTTGTTTTCAGCGGAACGCCGGAAGAGATGCTGCGGACGTCGACACTGACCGCCGATTATCTGACCGGGCGGCGCGAGATCGCCGTGCCACCGGTGCGTCGGCCGGGTAACGGCCGCTTTCTCGAACTCATCGGAGCGGCCGGACATAATCTTCAGGGCGTCGATCTCCGCATTCCGCTCGCAACTCTGACCGTCGTGGCCGGAGTGAGCGGCAGCGGCAAGTCATCGTTGATCAACGGAACCCTGCAGCCCATTCTGTCGCGTCGGTTCTATCGCTCTCAGACCGAGCCGCTTCCCTACGGCGAGATACGCGGGCTCGAGAATATCGACAAGGTCGTCACCGTCGACCAGACACCTTTGGGCAAGTCGCCGCGCTCGAATCCGGCGACATACACCGGAGTGTTCACCGACATCAGGAATCTCTTTGTGGGGCTTCCCGAATCACGTGTGCGCGGCTACAAGCCCGGACGCTTCTCGTTCAATATAGCGGGAGGCCGATGCGAGACCTGTTCCGGCAACGGCTACCGTACGATCGAGATGAACTTTCTCCCCGACGTGCTTGTGCCATGCGAGACCTGTCACGGCAAGCGCTATAACCGCGAGACGCTCGAAGTGAGGTTTAAAGGCAAGTCGATAGCCGATGTGCTCGATATGACAATTAACCAGGCAGTCGAATTCTTTGCCAATATGCCTTCGATTCTTCATAAAATCAAGGTCATGCAGGAGATCGGCCTCGGCTATATAAAGCTCGGGCAGCCGTCGTCGACGCTCTCGGGGGGCGAGAACCAGCGCGTGAAACTCGCTACCGAACTCGCCAAACGCGATACCGGGCGCACTCTCTTCATTCTCGATGAACCGACAACAGGCTTGCACTTCGACGACATTTCCACACTCATGACTGTTCTGAACCGACTTGTCGACCGCGGCAATACGGTCGTTGTCATCGAACATAATCTCGATGTCATCAAGAGTGCCGACTATATTGTCGACATGGGGCCGGGCGGCGGTAAGAACGGCGGAAGAATCATAGCGACGGGCACTCCCGAGGCTATTGCGACCGGAGAATCTCCTACGGCTCCTTTCCTTCGGACGGAGTTGCAGACCCACGCATGAGGCCGGCAGCTTTTATTGTAAAAAATACTCTGCTCTGAGTATTTCGCAGTTCATACATATTCGCTAATTTTGCATAGAATTAAGCGAGAATATGAGACTATCCGATCTTAAGCCGGGCCAGTCGGCCGTTGTCGTGAAAGTGCTTGGTCACGGCGCATTCCGTAAACGTATGATAGAGATGGGGTTTGTCAAGGGACGAACAGTCAAGGATATGCTTCAGGCTCCCCTCAACGACCCTGTGAAATACTCCCTGATGGGCTATGAAGTGTCGTTGCGACGCTCTGAAGCAGCTCAGGTTGTCGTAGCCGAAGTTGACTCGCAGGGACACCCGCGTCCCGACAACGATCAGGCTGCCTATGAAATTCCTCTCGCCCCGGGCCATCTTTCGGCAATCAATGTCGCTCTTATCGGCAATCCGAACTGCGGAAAAACTTCGCTGTTCAATGTGGCGTCGGGAGCCAGAGAGCACGTAGGCAACTACAGCGGTGTCACTGTCGATGCCAAAACAGGAACATTCCGTCAGGACGATGTCACATTCCGCATTGTCGATCTTCCGGGAACCTATTCGCTGGCCTGTTATTCGCCCGAAGAACTATATGTCCGCAAATATCTGCGCGATAATGAGCCCGATGTCATCGTCAATATTGTCGATGCCACAAATCTCGAGCGCAATCTCTATCTGACCACAGAGCTGATCAACATGAACCGGCCGATGGTTATCGCGCTCAATATGTTCGATGAGCTCAAACAGAAAGGAATATCGCTCGACTACAAGAAACTGAGCGAGATGATCGGAGTGCCGATAGTTCCGACAGTGGCGCGCACCGGAGAGGGAATCCGACAGCTTTTCGACGCTGTTATCGCTGTTGCTGAAGACCGTCATGCCGTGGTTCGCCATGTCCATGTCACTCTCGGCAAGGAGCTTGAACAGAGTGTCGGTGTTCTGAACCGCGCCCTGAAAGCCGACCCCGATCTGCGGCCGAGGTTTTCGCCGCGTTATATGGCGATAAAGTTGCTTGAGAACGACAAGGAGGTCGAGAGTCTTGTCGAAGGCACAAAAGACGCAAAAGAGATTTTCGAGCTGCGCGACCGTGAGGTCGAACGTCTCGCCGAGGTGTTTCCGGGCGAGGATGTCTCATCGCTGATTGCCGGAGAAAGCTATGGATTCATTTCAGGCGCGCTCGCCGAGACTATGGAGCAGAATCCGGTAGACTCGGCCGACACAACCCGCGTGCTCGATGCCATCGTAACCAACCGCCTGTTCGGATTCCCGATTTTTCTCGCCATAATGGCATTCATTTTCTGGGCCACGTTCAGTGTCGGCCAGTATCCTATGGACTGGATCGAGGCGGCCGTCGGCTGGCTCGGCTCGCTGGTCGAGCAGTATATGCCCGACGGGCCTCTCAAAGATCTCATCGGCGACGGCATCATCGGCGGTGTGGGCGGCGTTATCGTTTTCCTACCGAATATACTCATCCTCTACTTCTGCCTGTCGTTTCTCGAAGACTCGGGCTATATGGCGCGCGCGGCATTCATCATGGACAAGGTCATGCACCGCATGGGAATCCATGGAAAAAGCTTCATACCTCTTGTCATGGGCTTCGGATGCAATGTGCCGGCCATAATGTCGACGCGCTCGATCGAGAGCCGTTCGAGCCGCCTGATAACGATTCTTATAAACCCGTTCATGTCGTGCTCGGCCCGAGTGCCTATCTATGTGCTCCTTATCGGTGCGTTTTTTCCTGACCATGCCACTCTTGCCTTTATGTCGCTATATATATTGGGCATACTCGTGGCGGTGCTGACTGCCAGAATGTTGCGCCGGTTCTACTTCAAAGCCGACGAGACTCCATTTGTCATGGAGCTGCCCCCTTACCGCCTTCCGACCTTCAAGGCGTCGTGCCGCCATATGTGGGCCAAGGGGGAGCAGTATCTGCGCAAGATGGGCGGCGTTATTCTGGTAGCCTCGATAATCGTCTGGGCGTTGAACTATTTCCCTCTTCACGACGAACAGGCCTCGACACCCTCGTTTGAGGCCGAACAGATCGACGAGGGCCGGATTGACACCTCGCGCGACTCTTACCTCGAAATGGCCGGAAAGGCTGTAAATCCGGTTATGGAGCCGGCAGGATTCCACTGGCGCGCCACTGTTGCCGTGCTTGCCGGAATTCCGGCAAAAGAGATAGTCGTGTCGAGTCTCGGAGTGCTTTATACGGGTGACGAGGAAGTTGCCGAATCGAAACTATCTGAACGTATCAAGGCACCGAATCCTGTAACCGGCAAGCCCGACTTCACATCGGCTTCGGCATTGGCCTTTATGGTGTTCGTGCTGCTGTATTTCCCCTGCATGGCTACCCTCGTGGCCATCGTAAAGGAAACCGGCCACTGGGGCTACGGCCTGTTCTCGGTAGTTTACAACACCGCTGTGGCGTGGCTCGCCGCCGTCATCACCTATCAGATCGCCATCTGGCTCTGACTACTACAATCTTGATGTGATTATCTCGGTCGGGTATAGGGTCAAGTCGATACAAAGCATATAAAGGTCTATATTTTAAGGATAATGTCACAGAAGAACCAAATACAAATTTTTAATGACCATAAGGTCAGAACTATATGGGACAGCGACAAGGAGGAATGGTATTTTTCGGTCGTCGATGTAGTGGTTGTGCTTACTGATAGCGTTGATCCAAAGCAGTATATAAAGAAAATGCGGTCTCGAGACCCTGAGCTTAACAGCAACTGGGGTACAATTTGTACCCTTGTTCCAATGATAGGAGCCGATGGTAAAAGACGCAAGGCAATGGCGGCCGATCCCAAGGGGCTGTTTCGTATTATTCAGTCCATTCCCTCGCCGAAAGCCGAACCATTCAAGCAATGGATGGCACAGGTCGCCGCCACACGTCTTGACCAGATGCAAGACCCGGAACTCTCTATAGAACAAGCTGTGACCGATTATCGTCGTATTGGTTATTCCGAAGAATGGATTAACCAGCGTCTTCGCGGTATCGAAGTCAGGAAGATGCTTACCGACGAATGGAAACGCGGAGGTCTCGATGATAGCAAATATGGATTGCTTACTGATTTCATTACCCGGCAATGGAGCGGTATGAGAACCAGAGAGTATAAAGACCTCAAAGGTTTGAAAAAGGAATCTCTGCGAGATAATATGACAAACATCGAGCTCGCCCTCAACACACTTGCCGAGGCATCCACTACGGAAATATCCAGACAGCAGAATCCAGAAACTCTCGGACAGCATATCAATGTTGCCAAAAGTGGTGGAAATGTTGCGAAAGTGGCTCGAACAGAACTGGAGTCTAAACTTGGAAGAACTGTCATTTCCTCGGCCAAGGCTTCTGATTATATCAAAGGTCAAGAACCACCTAAAGAGATTGAATAGTACGCCCGATTTATGCGGCTGCTATTCAGTCGGGCGATTCATCAATAATTATCAGTTCTGTTTTGCCCCAATTTGTAAATATCCACGTAGCCCGATAGTCGCACAAAGTGTAGTTTTTTGGCGCTTAATGTGTGTAGGATGGGGCGTTTGCCTTGTGCGGGATTACGGGGTCAGAACTCTGATGTAAAATGGAACTTCAGCTTGGGAAAGTCTTGCTGGGCCATGGTCAGGACGTAGTTTGAGTCGGCGAGAAAGACGTCGCGCCCTTCGCGGTCAATGGCCATGAACTGATGTTTGCGGCGCTTGAAGGCTTCGAGGGCTTCCTGATCGTCGCTTTCGATCCAGCAGGCCTTGTAGAGCGACAGTGGTTCCCAGCGGCAGTTGGCCCCGTATTCGTGGAGCAGACGGTATTGGATGACCTCGAACTGAAGCTGACCGACAGTGCCGATAATCTTGCGGCCGTTGAAGGTGTTGGTGAAGAGCTGAGCAACACCTTCGTCCATAAGCTGCTGAATGCCTTTGTCGAGCTGCTTGGCTTTCATGGGGTCGGTGTTCTCGATATATTTGAACATTTCGGGCGAGAAGCTCGGCAGGCCTTTGAAGTGGAGCTGTTCGCCTGAAGTCAGGGTGTCGCCGATCTTGAAGTTGCCGTTGTCGGGCAGTCCGACGATGTCGCCCGGAAAAGCTTCGTCGACGATATTCTTTTTCTGGGCCATGAAAGCTGTCGGGGCAGCGAATTTCATAAGTTTGTTCTGACGCACGTGGCGATATGGGGCGTTCCTTTCAAACGTGCCCGAGCAAACTTTCACAAAGGCTATGCAGCTGCGGTGGTTCGGATCCATGTTGGCGTGGATCTTGAACACGAAGCCGCTGAAAGCCTCTTCCTGAGGCTCGACGGTGCGCTCTTCGGCTTCGACGGCACGCGGTTGCGGGGCTATCTCTACGAAGCAGTCGAGCAGTTCCTTGACACCGAATGTGTTGAGCGCCGACCCGAAGAAAACCGGAGCCAGACGACCGCGCAGATATTCCTCTTTGTCGAACTCGGGATATACCCCCTCGATGAGCTCAAGGTCTTCGCGGAGCTGGGCGGCATCGGCCTCGCCGACTTCGGCGTCGATGCGCGGATCGTTTATGTCGCTGATCTCATGGCGTTCCGAAACCTTCTGCTTGTCGGGCTTGAAGAGGTCGAGGGTATGCTCATAGATGTTGTAGACGCCTTTGAACTTGGCGCCTATATTGATAGGCCACGACAGCGGACGTACGCCGATTTTCAGTTCGCTTTCGAGTTCGTCGAGAATGTCGAACGGGTTGCGCCCCTCGCGGTCGAGCTTATTGACGAAGATAATCACCGGAGTGTTGCGCATACGGCACACTTCCATGAGTTTGCGGGTCTGCTGCTCGACACCTTTGGCCACGTCGACAACGATGATGACCGAGTCGACGGCTGTCAGCGTGCGGTAGGTGTCTTCGGCAAAGTCCTGATGGCCCGGTGTGTCGAGGATGTTTATCTTGTAGTCGCCGTAGTTGAAGCCCATTACTGAAGTGGCGACCGAGATTCCCCTTTGCTTTTCGATCTCCATCCAGTCGCTCGTTGCCGTCTTCTTGATCTTGTTGCTCTTGACGGCGCCGGCTACATGGATTGCGCCGCCGAAAAGAAGCAGTTTCTCGGTCAGGGTTGTCTTACCGGCATCGGGGTGGGAGATGATGGCGAATGTGCGTCGCCGCTTGATTTCGTCACAAAGGTTACTCATAATACTTGATAAATTGAAAGCGGTTGCAAAATTAATGAAAAACCGCTGAAAAACCGCAGCTTTACATGTATATAGCGCCTAAGTCGGTGTGATGATAACTGAAGTGCGTCAAGAAAACTGAACAAAATGTAAAGCAAACTTGTCAATATGAAAAATATTATTTACCTTTGCCATCAAATATTTCAGATATATGAAAAATCTCCTTTTCCCTCATCAATTTCAGCTCATCGGATGGATTCTGTTCATCCCCGCTCTAATAACGGGAGCTCTGATCTGTTTCGGAGTTCTGTCTCTGACAGGCGTTGCCGAACCCGTTGTCAACGACACTGTAATTATCAGCATCGCTCTCGGGGCGCTCTTTATCGTGTGCTCAAAAGAGCGCAACGAGGATGAGATGACGCGGTCAATCAGACTGGCGTCGCTTCTGAATTCGCTGTACGTCTATGTTATACTGCTTGTTGCATGTACTATCGCTATAAATGGCATAGCGTTCGTTTGGTTTGCATTTATTAATCTCGGGCTGTTTCCGATTGTTTTCGTCTGCAACTTCAAGTTGGAGATGCGTCGTTATAATAAGCTGAGCGACAATGAATAACCGAATAAAGATTGAACGCGCTGAGATGAATATAACTCAGCAGCAGCTTGCCGACGCCGTCGGTGTGAGCCGCCAGACTATTGTCGCGATCGAGAAAAAACGGTTTCTTCCGTCAACACCGCTGGCTCTGAAAATAAGCCGCTTTTTCGGCAAGCCGGTAGAGAAAATTTTTATGCTTGAAGAAAACGATTAAAAACCATAAATATGAAAAACCGGGTAAAATTCAGCACATATTCAATAGTTATTACGGCGGCTGTTCTGCTTCTCAGCGCTGTCGGCATAGTCTCGCTTGTCGGCGAAACCGACAGGCTTGTCATATTCTGCGTAATATTGGGGGTTGCGATTATTTCGGGACTCTATTATTGTCCCGTTTCCGTTGAAGCGAATCAGTCGGGCATAGTGCTTAATAGACTTATCTCGCGACCCAGATATTTCTCATACGGCGAGATTGCGTCGGTCGACACGTGCTATCCCTCGGCGGGCGGACTGAGACTCTGCGGCAGTGGCGGACTGTTCGGCTACTGGGGCTATTTCAGCGACATAATGATCGGGACGTACTTCGGCTATTACGGCAGCCGAAGCCATTGCTTCCTGATAGGACTCACGAGCGGCCGGCAATATGTTATCGGATGCACCGATCCCGCCGCGATAGTCAGCTATATCGAACCGCGCCTGACGAAATGAACATCTCGGGAAGTCCTTTGAACGTCTCACGACCTATATCGGAGAATGAATATATCCTACCCTGACGCACAGGCATTAGGATCGGCGAGGGTTCAAGACCTTTGCCTATG
>HF985605.1:0-42737 GCA_000431215.1 Prevotella sp. CAG:1031
TTATTTATCCAAATTTTGCCGTTTTTTTGCGAGTTCTTGTTATCTTTGCGTCAGAACCAAACCGATTATCGAAATGACAAAGAGAAATTTCTTCGCCGCCGCTGTCGCGGCGCTACTGCTTGTGCTGTCGTTCAGCTCCTGTTCAAACAGCAACAAGCTGCTTGAGACTATTCCGTCGTCGGCAAGAGCCGTGGCCCGCATTAACCTCATGACGATCGGCAACGAGCTCGGAATGAAGCTCGAGGGCGACGAAGTTGTCGTTCCGGCTGATCTTGAGCCTGTTTTCGGCAAAGACGACAAGAAGATGGGCGCTATGCTCAAAGAGGTTGACGCCGAGAATATATACGCTTTCATGATGGACAACAGCGAGCCTTTAGCAGTGTTCGCCCTGAAATCCGAGAGCGGTTTTATCGCTGCTGTTGAAAAGATTTCGGGTAAGAAAGCCGAGACTGTCGACGGCTATATTGTCATCGATGATTATGTGATCAAGGACGGTGTCGCATGGGGCGTGCCGGTGGTTGGCCCGCGTGCAGTCGAGATGGTCAAGGAGGCGCAGAGGAAGGCGGCCAACGGGTCGATGAACGACGTTGAGGCCGTGACCGACGCTCTCGACGGCGACGGTCTGATGAATTTTGCCGTTCAGTCGCCGGCCGGATTCGTCGCCGGCGGTAAGGATGAGGCCAAAACGGTCTGGACAACAGGAAAGCTGACTGCCAAGGGAAATGCCCTTCATCTGACCGCAAAGGCTGTCAACGCTGACGGATCAGACTACAAGACCGATTATCTTCAGGATATCAGCACTTCGGTTCTCCAGTATGCTCCGAAGAGTTCGATGCTTGTCGCCGCAATGGGGCTGACCGATAAAATTCCCTGGAGCACTGTGTCGGACGTTTTCTCGCAGATCTACGCTCTGAACGCCACTCAGACCGCCCAGATGGGTATGGCCGTGTCGATGCTCCAGAGCCTCGACGGAACGGTGATGGCGGCTGTCGGGCCGCGCGGCGGTCTCACGCCCGCTCAGGCTTTCGCATCGGCTCCTGAAGGCATTGATTTCATCGTCATGGCTCATCTGAAGCAGGACAAGATGGATCAGATTCTCGGTCTGGTCAACGGAATCACTGCCGGCGGCGGTCAGTCTGTGGGCCCGTCGCTCTGGAAGATGCCTGTCTCGTCTGACATGACCGTCTATTACGGTGCTGTCGACGGTTATCTGACAGTTGCCTCGTTCGAGCCCAGGCCTGACGGCGGTGTCGGTGTGCAGCCCTTCGAGGGGCATGATGCCGGCCTGTGCGTCGACGTTCCCGATGTGAAGGCGGCTTTAGGACGTGGCAAAGATCCGATGGGTCTGAAAATTGTAGCCAGCGGCGACGGCAATGAAGGCGAGATGACTCTGACGGTCGAGAACACCGACAAAAAGGTGCTCGTTGCTCTGCTGACAATGTTTTGACCCGGAGATGGTTTCGGAGATAACCCTTGAGAATACGCTGCCCGAGGTTTTCTCGGGCAGCGAGAATGAACCGCCTGTCTGCCATTCGCAGGTCTGGCTGCGCGAGCTGACTTTTAAAAAACCTCAGTTCTGGCTTATCGAGGCCGAGAGCGGTACCGGCAAGTCGAGCCTCTGCAGCTTCATCTACGGCTCCCGCACCGACTACCGCGGCCGAATCCTCTTCGACGGCACCGACGTCAGGTCGTTCACGATAGCCCGCTGGTGTGCTCTGCGCCAGCGGTCGCTTGCCTATCTGCCTCAGGAGATGCATCTTTTCCCGGAGCTGACGGTTATGGAGAATATCGACATAAAGAACCGGCTGACCGGCTTCAAGAGCCGCGACGAAATACGCCGTATGCTCGACGCCCTCGAGGTCGGCGCCAAGACCGATTCGCTCGCCGGACGCCTGTCGGTCGGCCAGCAGCAGCGTGTGGCGATTGTCCGCGCGCTCTGCCAGCCTTTCGACTTCCTCCTTATCGACGAGCCCGTCAGCCATCTCGACGCCCGCAACAATGCCGCCGTAGCCGCCATGATCGAGGCCGAGGCGAAGAGTCAGGGTGCCGGCGTCATCGCCACCAGTGTCGGTAACAAGATTGTGTTGCCGTTCATTAAAACTCTTGCCTTATGAAGAATCCCCTCAACCGGCTGTTGCGCCGGAATGTCAGTGCCGGACAGCTTGTCGGATATGCCCTGGCGAACCTCGTGGGGCTTGCCATTGTGCTGACCGCCATGCAGTTCTATCGCGATGTCAGCTGCATAACCTCGGGCGAGGATTCCTTTATCTCGCGCGACTATCTCATAATCAGCAAGAAGGTCGAAGGGCTCGGCAGCCTCGGAGGCTCGACCGCCGCCACCGACTTCACCGCCGCCGAGATCGCCGACATCAAGGCGCAGCCCTGGACGCGCCGTGTGGCGGGCTTCACCGCCGCAGGATTCAATGTGGCGGCGTCGCTCGATTTCGCAGGCCGCGGACTCTCGACGTCGCTGTTTCTCGAATCTATCCCGACCGACTATTTCGACGTCGTGCCGCCGGGGTGGGGCTATACGCCGGGCAGCAGCGAGCCCGTGCCGGTCGTCATCTCCAAAGACTATCTGACGCTTTATAACTTCGGCTATGCCTCGACCCACGGAATGCCGCGCATCTCCGAGGCAATGGTGTCGATGGTGCCCCTGCGCCTTTCGCTGAGCGGCAACGGACGTCAGGAATGGGTCAATGCCCGCATTGTCGGGTTCTCGCAGCGGCTCAACACTATCGCAGTGCCAGAGGAATTCCTCTCGTGGGCCAACGCGCGCTTTTCCGAAGAGCCTCCCGCTGCCCCCTCGCGCCTCATCATAGAGCTGAACCGCGCCGGCGACCCTACGGCGACAGCCTATCTCGACGACCACTCCTACGAGGCGGCCGGCGACAAGGCCGACAACGGACGCGCAGCTTTCTTTCTCGGAGTCGTGACCACGGTTGTCGTGGCCGTCGGAGCTGTCATAAGCGCTCTGGCGTTCTTCATCCTGCTTCTGAGTATCTATCTTCTGCTCCAGAAGAACCGACAGAAGCTCCACCGCCTGATGGAACTCGGCTACACGCCGGCTCAGGTAGCGCGCAGCTATTATATAATGGTGGCGGCAGTGAATCTCGCCGTTGTGGTTGCGGCGCTCGCCATAGCCGTCGCCGCCCATCTGGCCTGGCGCCCCGATCTCGAGAGCCTCGGCGCCGACTCGGCTTCTGTCTGGCCGACCGTTGCCGTCGGCTTCGCCGCCATGATGGCTATAACGCTGCTTAACATGCTTGCCATACGCCGCCGCGTCGTCGCTTCGTTCCGCTGAGCCGGCAGGCTTTGTCAGTAGCGATATTTTTCATTATCTTTGCTCCCTCTAAACACTCCTGTCTCATGAAAGAAATTGTTCTAAGCGGCATACGCGCAACCGGAAACCTTCATCTTGGTAATTACTTCGGCGCCCTGAGTAAATTCGTCAGGATGCAGAACGACTTCGACTGTCTGTTCTTCATCGCCGACCTCCACGCTCTGACTACCCATCCCGACCCGAAGATGCTCCACAGCAATGTCCATAATATCATTGCCGAGTATCTCGCCGCCGGTATCGACCCTGAAAAAGCCACAATCTTTGTCCAGAGCGATGTTCCCGAGATTCCGGAGCTTTATCTGCTTATGAACATGCATGTCGGCATCGGCGAGCTTATGCGCACGGCCTCGTTCAAGGACAAGGCGCGCAAGCAGCTCGGAATCTCGAAAGACGCTTCCGACGAGAATATCGAATCTGAAATTATCGGCAATCAGACCAACAAGCGCGTCAACGCCGGCCTGCTGACCTATCCGACTCTTATGGCTGTCGACATCCTCATACAGAAGGCCACGAAAGTGCCTGTCGGCAAAGACCAGGAGCAGCATCTCGAGCTGACGCGCCGCTTCGCCCGCCGCTTCAACTCGTTCTACGGCGTCGAACTGTTCCCCGAGCCGACGAATTTCGATTTCGGCGGCAAGCCCGTGAAAGTTCCCGGTCTCGACGGCTCGGGAAAGATGGGCAAGAGCGAAGGCAACTGCATCTATCTCATCGACGACGAGAAGACGCTCCGCAAGAAAGTCATGCGCGCCGTGACCGACGAAGGCCCAAAAGAACCGAATCAGCCCATAAGCGATCATGTGGCCAATCTGCTTTCGCTGATGGAGCTTGCCTGCGCTCCCGAAGTAGTCGACCACTACCGAAAGGCATACGCCGACTGCTCTATCCGCTACGGCGACATGAAGAAGCAGCTGGCTGAAGACCTTCTGAAGATCACCCTGCCGATTCGCGAGCGCATCATCGATCTCCAGAACGACGAGGCATATATAGGCCGTGTAGTGAAGCAGGGCGCCGAAAGGGCGCGCGAGCGCGCGGCGAAGACTCTCGAAGAGGTTCGCCGCATAATGGGAATCACCCGGTTCTATTAAACTGAAAAGAATTAGGCCCTATAGGCCCTATAAGCCTTATAGGGCCTATATTATATAATCGCGTCAGGCGATTATGAGCTCGATGCCGCGCTCTTCGAGGCTGTTGCGTAGAACGGGCGAGATGCCGGCGTCGGTTATGATGAGGTCAACGTCGTCGAGGTCGGCGATCTTGCTGAATCCGCGTCGGTTGAATTTCGAGCTGTCGGCCAGAACTATGACTTTCTGGGCGGCGCGCATCATGACCTTGTTCAGTTCGGCCTCGCGGATGTCGGTGGTTGTTATTCCGAAAGGAATGTCGATGCCGTCGACTCCGAGAAACAGTTTCGAGCAAGCGCAGTCGTCGAAGGGGCGTTTGGCGTATTCGCCGACAACGCTCTGCGACGAGTGGCGCAGTATTCCGCCGAGCTGAAGGATTTCGATGTCGGGGTTCGACGACAATATTTCGCTGACCTGCAGCGAAGCCGAGATAACCGTCAGACGGTGGATCGGGCGGATGCAGCGGGCGAAAGCGTGGACGGTCGTCCCCGAGGCTATGATTATCGAGTCGTCGCGTGTGATTAGTCTGGCGGCTGCGTTGCCGATGGCGATTTTCTGCGACGGCATGAGTTTCTCTTTCTCGTTGACCGTGCGGTTCGAGGCGTAGGGGTCCATTTTGATGGCATGGCCGTGGCTGCGGTAGAGTTTGCCGTTTTTCTCAAGCTCAGTAAGGTCTTTTCTGATCGTGACGGCCGAAACTTCGAGAAGACCGGCAAGTTCGCTGACCTGTACGCGCTCGTGGCGTGTCAGGTTGTCGAGGATCATCGAGTGGCGTTCGTCCTTGGTCATTGCGTGATTGTGCTGTTTGTGATTGTGTTATTCGTGATATATTTCTTTTCGCAAATATACGAAGCAAATTGTTATATACGAAACCTGAAGTTCCGATTTTTATATGAAACGACACAAAAGGCTGCTCCAAAGCCGGCGGCGTTACTTTTTTAACTGCGCAAAGAGCTGGTTTATAGCTTTATACACGAAAATATGTTTTATAACATAAAAAAATATTCGCGCTTTCTTTTTATATTAGACTCGAAACTATTACTTTTGTTGCGAAATAGAATAGGCGTCAATGCGAAACGCGATGCCTCAGTCCCTGATTAAACCGTCGGGCCTGAGTCGTTGTTGTCACAATAACAACCTGAAAAACTGAACATATTCTCCGGCATTATATAAAAGTCAGACCCCATGAATAAACTTGACAAACACTATGATGTGATAATCATCGGCGGCGGCGCCACGGGCGCCGGAACGGCTCGTGACTGCGCCATGCGCGGTCTGAAGGTTTTGCTCGTCGAGCGGTTTGACATCACCACAGGCGCCACCGGCCGAAACCACGGACTGCTCCACAGCGGAGCGCGTTATGCCGTCACCGACCAGGAGAGCGCCCGTGAATGTATCAAGGAGAACATGATATTGCGTCGCATAGCGCGTCACTGTGTCGAAGACACCGGAGGCCTTTTCATAACCCTGCCCGAAGATGACCTCGATTATCAGAAGAAATTCATCGAGAGCTGCTGTGCGGCCGGCATCGACGCCCGCGCCATCGACCCTCAGGAGGCGCGTCGCATCGAGCCGAGCGTCAATCCCGACCTGATCGGGGCTGTCACAGTTCCCGACGGCGCCGTCGACCCCTTCCGCCTGACAACGGCCAACGTTATCGACGCCCGGCGCCACGGCGCCGACATTCTGACCTATCACGAGGTCACCGACTTCATCGTCTCGGGCAACCGGATCGAGGGGGTCAAGCTGTTCAACCACCACACCCGCGAGACTCTCGAAGCCCGCGGCGACGTGACGATTAATGCTGCCGGAATCTGGGGCCATCTCGTGGCGCTCAAGGCCGGGATAACGATAAATATGTTCCCTGCCAAGGGATCGCTGCTGATTTTCGGCCACCGCGTCAACAATGTCGTCATCAACCGCTGCCGCAAGCCGGCCAATGCCGACATTCTTGTTCCGGGCGATACGGTCTGTGTTATCGGCACAACCTCCGACCGCGTGCCTTTCGAAGAGTGTGACCACATGGAGGTCACCCCCGACGAAGTCGACCTGCTTCTGCGCGAAGGCTCGCAGCTGGCGCCCGCGCTGATGTCGACACGCATTCTCCGCGCATACGCCGGTGTGCGTCCGCTCGTTGCGAGCGACAACGATCCTTCGGGCCGTTCGATCTCGCGCGGCATCGTTTGTCTCGACCATGCGAAGCGCGACGGTGTCGAGGGCTTCATAACCATAACCGGCGGAAAGCTTATGACCTACCGCCTCATGGCCGAAGAGGCTACCGACATGGCTCTCGCCAAACTCGGCATCGAAGGGCGCCCCTGCACAACCGCCACCGCTCCGCTGCCGGGCAGCGAGCGTGAGCTCCTTGTCGAAGAGAAGCCCGCGCCGAAACACTTCCGTCCCGAGCCTGTCGAGCGGTTCGCCGCCGAGGGGCGCCATGGAACTATGGCCGACGAGATAAAGTGGATCGACGCCGACGACCGCGCCCTCGTCTGCGAATGTGAGGAAGTCAGCGTCGCCGAGATGGGCTATGCCATAGAAAAGCTCCACGCCGGAAACCTCATCAATCTGCGCCGCCGCACCCGTCTCGGCATGGGAACCTGTCAGGGCCAGCTCTGCGCCTGCCGTGCCGCCGGACTGCTCGACCGGGCCACCAATTGCACCGAAAAGGCCATGGCCGACCTCTGCCGCTTCCTCAACGAGCGCTGGAAAGGAATGTATCCCGTGGCCTGGGGCGACACCGTAGCCGAGATTCAGTTCACCGACTGGATATATAACGGCGTCGCCGGCCTCGACCGCTGGTACGACGAGCACGACGTCGATGGCCTTCTTCACTGATTCTACAGACTAATACTTTCGATTTACTATATTTACGTTGATAATCAAAAAGAGATAAAACCATGAAGTTCGACACTGTCATCATCGGAGGAGGCCTCAGCGGGCTGACTGCCGCCATTGTACTTGCCTCGCAACGACGCCGCACCGCCGTTGTCACGGCCGGCCAGAGCTCGCTCCATTTCTGCAGCGGTTCGTTTGAGCTGCTCGGCACTGACGGAGCCGGAAAGGCTGTCGACGCTCCTTTCGAAGCCATGTCGTCTCTGCCCCCCTCTCACCCCTATAGCCGCCTTGGAGGCGCCGCCGGGGTGGCTCCGCTTCTGGAGCGCGTCGGGCCGATGTTTGAAGAGGCTGGTATCGCCGTGACAGGTTCAGCGACGAAGAACCACTGGCGTCTTAGCCCAGTGGGCGTCTTCAAGCCTGCGTGGCTTACTCTCGACGAGATGGTTTCGCTGAGCGATCTTTCCGCCATGCCATGGCGCAAAGTCGCAATTGTCAACATCAAAGGTTATCTCGATTTCTTTCCGCGATTCCTCGCCGTGGCTCTCGAAAAGCGCGGTGTCAGAGTCGCCATGGAGGCAGTGACCGTGAAGGCCCTTGCCGATCAGCGCGTGAGCTCGACCGAGCTTCGCGCCGCTAACATAGCACGTTTGCTGACCGACGACGTCGTCGACGCGCTGGCCCGTGAGGTCAACGCCGTCGTCGGCGACGCCGAGGCAGTGCTTTTCCCCGCCGTGGCCGGCTTCGAAAATGCTTCGGCTGCCGAGCGGCTGCGCAGCGCCGTCGGCCGTCCGCTGCAGTTCGTGTCGACGCTCGGACTGTCGGTGCCCGGCATCCGTATGGAGAAACAGCTGACGCGCCGTCTTCAGCAGCTCGGTGCCAGCGTGCTCCACGGCGACCGTGTCAGCCGGGGTTTCTTTACCGGCGACCGTCTCGACGCTGTCGAAACCGTGAATCTCGGTGCCGACCGTCTCGAAGCCGACAACTTCATCCTCGCCTCGGGCAGCTTCTTCAGCCATGGCCTGACGGCGCTCTCCGACGGCGTCAGCGAACCTGTCTTCGGCCTCGACGTCGAGGCTGCCGGACGCCGCGCCGACTGGTTCGATAAAGATCTCTTCCGGCCGCAGCCCTTCATGAAGTTCGGCGTGGCCACCGACGCCGGCTTCCGTGCGCTACGCGGCGGCCGCCCTGTTGAAAATATGCGCGTTGCCGGAGCCATTCTCTCCGGTGCCGACTCCGTCGCCGAAGGGTCGGGGGCCGGTGTGGCCCTCGCTACGGCCATGGCCGCCGCCAACGCAATCCTGAAAGACTAATTCCCGCCCCATGGAAATGCAATACGACAATATCAGCGTTAACAATTTCGAGCAGTGTTCGAAGTGCTCGATCTGCACCGCCTACTGCCCCGTCACCGCTGTAAACCCGATTTACCCCGGCCCCAAACACAGCGGCCCCGACGGCGAACGCTATCGCCTGAAAGACCCGGTCTTCTTCAACGAAGCCCTCAAATACTGCCTCAACTGCAAGCGCTGCGAGGTCGCCTGCCCTTCAAACGTTAAGATCGGCGACATTATCCAGGCCGCCCGCATAAAATATACCCAGGGGCGCCCGAAGCTGCGCGACATAATGCTCGCCAACACCGACGCCATGGGGACGATGGCCACGATGGTCGCTCCGCTGGTGAACTTCACTCTGTCGCTCAAGCCGACGAAGTTCGTCATGGGAAAAGTGCTCGGAATCGCTCCCGAACGCACCTTCCCCAAATATGCGTCGCAGAAGTTCATAAGCTGGTATCGCCGCGACGCCATGAAGCGACAGGACGTTTTTCCGAAGCAGCTGACATATTTCCATGGCTGCTACGTCAACTATAACAATCCCGGTCAGGGACGCTGTCTCGTCGCCGTGGCCAACGCTCTGGGCTTCGGAGTGAAGATGCTCGAGCGCGAGAAATGCTGCGGAGTGGCCAAGATCTCGAACCGCCTGATCGAAGAGGCCCGGCGCGATGCCGTCATCAACATGGCATCGGTGCGTCACGCACTCGCCGACGGCCGCGGCCCTGTTGTCGGAACCTCGTCGACCTGCGTGTTCACCATGCGCGACGAATATCCCCATCTTCTCGGCATCGACAACTCCGACGTGCGCGATTCGATAACTCTCGCCTCGAAATGGATTTTCGAGCTCTGGGAGAGCGGTGCCGTGAAATTCGTGTTCAGGCCCGGTTTCAGGATGAAAGCCGCCTACCATACCCCCTGCCACATGGAGAAGCTCGGCTGGACATTCTATTCGACCAACCTCATGCGTCTTATTCCCGGTCTCGAGCTGACAGTGCTCGACCAGAACTGCTGCGGTATAGCCGGTACCTACGGCTTCAAGAAAGAGATGTATGACTATAGTCAGGCCATAGGCGCCGCCACTTTCAAACAGATCCGCGGCCTCAACCCCGACTATGTCATAACCGACTGCGAGACCTGCCGCTGGCAGATCGAGATGTCGACCGGCTATCAGACCCTCAACCCCATAGAGGTTCTCGCCCGCGCTCTCGACCTCGAGGCAACCGCCCGCGCCAACGGCATTGACCCGTCGATGCTCACCGTCAAAGAATATTCGTAAACCTTAATAAATTTTCATTATCATGTCAAGATTTCTGGCTCCACCGCCTTTCAAGCCCGAGATGACGGGCCCCGGCGTCGACGCTAAGTACAAGAAGATGAGAATGCAGGTGTTCACCGGCGCTTTCATCGGCTACGCCGCTTTCTACATTGTCCGTAAGAACTTCTCAATGGCCATACCGATGCTCGACCAGTTCGGCATCGACAAGGGTGACCTCGGAACAGTGCTCGCGATGAACGCTATCGCCTACGCTCTTTCGAAATTCCTCATGGGCAGCGTCTCCGACCGCTCGAACGCACGCCGCTTCCTTCCTCTCGGCCTTGTTCTGGCCGCTATCTCTATGGCCTTCATGGTATGGCCTATCCAGGCTTTCGACCTTGCGGCCCATCCCGAGCATAAAATCTGGGCCCTCATAATTCTTGGTGCTCTCAACTTCCTCGTCGGCTGGTTCAACGGAATGGGCTGGCCTCCGTGCGGACGTGTCATGACCCACTGGTTCAGCCAGAACGAACGCGGCACGTGGATGTCGATATGGAACTGCGCCCATAACGTCGGCGGCGCCCTCGTAGGCCCCATGGCCGCCTACGGTGCCGTATGGTTCGGCTCGTGGTTCTATGGCAGCCATGAGAACCTCTACTTCCTCGCCGGTACGTTCCTCTTCCCTGCCGCCGTTGCTATCCTCATCGCTATCGTTGCCTACTGCCTGCTGCGCGACACCCCCCAGAGCGTCGGCCTCCCCTCGATCGAGAAATGGCGCAACGACTATCCCAAAAACTATTCTGAAAAGAGCGAAGAGGTTCTCTCTACCCGCGAGATCTTCTTCAAATATGTGTTCCGCAACAAATTCCTCTGGTTCATCGCCTGCGCCAACGCCTTCATCTACATGGTTCGCTACGGTGCTCTCGACTGGGCCCCGACACTGCTGACGAGCGCCGGTCTCGACATCAAGGAAGCCGGCTGGGCTTACTTCGCCTATGAGTTCGCCGCCATCCCCGGCACCCTCGTCTGCGGCTGGCTCTCCGATAAGGTATTCAAAGGACGCCGCGCACTCCCCACGATCATCTTCATGATTCCCGTAATCGGCTTCCTCCTTCTCTATGCCTTCTTCTATGAGAACATGACACTGGCCCTGATAAGCCTTATCGGTATCGGCTTCTTCATCTACGGCCCCGTGATGCTCATCGGCGTTCAGGCCCTCGACCTCGCCCCGAAAAACGCTGCCGGAACAGCCGCCGGTCTGACCGGTTTCTTCGGCTACTTCTTCGGCACCGCCCTGCTGGCCAACATGCTTGTCGGTTATGTCGCCGACGCCGCCGGCTGGGGATGGACATTCGTGCTGCTCATCGGCGCCTGTGTTCTCTCGATGCTCTTCATGGCAATGACCTATAAAGAAGAACAGTATCTCGTAGAGCGCAACAACGGCAAGAAATAAATAACACGCTTTTCATACACACACTACTCCGCGGGAGGGTGTGCCGGACAGCCCCGGCGCGCCCTCCCGCCTCGTTCCGGAGCGGTGTCTTTTGCCGGGTAAATTGGCCTGTCCGGGCGTAGGGGCGTGCCTTTGGTACGTTTCACATGCGACTGACAATCAGCGCGTTGCAATGCTACGTGCCAAAGGCACGTCCCTACACCAGGGCGTTTCCGCCGCCGATTTCATCTAAGTTAATAGCATTAAGGCACGTCCCTACGCCAGGGTGTTTCTGACGCAGATTTCACAAATCGCGGATGCACGCAAAGCGCCGGGAGAGGCGGATTGCTGGCGGCTCGGCTCCTTCCTTCGACTTCGCGGCAACGCGGGACGCAGTGGGATTTGGGGCAATCTGCCTGATTGGCAACGATTTGGGGCGCTTGAAAAAAATTTTCGGCGCTGACGCGCCATTTTTTAACTAAGTTGGATGGTTTTGGTTAACAAGAATTAACTATTCGGGGGGGTAAATGTCAATTTGTGTTTAACTTTGCAACGTCGAAGAGTTTACTCTCGACGTTGCAAAGTTTAAGCATGATTTTGAAATAAAGAAAATTGACTCTCTAATCCTATATCGCGTGGCCCGTAAAAGGCTGCGCTCCAATAATTTGTAAAAAACACTAAATATACTAACTAATCATCCATTCAACATGCAAAAGAAAATACTTCTTCCTTTGGTGATGACGGTGCCCGCCGCTATGCCGGCACTGGCAAATATCCCCTTAGGCTTTCCTGAGGCTACCACTTGGGAAAAGTCAGGCGTAACAAGCGAAGACTGGATTAACTACACTGAAAAGTCGGTTACCTGCCCGGTCGGAACAGCTTACGTTACCGTTAATCTCGGCACACTCCCCGCCGGCGATTATTTCTTCCGCTTCAACAGCGCTAAAAACATAGCCGTTGAGGTAGGGGAGACAACCTACGCCGTAGGCACCAAGGGCGACGGAAGTGTCCCCACTACCGGCGGAATCTCGGAATCGGTCTCCCATAAGGGTGGCCCGCTGCAGATTAAAATCAAGGCCAAGGATACCTCTACAGGCTTCAGCTTTCAGATCAAGTGCGTCACCCTCGAGGTGTCGATGGACCGCTACAATGAAGTAAACAGCGCTTATACCAAAGCCAAGCTGCTGGTTCTCAACGACGTTGACGCAGCCGACGAGTTCAGCGAAGCCGTAGAGCTGCGCCTGCGCAAGACCAACTATTTCAACAAAGACGTTGAAGAGTTCAACGGCAGGTCTATGACCGACGTCCTCGCCGACCTCGAGAAGATGGGCGAGAACGACGTTACTGTCACCGAAATCTCCAACAAGGCCGAGTGGCTGAAGCTCTACGAAGCCTACGGCCTCGACAAGACTCCGTCGACCGTTCTGGAATATTTCAACGGAATGTCGGCTAAGGTCGATGAATATAACGAGGCTGTCAAGGCCGAGAACGAAGTGTGGGCCCGCTATAACAATAATGTGGCAAAGCGCACAACTCTTCTCGACGAGTACACGACACTGAAGACCGGCGCCGACGCCCTGAAGGCCGACGTCGATAAATTCCTCGTTACCGACGCCGCTCTGAAGAAGACCTATCTCGACAACATCAACAGCTTCATCACTGATCTCGAAAACTATAAGATAAGCCTCGACACCGCCTATCCCGACCCCGCCGATTATCCCGACGGAGCAAACAGCCGCGCTCTGCGCAACGAGATCACCTTCGAAGACCAGACTCCCGCTCTGACTCAGACCCTCACCGAGCAGCAGGCTGCTTTCGAAGCCTTCAAGAAAGATTATAACGCTTACTACGACATCAACTTCGTTCAGCTCACCAACCTGCAGAACGCCTACGAGAAATATGTAGCCTTCCTTAAAGGCGTCAAAGGCGTCAAGGACTATGAGCAGGTTTATGACGACCTCGTAATAGGTGTAGGCGAAGTAGTTTCGTTCGAGAATCCCGCTGCCGACTCGAAACTCGGCACCGCCAACTCTCTCTACGAGACAACCAAGAGCGAAAATAAGATTGAGGCCGTTGCCGACGCTTCTAACGGCTACGAAGCCAAGAAAGCCGCCATTCAGGCTGTTATCGACGGCTGGACAACCCTCACCGACGAGTTCACCGCTCTGATCACCGACCAGAACACCAACATGACCGAGTGTGGCGAGCTTATAAGCGGCTGGAACGACAAGGTAGCCGAATACAACAAACTGACCGTTCCCGCTCACCTTCAGGAGCAGTTCGACGCCAAGCTGAAAGCTGTCACTGACGCCATCAACGCCTACAAGACCCTCGTCGACGAGAAATACCGCGCTCACGTGCTCGACAAGACCGCTCTCGACATCACCGATGTTACCGACGCTCTGGATGCTATGGACGAGTTCGTGGCTCCGATGAAAAACATTCAGGACCTTCTTGCCAAACTCGAAGCCGCCAAGACCGAGGTTGAGAAGAATGCCGAGCAGAATGTTGCCGGCGACGACGAGAACGAGAAGACCGTTGTCAATATCGGCGACCGCTTCCGCGGCACCTACGACGGCCTGAAGAACTCTATCGTAAATCTGACGCTCGACCAGGCCAACGATCCCGCCATCACCGGTCCTATCGAAGACGAAATCAAGAAGTATGAGGCTGACGCCAAGGCTTATTCCGACAACCTGACGGCTGTCAACAAAATCATCGCCGACCTCGAGACAGCCTACACCGGTCTGGGCGACTTCATCACCGCCAAGATCTTCGATAAATTCGAGGCTGACGACAACACCGAGCTCAAGGCTGTCAAGGAGAAATATGCCGCTGACTGGGCAACCGACTTCGACAAGGCTATCAAGGGTTATCGCAACGACCTCTATCAGGCCGCAATAGCAGCCAACGATCAGGACAGCTTCACCCGGCTCGTCAATCTGCTTGCAGCCCTCCAAGAGGCTACCGGCGACACCGGCGCTCTCGCTACCGAAGATTTCGACGCCGCCAAGGCTGCCTTCTCGCTCGACGGCTCGAACGCCAACATGACGTTTGCCCGCCGTCTGGTCGACGCCTTCGAAACAACTCTGGCCGAGCATACCGCCGCCACCAACCCCGAGACCCTCGTTACTCACGCCGATGAGATTTCTACCGACGAAGTCAAGGACGCTCTCGACGCTGTCGACATTGCCGCAGCTACCGGCGACGTCGCCAAGCTCGCAGCCTGCGACACCGCTATCAAGGCCGCTCTCGAGAAGCTTCAGGACCTGAAAGATAAGTTCGACGAGCTCAAAGAGAACCAGGATAACTACAATGCTCTGGCTGCCGACTACGACGCTCTGCTGCCCGAGCTCGACAAGCTCATCGAGTATAACAACGACAACTCGCTGACCCCCGCTCTCGAATACTATCGCGACGACGTCATCGGCACTGTTGCCACCGCCGAAGAAGGTACCCTCGGCAAGCAGCTCGCCGACCTCAAGGCCGAGCTCGACAAGGCTCTTCAGGATACCAAGATCCACACCGGCGCCGAGAACGATGCCCTTCAGGCCAAGATCGACGCTCTCGAGAAAGCCATCGCCGACACCCGCGCCGCTATCGAGGCCAATAACAACAACCATAACAAGCAGGTCGACAAGGAGAAAGAAGAGCGCGCCCACGCTCTCGACGTTATCGGCCAGATCGAAACAATCGGCGCTGCCGACGGTTCTGCCGACCTCCAGACGATGAAAGACTGGAAGGCTGCCCTTCAGTCGATTATCGACAACGACATCGCTGCCGAGAATGTGGTTGTTACCAACGCCTACGGTAAGGGTGAGTCAGCCGCTCGCAACGAAGAGATCATGAAGGTCTACAACGATATCCACCAGCGTATTCAGGATATCGAGGATCAGCTCAACGGCGACGTCTACAAAGACGCTGTCAAGGACGCCAACACCCTGACAACCCAGGATTGGGGCGCTTCTTACTACGACCGTCTGATGAACGAATGGCGCAAGGCTATCCAGGACTACAACTATTACTACTACGACCTTGAGAACAAGGGCTGGAGCGACTATGTCCACGAGCCTATCCGCCGCCACTACGAGCAGTTCGCTTCTCACGCCGATATCGACAACCTCAACGCCGAAGTTGCCGCTTATATCGCCGAGCAGAACGCCAAGCCCCACGTAATCACCGCCGACGAATGGAAGGCATGGACCGACAAAGCCGACGCTATCTCGGCAACCATCGCCGCCCGCGTTCAGGCTCTCGAGGAAGAGGCCAACAAGCTGGCTAAGGAATACTATGCTCAGCAGCACGCTGCCGCCGCCGACGCTATCGCCGGGGCAACCGACGCTCTCAACGGAGCCTCTGTTGATCCCGCAGGCCCGCTGACCGACGCCAACAAGCATCTCGCCGACGCCGAGGCTCTCTACGGAAAGACCAACGCCGAGGCCGGCTATCCTCAGAACGTTGTAGGCCGCGGAATGAACGACATCGCCAACGAGCTCGACAAGGTTATCCCCTCGATCGACGTTCAGAAAGCCTGCAAGGCTGCCTGGGACGATGTATTCAGCCGTGCCCTCGAGGAGATCGGCCGCCTCAAGGAGGTTGTCAGCAGCGAGGACGCCGCTTACTGCCCGCAGGATGTCAAAGACGCCTGGATGACCGACTTCCGCGAGAAAGAAGCTATCGTCAACGACCTCAACACTCAGGTTTCGGCTGTCACAACCGATCTGGTCAAGGTTTATGCCGAGTATGCTCAGTCGCTCGACGAGCTCGTCAAGGCCATGCAGAACGATGTTGACGAAATCCTCAAGAGCAGCAAGCTCAATAAGGAAAACAAAGACATCTACGACAACTTCAACAATACCTGGCTGCCCGCTCTTCAGGACAGTCTCAAGGATCTCGAAGACTTCGTAAGCTCGCTCGGCGCTTCGGGCGACATGGACGGCACGCTCAACAATATCGAAGGCGCTATCGACGCTCTCAGCAAGCTTGTCGAGGCCAACAAGGAAAGCCTGCTCGACCACGACATCGAGCAGCAGGCCAAGAATATTCAGACGAGCATCGACAACGCCTATTCTACCGCTGCCGACGCTGAAATCAGCTGGCTGCGCAATATGCTGAAGACTACCCAGACAGCCTTCAACGACGCCATGGTAAGAGGCACCGGCTCGCTCAACGACCGCCTCGCCGCCCTCGGCTCCGACAAGACTCAGGATGGTATCGAGGCCGAGATCCACACCATCGGCGACGCTCTGGTCACCTTCACCTACGACGCCGCCAAGAAAGACGAGTTCAAGACTACCGCCCGCGGCTATGAGACCGACCTCTGCGGCCTTTACGACCTGCTCCAGCAGACCTGGACCGACAGCCCCGCAGCTGCCGTGCGCGCCGCTCTCGACGAGCTCTATACCGAAATCAGCGGTAAGATCGAAGCCGGTCAGACTGCTCTCGGCGAGTGTGTCGAAAGCGTTCAGACAGAGTTTGCCGGTCAGTATGAGGCTCTCAAGACGGCTCTCGACGTTCAGAAGACGAGCTGGGACGGCAACGGCGCCGATGTCATTGCCCGCGAAGACGCCTACAAACGTGCTCTCGGCGACATCAGCGACAGCGTAGATCAGCTCCTCAAGGATGTCGACGACGCTCAGAAGGCCGCTCTCGAAAAGGCTGAGAAGGAGCGCGTCAACGCCGAGAAGTACACAGCTCTCAAGGCTGAGTTCGACGGCCTGCAGGCCGAGTTCGACGAGGCCAAGGCTCTCGTGGCCGGTTATGAGAACGGCATTGCCGAACAGTATGCCGATTTCGCCGACCAGATTCAGGACGCCCTCGACGCTTCTCTGGCAAATCTCGAGGAGGCCAACACCAACGTTGCCCTGACCGAGACCAGCGAGCTGCAGTATTCCGCCGCTATCGCCAACGCCATCGACAACTACCGCCTCTGGGCTACCCGCTCGTATGCTACGGTTCAGTTCGCCACTATCGCCACCAAAGACAGCGAGCTGTCGGCCAAGCTGTCAGACCTCCATATCGTTCCGGCCGTATTCTCCGAGATCGAGAATGCTCTCGAGCCCCTGCGCGAGAACGTCCTGACAGTCCGCGGCGAATACCGCACCGCCGACTTCGAGCGTCTGACCGCTATCATCGCCGATACCAAAACGTATATCGGTCAGTACGACGAGCTTCTCAATAAGGCTCAGGACAACGCGTTCATCCCGGGCGATGTCGATGAGGATGTCGAGGTTTCGGCTGTCGACGTTCAACAGGTCATCACCTGGATCGGCGAGACAATGTCGTTCGAGGAGCTTGCTGCCGCCAACCCGCGTCAGGCCTATGCCGCCGATGTCAACAACGACGGCAAGATCAACATCGCCGACGTTGTGGCAATCTCGAACATCGTTCTCGACGAGCTCAACGGCCCGTCGGAGGCTCCGCGCCTGATGTTCAAGGGTATCCGCCGCGGCGGCGAGAACAACCTTACCGTTGCTCTGGGCGAGACCGTCGACGGTGTCCGCGAATATGCCGTGATGGTCAACAATGCCACTGCCTTCGTTGGCGGCCAGCTCGACATCAATGTCGGCGCCGGCATGGAGATTGTCGACATCGAACTGACCACACGCGCTGCCGCCCACAAGCTCTACCGCTTCGACAACAACTCGGGAGCCCGCGTAATCATCGCCTCGATGACCAACGACGAGCTGCGCGGCAACAGCGGCGCCATGCTTATTGTCCGCACCCGCGGCGCAGGCAACCTGACTGTCAGCGATGCTATCTTCTCTGATGTCAACGCTACGGCCTACGGCCTCACCGGCGAAGGAATGTCGGCTATCGACAGCATCGGTGAAAGCTTCCGTAACGCCAAGGAGCGCATTTACAACGTTGCCGGCCAGGCCCTGCAGCGTCTGCAGCGCGGCGTCAACATTATCCGCAAGTCCGACGGTTCAACAACCAAAGAAATGCACTGATAAATGGTCTCTTGCCAGCGCGGGCAACTCCGGCTGCCCGCGCCGGCAAATTCTTTCGACTTTCATCAAAAAACACTATTCTCAGCAATGAATCTAATCAAGAAAATAAAAGGATTGAAGCTTGCTGCTCTGCTTCTGGCCGCCATGACCTGCGTTATGGCCGGAGCCGAAAACAGGGTGTATGTCAAGCCTTTCAATATCGTCGATGAGACGCCGGTCGTCGTGCCGGTGTTCATGGACAATGACGTCGACATCAACTCTATTTCGTTCCGCATCGACCTGCCCGACGAACTGGAGCTTGTAGGCGAGCCCGAGCGAACCGACAGACTCACCAACAGCCAGGTAATCTTGTTCCGCGGCGTGGCTGTCGCTGTCAACACCTACGAGGCTCCCGTTGTAGGCAATTCCGGCGCCATCATGACGCTTAAGGTCAAGGTCAAAGACGGCATGCTGACAAACAAGGCCGTGACCTTCGGTCTGTCGAAGATTTCCATGGGCGATGTCAACAATAAGGTTGTCAATACTCAGAAGTCGATGACCGCCGATGTTATGCTCGGCGAGCAGCCCGAATACGTCTTCTCGGGCTCAGCTCCCGAAGCTGTCATCTCGGCCGGTGAGACCTTTCCCGTAGAGGTTTGCCTCAGCAACAACTTCGCCATGGGCGGAATGCAGTTCGTTGTGAAGATGCCTGCCGGTTTCGACATCGTCAACACCGACATCACCCACAGCAACCGCCTCTCGCTCGGTACCCGTCTGCTTAAGTTCAAACAGCCCGACGGCTCGCTGAAGTATGTTGTCAGCGACATTAGCAGCGTCAACATCGCCGATGCCGGCGAGGGCCCGCTCTTCATCCTCTACGTGAAGGCTGCAGATAACTACAGCGACTACGAAGGCAAGATCACAGTCAGCAATGTCGAGGTTTCGACAGTGCCCGACGGGTCGGGCCACACCGTTTCGGTCGATGCCAACGGCTTCGAGGTCAAGGTTATCAACGGCGGACGCTATCTCGCCGACGCCGAAGCTGTAGTTGCCGGTCTGCGCAGCGACCTCGCTGCCGCTCTGACAACGATTGCCTCTGAGGCTGCCGACGTGAAGGACAACTTTACCGGCGCCGACATCACCGCTGCCATCGACGCTATCGAGACGGCCGCCCGCGAGGCTGCCGCCAGCAAGACTCTCCAGACTGTCTACGAGTCGGTTGTCACCGAGCCCGCCGCAGCCGTCAGCGCTTCTATCGAACAGCTCGTTGCCGATGCCAAGGCCGCTCAGAAAGCTTTCGAAGACGAGGTTGCCCGCAAGGCTGCCAACGATGCCGCCTATCAGGCTTCGCTGACCGAAATCCAGCGCCTCACCGACAAACTTAACGAAATGCGGCAGACAGCGGCAGCCTCTTATCCCGATGCCACAGTCGACACTCAGGTTGCCGCCGCACAGGCAGCCCTCGACAAGGCAAAGGCCGAGGCTGACGCTGCCCGCGCCGCCGTTGCCGACGAAGGCAACTACAGCTATGCTGTCGACACCGCCGCCATCGAGGCTCTCATCAAGGCTGTCGGTGACGAAGCTGCCAAGCAGCAGGCCGCTGCCGACGCCGAGAAAGCCCGCGTAGCCGCCAACGAGGCCGCCCATAATGCCGTTCTCGACGAGATCGCCGCTCTTCAGGCTTCGCTCGACGCCACCAAGGCCGCCGCAGCCGAAAGCTATCCCGACGCCGACGTCGACAAGCAGGTAGCCGCCGCCCAGGCCGCTATCGACAAAGCCAAGACCGAAGCAGCAGCAGCCAAAGCCGCCGTCAAGGACGAAGGTAACTACAGCTATGCCGTAGACAAAGCCACTATCGAGGCCCTGATCACAGCCGTCACCAATGAGGCCGCCAAGCAGCAGGCCGCTAAAGACGCCGAAGCCAAGCGCGTTGCCGACAACGAGGCTGCCTACAAAGCTTCGATCGACGAGATCGCCGCTCTTCAGGCCGCTCTCGACGCCATGAAGACCAAGGTTGCCGCTACATATCCCGACGCCGACGTCAAGGCTGAGATTCTTGCCGCCAAGTCGGCCATCGACAAGGCTGAAGCTGGCGCTAACGCCGCCAAGTCGTCCGTTATTCTCGCCGGTAACTACAACTATGTAGTCGATAAAGCCGGTATCGAGGCCCTGATCAAGGCTGTCGGTGACGAAGCCGCCAGACAGCAGGCCGCCACCGATGCCGAGAAAGCCCGCGTAGCCGCCAACGAAGCAGCCCACAAGGCTGTCCTCGACGAGATCGCCGCTCTTCAGGCTTCGCTCGACGCTACCAAGGCTTCCGCTGCCGAAAGCTATCCCGACGCCGACGTCGACAAACATGTAGCCGCCGCCCAGGCCGCTATCGACAAGGCCAGGACCGAGGCCGAGGCTGCCAAGGCCGCCGTCAAGGATGAAGGCAACTACGCCTATGCCGTCGACAAAGACGGTATCGAGGCCCTGATCGCCGCCGTCACCAGCGAGGCCGCCAAAGATCAGGCCGCCAAAGACGCCGAAGCCAAGCGCGTTGCCGACAATGAGGCCGCCTATAAAGCATCGATCGATGAGATCGCCGCTCTTCAGGCCGCTCTCGACGCCATGAAGACCAAGGTTGCCGCTACATATCCCGACGCCGACGTCAAGGCTGAGATTCTTGCCGCCCAGTCGGCCATCGACAAGGCTGAAGCCGGTGCCGCCGCTGCCAAGTCGGCCGTTATTCTCGCCGGCAACTACAGCTACACTGTCGACACCGAGGGAATAACCGCTCTCATCAACGCTATCGAAACCGCCGCCGAGGCACAGCGCACAGCCGCCAACGAGGCAGCCTATCAGGCTACTCTGGCCGAGATCCAGCACCTCACCGACAAGCTCGACAATATGAAGGCTCTCATCGCAACGACATATCCCGATGTCAACGTCGATGAAGCAATCGCCGCCGCAGCCGCTGCCATCGAGGCCGCCAAGAACGGGGCTGCCGACGCTCTCGCCGCTGTCAAGGATGAAGGCAAATACAGCTACACTGTCGACGCCGCCGCAATCGAGGCTCTCATCGACGCCATCCGCACAGCCGCCGCCGAGGCTCAGGCTGCTCTCGACAAGGAGAATGCCCGCGTAGAAGCCAATCAGGCCGCATACGAAGAGGCTATCGCGCAGATCGACGCCCTTCAGGCCGCTCTCGACGCCATGAAGGCCAATGTCGAAGAGAACTATCCCGACGCCGACGTGACAGCCGAGATCGAAGCTGCGCAGGCAGCTATCGACAACGCCCGCAGCGAGGCCGAGGATGCTCTCGAGGCTGTCGCCGAGGAAGGAACCTTCGCCTATAGCCCCGACACTGACTCGGTAGACGCTCTTATCGCAGCCATCGAGACAGCCGCCAAGGCTGCCGGCATTGTCAATATCGAAGCTGACGCAGCCAAAGGAATTCTATACTACGATATCAACGGAAGACGTGTAATAAATCCCGAAAGAGGAATGGTAGTAATCCGTCTAACTCCCGATGGACAGGTAACGAAAATCATCCTCTGACGTACTTTATCTTAACCGTCACAGCAGAGGGGAGTCCGTGAGGATTCCCCTCTGATATTTTATGCCCGGGGGGTGAACCTCGGCGGCGGCGCGGGCGTTTTTACAGAAAATTCCTGTTTGATATGAGACACACATTTCTGGCGGTCGCTGCCGCGCTGATTCTGGCAGCACCCTGTGCCGGCGCAGTCGTTGTTCTGAACCCTGTCGACACTATCTATGTCCCCGCGCGCTCGATCGCTGTCACCGGAACGCAGAGCCGCGATCTTGTCGGCATTATCTATTCGCGCGACAATCTGTATTTCAACGAGCCGGGCGCTCCGCGCTTCCTTTTCTTCGACAAGGAGGGCAAGATAGCCTTCGGTATAGGCGGCTCGGTGAAGGGCACGGCCCACTATGATTTCAACGGAGCCATAGGGGAAGGGCCCGACTTCACGACCTACGACATCCCGGTGCCCGCCGATCCGGCGAACCGTCAGGCCCTCGGGGCTGATCTGAGCCATTCGAGCATATATCTGCGCCTTGTCGGGCGCACGACGCGCTTCGGATATTACAGCGCCTTCCTCCAGACCAATTTCACCGGCGACGCTCCCGGCAAATATGGATTCCTTCTCAAGCAGGCCTATATGACTCTCGGCCCCTGGCTCGGCGGTCTGACGAACTCGACGTTTGTCGATGTCGCCGCCGCCCCTCCGACGATCGAGGAAGAGGGGCCATGCGGACAGCTGTCGGTGAAACAGATAATGGTTCGCTATGCGCCCCGGCTGAACGATCACTGGAGCCTTGGAGTGGCACTCGAGATTCCGAAGAACACGTTCACCACGAACAGCCATAACGAGCGCATTGCCCAACGCGTTCCCGACATCCCTGCCTACGTCCAGTATCGCTGGGGCGGCGGCAACAGTCACGTCAGGCTGAGCGGACTTGTGCGCACAATGTCGTATCGCAACCTACTCGAACAGAAGAATCATTTCGCCAACGGCTGGGGTGCGCAGCTCAGCGGCATGGCAGAGCTGGTGCCCGGATTGACGCTGATGTATCAGGCGGCCTACGGCGCCGGCATAAGCAGCTATGTCAACGACCTCGGCGGCAACGGTCTCGATCTGATAAGTCCCGACGGCGATTCGGGACGCATGACGGCGCCTCATTCGCTGGGACTGCTTGGCGGTCTGCAGTATGACTGGGGCAAGCTGACCGTGTCGGGCTCATGGAGCCTCTGCCGACTTTATGATCAGGGAGAGATGGGGCCGACAACCTACAAATATGCCAACTATGTCACTGCGAATGTCTTCTACAATCCGCTGTCGGATTTTCAGGTCGGCGTAGAATATAACTGGGGCATGCGCAAGGATATGGACGGCACTTCGGGCCACGCCAACCGCATCTCGGTTCTCGCGCAATATTCGTTCTGAGACATTTTTTCGAAAGTTTAACATAACAAACAAATTCTACGGTTGTTATAATTGCAGATTGAATCCCGGACTAAGCCACAGCGCGCAATCAACGGCAATGACAGGCGCGCGAACCGGCGCATTTAGTAAGGGTTGAAAAGTGAAGTTGTCAACGCCGGCAAACGCGACCTTGTCGCCGTGTTGCCGCACAGTTTACCGACAGATCTTATTCATGCCTGAAGAATAGCGCAAATAGCGAAGGGGGAACTCAGCGGTTTCGCGTCCGCGTGTTCCCCCTTTCTTTCTGCCCGGCCGCTTCGCGCGGAGTTGGGGGATTTGTGAGGATTTGTTAATTTTGTGGCGGAATTGCTCTCCGGGGTGTTTATAGAATATATTCACCTATTTAATAGAACGAAATTATGGAATCAACCCGCCAAGCAAAAATATCGCGGCTTCTTCAGAAAGAGCTCAGCGAAATCTTCCGTCAGCAGACGTCGAAGATGCACGGCACTATTGTCAGCGTTTCGGCTGTGCGCGTGTCGCCCGATCTCAGTGTCGCCAAGGCTTACCTCAGCATATACCCGACCGACCATGCCGCCGAGGTCATCGAGAGCGTCAACCGCCAGTCGAAGACCATACGCTATGAGCTGGCGCGCCGTGTGCGCTATCAGCTGCGCAAGACGCCCGAGCTGACTTTCTATCTCGACGACTCTCTCGACTATATCGAGAATATCGACCGTCTTCTCCAGACCGACACTCAGGAGCCGTCCTGAGGCCCGCGTCATTCTCCGCCCGTTCATCACACATTTCTCAGCCGACGATGCTCTCGTTACGCATAGCCCTTCGCTATCTGAAGGCCCGCAAAAGCCATAATGCCGTCAATATCATTTCGATGGTGTCGATGGCAGGCGTGGCTGTCGCCACGGCGGCGATGGTCTGCGTGCTGTCGGTGTTCAACGGGTTCAGCGAAGTGGCCAGGGCTCGCCTGTCGATGCTCGACGCCGATCTGGCGGTTTTCCCTGCCGAAGGGAAGGTCATAGGACCGGCCGATTCGCTGGCCGGAGTGCTGAGGACTGTCGACGGCGTCGCGGCCGTCGAGCCGGTAATCCGCGAGCAGGGGCTCGCCGTGTGGGGCGACCGCCAGATGCCGGTAGTAATGATGGGCGTTACGCCGCAGTGGCGCACAAGAGTCAGCCGTCTCGACAGCCTGCTTATCGACAGCGACCTCGGTGCAGCGGGGAGCGGAGCTACAATCAGCGTCGGCGTTGCCGTCAAGCTCGGGGCGCATCCTGATCCGCTGTCGGGGCTTGAGCTCTACGTGCCGCGCCGTCTGGGGCGCATAAATCCCGCCAGTCCCGCCACGGCTTTCAACGCCGACACTGTCGGGGTCGACGCCGTGTTCCAGAGCCAGCAGAGCGAATATGACAACGACGTCGTCATAGCCGGTCTCGACGACCTGAGGTATCTGCTCGAATATGACGGCGAAGCCTCGCGCCTCGACATCGCCCTCAGGCCCGATGCCGACGCCGATGAGGTGCGCCGTGCCGTGACCGAAGCGTGCGGCCCGGGTCTGACGGTTCTGAACCGCCTCGAACAGCAACAGCAGTCGCGCCGCATGATAGAGATAGAGAAGTGGATCTCGTTCGTCATGCTGGCGTTCATACTTCTGATAGCGTCGTTCAACGTCGTGTCGACAATGTCGATGCTGATAATTGAGAAACGCGGCGCCATGGGCGTCATGCGCGCCCTCGGAGCGCGCTCTTCGGCGATAGGCAACATATTCTTCTGGCAGGGACTGCTGATAAGCCTTGTCGGAGGTGTGGCCGGACTCGTGCTCGGCTCGGCGGCCACGCTGGCACAGCAGTGGGGCGGCTTCATAAAGCTCGGGGGTGACCATTCGCGGATGTCGATAAGCGTCTATCCCGTCAGGCTCGAGCCGCTCGACCTTCTGGCCGTAATGGCCATTGTGGCGGCCATCGGAGTGGCCGTGGCGCTGATAGCCCGGGCTCTGTCACGGCGCCCGGCTCCCGAGGAAGTGTAACAAAATGGCGTCAGCCAACGTTCTATCAATAAATACGCAACTAATAATCCGTTTTAACCCGAAAAATTATGAGACTCAATGTCATTGCGGTAGCGCTTGCCGTGGCAGCCGTTTCGCTGACAGGATGTGTCAGCAAGAAGAACTATGCGGCCCTTCAGGCCGACTATTCGAAGCTTCAGGCCGACTATCAGACCGCTCAGGTCGAGCTGGCCAAAAGCAATTCGTCGAACCAGAATCTCGAGCAGCGCCTCGCCGATGCCCGCGCCGCCAACGCCGAGCTCAAGAGAGCTTATGCCGAGATGCAGAAAACGCTCAACCAGTCGATAGAAAGCGGTTCGCAGAGCAGTGTGAACATCGCCAAGCTTGTCGACGAAATCAATGCCTCGAACAAATATATCAAAGAGCTGGTAGCCGCCAAGTCGAAGAGCGATTCGCTCAACATGGTGCTGACCAACAATCTGACCCGTTCGCTCTCGCGCGACGAGCTCAAGGACATCGACGTCAAGGTGCTCAAAGGGGTCGTCTATATCTCTCTGGCCGACAATATGCTCTACAAGAGCGGAAGCTACGAGGTCAGCGACCGCGCAATGGAGACTCTGGGCAAGATCGCTAAGATTATCAAGGACTATAAGGACTATGATGTTCTCGTCGAGGGCAATACCGACGATGTGCCTATTTCGCGCACGAATATCCGCAACAACTGGGATCTCTCGGCACTGCGCGCCAGCTCGGTTGTCCAGGTGCTTCAGAACCGCTTCGGAATCGACCCGTCGCGTCTGACAGCCGGCGGCCGCGGCGAATACAATCCTATCGCCGATAACAGCAGCGACCTCGGCCGTCAGCGCAACCGCCGCACGGAGATTATCGTCACTCCGAAACTCGACCAGTTCCTCGACCTGATCGACCACGCTCCCGACACCGACGAGAAATAACCCCTGTCAGACAGGAGCCGTCGGCCGTGGCCGCTCGATTGTCAGCGATGCCACGGTGTCGGCCGTGAACTGCATGACAACACGCCGCCATTCGAGGCATCCGTCGTCGCGCACGACTATGCCGCGGCAGCGCGCGATATCAGCCCGACGGGCGCCGACTCCGAAACGGCGCCCGTCGATCGTTACCGACGGGCCGCGCCCGACAACCGTCAGCTCCGACAAAACCGGCGGTTCCTCCTGTCCGCACCCGAGCATAACCGGAAGGCCGCGGCTGTAGAAAGTCACAGCCGCCGTCTGGTCAAGTCCTTCGATAGGCTCGGTCCGATCCACGGCGACCGAGTCGTAGGCGCCCGGCAGCACCATAGGCAGGGCTGACAGTCTCATGCCTATCCGAACCGGCCCGACCCCCTGCGATGTCATAGGTGGGGCCAATACGATTGTGTCGCGCGAAGTGTCGCGCGCGGCGACAACGGGCGCAGGCCGGCTGAAGGTCTCTATCTCGGTTGTCTCGGAAGTCGGTTTGCCGCTGCACGCGGCCAGAGACGTTAAAGCCGCAATGGTCAGAACGGGAATAATTCTTTTCATTTCGGGCAAATTTAGCGTTTTTTATTTTGCGGCTTGTAAATTGAGCGAATATTATTTGGAAATAGCTGAAATAGATATTACCTTTGCGATTGAATTAAAGAAATAATTGGAACTGACTAACTGTTATATGGGGAAAACGTAATTAATTGAGCCAAAAGCTCTATGATTGCGAATCGAAGGATGGCACGCTGCGAGGCGAGCCATTTTTGTTTTATATAGCCGTTATTGGAGAGCGAATGTAGAGAGCTTGTTTGAAATTGCAGAATAATGTTGTAGCTTTGTGAGTAATATAAAGATATGAAGACATGTTAAGACCAGCGACATTCTCAGAACGGAATATTTCTGCTGTATTGAAGGGTATATTGTGTTTTGTCATGATTCTCTTTTTGAGCGTGGAATGCCGGAGCCAGACTTTCGGCTTTTCGACATCTGACGTGATTATTATGAAGGGTAGCGATGCCTATAAAACAGGCGACAAGGGCGTGCTTGTGATTCAGAAAGATGGCTCGCAGTGGATAGCTCAGCTTTCTCTGGGAGGCAATCCCGGCCCCGCAGTCCGCCTGAGCTCAATCAAAGTGAAGAATGGAAAGCTTGGCGAATATGTGACGGGAACCAGTAGCGATTTTAACTTCGAGATCAATTCACGCCAGCTGACGTTCATCACCTCAAGCCATGTTGTCGCTTTCCCTCAGGAGTCGCTCGGGTCGGATTATCAGCAGCAGCTTGCTGCTCTGATGTCGAAACTGGGCGCAGCGCCGTCGTCGCGCCCCGGTTCGGCAAAAGCGGGCGCCCGAAAGAATCCGCTCTTGCCGGCTTCGGGAAATCTGACAGCGACCACCTTTGCCGCCCATCCCTTCGGATTCATGCCGCAAGGCCCGATGTCGCAGGAGAAAGCCTGCGAGTATCTCCGGCAAGCCAATTGGCCGTCAAAGCCGTATGACAGTTCTTTGCTTAGTGTCGGATCAAGTTCGGCATTCAAATTCCCGTTCAGGATGTATGGGAAAGATGTGGCAACGATGTCGATGTCGTGGTCGGAAGGGAAAAATACATCTTACGGCGTGTATATTGCCGACTATAAGAAAAACTGGACAAAGGAAGAAGCTATGGCGCTGGCTGAAAAAATCTATGACGAGCTTATCGCAAACGGCTATCGGCCGGCGGAAGTGAGATTCAGCTACCGCGGACATTTCACCGAGAAAGCCGTTACCGACGGAAGAGTCTATGTTCAGATTAATTCATCGGCTCATTCAATACGCGAGTCGTGGGATTCCTACGGCGTCGAGATCGACGTAAGATACCGCTAACGCTATTAGGCGCAATAAGTCCAATAAGTCTAATAAGGCTTGTATGGCATATAGAATCGGGAGGCTGCGCCCTGCGGCACAGCCTCCCGGAAAAGGTTGATTCCCGAAGGGGAATTATTTCTTGAAATAGCGGTTGTAGAGACCCTGGAAACCCTGACCATGGCGGGCTTCGTCTTTAGCCATCTCATGAACGGTGTCGTGGATAGCGTCGAGATTCTGCTCTTTGGCGCGGCGGGCAATGCGCATCTTGTCGGCGTTGGCACCGGCTTCGGCTGCCATGCGCTTTTCGAGGTTGGTCTTGGTGTCCCAGACGCATTCGCCAAGGAGTTCGGCGAATTTTGCGGCGTGCTCGGCCTCTTCGAAAGCATAGCGCTTGAAAGCCTCGGCGATTTCGGGATAGCCTTCGCGGTCGGCCTGACGCGACATAGCCAGATACATGCCGACTTCGCCGCATTCGCCGTTGAAGTGGGCTGTCAGGTCAGCGATCATTTCGGCATCGGTGCCTTTGGCAACACCGATTTCATGCTCGGTGACGAAAGAAAGTTCTTCAGTCTCGTCGAGTTCTTTGAATTTCGAAGCGGGAGCGCCGCAGACGGGGCATTTCTCGGGCGGTTCTGCGCCTTCATAGACGTAGCCGCAAACGGTGCAGATAAATTTCTTTTTCATAATAGGTAAGTTGGATAATTATATTTCTTGCTTTATATAGTACCGGCAAAGTTAGCTAAATCTTTTATATCCGCAAGCGAAAAACAGCACGTGCATTTTTATGTTTTTATGTTTGCGCGCCGTGCGAGTTCGGCGTCGTCCATTGCCGAGATTCCGCGCAGATATTCTTCAAGCGAAATGTCGGTGGCGAGCTTCTTTTTTAGCGAGCTTTTGGTGTATTTGACGGTGCTGACCGAGCGGTTTATGGCTGCGGCGATGTCTTTGTTCGACAGATTCTGCCAGACGAATGCCGCTATGCGCGTTTCGGCATTGGTCAGGTTGGGGTGGGCTATGCGCAGCTTGGCGAGGAATTCGCCCGTGGCGTCGTCGTGGCGCGAGATGTCCATGTGGCGCGGACTTTCAAGGTCGCCCGAAGTCAGGATGCTGCGTTTGATCTCCTCGACTTTTTCGGCGTCGTCGATTTTTGAGGCGAGAATATTGCGGATTTCCTGCTGCGACTGCTCCATCGAGGCCTGGCGGCGTGTCAGCGAGCCGACCTCGGCGTTGCGGCTGCCGAGCTTCTTCTCGATAATGGCCTGACGGCGCCTGCCCCGGCGCGATTTCAGCAGCGCGAAGCCGGCTATGGCCGTTGCGAGCGCAACGAGCCCTGCCAGTCCCCATATCCACCATAATCTCTGCCGATTTGCCTGCCGGGCCAGCTCGGCCTCATGATTGGCGGCGGCCACCTCGAAATAATCGACCTCGACCTGCGTCATGGCATTGGAGTATATTCCGGTCAGAGAATCGGCGGTCTGGCTGGCGCGTTTGAAATACATGTATTCAGTGTGTTCGTCGCCGTGGGCTTTTGCTAAGTCGCGCCCGGTCAGATAGTATTTAAGGTTATAGTGGGCATTCGACGACGGCTTCAGCAGCCCCCATTCTTCATCGGCAGCCTTAAGGCTGTTTTGTCCGATAAGATATCTTATCAGATTCATTCTGACTGTATTTCTGACATCGGGATTCAGACGTCTGTCGTCTATCAGGCGTCTGGATATGGCTGCTGCGGAGTCAATTCTGTTGAGATGGGAATATGCGTCAGAGCGGATCATCTCGAGGTCGAGGCTGTCGTCAATATTGTGGGTTTTCTTAATCGCGCGCTCAATCTGCGCCAGTCCGACCTTTGCAGAATCAGAAGCAATCGAGGCCCTTATTTTTCGCATGATAATCTTATGGCGTAGCTTCTCGACAAGCTCGCGTTCGCCGGGCCTGTTTCCGTTTTTCTCGACAACGGCAGAGGCCTTTCCTATATATTTTCGGTTTAAAATAAACCGCCTGTATTCACGATGGAATTCAGCCAGCCGCAGATATGCCTCGGCATCGAAATACCATAGATCGGCCGGTTTGTCGGATTCGATAAGAACTCTGAGGTCTTTCAGCATGGCCGGAGCATTGCCTATCTGAAGAAAAGCCTCGGAACGGGTGTTGAGGATTTTCGATAGCGAACGAATGTCTTTTCTGTCGATTTTTTTCTCAAGCCAGTCGAGATTTCTCACTGCTTCGGCATAATTGCCGGCATTGATGAGCGAATCGCTTCGCTGAATCTCGCGGTCGACAAAAGCAGGAGAAGCGGCAGTCAGGGCAATAACAGCCGTCAATAATATTATTATAGAGATGAGCAGGCGTTTGTTCACAATACAAAGTTAGCATTTATTTTCAATAAAACGTCAAACTACCGCCTGACATATACGAGAGCGTCATGTCTGTGAGCAAAAAACAGGGAATTTCGTAACGTATTGGCTTTTAGTTGAGTAAACTTTTTCAAACGGCATTCAATACCTTTTCAAACCCTTGTTTTGAGCCGGCAGATTGCAAATAAGCTATATTTGACTCAGTAATTCCGTTCCTTTCTAACCATAATCACAAATTTTATGAGAAAACTTTATACTCTAATCCTCACATTGGCGGCGCTGACAGCTTCGGCCGAAAACTCGCTTGACAAACCTTTGGCAATGCCTTTCTACGAAAATTTCGCGGGAGGAAAGTATGACCACGAAGGATGGGAAGTGATTCCCGTTTCGGGTGAAACAGCCACGCTCAGCCTGACTGACCACGACCCCGTCACCGGGCTTGTATCTTATGTTGATCGTGATAAGGGGCTGTTGGTGATCAATAATGACAAGGCAGGCTCGTTCTACCTGATGTCTCCTTATATTAAGGTTGGAGCTACTCAGACTCAGTGTGAATTATGTGAGGCTTCGTTCGTGCCTAATAGCATTAAGGCGGAGAGCGTCATGAGCATCGACGGCAGTGAGATCGCTGCCAAGGGCGAATTTGATCTTTATTCTTACGCGTCCATGAATCCGGAATGGACAGAAATGTCGACTAACGGGCTTCCCGCATTTGGCACCTATGTCAATAAAGTCGTCAGATTCGGATGGAAAATTACCACTGATGGGCAGGGGGGAACTCTATGCCTTGACAAGATTAAATTTTCCACCGAGATGGCCTATGACTTCGCACTGATTAATCCGCATGCCACTCCGCGTGTGAAACCGGGCGAAGAGGTTACCTTGAGTGTCGACGCCGCATGCATGGGAAAATACACCTCGCTCAATTACTCCGTGACTGCCACTGTTGATGGTCAGGAACTCCCCGAGAAGTTTGTCCCTCAGGAAAACATCACCGCCACCAAATATGGCACGGGTATTTTCAAGTTCCGAGTGCCCGACGACATGAAGCCCGGAACGAAAAACGTTAAGTTTGAGCTCAGCTTCCGCGGAGACTGGGCAGGCTCGAAAGATCAGGATCTCTCCAACAATGTAGCCTACGCCACGTTTGACGTTCTGCCCGCTTTCCTTCCCGGAGCAAGCAACTTCAAGGCCGATGATAACGGTGTGCTCACCTGGGACTGCATGTCGGACGGCAGCCGTATCACCGACACCATGGAGAGTCTCGCCTCCTACGACGACGGTTCTATTGACGCCGTTTACGAGCTTCATCCCTATCTCGACTATGATGTTCTGGTGCGTTCCTACGGTGACCGCGGTGTTATCGGTTCTTACGTAGTTTATGACAAGGATCAGCGTCCAACCATCGCCGCCGAGAGCTGGGTCGAGAACAACGTGCCGAACATTTTCCATCTTATGTCATGCACCGTGGCTGACTTCACTGTGCCTGCTGATGAGCTCGCCGCTGACTCGGGCAACAAGGCCCTGCTCTTCTGGAGCAACGATGACGGCACCCCCTGCGACAACTATCTCGTGCTTCCCGAGCTTAACAGCTCCGACCTGACCCTCAAGTTCAAAGCCCGCGCGTACTCCGCCGATTATCCCGAATTGCTCGAGATTCTCGCCTCATCCACCGACGGCGAAGTGAGCAGCTTCAGCGTCGTGAAGACGCTCTCCATCGATGGCAACGAATATGAGGAATATGAGGTGACGCTCCCCGACGACACTAAGTTTGCGGCTCTCCGCCACGTGTCTGACGAAGGTTACGCCCTTCTCGTCGACGATCTCTCGTTCTCGGCAAAAGCCCGTGAGATTCTCGGCTATAACGTTTATCACTACGGCAACAAGATCAACTCCGACCTGCTTGCCGACAAGCGCTTCGCCACCAATCGCGACGGCCGTTACACCGTCACAGTGGTTTACCCCGAGGGTGAGTCGGAACCCACCGGCGATATTCTCATAGGAGTTGACGGCGTCAGCTCGGTCGTCGCCGACGTAACCGGCGATACCCCCGTCTACTATAATCTTCAGGGACAGCGTGTGGCCAAACCGGAGGGTGGGGTATTCATAGAGGTTGCCGGAGGCTCGTCCAGAAAAGTCATCAAATAAACTAACCCGTTACAACAGAATTCTGATGAACCGTTTAGCGACTTTAGGCTTGCTTGCCCTTGTGGCGGCAGGCGCTTCGGCCGAACATCTCAGCCCCGCAGACGCCCTCTCCAGAGCATTGAACTCTCCCGTGCTCAAGACTCGCGGGAGCACCGCCCGAGAGGCTGATTACAGCCTCTCGTGGCAGACCTCCAACGCCAACGTCTATGCTTTCAACCATGCACGCCGCGGCTATCTGATTGTGGCAGGCGACACTGATATGGGCGTCGCTCTCATAGGCTACAGCGACACTGGCCGTATCGATCCCGCCAATATGCCTCCCGCACTCGTTGACATGCTCGACGCCTACAGCACCTCGCGCCTCGAGGTGCCTGTGAGTCGCGCCGGCAGCGAGAATATAGAGCCGCTGATGTCAACGCAGTGGGATCAGATCGATCCCTATAACCGCGACTGTCCCACGATCGACGGCGCTCCCTGCGTGACAGGATGCCCCGCCACAGCCATAGCGCAGGTGCTCGCCGTCAAGCGCTATCCCGATTGCGGCACGGGTGTGGCGCAGGCCCGGCTCGGCAACGGCACCATCACCATGAATCTCGACGATCATCCTATCGACTGGGACAACATTGTCGACGACTACATCGAGGGAAAGTTCACCGATGATCAGGCTGCCGCCGTGGCCAACCTCATGCACGTTGCCGGCATGGCTGTCAACACAATCTATGGAACAGGCAGTTCCGGCGCCAGCTCAAACGATATAATCCGCGGCATAACGACCCACCTCAAATTCGACAAGAGCGCACGTTTCCTGCGTCACGACTTCTTTACCACAAGCGAGTGGAACAGACTGGTGTATGACGAGCTCGCCGCAGGGCGCCCCCTTGTGTATCTCGGATTCAACACCATGGCGGGACACGCTTTTGTGTGTGACGGATATAACGGCGACAACGGCGATATGTTCCACATCAACTGGGGCTGGACCGGCCTGAGCGATGGCTACTATCTGCTGGCCAATCTCACTCCCGGACAGCAGGGCACAGGCGGGTCCGACTCGGGCTATAACAAAGACCAGCAGGCTCTGTTTGGCATGGTGCCTGACTATGGAACAGCCGACTACGCCGTAATCATGGGACTCTATGGCAGCTTCGGCGTGAAGAATGCATCCATACTCCGCACCAAGGATCCCGAGTTCTGCGCCACCAGCGCCGGTGCCTACGGTTACCAGGGATTCTATAACGTCGGAGCCGACAAAGTCAAGGGTGTGTTTGGCGTCCGAATCGTCAACAACGCTACTCAGGAGGTGACCTATGCCGAAGCCGCCTCGCCGAGCGAATTGGGCGTGGAGACACGATTGCTCACCTTTACTATCCCCGCCGCCGCTATGCCTGACGAAGGGGAATATACTGTCACTCCCGCGTTCAGGGCCGAAGGCGGGGAATGGATTGACGTGCTTCAGGAAGGCGGGACGCGCGAGCGCGTGACACTGACCGTCACCGACAAGCGTTTCAAGTTTGCCTACACAAGCATGGTCGCTTCCATTGAACTCACCGATGTAGTGACCTATCCTGTCGGAACATTCGTCAATGGCGAACCGGTGAAAATCACCTGCAAAGCCTCGGCTTCCGGCGACATGTTCAGCGGCAATCTCATCCCCGTGCTCTGTCAGGGCACCTCAATAGTAAACAGCATGACCCCGAAATTTGTCAGCATCGATGCGGGCGAATGCGTCAGCCTCGAGTGGAACGAGCCTTTCGAGGTCAAACTTCGCGAGGGTGTCTATAATTTCTATATAATCCGCGAGTCTGATTTCAAGGGCCTCTACGGTCCGGTAGGTGTCAGTGTGTCCAACTCGGCCGCCATCGATGCAATCTCCGCCGACATCAACAGCGCCGGAGCGGAAATCTACGATCTCCGGGGCACACGCGTCACCACACCCGAAAAAGGCAGCCTCTACATCATGCGCAGCGGCGACACCTTTATTAAGGTGATATACTAAACCAGATACATTTTTTCAAACCACTTCTCATTTTACTTTATTATGAAAAAGATTTTACTCCTTTGCCTGAGCGCCATCTTAGCCATGGCCGCCGGGGCGGCTACTGTCACCGGCAAGGTTGTGACCCCTTCCAAGGCTCCGGTTGCCGGTGCCACCATTCTGTTCCTCAACGGTGATGATTCACAGTTCTCCGCCACCGATGACAGCGGCGTGTTCACCATTCAGAATGCTGTAGCCGGTACCTACTTCCTGGTTATCCAGGCCACCGGTTATCCCGAATATCAGAATCCCGCAGTCGAGGTTGGCGACACAGACCTTGACCTTGGCGAGATAGAACTCGAAGTCCCCACCTACAGTCTGAATGGCCGAGTCTATGTAGCTCTCCCCACCGGCAATGTTGAACTTCCCGGAGCTCTCGTTTCAGTGAAATATGTTGAAAACGGCGAGACCAAGATACAGGGCCCGCAGTCCACTCTTGAGGATGGCTCGTTCCTGTTTGAGGGGCTTCCGCTGGATACTGAATATGAGGTTACCGCTTCCCACGATATGAACGTGACCAAGACAGTCACCGTTGAGGCCGGTGCGACGGAAGACTTCTTCCTCGACATTGTTCTTGAAATGATAACCGATGGCGTCACAGTCACCGGCGAACTCGTCAACGATCTCGACCAGCCCGTTCTGAACGGTATGATTCGCTTCTGCATCATACAGCCCGACGGCTCTCTCGGCAGCGAATACATTATAAACTGTGAGGACACCAACGAGTTTGTTCAGGAAAACATGCAGCCTAACACCGCCTACAGAGTCATCATTACCGCTCCCGACTATGCAGAGAAGGTTATCGAGAAATTTGAAGTCGGCGAGGAAGATATTGACATGGGCAAGATCAGCCTTGGCAAATCTCTGGGTATCGAGAGCGTATGGTCGGATAGCAACGAAGCTCCCGTTTACTATAACCTTCAGGGACAGCGCCTCACCTCTCCCGAAAAGGGGCAGATCGTTATCTGCCGCCGCGGTTCGCAGGCCGCCAAGGTCGTTTTCTGAGGGATACAGTAAATCGCATAGCGTAGGGCTGCAACGTGGTGCAGCCGCCGGACGCAATGGCATAACTCGTTGGTAATCCGGCTGCACCGCGGTGCAGCCCTACGCCAGGGTGCGTTAATTTGATTTAGATTCGCATATAAAAAGAGGCGCGCCACTGACGGCACGCCTCTTTTATATGCGGGTCTGAAAGATTTATTCGGGACGTTTGGTCTTTTTGCCGTAGCCGTAGACTGCGTCTTTGCCGAGCTGCTCTTCGATGCGGAGAAGCTGGTTGTATTTTGCCATACGGTCGGAACGGCTGGCGCTACCTGTCTTGATCTGGCCGGCGTTGGTGGCAACGGCGATGTCGGCGATGGTGGCGTCTTCGGTTTCGCCCGAACGGTGGCTGATGACGGCGGTGTAGCCGTTGCGCTGTGCGAGCTCTACGGCGCGGAGGGTCTCGGTCAGCGAGCCGATCTGGTTAACCTTGACGAGGATAGAGTTGGCGCAGCCGAGCTCGATACCTTTCTTGAGGTATTTGACGTTGGTGACGAAGAGGTCGTCGCCGACGAGCTGGCAACGGTCGCCGATGAGGTCGGTGAGGATCTTCCAGCCTTCCCAGTCGTTCTGGTCCATACCGTCTTCGATGCTGTCGATAGGATATTTCTCGACGAGGCCTTTGAGGAATTCGGCCTGTTCGGCGCTGGTCAGGCGCGGAGCGTCGGCACCCTGTTTCCAGGTGTAGTCGTAATGGCCGTCTTTGTAGAACTCAGAAGCGGCGCAGTCGAGACCGATGGTGACGTCTTTTCCGGGAACATAGCCGGCGAGCTTGATGGCTTCGATGATAACGTTGAGGGCGTCTTCGGTGCCGTCGAGGTTGGGAGCGAAACCGCCTTCATCGCCTACAGCGGTCGAGAGGCCTCGCTTCTTCAGGACGGTCTTGAGGTTGTGGAATACCTCGGTGCCCATGCGGATTCCTTCGTGGAAGGTGGTGGCGCCGATGGGACGGATCATGAATTCCTGGAAGCAGATGGGGGCGTCGCTGTGGGCACCGCCGTTGATGATGTTCATCATCGGAACGGGCAGAACGTAGCTGTTGCAGCCGCCGATATATTTATAGAGGGGCAGGTCGAGATAGTCGGCAGCGGCTTTGGCAACGGCGAGCGAAACACCGAGGATGGCATTGGCGCCGAGGCGGCTCTTGGTGTCGGTGCCGTCGAGGGCGAGCATGGCTTCGTCGATGGCGATCTGGTCGAGAGCGCTCATGCCGACGAGGGCTTCGGCGATCGGGCCGTTTACGTTGGCAACGGCTTTCAGCACGCCTTTGCCCATATAGCGGCTCTTGTCGCCGTCGCGAAGCTCGAGGGCTTCGTTTTCGCCTGTCGAGGCGCCCGAAGGAACGGCAGCGCGACCGAAGGCACCGCTTTCGAGGGTTACATCAACTTCTACCGTGGGGTTGCCGCGCGAGTCAAGCACTTCGCGACCGACGATTTTTTCGATTTTCATTGTAGTATATGTAATTAGTAGGTTAGTTTAGATAGACTTTTCCGGCCGCAAAGGTAGCGCTTTTTCGCCGTTTTACCTTATTAAAAATAGCTAAAAAGCATTTTTTTACCGCCGCGTTAAACTTACGGCGCATGAAGCTGTCTATAATGCTGTAACTTCCCAACCGCATGATAATGAAAAAGACAATCACGTTTTTAGCCGCCGCTGCTCTGGCGGTATGCACTCTGGCCGGTTATGCCGCTGACATAACGGGGCGTGTGACCGACGGAGCCGGCGAGCCGCTGATGCAGGCATCCGTGAGGCTGCTTAAACCCGATTCGGCTTTCGTGGCCGGCACTGCCGCCGACCTCGACGGCCGTTTTTCGCTTCCGGCTGTGAAGCCCGGACGCTATCTTCTCGAAACAACCTACGTAGGGTTCGCGCCGGTCACAATGCCGGTCGAGGTCGGCGACGCCAATCTGTCGATGAAGCCTATCGTCATGAGTGAGTCGTCGAAGAGCCTCGCCGAGGTGACTGTGACAGCTGTGAAAACGCCGGTGAAGGTGATGACCGACACTGTCGAATTCAATGCCGACAGTTATCTGACACGCCCCAATGCCGTTGTCGAGGATCTTCTGAAACGCCTGCCGGGAGTAGAGATCAGCAGCGACGGTAAAATCACGGCCAACGGCAAGGAGGTCACGAAGATTCTTGTCGACGGCAAGGAATTTTTCAGCGACGATCCGAAGGTAGCTTCGAAGAATCTGCCGGCCGAGATGGTCAACAAACTCCAGGTCATTGACCGCAAGAGCGATCTGGCGCGCCTGACGGGCGTCGACGACGGCGAAGACGAAACGGTCATCAACCTATCGGTCAAGCCCAATATGCGCAACGGCTGGTTCGGAACGGTCGAGGGGGGCTACGGAACCGACAGCCGCTATAAGGGCAATTTCAATGTGTCGCGCTTCCAGAACGGCAATCAGCTGACCCTTCTGGGCAATTTCAACAATATCAACGAACTCGGGTTCACCGACGGCAACGGAAACCGCTTCCACCGCTTCGGCGGCGACCATGGTGTGACGACGAGCAACTCCGTAGGTCTGAATTTCAGCATCGGCAATGAAGAAAAGTTCCGTATCGGCGGAAATGTCATGTATAGCAACACCGACACCAAGAGCATAACGGCGTCGGAGCGCCAGTATCTGTTTCCCGATTCGACGAGCTACTACTCGTCAGACTCGAACAGCCGCGACAAGGGCAACAATGTGCGCGGCGACTTCCGCCTGCTCTGGAAGCCCGACTCGCTCAATACGATAGAGTTCCGCCCCAATTTCTCGTTTAATTTCAACCGTTCGACATCCGCCTCGTCGTCGACGACCAGTGCCGGCGACGCGCAGCACACTTTGGTCAACCGCACCCGCAACGACGTCAGCTCGCGCGGCGACTCCTATGAGTTCGGCGGCCGCCTGATCTATACCCACAACTTCGCGTCGCGCCGCGGACGGTCGTTCTCGGTCATGCTGAACTACCGCGGCTCGAACGTGCGCGAAAAAGAGAACTCAGCCTCGTTCAACGAGTTTTTCCTTGTCGACAACCAGGATGAAGACTACCTCCAGTATACCGACAACCACAGCTGGAACAACCGCGTCGGCGCGCGCCTGACCTGGAAAGAGCCGCTCGGCGATGTCGCCCGCGGCCACTTCCTGACGTTCAGCTATCAGCTCAACTACCGCTGGAACAACACCGACAAGCTCGTCTATGACCGCGAATTCGACGACGACGGCAATATTGTCGGCGAGACCTATAATCCCGAGCTGTCGAACCGTTTCCGCAACAACTTCATCAGCCACAACATACGCGTCGGCTATCAGAAGGTGACGGCGAAGACCAATGCCGAAGTCGGCGTGTCGCTCGTGCCCTCGTCGTCGATGTCGACCAATCTCACCAACGCCGACAAGACGATTCCGCGCCGCAACGTGTTCAACTTCTCGCCGTTCCTGCGCTACCGCTATAAAATGAGCAAGACGCGCTCTATCCAGGCCCGCTACAACGGACGCGCCTCAGAGCCGTCGCTGAGCCAGCTGCAGCCTGTAGCCGACGTCAGCGATCCCCTGCGCATAGTTGTCGGTAATCCCGACCTGTCGCCGACATTCACCCATTTCCTGATGTTCCGATTTCAGGATTTCAACACCGACGCCCAGCGTTCGATGATGGCGATGGCCCATTTCAATATCGTCCAGAACTCCATTGTCCAGAAAACAACCTACAACTCCGAAACCGGCGGACAGACAACGACCTACGACAACGTCAACGGCGTCTGGAACGGACATGCCATGTTCATGATGTCGTTCCCATTCCGCAACAAATACTGGACATTCAACAACCATATCTTCACCCATCTCGAGCATAACGTAGGTTTCAACAACGGACTGCGCACGACAACCTTCAATGTCGGAATCACCGAAGAGCCCGGCATCGCTTTCCGCCCCTCGAACCTCGAGCTGGAGCTGCGCCCGCGCTATGCGCTCCACACGTCGACAACGTCGGTCGAGACAAACGTCGGCCGGACTGTCCACAATTTCGGAGGCAGTTTCTACGCAACCTACTATCTGCCGTTCGGACTCAGCATATCGACCGATCTGCGCTACGACGCCACGCGAGGCTACTCGGCGGGCTACAACTCCGACGTCTGGATGTGGAACGCCCAGCTGAGCTATCAGTTCCTGCGTAATCAGGCCGCCACGATCTCGCTGAAGGTCTACGACATACTCGGCCAGACGAAAAATATCAACCGCAACGTGACAGCCTCGTATATCGAAGATATGCGCTACAACTCGCTGACGCGCTACGGAATGGTGACATTCTCATACCGTTTCAACACCTTCGGCAAGGGCAAGCAGCCCGCCGATTCGGGCGACTTCATGCACCCCGGCCGCCCCATGGGGCCCCCTCCCGGAATGCACCGCCACTAAAAAGCCATCACGGCGCGGAGGCTCTTGCCCTCGCGCCGTTTTTATTTAATAGGGCCAGTAGGCCGAATAAGCCCTATAGGCGCTATTCATCATTCTTAATTCCTAATTCCTGAAAAAGTTTTTTCGCGGGGATTTCAGAAAATTGTGTATTTTTGTCGTTGATGTCTGACTCTACTCCCATTCCGCAGCCTCTGCTCACAACTCCCGAAGAAGACCGCCAGATAGAGGCGGCCTTTCAGGATGTGCTCGACGGCTATCTGCGGTCGAACCACCGCAAGAAGGTCGAGATTGTCGAGCGTGCTTTCCGGTTCGCCCGCGAGGCCCACAAGGGCATACGCCGCCGTTCAGGCGAGCCCTATATTCTCCATCCCATAGCGGTTGCGCGCATAGCCAGCCGCGAGATAGGGCTGGGGTCGACCTCGATATGCGCGGCTCTGCTCCACGACGTTGTCGAAGATACCGACTACACCGTCGAAGACATCGAGCGTAATTTCGGGGCGAAAGTGGCACAGCTTGTCGACGGCCTGACGAAAATCTCGGGCGGAATCTTCGGCGACAAGGCGTCTGCTCAGGCCGAGAATTTCCGCAAGCTGCTGCTTACGATGAACGAAGACATCCGCGTTGTGCTCATAAAGATGGCCGACCGTCTCCACAATATGCGCACACTGGGCTCCATGGCCCCCAACAAGCAGTATAAGATTGCCGGCGAAACGCTCTATATCTACGCTCCGCTGGCCCACAGGCTCGGCCTCTTCGCTATAAAGACCGAGCTCGAAGACCTCAGCTTCAAATATGAGCACCCCGCGGCCTACGCCAACATTTCCGACCTGATAAGCGAGAGCGCCGGGCGCCGCGATGTCGTGGCCAACAATTTCCTTGGCCCGATACGCAAGCGGCTGACCGACATGGGGCTTGCTTTCGAGGCGAAGGCGCGCCTCAAGAGCGTCTACTCGATATGGCGCAAGATGGAGACGAAGCATATTCCTTTCGAAGAGGTCTACGATCTCTATGCCGTCCGTATCATCTTCGACAACGATGATCCGAACCTCGAAAAGGAGATATGCTGGAAAATCTATTCAGCCATAACAGACCTCTACCGCCCTCATCCCGACCGGACCCGCGACTGGATAACGACCCCGAAGGCGAACGGCTATCAGGCTCTCCATGTAACGCTTATGGGCCCCGATGGCAACTGGATAGAGGTTCAGATACGTTCGCGCCGGATGGACGAGATCGCCGAGAAGGGCTTTGCCGCTCACTGGCGCTACAAAACCGGCGAAAGCGAGGAAGAAACCGAGCTCAACGAGTGGATGAAGACTATCAAGGAGGTTCTCGACGATCCCAACCCCAACGCCATAGACTTTCTGGGCACGCTGAAGCTCAATCTCTTCGCGAGCGAGATAGTGGTGTTCACCCCGAAAGGGGAGATGGTGACGCTGCCCACCGGCTCGACAGTGCTCGATATGGCCTTTAACCTCCATACCTTTCTCGGAACCCACTGTATAGCCGCCAAGGTCAACCATAAGCTCATGCCTCTGAGCCATCGTCTGAGTTCGGGCGATCAGGTCGAGATCCTGACCTCTCAGAATCAGACTCCTAAAGAGGAATGGGCGTCGCTGCTGGTCACGGCCCGCGCCAAAACGGCCTTGCGTCAGGCCTTGCGCCGCGAGCAGCAGCCGTTGGTCGAGGAAGGACGCCGGCGCTTCAAGGAGTTTCTCGAAGCCAAGGGGCTCGAAGAGTCGAACGACCTCCTTTCGAGCGTCATCCATCGCCTCGGCGAGGAATCGAAAGAGCGCTTTTTCATCAAGCTCGCGCGCGACGAGGTCAAGCTCGACACCCTTTTCGAAGGGAAGAGCGAGCGCGCCCAGCAGTCGTTCCTCTCGAAACTATGGCGACTGGGACGCGGCCCTAAAAAAACGAAAGAACTTCCCCCTGCCGCGTCGTTGCCCGCTGTCGCCGCGCCTCCGGATATGTCGGCTCGCGTTGTCGACACACGCAGCGTCTATACCCTCAGCAGCGACGGCCATACGGACAACTATGTCATGGCCCACTGCTGTTCGCCGATTCTGGGCGACGACGTGATGGGGTTCGTGAACTCCGACGGCAACGTTGAGGTTCATGCCCTGACCTGTCCGCGCGCCCAGGCCCTGAAGGCGAGTTACGGATCGCGCATCGTGGCCACCCGATGGGAGGTCAGCAACACAGTCTTTCCGGCGCGCATCAGAATCGAGGGCATCGACCGCCACGGAATACTTCAGGAACTGACCTACGCCATATCGACCGAAATGAACATCGACATCCGCGGCCTTAATATCCGTGCCCGCGACGAGGTTTTCGACGCTGATCTGAACATCCTTGTCGCCGACACCTCGATAGTCGACAAACTCTGTCAGAAAATCATGCATATCGGAGGCGTCCGCCGCGCCGACCGCCTCCACTGAATAACTTGAGAACAAATGACACCGAAGTCCAACAACCTCTTTCGCATACTGATATTTCTGGCCTCTACGGCTCTTCTGCTGTTTTTTCTGCCTCACGAATCGGCCAACGAATATACCTATGCCGTCAACCGCCCCTGGGCCTATTCGCTTTTGACGGCGCCTTTCGACATCCCCGTCCATCTCGACTCGGTCTCGGCCCGCGAGGTGAAAGATTCAATCGACGCAGCTTTCGAGCCTATTTATATGCGTGATCTCACGGTTGAGAAATCGATGGTCAGCCAGTTCGGAAGCCGTCTGAAC
>HF985605.1:42810-64312 GCA_000431215.1 Prevotella sp. CAG:1031
GGCCGTGAAGCAAATCTACGAAGACGGTATCGTCGAGACCGACGACTACGAAGCCATCCGCGCCGGACGGCTTCAGGCCGTGCGTTTTATCCACGACAATGTGTCGATCTCGATGCCAACCGACGGCTACAGGTCGGTGCGCGCCGCCTATGCGCGCCTCGACAGCACCTTCTCCGATCCGCGCTTCCGCCGCGCTCTGGCGGCGATGCGCCCCGTCGACTATCTCCAGCCCAACATTCTGGCCGACACCCTCGAGACAGCGCGTGTCCGCACAGAGCTGTATCAGAAAGCCCTCGCTCCGATAGGCGTTATCCAGCAGGGAGAACGCATCATCGACAAGGGCGACATCGTGACGCCGCGCCTGGCCCGCGTGCTCCAGACCTACGAGGAAATGACCGCTGACCGCGGAGGCTCCACGGCAAGCACCTATTATCCCATTGCCGGACAGGCGCTGTTCCTGATTCTGCTGCTCGGCGCCCTCTATGCCTATCTCTATATCTTCCGCCGCGACTATTACAACGACATAAAGATTATCTGTTTCATAATGATGATGATCGTAGGCTTCACATTCTTTGCCTACGCTCTGGCGCTGACCTTCACCTCGGGTCTCTATCTTGTGCCGTTCGCCATAGTGCCTATCATGAGCGTGATTTTCCTTGACTCGCGCACAGCCCTGTTTATCGACATCGTGCTGATTCTGATAACGTCGGTTATTGCCGTGGTTCCTCTCGAATATATCTTCATACAGTTTATGGCAGGCACTGCCGCCATCGACTCCATAAAGGATCTGAGCCGGCGCAGCCAGCTCATACGCACGGCTTTCATCGTCTTCGTGGTCTACAGCTTGTCGTATATCGCCGTCGAGGTCATGCTCAACGGATCGCTGCGCGAGCTTTCGGGCCGCATATTCGGCTATCTGGCCATCAACGCCGTTGCGGTTTCGTTCGCCTATATCCTGCTGTTCTTCTTCGAGAAAATTTTCGGATTCACCTCGCGCGTCACTCTCGTCGAGCTTTCCGACATCAACAATCCGCTGCTGCGCGAGCTCTCAGAAGAATGTCCGGGTACGTTCCAGCATTCGATGGCTGTCAGCAACCTCGCCAGCGCCGCCGCCTCGCGCATAGGCGCCAACGTGCAGCTTGTCAGGGCCGGCGCCCTCTACCACGACATAGGAAAGATACGCAATCCGGCGTTCTACACCGAGAATCAGCACGGTGTGAACCCCCACGACACTCTCGACCCTAAACAGAGCGCCCGCATTGTAATCGGCCATGTCTCGGAAGGCATGAAGATGGCCGAGAAGGCGAAGATTCCGATGCAGCTGCGCCGCTTCATAACCGAGCACCACGGCCGTGGTAAAGCCCGCTATTTCTTCAACACATGGTGTAACCGCCATCCCGACGAAGAGCCCGATCCCGAGGCTTTCACCTATCCCGGGCCGAACCCCACAACGCGCGAGTCATCGATCATAATGATGGCCGACAGCGTCGAGGCGGCCTCGCGTTCGCTGACCGACCATTCGCCCGAGGCAATCCAGGCTCTCGTCAACAAGATTGTCGACACTCAGGTCAGCGAGGGGCTTCACAACGATTCGCCCATCTCGTTCCGCGACGTCAACCAGATCAAAGACACGTTCGCGCAGCGCCTGCGCACGATCTACCACTCGCGCATCTCCTATCCCGACCTCAACAAGCAGTGATCAGTTTTCGGGAGCAGGGGCGAGGCCGCGGCGCCTGCGGGCGAAGACAACGAGCAGCCCGAGGGCTACGACGACGCCGACGGCGACGGAGATTGTCTGCGGCAGTCCGAAACCTTCGGGCGCGAAGAGCAGATAGCTCGTGCAGACAACCGTCATGAACAGCGCCGGCAGCAGGGTGATGACATAAGAGCGTCCGCGGCGCGCAAGCCATACGGTGGCGGCCCACAGGGTGAACATCGACAGGGTCTGGTTGCTCCAGGCGAAGTAGCGCCAGAGTATATTGTAGTCGACCATCATCAGCCCTATCGCAATGGCGAAGAGCGGCAGGGTCAGCGCCAGGCGCTTGAGGAACTTGCGCTGGCTCAGGCCGGCGAGATCGGCGATTATGAGGCGTGCCGAGCGGAAAGCCGTGTCGCCCGACGATATCGGGGCGGCTATGACGCCGATAATGGCGATTATTCCGCCGACTTTTCCGAACCATCCCAGCGATATGTCTTTGACCATTGTCGAGGCGCTTCCGCCGTCTGCCATATAGCTGTTGAGACCGTCGTAGCCGCCTGTGAAGGCGATAGTGGCGCAGGCCCATACGAGAGCTACGATTCCCTCGGTCACCATGGCGCCGTAGAACACCGGACGCGCGTAGCGTTCGTTTTTCAGGCATCGGGCCATCAGCGGGCTCTGCGTGGCGTGGAAGCCGGAGATGGCGCCGCAGGCTATCGACACGCAGACCATCGGGAACACCGCAAGCCCCGAGCCGTGGCGCGACTGCAGGCCGTCGCCGAATCCGACGGGAATCTCCACGCCCCCGAAGAGCATCATGCCGAGCAGCCCTAAGGCCATGAACAGCAGCAGAACGCCGAAAACGGGGTAGAGGTTGCCGATGAGCTTGTCGATGGGAAGCATGGTGGCGAGAATATAATAGATGAGGATTATGCCTACCCAGAATATCTTGTCGAGACTTTCCGGCGTCAGCGAGGCCAGAATCTCGGCGGGGCTTATGACGAACACCGTGCCGACGAGTATCAGCAGTATCAGCGAGAAAACACGCATGACGTGTTTCACGCCGCCGCCGAGCTCGCGCCCGACAATCTCGGGAAGCGACACTCCCCCTTCGCGCATCGACATCATCGCGCCGACGAAGTCGTGGACGGCGCCGGCGAAGATTGTGCCGAACACAATCCAGAGCAGGGCTGCCGGCCCGAACATTATGCCCATGATGGCGCCGAAAATCGGCCCCATTCCGGCGATGTTGAGAAACTGAATGAGGAAGACTTTCCACGTCGGCATGGCTATGTAGTCGATGCCGTCGGCCATTGTTGTCGCGGGGGTGGGGCGCTTGGGATCGGTGCCGAAGATGCGTTCGGCAATCGCGCCATAGATGAAGTAGCCTCCGATAAGGAGCGCCAGAGAGATTAGAAGTGTGGTCATAACGCGACAAATTTAGCGAAATTCCATCAATATGATCTTATAAAAATTATAAGATTTATAAAATTTATAAGACTCAAACCATAATAACAACAGGGGATGGCCCGCGCGGGCCATCCCCTGCAAATATATGAAAGTGTGAAGATTATTCAGCGATCATCTTTGTCGCTTTCGAGCCCTGGAGGCGGATCACGAACATTCCTTTCTGAGGCTCGCTGATTTCGCGGCCGTTGAGGTCGAAATAGCGCACGGGAGCGTTGGCGTCGTCAGCTTCAATGTCGTCGATGCCGGTCGCGGTGTCGCTTTCAACATAGTGGAAGCCTCTTTTTGCCTCAAGGCGTTTGCCGTCGGCGCTGACAGCGCGTCGGGGTGCACCGGCCGGGGTCTCTGCGTTTTCGAGTACGTGGAAAGCTACTACCTCGAAGTCAACGTGGGTGTTGGCCGGCTGTTCCTTTGCCTCTACGAACCATTTGGGCTGTCCGAGGGATTCATCGCACGATACAGTGGCCTTCTCGTTGTCTTTGGCATCCATCTCGAACTGAACGATTTTGCGCGGGAGATAGTGACCGTCAGCGTCGACAACCGTAGCCATGAGCTGGGTCTTGGGCAGTTTCTTGTAGAGATCATAACGGTTCTTGTTCTGCTTCTGCTGATCGTCGTATGAATAGGCTATCCATTGGACGTCGGCAGGCTCGCCGAAGTCATCCGACGAAGTCGATCCGTCGTAGTCAAAACCATTGAAGTAGCTCTTACCTCCGTTTTCATAGTCGGTGGAGTATGTGAAGTGCAGGGGAGTTTTATTTTCGATAAGGGTCGCGATGTCCTCGCACTGATTATTGATAACGAATGAATAGTGGTCTTTGTAACCTGTCGAGTTAGTCGGATTTCCGTAGTAAGGATCGTTACGGCCATCAACTCTGAGTTCATACTTCGATTGCAATACCGGCAGCTTATGGTCGTTTTGGATGCGGGTGTCGAATGTCAGATAAAGCTCCCCGTTGTCTTTGTCGTAGGTGAAGGTATAGCGAGCGGATGCCAGGTAAACCAGACGCTTCTTTGTTCCGTCAGGTAATTGTGTCAAAACATTCTCGCCGTCCATAAAGTAGCCGTTCTCGATATACGATGTTGTGTTGTCTGCGTTATCGAGGGTTTTAAACTTTGTCTGAGCGAAGCCGGTATAACCCTCTTTCTTGACGACAGCTATGGCGATATAATCGGTGTTCTTTTCAAGCTCGGTATAATTGAAGAAGACCGGATTCTTGATAGTCATTCTCGTCCAGCGCGGGTCAACGGCGGGAGTGCCTTTGGCTTCGCCGTAGGTGTCGGGATCAGCGGGGTTAACTTCCGTCCCGTCGTCTTTGCGCAGATACATGTGAATGTACTCTTTAGAGTCATCGTTGTTGCTGAGATCTACTTTTAATTTGAACAGGGCCGAGAGGTCGCTGACATTGACCGTTTCAAACTCTATGTCGATCTCAGTGTCGGTGCCCGGGGAAAGAGTCGTAAACTCAACCGTCGTTGTGCCTATCTCGTCATTATTGCTGTTATAGGCGGTGATGGTCCGGGTATACTTAGTGTTGGCTAAGAGGCCGGTGATTCTGCGCTTTTTCGTCGCGAGATCGACGTTGACTTTAATACCAGTACCATCGCTGACTACAACCGAAGTTGCTTCTTCAGGAACCTTGGTGAGAGTCAAAAGGGCGCTGTTGCTTCTGATATCCGAAATCTCGGCAGAAATGTTTTCGGATGTAGCGGGTGAGGTTGTGAAGGATTTTGTCGATGTCGCGGTCGAGTTGTCGGTATAGGTCAGAGTGAATGTCAGATTATAGGTTGTCCCGGGGGTGAGATCCGTGAGATTGGCTGTGAGGTTGTCGGTCGACGTGAATGTGATGTTTTTACCATCGCCGAGGCCGCTGACAACGATCTCATTAACGGTTTTTCCTTCGGCAGGCTTGCATGTCAGTGTCAGAGTGGCCGTGGTTGCGGTTATGTCCGACACGACGCCGCTGATTTCGCTTTCAGCAGCAGCTGACGGTGCTGTAAACTCGAACGGGAAAATCAGCTGGCCGTTTTCGCCGTAGTTGGCGCCGGTATTGGCGCATGCACGCTTGAAATAGCAGTTGCTGTAGAAGTTGCCGGGAGTTGCGGCTCCGGCAGTTGTTCCGGTATATTTACCGTCGGCATAGCTGAGTGAAGTCTCGCCGATTCCGTCGATAAACATATAACAGGGGTCGTTTCCGAGGCCTTCGACATCGCTGTTGTTGAGGTCTGCGAACGTCAGCTCGACTTCGAGCTTGTTGTCGGCATTAAGAGTGAGTGTGTAGACGGCTTTGGCTGTAATGACGGGTTTATCGGTCGCGCTGAACTTCACTGTGGAAGTGCCTGATGTGCCTTCTCCCTTAGAGACTATCTCGGTCGAGGCTTGCGCACCGATTGCGGCGAATAGCGCCACAAGGCATAGTAGCAGTTTTTTCATGAAAAATGAGGAAAAATAGTTTGAAGTTAAAGGAAAATTTACGGAATGCGTGGTTTAGTAATTGGAACAGAGGTAAATGTACTGACTGTGTCTGCGCGCAAAATTAGACAAAATTTTACCCCCCCCTAAAGCTAAAAAATGTTAATTAGGTAGGTCCCCAGGCTGTTTAACAACTTCGGCTGTCTGCTGTCAAGCGCCGTGAGGCGCGATATCTCTACATCCCACTGCGAGCGCCGGATACGCCTCGCTGCTTCAGGGGTCGCAGATGCTTCTGGCCACAAACCGCGGCCTCTACCGCCTCCCCTACCCCATGAACGCCTCGACCCCCACCCCCGAGCCGCTGCTGAAAGGACAGATATGGAGCCTCGACAGCATTGCCGGCGACGTCTTCGCCTGCGGCGACAACGACCTCTGGGTCGAGCGCGGCGGCCGCTTCATCCCGATAAAAGGGGTCGGCGGATCGTGGAGCGTGGCCGAAATCCCCGGAAAGCCGGGCAAACTGCTGGTATCGACCTACATAGGATTCGTGCTGCTCGAACGCGGCCCTTCGGGCGAATGGCAGCTGACGCGCCGCATCTCGGGATATAACGACGCCGGAGGCCACTTCATAATCGACTCGCGCAACAATCTCTGGATGGCCCACTGGATGCGCGGAATCTACCGCCTCCAGCTCACCTCCGACGAAAAGCGGTTCCACCGCGTCGAACTGCTGACAACGCGCCACGGCCTGCCGACAAACCGCAACAACGTAGTGTCGATGGTCGACGGCGACCCGATTTTCTCGACCGAAGGGGGCTTCTACACCTTCAACTACGCCTCGGGGCGCTTCGAGCAGGCCGATGAACTCAACAAATCCTTCTCGTCGATTCCGTCGGCGCGCCTCTACACCGACCTCGCCGGCGCGCTATGGGCGATCTCGCCCGACCATGTCTGGCGCCTGACGCGCCGCGACGGTCATCCCGAAGAGCTCGACTCGACGAGCTACCAGTCGATGGGCGAGCGCATAATCCCCGGCTTCGACCACCTGCGCTTCCTGACCCCGTCGAGCCTGATAATGTCGAGCCAGGACGGCTTCTACGACATCGACCTCGAGGCGCGGCGCACTCCCGAACGCCCCGGAAACCTCTTCGTGGCCCGCGTCAGCGACAAAAGCGACTCGACGCTCTACGTCAGCGGCATCGCCCCCCACCGCCAGTCCGAGCTGAAAGTGGCCTACCGTCACAATTCGCTCATCTTCGACATGGCCCTCCCCGAATACCGCGCCGAAAACGCCGTCAGATACAGCTTCATGCTCGAAGGGCTCGACAAGGAATGGTCGCGCTGGTCGACAATCTCCACAAAAGAATATCCCTATCTCAGCGAAGGCACCTACACACTCCACGTTCGCGCCCGCGACGCCTACAGCGGCCGGCAATACACGACCGACTTCCGGTTCACAGTCAGTCCCCCCTGGTATCGCTCGATCATAGCCAAGATTCTCTATTTCCTGATAGCCTGCGCCGCCGGATGGGGAATCTACACCGCCGTGAAGCGCTCGGCCCGGCGTCAGGCCGACGCCGTCGAACGCCGCAAAGAGGAAGAAATGACCCAGCTCAAACGCGACGCCGACGAGCAGGCCCTGCGCAAAGACTACGAGATCGCCCACCTCAAGAGCGAGCAGCTCGAACACGACATAAAGCATAAGTCGGAAGAACTCAGCAACATAACGATGAACGTCATCCGCAAAAACGAGATCCTTCTCGACATCGCGGCAAAGCTGACCAAAGTTCAGGAGACCATGGGCCCCGACGCCGCCGAAGCCAAGCAGATAGCCCGAATCCAGCGCCTCATCCAGGACAACATGAGCCACGACGACGACTGGCGGTCGTTCACCCGCAACTTCGACATCGTCTATGAAAACTATACCAAACGCCTCATCGAGCTCCACCCCGACCTCAACAGCTCCGACCTGCGTATATGCTGCTACCTGAAGATGGGCCTCAGCTCGAAAGAGATAGCTCCGCTGTTCAACATCTCATACCGCTCGGTCGAGATGACACGCTATCGCCTTCGCAAAAAACTCGGTCTCGAACGCGAGACAAACCTCGTCGACTACCTCCAGAAAATCTGATATGAACGCTTCGAATCCATCGGCCGCAGCGCCGTTTGTCATCACCGTAGGGCGCCAGTTCGGCAGCGGCGGACGCCGGCTCGCCCGTGCCCTCGCCGACCGCCTCGGAATAGAATATTTCGACAAGGAACTGCTTGCCGAATCGGCCGTGAAAGCCGGAATGAGCATCGACTATGTCGAGCGCAACGACGAGCGATACCCGCGCTGGGTCACAGGGATTTTCTCGTTCACGATGGGAGGTGTGGCCCTCAGCTCGGCCGCCGGAAACTCGCCTCTGAGCTGCGACCGCGTGCAGAGCGCCATCGCCGCCATTATCCGCGACATCGCCGCGAGCCGCTCGTGTGTCATCGTCGGCCGCACCGCCGACTTCATTCTGCGCGACAATCCGCGATGCGTCAATATCTTCGTCCACGCCCCGATGGACCGTCGCATCGACAATATCGTCAGCCGCAGCGACGACAAAGACCCCGACCACGCCCGCTCGCTGGCCGAGAAGACCGACCGCCGGCGCGCCGCCTACTACAACTTCTATACCGACAAGCGCTGGGGCGACGCCGCGAGCTACGACCTGACCCTCGACCTATCGTCGGTCAGCCTCGAAGCCGCCGCCTCGCTCGTCGAAGCCTACATCCGCGCCCGCGGCCTAATCTGACCGCCACGATCCTGAGGGGGGCAACACCACCGGCTACTATGTGTCGATATTTATTTCGACTCTTTGTTGCAACTATATACTGAACTCAAACCGACGCTACAGGTCGCGGCATGCCTCATTCCCGCAAATGGTGTGTTAATTTTTTTTGACATTTCGATTGTTAGTCAATATTTTTGACTATATTTGCGGTGACTGTCCATTTCTTTGCAGTCAAATCCAATTTTTTTACAATACTTTAATAAATAACACGCTATGCTTAAAATCCTAAGACGTGTCTGCGCAGCCCTTATCATAGTATCAGGGCTCGCCGGACTTTCAGCGTCGGCTGCATCTCCGACAGGAGGTATCATCCGTGTGAAGCTACAGCCCGAGATGGCGCGCGCCGTCGGCAAGACCGCGCGCGTGCGCGCAGCCTCAGGCGACCTGCTCACCGGTGTGACGGTCCTCGACGCAGCCGCCCGACAAGTAAAAGCCACGGGATTGCGCCGCATGCTTCCCTACGCTCCGAAATTCGAGGAGCAGAGAGCGCGCTACGGCCTCGACCGCTGGTATGTCGTCACTTTCGACGAAAAAACTTCGCCCGCCGAGGCGCGCCGCATATTCGCCAACGTGGCGGGTGTGGAGGTCGCCGAGACTGTTGTTCCCATGGAGCTCAAGGAGGGCAGCGGAAAGGCGCGCCGCGTGGCCGCTCCCCTGAAAGCCGCCGGCGAAATGCCTTTCGACGACCCGCGTCTGCCCCAGCAGTGGCACTACAACAACACCGGGTCGGCCGGAATGACGGCCGGCGCCGACATCAACCTCTTCAAGGCATGGCAGATCGCGACAGGTAATCCCGACGTTGTTGTCGCCATCATCGACGGAGGTGTCGACGTCGACCACGAAGACCTCGCCCGCAATATGCTCGTCAACACCGCCGAGTTCAACGGCACCCCCGGTGTCGACGACGACGGCAACGGTTTCGTCGACGACATCTACGGATTCAACTTCTGCACCAACAACGGCGAGATATATCCCCACGACCACGGTACACACGTCGCCGGCACAGTGGCCGCCGTCAATAACAACGGCAAAGGTGTCGCCGGCGTAGCCGGTGGCGACGGCTCGGCCACCTCGGGAATCAGAATGATCTCCTGCCAGATCTTCGACCCGCGCTCAGGCTCGGGCGAAGCCGACTATGCCGCCGCACTGGTCTATGCCGCCGAGCGCGGCGCCACGATAGCCCAGTGCTCGTGGGGCTGGGACGCCGCCGACTATAAGGAGCAGGCCGTTCTCGACGCCATCGACTATTTCACCGAAATGGCACGCTCGCCGCGCATGGTGGGCGGTCTCTGTATCTTCGCCGCCGGAAACGCCGGCCAGGAAGGCAATTTCTATCCGGCCGCCTACGAAAAATGTCTGGCGGTGGCCGCCATGACCTCGACTCTCGGCCCGGCCTCATATTCGAACTACGGCGAATGGGTCGACGTATGCGCCCCGGGCGGACTTCTCGACTACAGTCAGGCCGAAGGCGTCCTGTCGACCCTCCCCGACGACGGCTACGGCTACATGGAGGGAACCTCGATGGCAACGCCCCACGTTTCGGGAATCGCGGCCCTCGTATTGTCGAAATACGGTTCCTCGACATTCATCAACGAAACCCTGCGCAGCCAGCTCATCAACTCGGTGAACGACTTCTACAGCCACGGCTCGAACGCCGACTATGAAGGCAAATTCGGCTCTGGACACATCGACGCCGTCAAAGCCCTCAATATGGGGGACGGCTCGGCTCCCGAGGCTGTCACCGACCTCAGCATGGCCGCCGGGCAGGACTATATCGCCCTGAGCTGGACAATCCCGGCATCGAGCGACAACGTCGTCAACAACCATATAATCTACTACTCGACTCTTCCGTTCACCGCGTCGACCGATGTCGCCACCCTCTCATCGAAGACCGTCGACACGAAATTCTTCACCAGCGGCGACTCCTATTCATGCGAAATCACCGGTCTCGAACCGATGACGACCTACTATGTCGCCGTAGTGGCCGTCAACCGTCAGGGTCAGGCCTCGACAATGTCGGAAGTGAAGCAGATAAAGACCAACGAAGGCCCGCAGATGACCCTCTCCGACCAGTCGCTCGGCATGTCATCGACGGCCCAGACACCACTCGCCTCAACATCGTTCACTATCGGCAACAGCGCCGAAGGAATGCTGAAATGGTCGGCCGGAACCTCGACCTCAAGCGTGCGCGTCAGCTCCCCGGCCCGTCCGGCCGCCGCACCGGCCTCCCCTTACCGCGGCAAGGTTGCCGCCAAGGCTGTGAAGCGCTATCCGTCCGTCCACGCCGAATATGACGCCGGCGACTATCCGACGGAGATTTTCTACCACGAATATCTGACGGCCTACATCGGCGACGTCGACAAGACACTCCCAAATTCGATGGCCCAGTGGTTCCGCGTCGACCCCGAGACCTATCCCGACGGTTTCAACCTGACAACCCTCTGGATCGAAGGCGCCTACGGTGTGAATCCCGTGATAGAGATCTACAAAGGCGACCGCGCGATCTCATCGGCTACGCTACTTCAGCGCGTCGACTACGACTGGTTTGACTATAACTTCAATATTCCCCTGAAAAACCAGCTCTTCTTCGCTCCGGGCGAAGCTTTCTGGGTCGTTGTCCACTTCGAGGGCAATCAGGAGGGCTACCCCCTCGGCCTGGGTTATCACGCCGGTGCCGACATGACCAACATGGCCTATATGTCTAACGACCTCGGCAAAACATGGACAGAACTCTCGGCCGCCCTCGCAGGCAGCGCCTACGAGGCTTTCGGCCATCAGGTCTGCTGGGCCGTCAAGGCTCGCTCGCTCAACCCCGACTGGAGTCAGGCTCTGACTCTCGAACCCTCTGAAGGCACCGTGCTCAAAGACGGCAGCCAGGAAGTCACGGTCAGCGCCGACGGCTCGCGCTTCGTCAACGGCACCTACGGCTTCAACGTCAATATCACGACCAACGAAGGGTCGGGCAAAGTCACACAGCTGCCTGTCAGCTACAGCGTGGCCGGTAATGCCCCCGACATCGTCATGCCGCGCATCGTCGACTTCGGAAGCCTGCTCGTCGGCCAGAAGAAAACGCTGACCATCGAAGCCTATAACCGCGGCTTCGGCAAATTCTCGGGCAGCGCCTACGGAGGCCTCTATTCGGGCAACATAACGACAACCAGCGCCCAGTTCGAAGGCCCGCAGTATCTTCAGGCCGGATTCCCCGCCCGCGCCACTACAACCTTCGAGGTCACCTTCGCCCCGACCGAGGCCGGAACCCACTCCGGGGCCGTTGTCTTCAAGGACTATCAGGGCCGCGAAGCCCGCGTGCTCGTCCAGGGCGTAGCCACCGATCCCGCCCGCCTCGACCTCGACCCGGCCGTTGTCGAAGCCGGAACGCTGAAAGTCGGCGCTGCGGCCTCTACGGTCAGCTTCAACGTCGTCAACACCGGCAAATATCCGCTCGAATACGTATTCCCGCGCTATTCGGCCGAGACTGTCGAAGGGGGCAAGGCAAGCCACCGCTTCGGCTACACCGTGGCATCGACCCTCCAGGGCTATCCCGCCTTCACCTACGACGGCAACCCCGATCTTCTGGGCGCCACCGACGTCGCCGCTCAGTTCACCGACGACAACTATGTCAGCAAGCCCGTCAGCCTCGGCTTCGCCTTCCCCTACTACGGCAAGACCTACGAGGAAGCCTACATCACCTCCTACGGCGGAATAATGTTCGCCGTCAACGATGAAGAGAACTTCTGGCCGCCGCTGAATCCGACCTCATCGTCGATAAAAGGCACCGGCCTTATCAGCGCCTACGGCTCGCAGCTGATGATGAACCCCGGTTCGAAGGTGATCTATGCCAGACAGGACGGTAAGTTCGTCGTCAAGTTCGTCAACGTCCTGGCCTCTGTCTATGCCGGCGACTATATTCCCGTATCGTTCCATATCACCCTGTCGGCCAACGGCGACATCGAGATGTTCTACGACGACTATTATCCCGACAATGTGTTCCAGAGCGGCTCGGGCCTCTTCTGCGGCATCAACGACCCCGCCGTCGCCGACCCGCTGGCAGTGACCAGCGCTGATGTCGCCGACTACTGGGGCACGGAAGAGCCCACGGCCGAGAACAGCCGCTTCAGGGAATTCGGCCCCGGCACTGCTGTGAAGTTCGAGGCGCCGAAAGCCTCCTTCGTGACCGCACTGTCGGCTCCGGCCGGCGTTGTCGCCCCCGGCGAGAGCGTGAAGATCGACGCCACTCTGAGCGCCGGCAGCGACCTCTATGCTGGCCCGACATTCAACAACCTGGCCATCGTCACTACCGACCCGTCGCCGGCCTTCTCGGCAGTGCGCATCAACGCCGTCATCGACGGAGAGGGCCTTAGCGGCGTGGCGGCTGTCGACAATGCCGACATCGACTTCGGACGCGTGTTCCGCACCTCCGACATCCGCGTGCCTGTCTGCGTCAAGAACACCGGCCGCAACACCATGACCGTCACCGGCGCCTCGTTCGCCGGCGCCCGAATGACCGTCGGCGCCACACTGCCTCTGGTCATCGATCCCGGAATGTCGAAAGACTTCATCGTCACCGTGCCAACCGACAAGGAGGGCGACCTCAGCGATCTGCTTAAGATAACGACAACCGCCGGCGACCTCGAGGTCTCGATCCACGGCACAGTCATCGGCTGCCCGCAGATAGCAATGAGCTTCGACGAGATCAACGAGACCGTGGCCAGCGGCGAACCGCTGCAGAAGACCCTCACTGTCGAGAACACAGGCAACGAGGAACTCACCTACGCCCTGACTCCCGACCCGATAGCTTCGCTGACAGTGCCAGAGCGCGCCGACTCGAAAGTGGCCTACACCTACACTGCCGCCGTCGACAACGCCTCGGCCGCCGTCGAATGGGTCGACATCGAGACCAACGGCCTCGGCGAGCACAACGCCCTGACCTACTATATCAACCACGACTATATTGCCGTCGATCTTCCTTTCGAATTCCCGTTCTACGGCAAGAAATACCGGAAGATGTATGTCTACAACACCGGCTTCGTCTCGTTCACCGAGCGCGACGACAACCGCCTCTGGCCCGAACCGCCGGCCGACTTCCCTCAGGGCACGCTCTTCAGCAACATCATCGCTCCCTACTGGGGACTCCACTCCATGGACGAGACCAAGACGGCCGGAACATACCACTATGTGACCGACAACCGCGCCATAGTGTCGTTCATGGAATACGGCAACACGATGAACATCGGCGTCTGCTTCCAGCTCATTCTCAACGCCGACGGAACTTTCAGCTTCTGCTACAAGGCAGCCGACGAGAACGCCCGGCTCATGGGCACGTTCGGCCTGGCAGGCATCTCGAGTGAAGGCGGCACCGACTATATCCGTCTGGCCGACCGCATGATAAACTTCGGCAACAGCGTGCGCTTCACCCCCGTGACAACGCTCGCCCTTGCTCCCGGAGCCAAAGACAACATCGGCTTCGCTTTCGACACCGACCGCATGGCCGGACTCTATCAGACCGCCTTCAGCATGGCCACGAACGTTCCCTCGCGCGAATCGATAGAGATTCCCGTGGCCCTCACCGTCACCGGCGAGGCCGCCCCCGAATTCCCTGCGGCTGTAAACGTCGAACACACCTACGGCTACCGCTCGACCGACCAGTCGAACCCGATCGTCGGCATGGGCGCCTGCTACGACGCACCTTTCGAAGTGCGCAACAACGGAACAGCCCCCTTCACTATCCTCTCGATAGCCGTCGACGGCCCGAGCATCTACGACGAATGGTTCGACGAATACACCCAGCTGTTCCAGCTCCTGGTCAACGGCCCCGAAATCGACTGGATAACCGGCGAGCCTACCGGCAACTACCAATGGCAGATGTACGACGGCATGACCACCTTCACCGTCGGGCGCGCCGCGTTGCAGTTCTCCGTGCCGATGATGGAATGCGAGCAGTGGATGACACCCGGCGAATACAACGTCAACCTGACGTTCTACTACACCACCGGCGACATCTACTCCGGCGAATACGACGTCGAGCAGGCCGTCGTTCCCGTGAAATTCATCGTGACCCCCGCTCCGGCGATGACTCTCGACAAGGAAGAGATCTACGTCAGGGCAACCGCCGACGACCATGTCTCGACCGAGACCGTCACTCTCGGCAACAGCGGCGAATACCGCCTCGACTATTCGATGTATGTCGACCCGACAGGCGTCGGCGAACAACCCTCTGAGGGAGGAGATCCCGGCATAGACCCGATGCGCCGCGTCAGCCGCGCACCGAAGATGGAGCTCGTGCGCCCCGTCGACGTTCCCGCGCCGCTGCGCGCCCCGGTGAAAGCCGGAGAAAGCTCGACCAGCGCCTACGACGTCCCCTCCGACGTTGACTACCGCAACGCCCTCTACTATCCAGCGTCGCAAGGCTCGACCAACGCCTATAACTACGGTTCGAACTCGCTGACGGCCGAATATATCGCCGCCACCTGCTTCACAGCTCCCGCCGAAGGCTTCAACATCTCGCAGGTCTATACCGCCATAACCATCGAACAGGCCCGCAACGCCCAGATCAAAGTCGAGGTTATCGAAGGTGAAGACCCGTCGACAGGAACCGTGTTTGCCGAAGGCTCGTTCTTCATTGCCGAACAGGACGACCCGTCGAAAGGCGGCTTCTACGTCATCCCGCTCGACCACGCCGTGTTCATGAACCCCGGCGAGAAATTCTGCGTCGCCATAACCTATCCCGAGGGTATGAAATATCCCGCCTATCTCGTCAATAAAGCGGAAGCCTTCGTCGAAGGACGCTATCTCGGATATGTCGAAGACTTCGGATGGTTCGACGTCGGCGCGCTCTTCAACGAGCAATACGGCTCGCTCGGCTACATTCTGACCTGCCTCGAAACCGTCGAAGGCTCGTCGTGGATCAAGCTGCTGACTCCCGGCGAAGGCGCCGTGGCCGTAGAAGCCTCCCATGAGGTCAGACTCGAGGTCAACGCCGCCCACGCCCGCCTCGAAAAAGGCAACAAGGCTATGCTCGTCGTCAAGACCAACGACCCGGCCATGCCCCTGCTGAACTTCCCCGTCACCCTCGACAAGAACGGACGCCCGGTCATCACCGGCCCCGACAGCCGACTCTTCGTCAGAGAGAACGACAAAGCCTCGGCATCGCTCAGCGTTACCGACCCCGACGGCGACGCCATGACCCTGCGCTTCTCCGACGTCGACAACCTGTCGGCGGCTACCGTCACTGCCGACGGCGCCACACTGACACCCGCTGACGACGGCACCTACGCCGTTGCCGCCGGAACCGCAGAAGTCAAGGTCGACGTCGAAGTCAGCGCCGACTACGGCGACGCAGGCGAAGGCTACGCCTTTGTCCTGACAGCTACCGACGCCGGCAACCACCGCGCTGAATTCGTCGGCCGCTACACGGTCGAGAAAGTCAACCGCGCTCCCGAAGCCGCCGAAGTGAAACCCGTCACCGTAGAGCTTGAGAAGCTCACCGCTCCCATAGCCTACGCCGACCTCTTCACCGACCCCGACGGCGACGAAATGACCTTCGCCTTCGAAATCCCCGAAAACCGTCATGTCGAAGCCTACACAACCCCCGACGGCGTTGTCTTCTACGGCAAAGCGATCGGCACGGCCGAAGCCACACTGACAGCCACCGACGCCAACGGCGCGTCGACAACGCTGACTATCCCCGTTGAGGTCACCGCGGCCGCCGGCATAGAAGGCATCGGTGCCCCCGACAGCTTCATAGCTCTGGTGGAGAATCCCGTGGCCGACATGCTCCGCGTGCGTTGCGGCTTCACCGCTCCCGGCGCGCTGTTTGAGCTATATGACATCGCCGGCAACCGGGTTGCCCGCGCCACAGCCGACGTCAGCAACGGCGACACCGTCGCTATCCGCGTCGCCGGACTCGCCGCAGGCCACTATCTGCTGCGCGTCACCGACGGCCGCCGCAGCGCCATAGCCCGCGTAGTCAAACTCTGACCCTGCATCATCATCCACCCTCCGAGGCCGCGCCCACCACAGCGCGGCCTCGCTCGTCATGAGGGAGTGTTGCAGAATCCGTAATTATTATCGGGGCGTAGGGATGCACGCGCGTGCATCCTCTGATAGTCAATGCTTTAACGTCGGGCGGTGTTGCAGAACTTCTGTTTCAAATGATTTTTCGCCCTGAATGTGGCCGCGTGCCTTTGTCGGAAATACCGGGTCTGATATGCCAGAGAGTTCTGCAACACCCCCTCAATGCTATTATAGTTCACGCACAAAGTAAATGTGCATTTCAATATGTAGGGATGCTCTCTGGAGCATCCAGCCAATGGAGTTGTAAGCAGTCGCCGTGACGGCTGCACCACGGTGCAGCCCTACATGAAAATGCACAAATACTTACTGTTTTATCTATAACTTAATGAAATTTTTTGCAGAATAACCACCTCAAACAAATCATTCGCCGTCAAGCGCGGGACGCGCGATATCTCTATATCCCATTGCGATAGCTGTGGGGCCGACAGCCGCCCCACGCCACCGCGACAAGCTGCGGAGCTGCGCAGTCGCGGAAGGGCGATAGCCAAGGCCCGCGGCCTGTGCTCACGCGTTTCGCGGCGGCGCGCACTGCCGTAGTATGATTTTCCGCCCTGAATGTGGCCGCGTGCCTTTGGCACGCTTCTAAGGCGTTGCGGTATAACATGCTTTCTGGCAGGCTTTTGAGGCGTGCCAAAGGCACGCGGCTACTCTTTGTCGGAAATATCGACTCGAAAAGACACGCAATATACGTAATTTTGTCGAATCAACTATTTTTAACTTTAGGAGGGGTAAAATTTTACCTAATTTTGCGGTGTACTAAATCCCTCCACAAGGTTTTAGCTTTCTGTTTTTGTAGAGATTATTTTTAGAGATTTATCATCGCTTACTCAAGTATCGCAAGTCCGATCTGCTGAATCCGTATTGCAGTTTCTCCATATGAGCCACACAATCAGACAGATTGATTACGACAATGTGCGCTTCTTCGTCCGTCAGGCCGAAGACTTCTGCCTATTATAACTAATCGCCGACCGGCGACGCGAGACTTCTGTAGCCGACTGAACCCTATTCGACATATCCAAGAAAAACGAAATATATTAACTACAACTTTAAATCAAAGAATATGAAACATTTAATTACTCGGCTACTGCTGGTAATGATATGCGCGTGCGCCATTCCGACGGCCGGAAACGCATTCACGCTTACCATTGCCGGAAATGCGAATTTCATGGACAGCAAGACTGTTCTGAGTCCGGAAGATTCATGGAATCCGAACTTTGTCACAGAATCAATCAGCGGTGACACAGGCGACTTCTACTTCTGGGCAACCGGAAATTTCAAACTTTCTCAAGCAGACCCGGCTCCTACAGACTGGGAAACATTTAATACTGATAAAGTATTCCAGATTACCGAAAGCACAATCAATTGGGACGGACGTGATGTAAGCAACCTCGGAACAGGCTGCAAATTCATCCATCTCCACATAGGTACAGGCGGATCGAATTATGTTAATGTTCAGGACGAGCCTTTCGAAGGCCACGAGGGAGTCTGGTCTACAACACCTTTCGAGAAAGGCGAAACAATATATTATTTCCCGAACGAAAAATTCAAATCGTCTGATGCCATTTTCCGTGCCGTCTTCAACGACGGAACCACTGTTTTATGCCAAACTGATGAGTATGACCCCGACTATTATAAATTCACCATTCCCAAAAGCGGTCTAACGGCCGTCAAGATTGAGCGCGGAAAAGCTGATCAGAGTAACTGGTGGGGAAATTTTACAGCTGAACTGAAGAGCAAAGACAAAGGCAGCAAAAACTGCATAACAATGGATCCGGACAATGGCAATAACTGGTCAAGCGCTCCCTCGTCATGGACTAACTACGTGCCTTTGACAGAATATCCTACATATGCATACTATTTTTGTTCGCGAAGCACCGAGAGCGAAGAATGGCAGTTGCAGACTCTCGTGCCCGAATACGGCAAATGCTCTTTCACCCGTTCAGATCTTTCCGGCAAGCAGTTCGCAATCAGAATGGATGTCAACGAAGAACAGAGATATTGGCTTATTCCGGCTACCGACATAGACTTCACCACTACAAAATCTTATTCGCTGACATCTACCGCCACAACAAATAGCTGCACATTCCCTTCCGAAGCTCCTGAAAGCGACTATACATTTGTAATCGAATTCAACGGCAAAAAGCCTTCACGCCTGCGCGTCAACCCGACTGCTGCGGCCTATAACCAGACGCTGTTCGTCGGCATCGCAAGCTCGAACCGCCATCAGATACAATATAACGAAGACACCAAAACCTATGAGGACTATAAGTTCTATGTCAATCAGGAAGACCTCGACAATGACGGCGAATTCGGCTTCCGATTCTACAGCGAGCCCAACGGCGGCGTATGGATGGGTAACAACGAATTCGGCAAAGTATTCGGCACCGACTTCAATTTCGACACTGAGATCACCACTTCGGGCATCAAGCGCTATTTCCTGAAAGAGACCGGCGCCTACGCTATAAACGTCAAGTCATACGTCCCCGAAACAAACACAGTTGTCTTCTCATTATCCAAGCTTGCTGATGACGCATTCGTTACGCCGGAACTATATATCCATAAAACCGGAGACACCGGCCGCACAAGAATCGAGTCATCAGAAGGCAAATATAAACCTTTTAAAATCGAAAATGTAATCGCCGGCACCAAATTCTGCTTCTATTCAGCAGCGACCGACGGAAACAGAATGGGCCCGGTATATACCGCTGACCTCAATGTTGACACGGAAGGCACTCTGCCCTACACCACTATCGGCGCCGACCGCAACTTTAAACTTGCAGAAGCCGGCACATACATTATCAATGTATCGGAATATCTCGCCGACGACAACAAGGTAACGTTCACCGTCACCAAGGAAGCCGATCCGTCGTTCACTGTTCCCACTACCCTCTATCTCCGCAACAGCAGAAACTGGGACGACACCCCCATCGCAATGACACGTCAGGACGGCGCCGGCGACAATGACCGCAATACCTGCAAATTCTTTGCAGAAGTCGACTATAATGCTAACGAAGATTTCGCTTTCCATTTCATCGAGAAAGAAGGAACAAACTGGTCAGATCGCGGGATAGTCTGCTATCCGGGCGGAACCGACAATACTCCCATTTCGGCCAACACTCCTGTAAAAATCAACAATGTAAGCTCTTGTACCAATGATCCCGGATCGGCATGGACATACAAATCGACCGAAGGAGGCAAGATCACAGTTTCGGTATATTTCAAGAAGAACGGCTACGCGACTGTCGAGGTCGTAGGCAATTCTGACAAGAACTACTACTTTATCGGCGACATGAACAACTGGTTCTCGAACGAGTTCGACGGCGATCTCGGCGGAAAAGACAAAAACGGCGAAACGATTGCCCGGGGTATCAACGCCACACGATGGGAAGCCGACAAAGACAACTGGAAACTCGAATATGTCGGCGACGGATGGTATCGCTTCGACTCATTCCCCGGCAATCTCCTTTCAGGTCACTTCCAGATCGTCAGCAACGGCTCGTGGGAACTTAAAGACGGTAACGAGATCTATTCCCACGTTATTTACATCAATACTGAAGACGTTAAAGCCAACAAGATGTCGGACTACCGCGCGTTCAAAATGAACCGCATCACGCGCGAGGATATTACCAAAGGCCGTGAATACCGCGTGCGCAAGCGCAGCGCGGACGTATCGGGCGGCTCGAACCTCGGAACACAGTGTAACGCCGTCGAGAATGCCGTATTCTGGTTCAACCCCGGCAACGATACCGAGGCTCCGCGCATCAGAATAACCGGCACTCCCAAAGACTACTTCATCTTCTATAATATGGAAGATGCCAAAGTCAATCCCGACATGAAGAAATCGCCCAAAAACGGGACAGAAACAATCGAGTATTGGGTACGCGCAGCCATCAACTCCGGCAAGCCTAACACCAACAACTACTTCCTCGCCGGCATTGAATATGGCGACTATACTCTCCCGTTCTACGACATCAACGGCAACACGGGTGCCCACATGAACGTCAACGAAGGTATCGACCTCGCTCCCTACGACCTCAAGAGCATGACCGAACGCGAGCTGAACAACCTCTTCTTCAACAATAAGGATATTGTGAAATCGATTCTGAATGAAGGAAGGCTTCCCAACGGACGCGATATCAAAGTTTACGACAAAGTCTGGATTGCCAAGGTCCCTTCGGGCTTCGAGAATCCCGCCGGAACGAAATACAATATGACGTTCAACAAGGCAATGACCGACGCCGACCGCAAGGCTACCCGCACTCTGACAACCCGCCACTATTATTTCTTCCCGCAACAGGCCGGCCTCCATGTCCATGTCAATATCGAGGAGATTCTCGCCGGAGACAAGGTTGAAAGCGCTAAAGTAGACTACCGCCTCTACAAGACCGACAACCAATATAACACCATCGCCATTCTCCACGGTTCTGACGTAACCGCCGAAGGCAACCGCAAAACAGAGATACTTCACAAAGTCGGAAGCGCTCTGCCGCGGACCAAGGATTCAGAAGCAACCAATAAAATCGGCTGGTATGAATGTAATAAACCCTGGAATGCTCCATCGAATATTGAGGGCAACTGGCGTGTAAGCTGGATAGGTGATGAGACAAAAGGCGCGCGCCGCGAGGTAGCCTACGACGACAACTCGGCGTTCGTGCAGTTCCGCCTCACAATAAAGATGAAACAGCCTGTATCGCGCGCCGCAGAAGGGGAAGGCGAAACTCAGGTTTACTATCTGCCCGAGCGCGTCGACGTTGCCAACGACGCCAACCACTACTGGTTCGAGAACAGCGACCTGTATGCGAAGCTCAAGGCCAGCGACCTCCCCGACGGAGTTCTGACAGGCATCAGCGAGATCGTCGAGGACACCGACAACGGCCCCGCCGTCTACTATAACCTCCAGGGTGTCCGCGTCGACAATCCCACCGCCGGAAACATCTACATCAAAGTAACCCGCAAAGGCTCTGAAAAGATTCTCTTCTGATTCAGGCCCATCGACAAAAGAACCGGGCGCGCCTCAGTGGCGCGCCC
>HF985605.1:64336-69118 GCA_000431215.1 Prevotella sp. CAG:1031
GCGCGCCCGGTTTGTTATTTATTATAAGATTTATATGACTTATAAATTTTATAAAAACGGCGGAATCAATGCTGTTCTTTGGCGCAGAGCTCGGCGTAGGCGGCTTCGTCGAGAAGACTGTCGAGTTCGGCGGGGTTGGTCAGCTCGACCTTGATGATCCAGTTCTCGACGGCGTTCTCGTTGATGAGACGCGGATTGTCGATGAGCTGTTCGTTCTGCTCGAGCACGGCACCGCTGACGGGCGAGATGAGGTCGCTGGCGGCCTTGACGCTCTCTACGGCTCCGAATTCTTCGCCGGCGACAACGTCGTCGCCCTGGTCGGGCATGTCGACATAGACGATGTTGCCGAGAGCGTGCTGTGCGTAGTCAGTGATTCCGATGAAGCCGACGTTGCCGTCGACGCGCACGTATTCGTGGGAGGGGGAATAGTAGGTTTTCATTTGGTTGGGAATATGGGTTAGTTATTTTTTGTAGCTTTTCTTATAGAAGCGGCGCGGGATAACGGTTGCGCCGAAACGTTTGCGGCGCACCTGAACGAGCAGCTTAGTGTCGCGCTTGGCGTGGGCGGCGTCGACAAGAGCCATTGCGAACGAGCCGGGAGCGGAGATTCCCTGGTAGCCGGTTGTGACATGGCCGACAACGTTGCCTTCGAGGTCGAGCACCTCGGTTCCCTGACGGGCGGGCACGCGGCCGTCGATCTCAAGACCGACGATGCGCTTCTTAGCGCCTTCGGCTTTCTGGCGGGCGATGACGTCGCTGCCGATGAAGCCGCCCGGCTTCTCGAACTTGGCGAACATGCTCAGCGAGCCTTCTACGGGGCTGATGTCGTCGGCGAGCTCATGGCCGTAGAGCGGCAGGCCGACTTCGAAGCGCAGAGTGTCGCGGCAACCGAGGCCGCAGGGAGCGGCGCCCCCTTCGATGAGGCGATCCCAGAGGCTGACGATCATAGCGGCGGGGCCGTAGATCTCGAAGCCGTCTTCGCCGGTGTAGCCCGTGCGCGAGATCAGCGCCTTGTGGCCGTCGATCTCGAGCTCGCGGAAGTGATAGAATTCGAGGTCTTTCAGGTCGATTCCCATGACCTTGCGCACGATCTCTTCGGCGTCGGGGCCCTGAAGAGCCAGTTCGCTGACTTCGTCGGATATATTTGTCAGAGCAACGTTATAGTCGCCGTCGGCCTTCACCTGCTCTTCGAGCCAGGCGAAATCCTTGTCGATGTTCGCAGCGTTGACAACGAGCAGAACCGACTCGGGGCCGCGCTTGTAGACGAGCAGATCGTCGACAACGCCGCCGTCGTGGCGCGTAAACATTCCGTAGGCTACCTGACCGGGGGTCATCGGAGCCACCTCGTTGGTGAACACGCGGTCAACGAACTTAACGGCGTCGGGGCCTTCGACGAGGAACTCGCCCATGTGGCTGACGTCGAAAAGGCCGGCGGCCTCGCGCACTGCGTTATGTTCTTCTGTTATGCCGCTATACTGTATCGGCATGTCCCAGCCCGCAAAGGGGCTCATCATCGCTCCCATGGCCACGTGGCGGTCGTGGAGGCAGGTCTTTTTAATATCGCTCATGGATTCGTTAATAAGGTTACGCCGCAAATTTAAGCAAAATCCCCGAAATATAAGATTTATAAGATTTATAAAATTTATAAGATTTATAAGAAGAAAGCGTTGTTGGCGGTTTACGGAAAAATTACTAAGTTTGCGCAAAAATTCAAAAAAATACAGAATTAACCTCATTTTCAACCATGAACCAATACCTTCCGCACACTGCCGGCGACATCGACTCCATGCTCGCGAGCTGCGGGCTCAAGAGCCTCGACGATCTCTACGCCGACGTGCCCGCCGAACTTCGCCTGAAGCGCGAATACGCTCTCGACAAGGGGCTTAGCGAGCAAGAAGTGGCCGATTTCTTCGAGCATCTGGCCGCCAAGAACAATGTGATGCCCGTCTGCCTCGCCGGCAACGGTTTCTATGACCACTATTCGCCTTCCGTCGTGGCCGCCCTGGCCTCGCGCAGCGAATTCTCCACGGCCTATACCCCCTATCAGCCCGAAATCTCGCAGGGCACCCTGCAATATATCTTCGAATATCAGTCGATGATGGCGTCGCTGACAGGCCTCGACATCAGCAACGCCTCGATGTACGACGCCACTACGGCCGCCGCCGAGGCCATGATGATGTGTGTCGCCGCCGCCCGCCGCCGCAACCGCGTTCTGGTCAGCGCGACTCTGCTTCCGGCCATGCGCGCCGTTCTCGACACCTACGCCCGCTACCACGGAGTAGTCATCGGCGAGATAGCCGAAGATGGGGGCGTAACCTCGCTTGACGACATGAAGGAACAACTCGCCAAGGGGGACGTCGCCGGCGTGATACTGCCGCAGCCCAACCGCCACGGCATCGTCGAAGACCTCACAGGCTTCGCCGACGCCATCCACGGCGCCAAGGCGCTGATGGTCATGGCAGGCCCCGCCTCGCCTCTGGCCCTCCTGAAGACTCCCGGCGAATGGGGAGCCGACATCGCCGTCGGCGACGGCCAGAGCCTCGGCATACCCGTCAGCTACGGCGGCCCGGCAATCGGCTATATGACCTGCCGCCAGTCGCTGATGCGCAAGATGCCCGGCCGCATCGTCGGCGTCACCAACGACGCCCGCGGCAACCGTGTCATGGTTCTGACCCTTCAGGCCCGCGAACAGCATATCCGCCGCAACAAGGCAACATCGAACATCTGCTCGAACCAGGGCCTGATGGCGCTCTACGTGACCATCTACATGGCCCTGCTCGGCCCCGACGGCCTCCGCCGCGTCAACGAGCTCAGCCGCGACGGTGCCGTCTATCTGGCCGAACAGCTCTCGGTTACCGGCCGGATGCGCCTCGCCTATCCCGACAAGCCTTTCTTCAACGAGTTCGAGATGGAAACCGACCTCGACATCGACGCCCTGCGCCGCGAAGCCGCCTCGCGCGGAATTCTCGCCGGAGTGAAGGTGGCCCCGAACCGCCTGCTGTTAGCCGTCACCGAGCGTCAGAGCCGCAGTCAGCTCGACGAGTTTGTCAACATCGTCAAAAACCTCTAATCCCACCGACCTACCATGAACAGAGAGATATACGGCAAGCTCGTCTTCGAGCTCTCGCGCCCGGGCCGCACGCCCCTGCGTCTTCCCGACACCCACACCCCGGCAGCTCCGGCCCTCCCCGAAGCACTGCGCCGCACCGCCGCGCTCGACCTCCCCGAGGTCGACGAGCCGACAGTAGTGCGCCACTACACACGCATGTCGACCAACAACTTCGGCGTCGACAGCGGCTTCTATCCGCTGGGCTCGTGCACAATGAAATATAACCCGAAAATCAACGAGGCTGTCGCCGCGATGCCCGGCTTCACGCGCCTCCACCCGGCAGCCGACCCCATCGACGCCCAGGGTGCCCTCGAGGCTTACTGGCGCCTTCAGCGCGCGCTGAGCGAAATCGGCGGCCTCGGCGAGTTCACGCTCAACCCCTTCGCCGGCGCCCACGGCGAGCTGACCGGCCTCATGATCATACGCGCCTACCACGACGAGCGCGGCGACCGCAAGCGCACGAAAGTAATCGTGCCCGACAGCGCCCACGGCACCAACCCCGCATCGGCAGCCGTCTGCGGCCTTGAGGTCGTAGAGGTCAAGAGCCGTCCCGACGGCACCGTCGACCCAGAAGCCCTCGCCCCGCTGCTCGACGACACCGTGGCCGCCATGATGATGACCAACCCCAACACTCTCGGACTCTTCGAGACCGAGATTCCGCGCATAGCCGACATGGTTCACCGCGCCGGCGGACTGATGTATTACGACGGAGCCAACCTCAACCCGATGCTCGGCGTAGCACGCCCCGGCGACATGGGCTTCGACGTCATGCACATCAACCTCCACAAGACATTCTCGACACCTCACGGCGGCGGCGGTCCCGGCTCAGGCCCCGTAGGCGTGCGCGCAGGAATGGAGCATCTTCTGCCCGCTCCGCGCGTCGTGCGCAACGACGACGGCACCTTCTCCCTCGCCGAAGCTCCCGAAGGCTCGGCAGGCCGCATAAGCGCCTTCCTCGGCAACTTCGGCATCCAGCTCCGCGCCCTGGCCTATATCCTGACCATGGGCAGCGACGGCCTGATGATGGCCGGCAAGCTCGCCACCCTCAACGCCAACTATGTCAAGGAAGCCCTGCGCGACCTCTATCTGCTGCCGATCGACCGCGTCTGCAAGCATGAGTTCGTCTTCGACGGCCTCGCCGACAAATCGACCGGCGTGACAACCCTCGACATCGCCAAGCGCCTGCTCGACTACGGCTTCCACGCCCCGACGATCTACTTCCCGCTGCTCTTCCACGAATCGCTCATGATCGAGCCGACCGAAACGGAAAGCCGAGAGACTCTCGACGAGTTCATCGGCGTCATGCGCCGCATAGCTCTCGAAGCCAAAGAGCAGCCCGAGATTGTCAAGAACGCCCCGCAGCAGACCCCCGTGGGCCGTCCCGACGACACCAAGGCCGCCCTCGAGCCGGTTCTAACCTATCAGCAGATGAAGAAATGACACCCTGTGATCTCATAATAATCGGCGGCGGCCCCGGCGGATACCCCGCCGCACAGATCGCTGCCGCCGAAGGGCTGAACGTCGTGCTCATCGAGCGCGACCAGCTCGGAGGCACCTGCCTCAACCGGGGCTGCATACCGACCAAAGCGATGACCCATGTGGCCGAGGTCGCCATGACAGTGGCCGACGCCGCCGAATGCGGCGTCGAGACCGTCGGCTGCCCCGTGTCGATC
>HF985605.1:69126-96464 GCA_000431215.1 Prevotella sp. CAG:1031
GTCGGCTGCCCCGTGTCGATCGACTACCGCCGTGCCACACAGCGGCGCGACGAGGTCGTCACCACCATGCGCGAAGGGCTCGCCTCGACAATGGCCAACGTCAACATCGTCATCGGCGAAGCCGTCGTCGACAGCACCAAGCCGCCGACAGTGACCGCGGCCGGCACGACATTCACCGCCCCGCGCCTCATCGTGGCCACCGGCGCAGCCCCCGCCCGGCTCCCCATCGAGGGCGCCGACCTCGCCCTGACCAGCGACGACCTCACAACCGGCTCGACGCTGCCCGAGAGCCTCGTCGTTATCGGCGGCGGCGTCATCGGCCTCGAGTTCGCCTCGATATTCAATGCCTTAGGCTCGAAAGTGACTATCGTCGAGTTCCTGCCCGAGATTCTGCCCCCCTGCGACGCAGAGATAGCCAAACGCCTCCGCACGGCCCTGAAACGCCGCGGCATCGACATCATAACCGACGCCGCAGTGACAGCTCTGCGCCCCGGCATGGAAATCGACTACCAGCGCCGCGGCAAGACGGCCACCCTTCAGGCCGAGGCCGTTCTGATGGCCGTAGGCCGACGCGCCGTTGTTCCGCGCGGCCTAAACGTCGAGCTGAACCGCAACGGCTCGATAAAAGTCGATCCCGAGACCTTCGAGACCTCGGCCAAAGGCGTCTATGCCGTCGGCGACGTCAACGGCATCTGCCAGCTCGCCCACGCCGCCACGGCCCAGGCCGAGCGCGTAATGGGGCGCGAGATCGACCTCAGCGTGATTCCCTCGGCTGTGTTCACCTCGCCCGAGGTCGCCATGGTCGGCAAGACCGAGAAACAGGCTCTCGAAAGCGGCCACGACATTGCCGTCGGCAAAGCCATGTTCCGCTCCAACGGCAAAGCCCATGCCATGGGTGAACCCGACGGTCTGGTGAAGGTCATCGTCGACCGCGACAACGACCTGCTGCTCGGTGCCTTTATAGTAGGCCCCCACGCCGCCGACCTCATCGAAGAGCTGTCGCTGGCAATGAGCAGCCGCCTGCCTGTGCACGAGATTCTCTCGAGCGTCCACGCCCACCCGACTCTCAGCGAGACCGTCACCGCCGCCCTCGCTGCCGCCCGCTGATTTTATTCCAAACTATCCTACAAATAGCTACGGTAGCTATTATAGCCATCTTAGCTATTTGATATATTAAACCATAATGAAACGAATTCTACCATTACTGCTCATTCTCGCCGGAGCAATCGCCCCCGCTCTCGCCCAGAGTGGAACGCAATCCGACCCGCTGCCTCTCGCCCGCGGTGTCAACACTCCGGACTTCACCGCCGCGAACTCGGTCTTCTACACCTACACTCCCGTAGCCGACGAGATGCTCGAGTTCAGCAACCTCAGCAACGTCTATATCTATACCTACCAGATAACCCCCTCCGACAAGCGCTACGGCGACACGTTCAACCAGGCTACCTACGTCCAGACGCGCGCCGGAGTCGAATATACCGTCGAAGTCACGAAAGGCTACACAGGCGCCGATCCGAAATTCACCTTCGACAGCTATGCCTCGCCATGGCCCGACGGCAGCAGCTGGGACACCGCCCTGAGCCCCTCCGGCCGGATGGGCTATCTGGTAATAACCCTCGATTTGCCGACATATATCAAGTATACGCCCGAGGAAGACGGCGTTTTGTCGGTGTTCTTCACCGCCCAGCCGACGCTGAAATACTCGACATCGCCCGACGGCGAATTCTCTCAGATAACAACCTCATATCAGAACGGAGGCGGACATAAGGGATCGCTCGAAGTCACCGGCGGACAAACCTACTATTTCACCGTGACAGCCCCCGGCTCGATGCTCTACCGCTTCGAGATCATCCACCCCGTCACCGGCGAATCGCCCGAGTTCCCCTACACCGTCAACGAGGGTGTTCCCGCCCCCTTCCCGGCCAAAAGCGGCACCTACTATTACAAAATCGTCAACAACGGTGCCGACAACTTCCTTCTTATCGAGGGGGACGGCACTTTCGACGGCACAGCCCGGGCCGGCGCCGACTTCAACTATCCTTCGGTTGAATCGACAGGACGCATCCACCTCCGTATGCCCGTGTCGGCGAACTATACAGAATATTGCCTAACCCTGACGCGCACAGCCGACGCCGCCGCCGACCAGCAGTTCACGGCAACATACTCCGACGAGGCCTACGACATACTCCCCGGTCAGGAGATAGAGCCGGGCACCCACACTACCCCCGATTTCGGAGGACGATACTATTACACCTTCACTGTTCCGTCCGACGGGCGGAACATCATCACCGTCGCGGCCGACGGCGACGGCCTCGACGCCAAGACCCGCGCGGCGCTCTACTATGCCGACTACCACTACAGCGTACTGAAATCGGGAAGCTCGATGGAATATGACGCCGTTGCCGGACGACAGTATACTCTGGCCTGGGACGTCGAACCGGCCGACGCCCCGCTGACCTTCACCTTCGGCTTCAAAGAGCCCGCTCCGGGCGAGACCCCGTCGAACCCCATCGACGCCGTCATCGGCCATAACTCCGCCGACAGTCCGAAGCCTGTCTACTTCCGGTATACGGCCACACGCAGCGGACGCCTTTACATTACCCCTGCCGAAGGACTGCCGATGCCCGCCGTCAGCATGCTTCCCATACCGTCCGACCCCTACACCCAGGCCTGCGAGGTCATCGCCGACGGCGACGGATACCGCGTCGCCACCACCAAAGACCGCGGCTATCTGATAATGTTCAACGTGACCGGCCCCGTCAGCTTCGACCTCGCCGAAAACAAAGCCGTCGAAGGAGAGCTGCCGTCGAATCCGTTCACTGTCGACGGAAACTCAGCCGCCATTCCCGAAGCCGTCGGAACCTACTGGTTCCGCTACACCGCCGGACGCGACGGCAAGCTCGACATCTCGACCGACATGCCGTTCGAAATCAGCGAGAACCGTCAGGACTACTCGTTCGTGCGCATCTATGACCCCTCCGACCCCGACAACTTCATCGCCGAACTCCGCCCCGACTACGACAACGGCGTCTTCGCCAACCGCGTTCTCGACACAACCGAAGGAACCGTCTACCTGATAAAAGTTCGCACAATGCGCGCCGTCAAGGGCTACACCCTATCGATGACCGTGCGCGATCCCATCGCCGGCGAAATCCCCGAACTGCCCATTGAGATACCCTTCGACGGCAAAAAAGGCACCTTCGCCTTCGACCGCATGGTAAACTACCCCGCCGACGCCATCTGGTACGGCATAACCCTCCCCGAAGGCGTCTTCTCGATGGCCGGACGCTCGGGCGGAGCCTTCGAGATGAAGATGTATGCTCCGGGCGACCTCGACACCCCTGTGGCCGAAGCCGCCCAGATCAGCATCGACTACGACGAGGTGAATCAGATGTATATCTACGTATGGGGCATCGCCGACCTCGAAATTCCTGAAGCCGGCCGCTATCTGATGCACGTCACCGACAACTCCGTTCCCTTCGAAGTCGAGCTGTCGATGCTCACCGAAGACGGAATCTCGACCGTCGGCACCGACCCGGCCGCCGACGTCTGGTATAACCTTCAGGGAATACGCCTCGACGGCCGCCCCACGGCCCCCGGAATCTACATCCGCAACGGCCGCAAGACAGCCGTCCGCTGACCTCCCCCCAACGACAGCCTGAACGGGGAGCGACAGAGCCGCTCCCCGTTCAGTTATTTATAAGGCACAAGGCGGCCGCGGAGTTGCGCGTTAGCGGTTTTTTCGCTACCTTTGCACAAATTTACGACTATGAATCTCTTCGACACAATCTCAGCCCAGATAAAGGAGGCCATGCTCGCCCGCGACAAAGTGCGCCTCGAAACCCTCCGCGGTATCAAGAAAGAATTTCTCGAAGCCAGAACGGCCAAGGGAAGCGACGGCAACCTCTCTGACGAGCAGGCCATTAAAATACTGACCAAGATGGCCAAGCAGCGCCGCGAGACAGCTCAGATCTACGACGAGCAGAACCGCCCCGAACTGCGCGACGGCGAAATCGCCGAAGCCGAGATTATCGAGACTTACCTGCCGCGCCAGCTCAGCGACGATGACCTCGCCGAAGCCCTGCGCGCCATCATAGCCGAGACAGGCGCCACCTCGCCGCGCGAGATGGGAAAGGTTATGGGCGTAGCCACAAAACGCCTCGCCGGCCAGGCCGACGGAAGCCGCATATCGGCAATGACACGTCAACTTTTAAGCTAACAATCAGAAAATGCTTACTCTTCAACAGATCAAGGCCGACCCCGCGAAAATAATCGAGCGCCTGGCCGTTAAAAACTTCGACGGCCGCGAAGCCATCGAAAAAGTTGTGGCTCTCGACAACGAGCGCCGCACCCTTCAGCTCGAAAACGACAACCTCGCCTCTTCGCTCAACAAGCTGTCGGCCTCGATAGGTGCCCTCATGAAAGCCGGCAACAAGGCCGAGGCCGAACAGGCCAAGGCCGAGGTGGCTGAAATAAAGTCGCGCCAGCGAGCCATAGCCGAGCGCCTCGACAAGGCCGCCGGCGGCATAACGGAAATTCTGCTGTCGGTTCCGAATGTCCCCTACGAGGGCGTTCCCGCCGGCAAATCGGCCGCCGACAATGTTGTCGAGAAGACAGGCGGCCCGATGCCCGACCTCCCCGCCGACGCGCTCCCCCACTGGGATCTCGCCAAGAAATACGGCATCATCGACTTTGAGCTCGGCGTCAAGATAACCGGCGCCGGATTCCCCGTATATCTCGGCAAGGGCGCTCGCCTTCAGCGCGCGCTGATACAGTTCTTCCTCGACGAGGCCGGAAAAGCCGGTTATCTCGAGGTGCAGCCCCCCTACGTTGTCAACGAGGCTTCGGGCTACGGAACAGGCCAGCTGCCCGACAAAGAGGGTCAGATGTACTATGTCAACGAAGACAACCTCTACCTCATACCGACGGCCGAAGTGCCCGTCACCAACCTCTACCGCGACGTTATTCTGCCGGCTGACAAGCTGCCCGTCAAGAACTGCGCCTACTCGGCCTGCTTCCGCCGCGAAGCCGGCTCTTACGGAAAGGATGTGCGCGGCCTGAACCGCCTCCACCAGTTCGACAAGGTCGAGATCGTGCGCATCGAGCGCCCCGAGAACTCCTACGCCGCTCTCGAAGAGATGAAAGACCATGTCCAGGGCCTGCTCGACAAGCTCGGCCTCCCCTGGCATATCCTGCGCCTCTGCGGCGGCGACATGAGCTTCACCTCGGCCATAACGTTCGACTTCGAAGTCTGGAGCGCTGCCCAGCAGCGCTGGCTCGAGGTTTCGAGCGTGTCGAACTTCGAGACCTATCAGGCCAACCGCCTCAAATGCCGCTACCGTGGCGAAGACAAGAAGACCCACCTTGTCCACACCCTCAACGGCTCGGCTCTGGCCCTTCCGCGAATAATGGCTGCCATTCTCGAAAACAACCAGACCCCCGAAGGCATCGTCGTGCCCGAAGTTCTGCGCCGCTACACAGGCTTCGACATCATCGACTGACCCCGCGGCGCCATCACGGCAAATGAGCGCCACAGAGCCCATATTCCACTCCGTCAGCCACCGCAACAACATGAACGTGGTGCGCTACTACCTGAGCTTCTGCGTTCTGCTGGCCCACTTCTCGAGCCTCACCGGCAACTATATCCCCTGGCTTCAGCGCGGCACTGTCGACGTCGGCTGTTTCTTCGCCATCTCGGGCTTTCTGATGTTCCCCTCATTCCAAAAGCGTCCTACCCTGCGCGGCTATCTCAAACGCCGCGCAAGGCGCATTCTGCCCCCCTACGTGCTGATAATAGTGCTCGCCGCCCTCGGATTCGTCTTCGTCTCGGCACTCCCCGCCGCCGGTTACTTCACCGACAGCGGATTCTGGAAATATCTCGCCGCCAACCTGAGCTTCCTCAACTTCCTCCATCCCGACCTCCCCGGCGTTTTCGAGGGGGAGCGGTTCGCCACCAACGTCGTCAACGGAGCGCTCTGGACGATGAAAGGGGAATGGGTTTGCTACCTCTCAGTGCCGGTGGTCTACTGGATAATAAGGCGGCGCCCGCGCGTGGCAGGCCCGTTGCTGATAGCTCTCGCCGCGACATGGATCATAGTCAGGCTCGCTTTCATCAACCTCTACGCCTCAACGGGCAACGAGCTATACGACATCATAGCGCGCCAGTTCGGGACGCTGCTCGTGTTCTTCTATATCGGCGCCATCATAAACCGTTACTTTCCGCTGTTTCAGCGCTATAAATGGTGGATACTCGGCGCCGACGCGCTGATTCTCATCTTCAGCGACCATATTCCGCTCTATTACCTCGTGTTTCAGCCTCTCGTGGCGGGCAGCCTCGTGCTCTGGTTCTCGATGATCGGAAGCTGGGGGGCGCACCTGAGCAAACACGACAGTGTCAGCTACGACATCTATCTGTTCCACTTCCCGGTTATCCAGCTCGCCGTCTGGTTCGGGCTCCCGGCAATGATGAGTCCGCTCGGCTCGCTGGCAGTGGTCGTAGCCGTGACAGTCGGCCTCGCCTTCGCATCGTGGAACCTCGTCGGCAAGCGTTTCAAGCCGGCCCGCTGACCTGCCCAACCGCCCAAAAGCAACGCCCAAATCGGCGTCCAAAACCGCCCTGGCGTAGGGCTGCACCGTGGTGCAGCCGCATCGCAGCGCGCTGATTATCATGCGGATACGAGACGCGCCAAAGATTATGACACATGACAATTTTGTGGGAATAACCTCCTCAAAAAACATTCGCCGACAAGTGCCGCTTAATGCGGGATGTACGACGGCGGGCGAACCGCCCTGACGTAGGGACGTGCCTTCGGCATGTTTCACATACACCTGACAATCAAGGCGTTGTGACGCGGCTGCACCACGGTGCAGCCCTACGCCGAGACCGGCCAACTTGCTTCTGGGGTTGTATCGAAGGCACACCTCGCTTTCGGCTGCTATGCAGCATTTTACGGCGCGGACGCGATGAATCGCGTCCCTACAGGCTCATAACTAAACCGATTTTTTGTAACTTTGCGGTATGATGAAACAATGCGACACCGCTCACGGCGGCGAACTGTTTGTCACCGACCTCGACGGAACCCTGCTCGGCGCCGACAGCCGTGTCAGCCCGCGCAGCGCCGCCATACTCTCGGAGCTGACGCGCCGCGGCGCGCTGATAACGGCAGCCACGGCCCGCACTCCGGCTACCGTGGAGCCGCTTCTGGCCGAAACCGAGATTCATGTGCCTGCCGTCGTCATGACCGGCGCGGGCCTCTGGGATCACGCCGCGCGCCGCTTCGCCAGTCTGCGCCTGATGGACAGCGCCGACGCCAAGCGCGTCACAGAGCTGACACTGCGGCTGGGACTTCACCCTATCGTCTACCGCGCCGAGCCTGACGGCAGTCACCTGACATTCCGCTTCGACCCGAAGGGAATGCCGTCAGAGCAATACCGTTTCATCGCCGACCGCGCCAATCTCGAGCTCAAACGCCCCGTGGTGACGGCCGATCCTGTCGGCGAAGCCGCCGAAGGCCCGACGGTGCTCATTCTGGCCATGGGATCGGATGACGCCGTCATGGCGGCCGTCAAAGCGCTTCGCGGCAATCCGGCCCTGTCGGTGAGCTACTATACCGACCCGGTCTATCCCGGAGTGGCGTTTCTCGAAGTGTTCGGCCCGCGCGTCAACAAGGCCGAAGGACTCCGCGAGCTCAAGCGCCTGACCGGGGCGGAGCGCCTGACTGTGTTCGGCGACAGCTTCAACGACCTGTCGATGATGAACGTCGCCGACCGCGCCGTAGCCGTCGAAAATGCCCTGCCCGAAGTGAAGGCCGCCGCCGACACCGTGATAGGCCCCAACACCGCCGACGCCGTAGCGCTTTTCATAGCGCGCGAGCTAGGACATACCGACCTGCTATAATTTTTACCCTCAGAGGGACGTTAATCTTGTATAAACCAAATCTATCATTCCATTGAAAAAGCTCATTCTGACAGCAGCAGCCACAGCCGCCCTGGCCTTTCAGGGCACCGCGTGCACAAGCTTCCTTGTCGGCAAAAAAGCCAGCGCCGACGGTAGCACGATGATAACCTACGCCGCCGACAGCCACAACCTCTACGGCGACATGATCCACACCCCCGCCGCCGACCATCCCAAAGGGTCGATGCGAAAAGTCTATGACTGGGACAGCAACCGCTATCTCATGGAGATTCCCCAGCCGGCCCACACCTACGCCGTCACCGGCAACATCAACGAGCACGGCCTTGCCATAGGCGAAAGCACCTGGGGAGGCCGCGAAGAGCTCGCCGGCGACAAGGGCATCGACTACGGCTCGCTCATCTACATCGCCCTCGAGCGCGCCAGGACAGCCCGCGAAGCCATCAAGGTCATGACCGAGCTCGTCGATAAATACGGCTATGCCAGCTCAGGCGAATCGTTCAGCATCGCCGACCCCGACGAAGCATGGGTCATGGAGCTCATCGGCAAGGGAAAAGACGAGAAAGGTGCGGTATGGGTAGCCCGCCGCATCCCCGACGACTGCATCAGCGGTCACGCCAACTTCCCGCGAATCCATAAATTCCCGCTCAAAGACGCCGAAACGCTCTATGCCAAAGACGTGATCTCCTTCGCCCGCAAGAAAGGCTATTTCAGCGGGAAAGATGAAGACTTCGACTTCTCGAAAGCCTACGGTGTGCTCGACATCGGCGCCGCCCGCGGCTGCGACGGCCGTGTGTGGTCGTTCTTCCGCCACCACACCGACAAAGCCGAGATGGACAAATATCTGCCCTACGTTATGCGCGCCGAGGGGGAGACATTCCCGCTCTGGATCAAGCCTCAGACTCCGCTGACCCTCGCCGACCTCAAGAACGACATGCGCGACCATTTCGAAGACACTCCGCTCGACATGACGCAGGACATCGGCGCCGGCCCCTACAGCAACCCCTACCGCTGGCGCCCGCTGACCTACGTTGTCGACGGCAAACAGTATACCCATGAGCGCGCCACCGCCACACAGCAGACCGGATGGTCGATGGTAGCCCAGCTCAACGGCTCGCGCCCCGCTCCGATGCGCGGAATCCTCTGGTTCGGCGCCGACGACACCAACACAACGCTCTACGTGCCCATCTACTGCTCCATAACCGAGGTGCCCCTGGGCTTCCGCCGCGGCAACGGCGACATAATAACCCTGTCGTGGGACGCCGCCTTCTGGGTCAACAACTACGTAGCCAACCAGGCCTACAACCGCTACGACATGATGATCAAAGACATCCGTCCCGTTCAGCAGAGCCTCGAACGCGGCATGGAAGCCGAAGTCGACTCGCTGATTAAGGTTGTCGGCCCGATGGACGCCGCCGAAGCCTCGAAAGTGCTGACGGCCCACAGCGCTACAGCCTCGAAGCGCTGTGTCGACCGCTACAAACAGCTCGGCGACTACCTCTTCGTCAAATATCTCGACGGCAACGTCAAGAAAGAAGAGAACGGCGCCTTCAAGCGCACTCCCGAAGGAATTCCCGCCTACCCCGAATTCCCCGGATATAACGAAGAATATTACCGCTCGATCGTCAACCAGACGGGCGATAAGTTCCGCATCGAAGATCCCGCCAAGAAGTGAGCCTCGGCGTTTATGAAACACGGCGCTACGGCACCGTCGCCTTTCTCGTGGTGGCGGTTGCCGTAGTCGGCCTTTTCCTCGCCTTCAGCAGCTCGCTGGTCAAGGAGCTCAGCGAGCAGGAGCGCGCCCGTATGCAGATATGGGCCGACGCAACCCGCCAGATCATAAATTACGTTCCGGCAGCCGATGCCGCCGCCGACACCGGCAACTTCGACTTCCTGCTCGGAATCATCGAGGAAAACCGCACCATCCCAGTGCTTCTGACCGACGACTCGGGAAACATCATCAACCACCGCAACTTCGACCTTCCCGAGCCTGTCGACTCGCTCAATCCGCTCTATATAAGTCCCGCCAACCGCGCCTTCCTCGAAGAAAAGCTCGTTGAGCTGCGCGGAACGCCCAACGTGATCCACATCATAATCTCGCCCGGCAACGACCAGCATCTCTACTACGAAGACTCGCGGCTGCTGAAAAGCCTCAGCCTCTATCCCTACGTCCAGATAGTCGTAATGCTGGCCTTCATTCTCGTTGTCTACTTCGCCGTGACATCTACCAAGCGCGCCGAGCAGAACAAGGTGTGGGTAGGCCTTTCGAAAGAGACCGCCCATCAGCTCGGCACCCCGATATCGTCGCTCATGGCATGGATGGAGCTGCTGCGGTCGGCCGACGTCGACCCCGAGATGGTCGACGAGATGGACAAAGATGTCCGGCGCCTTTCGACAATAGCGTCGCGCTTCTCGAAAATCGGATCGGTTCCCGGTCTCGAGCCCGAAAACCTCAACGCCCTCGTAGAACGTTCGGCCGCCTACATGAAAACGCGCATATCGAACCACATAGCGCTCTCGACCGACCTATGCCGCGAACCGCTGACCGTGGATCTGTCGGCGCCGCTGCTCGAATGGGTCATGGAAAACCTCATCAAGAATGCCGTCGACGCCATGGAGGGGCACGGCTCGATTTCCATCACAACGCGGCGCGACGACCGCAATGCCATTGTCGACGTCAGCGACACCGGCAAAGGAATCCCGCGCAAAAACCTCAAGACGGTGTTCAAGCCGGGCTACACGACCAAGAAGCGCGGCTGGGGGCTCGGACTTGCCCTCGCCCGCCGCATCATCGAGGAATATCACCACGGCCGAATCTGGGTCAGCTCCAGCGAGCCGGGGCGCGGCACAACGTTCACCATACGCCTTCCGCTTGCCTGATGAGACTGCGCCTGATAATAATAGCCGCGGCCATACTCGCCGCAACAGCCGCTTCGGCAACAGAGCCTCTCGACAGCGCGCGCCGGCTCACGGCCGCAAACCGCTACGCCGAGTCGCTGGCGCTGCTGCGCACCATCACCCCATCGGAGGGCACCCGCGAATCAATCGAGACAAAAGAACTCATCGGCGACAACTATTACTCACTGGGAATCTACAACCGTGCCGCCGAACTCTACAATGAAGCCGTAGCAGAAGCGCGCGCCAACGGATTCGAAGAGCTGACAGCCGACAACCTCAACGCCCTCTTCCGCGTCTACTACATGAATTCCGAGACCGAGCGCGCCGCCGACCTGCTTGAGAGCGCCGCCGAAATATACCGGCGCCTCGGCGTGCGACACAAACAGCGCAACGTCCTCAACAATATGGCGCTTGTCCACTTCGCCCGCGGCGACGTCGACTCAGCGCTCAAACTTCTGTTCGAAGCCCTCGAGATAGCCCGCACAGTCGACGATCCCACCACTCCCGACGCCGCCGAAAAAGTAACTGTCAACATCGGTGAGGCCTATTACCGCCTCGGAGAATATGTCAAATCAGAGAAAATCCTTTCCGAAGGGCTTGCTAATATAGCCGACAAGCCTGACTCCTGGACCAAGCTACACATGGCCGCCAGCCTGGCACGGGCAAAAGCGAAACTCGGCAAGAAAAATGAAGCCCGCGCCCTGCGCGCTGTCATCGACCGCTGCATACCGACAACACAACCCGCCAAACAGCCCGACATCTACAGCTCCCTCGCCGAGATAGAATTTCTCACAGGCGACTCCATACAGGGGCTGCGCGACCTCCTTCGCTCGCGTGCGCTGACCGACACCATCGAATCGCGCCGGAACGCCGGAGTGCTGCGCCAGCTGCTCGTTGTCTACGACACCGAGCGCCTTCAGTCACGAAACGAAGCACTGCAGAACTCCGTCAAGAACCGCACGATAATCATTTCGATAGCCATTGTGGCCTTCATGCTGCTTCTCGGTCTGCTGCTTGCCCTATGGGCAAAACTGCGCACCGACCGCATCGTGCGACTCCAGTCGGAGCGCATCGCCGAGATCGAACGCATCGAACACCAGCGCAAAGAAGAGCAGCTCATCGACGAAATCGACACACGCAACCGGCAGCTGACATCGTTCACCATCGACCTCGCCGCCGTCAACGAATTCCACGGCCGCATAATCGACAGCCTCGGCAGTCTGCGGCGCGACCTGCCCGACAACGACCGACCGGTTCTCGACGACACCCTTCGCCAGCTGCGCACATTCAACGAGCGCGCCGTAACCGAAGACTTCCGCACGGCCTTCGACCGTGTCCACCCATCATTCTTCCGCACACTCGAACGCGAATGTCCGCAACTGACTAAAAACGACCACCGCCTCTGTGCCTTCCTGCTGCTCGGAATGTCGACAAAAGAGATTGCCGCACTGACATTCCGCGAGGTAAGAAGCATCGAATCTTCGCGCCTCCGACTGAGAAAGAAGCTCAACCTGCCCTCGGGAACGTCGCTTTATGACTTTCTCAACTCATTGAACAGTCAATAATTAACCTGATGCAGTAGTATCGCAGTAGTGCAATATTCGTTTCTTTGGCGCGCATAGGCTATTTTTGTCGAAAAATATATGACTGCCGTAGAGGCAGGCAGAAAAGAAAGACAAAAATTGCAAAGAAATTTTAGCCGCTTCGGCGGCATGGTCATGCGGGCGCCGTGAGGCGGTCAAACGGCATAACGGGGTCGGCAGCTCTGCCCAAGCTGCCGGCCCCGGTTTGTTTCAAACCGGAAAATGCTAAAAACTCATCGATATATCAGCATAAACGTCTGCTACAAAGAGTAGCGGGAGCCATTACTAAACTCCTTGACATTCAGAATCGGCGTTTATGACAAAGAGTAGCCGCGTGCATTTAGAGCGACTCAAACAACTGACAACAAACCAGTTAAACCGTAGCAACTTAGAGGCGTGACAAAGGCACGCGGCCACATACATGACGGAAAATCATATAAAACCTGAGTTCTGCAACTGCGCCAGAGCCGTTAAAAACGCGGAAAAATTTGGTCGTGCGCGATTTTGTGAGTAACTTTGTCGCGTGGTTGAGGGCTTCGGCCTTGGCTGCAAGTGATTGTCTTATGGTGTAATGGTAGCACTGCAGTTTTTGGTTCTGCCTGTCGTGGTTCGAATCCACGTAAGACAACCTGATACATGCGCTTCTTGACACTAAAATTGTCAGGAAGCGTTTTCATTTCCATCTCTTAAGCAAATTTAACGAATGGGGAGTAATCAGTAATTATCTGTAATTTCGCACTTGATTTTTGAAAACCATATCTTTAACCGGGTAAACAATAACCCATAAAAACACCAATTGCATGAAAAAATTTTTACTCATCGCAGCGTCGGCAGCCTTCGTGCTGTCGGCAACAGCAGCTCCCGCCGAGGTGCGTTTCACTAATCTCGGCAACAAGCAGCTCAACGAAAAACGCGCAGCCACTCTGGCCCGCATCAACCGCGCCACCGACGAGTCGAAGCTTGTCTAGAAACCCGGACATCAGGTCGTCTCGCACTGGACCCCCTATTGGGACGAGGCCACTCAGACCGACAAATATGACTGGACGGTTACCGAAGACCAGACTTTCACCTACACCGACGAAGGCCGCATAGCCACGATGAAAAACGCCAATGGCGACGAGATCCGTTATGAATACGACGCCGAAGGGCGCCTGACAACCGAGACCAGATACAACGACAACGGCGACGCTTACGAAAAGCGCGAGTATGCCTACGACACCGTTGTGAAGAACCTCATTGTTCGCTCTTCCATCTATAATTTCGAAGCAAATGAGTGGAAGCTCATGAGCGAGGAAACGACCGAAATCACCCGCAACAGCGACAACAACATCACTCAGATTTCGGAGTTCTCCAGCTACAACGGGAACAAGACCGAGCAGCAGCGCGTTGTCTACACCTATGGCGCCAACAAGAAGATCAACACCATCAAGCTCTATTACTACGACGGCGAAGAGGGTGTTGAAATGGATGCCGAGATGACCGACATCAAGTGGGTGAAGACCAACGGCCAGCTCATCGATCTGGAATTTGACGAGCTCGCTTATTATTTCAGCGAGAACTGGATTGCAAGCGCAACGCTGCTGAAAGCCACCAACGAGCCTTATCTGGGCGACATCTTCGTTAAGTTCGACTACAAACCGGGCCTCGGCGGCTTCACAATGACTCAGACTATGAACAACGAGGTCATTGTCAAAGATGAATTCACCATCACCGACACATTCGGCAGCTACACCGAGCGCGATTTCTCGGTTGACTTCGACAACGATGGCGACGACACCTGGTTCCGCGACGGCGAAGACCTCTGCGATTACACAAAGGTTTACGACAAGTTCGGTCTGGTGCTCTTAGATAACGAAGTCGATTATGAGGATGCCAATCCCGAGAAGGCCGACTGGACCACAACAACGACCGGCAAGGTAGAATATGACGCCGACCATGGTTATCCCGTAGAATACACCTCTGCCTACGAAAACACCGAAAGCCAGAACGGCCCTCAGAATCAGGTTCACATCGTATGGAGCGACTACAAGAGCTTCGAGGCCGGCATCGGCGCCATCGCCACTGACAACGAGAATGCTCCTGTTGAATATTTCGACCTGCGCGGCCAGCGCGTCGACAACCCCGCAAACGGCTTCTTCATCCGCCGTCAGGGCAACAAGGTCGAGAAGATCGTCGTTCGCTAAAACTCACAATCAGTCTAATTAGACCAATTCACAAACCATCAGCTCCGGCAGGCCGACAGGCTTGCCGGGCTTTTTTTTATGCGCGAATTTTTCTGAACTCGGCTGCTTAATCGCCCTGGCGTAGGGACGTGCCTTCGGCACGTAGCATTGCAATATGCTGATTACCAACGCATGTGAAACGCGCCAAAGGCACGTCCCTATGCTCGGACAAGATAATTTGCCCGTGCCGATTTTATTCGACGGGGGTGAGGTCGAGGATGTCGGAGAGAATTCCGACGGCTGTCTCGACGCTGTCGACCGAGGCTATAGAGAAGGAGTTGCGGCCCTGGCGCTCGCGTATCTTGACGCGGCGCGTGTTCTGCTGGAGATAGCGCAACAGGCGCCCGAACATGGGACTCTGATAATAGGCCTGATTCTTTTGGTCGACGAAATAAAGATACATCATGCCCTGCTTAAGACTCACTTTCTCTATTCCGAGACGCTTTGCTAGACGGCGCAGGCGCGGCACGCGCAACAGCTCAAGGGTTACTTTCGGTATCTTTCCGAAGCGGTCTTCGAGGTTGCTGCGGAATTCGAGCAGGTCGGTCTCGCGCTCTATCGAGTCGAGACGCTGGTAGAGGGCCACGCGCTCGGAATCGGTCGGTACGTAGTCGGGCGGCAGCATAAGCTCCATGTCGCTCTCGATAATACAGTCGGCGGTGAACTCCTGCTCGCTCTCGCCGCTGCCGCTGTCGGCGGTCTCGAGCATTTCCTCGGTTCGCAGCTCGGTGACGGCTTCCTTGAGTATCTTCTGATAGGTCTCGTAGCCGAGATCGGCGATGAAGCCGCTCTGTTCGGCGCCGAGAAGGTTTCCGGCGCCGCGTATGTCGAGATCCTGCATGGCTATATGGATTCCGCTACCGAGGTCGCTGAAGCTCTCTATAGCCTGAAGGCGCCGGCGCGCCACGGGGCTGAGCGGTGCGCCCGGAGGCACCGTCAGATAGGCGAATGCCTTGCGCTCGCTGCGCCCGACGCGTCCGCGCAGCTGATGGAGCTCGCTGAGGCCGAAGTTCTGGGCGTTGTTGATGATGATCGTGTTGACATTGGGCATATCGACGCCGCTCTCCACAATGGTTGTGGCGATAAGCACGTCGTAGTCGTGGGCGGCGAAGCCGACAATGATGTTCTCGAGCTTCTCGGGATTCATCTGACCGTGACCGACGGCGACACGGGCGTCGGGAACGAGACGGCGCACCATCGCTTCGAGGCGTTCGAGCCCTTCAATGCGGTTGTTGATTATGAAGACCTGGCCGTTGCGGCTCAGCTCGAAATTTACAGCGTCGGCAAGGAGTTCGTCGGTGAGAGTGCCAACTGTAGTCACTATCGGACGGCGGTTTGCCGGCGGCGTCGTTATTGCCGAGAGGTCGCGTGCGCCCATGAGCGAGAACTGGAGTGTGCGCGGTATGGGGGTGGCCGACATCGTCAGAGTGTCGACATTTGTCTTCAGCTGTTTGAGCTTTTCCTTGACAGCCACACCGAATTTCTGTTCTTCGTCGACAATCAGAAGCCCGAGATCCTTGAAGCTGACGGTCTTTCCGATAAGCTTGTGGGTTCCGATAATGATGTCGATCTTGCCGGCGGCGAGGTCGGCGAGAATTTCGCGCACCTGTTTCGGAGTGCGGGCGCGCGAGAGGTAGTCGACACGCACAGGGAAGTCTTTCAGTCGGCGCGAGAAGGTCTGATAGTGCTGATAGGCAAGCACGGTCGTCGGCACTAGCACGGCCGTCTGCTTGCCCCCTACGGCGGCTTTGAAGGCGGCGCGGATCGCCACCTCGGTCTTACCGAAGCCCACATCGCCGCAGACAAGGCGGTCCATCGGACGCGCGCTCTCCATGTCGGCCTTGACCTCGCCGACAGCGCGGAGCTGGTCGGGTGTGTCCTCATAGGCGAACGACGCCTCGAGCTCATGCTCGAGATAGGTGTCGGGGCCGAAAGCATAGCCGGCCTCGTTGCGGCGGGCGGCATAGAGCTTGATAAGGTCGCGGGCGATGTCCTTGAGCTTGCTCTTCGTTCGCTCTTTTACGCGGTTCCAGGCGCCGCTGCCGAGCTTGTTGACCTTCGGAGGCACCCCCTCCTTACCGCGGTATTTGGCGAGCTTGTGGAGGGCGTGGATCGACACGAATATGATGTCGCCGCCGTCGTAGACGAGCTTTATCATCTCCTGCGGATGACCGTTGACCTCGGTGCGCAGCAGTCCGGCGAACTTGCCGACACCGTGGTCGACATGAACGATATAGTCGCCCGGCTCGATCGAGCTGAGTTCTTTGAGCGACATGGCGAGCTTTCCAGAGCGGGCGCGGTCGCTCTTGAGGCTGTATTTATGGAAACGGTCGAAAATCTGATGGTCAGTGAGCACGCCGGCGCGCGTCGTGCGGTCGATGAAACCGGCGTGAAGCGTTCCGGCCACGGCAGTGAACGGAATATCGTCGCCGCGGTCGGCGAAGATGGTCTTCAAACGTTCGTGCTGGTCAGCGCTGTCGCTGAGAATATATAGCCTGAAGCCTTCGCCGATAAGGCGTCCTAGAGAGTCGGAAATGAGGTCGAAATTCTTGTGATAGACAGCCTGCGGGGCGCAGTCGAAGCTGACAACGGGCACTTCGGCGGCTGCCGGCCCGTCGGCCGGAGCGGCACTGAACCGCAGACGGCGCATCGACTTCCAGCGCGCGGCGAAATCGGAGGCGTCGACAACCTGCTTCATAGCGTCGGGATCCCCCTCTTCGGCCATCAGGGCGCTGGGGCTGAACTCTTCGGCAGCGATAGCGGCGATGCGCGCCAGAGTGTGGTCTTCGCTGCGCACTGCAATGAGAGTGTCGGCCCCGGCAAACTCGAGCAGCGACGTGCCGCGCGAGGCCGAAGGCACTCCCGAGGTTATGGCCACAGCGTCGAGCTTCTGCTCGGAGAGCTGTGTCTCGATGTTGAATTCACGTATACTGTCGATGTCGTCGCCGAAGAAATCTATGCGGTAAGGCTGCTCGTGGCTGTAGCCGAAGATGTCGACGATAGAGCCGCGCACGGCGAACTGACCGGGCTCGTAGACGTAGTCGACTTCGGTGAAGCCGTTGTCGCGCAGGCGGTGGACAACTTCGCTGAGGTCGTGGCTTTCGCCGACGGCGAGGCGGAGTGTGTGGCCGTCGAGAGTGTCGCGCGAGGCAACGCGCTCGGCCAGAGCCTCGGGACAGGTGACCAAAGCACGCAGTCCGCCGGGCTGCCCCCATGCGTTGAGGGCCTCGGTGCGGAGAATGCGGGCGGGCTCGTCGGGGCGGCCGTATTTTATATCGCGTTTATATCCCGAAGGGAACATAGCCACGGAGTTTTCGCCCAGCAGGCGCGACAGGTCGTGATAGAGATAGCCGGCGTCGTCGGCATCGTCGCCGACAACAATCATCGGGCGCGCTTTCCTGTCCGACAGCAATCCGGCAATCATCATCGCCGGAGCCGAACCGCCGAGACCGCAGGCATCGACGACGTCGGAGCTTTTCATAGCGGCGCCGAGGGCACGGCGCCGCGCCGGAGTCATGAAGACACCGACGAGGTCAGTCAGAGTATCGCTCATTTCTTCACAGGCTTCAGAATGCGGTCGTAGGCGCGGCGGTCGGTCAGACGCGAGGCGGCGCTGTCGACTGCGGCATCTCCGGTGATAAGATAGCGCACACGCGCCGGCATATATCCGTAGCGGCCGGCTATCTCGGCGCCGAGATAGCGCGAGATCAGCGGTCTGCGGCGGTCGAGATCGTAGTTGAGGTCATGTTTGAGCATAGAGCCGAGGCGGTCGAGCTGTGCGGCGACGCTGTCGCTCATATAGCCCTCGTTCTGCGCGGCCTCGCGGAGACGCCCGACGATAACGTCGCACACCTTGTCGTATTGCAGGCGCGCCGGGTCGATGGTGCTCTTGAAATCGCTGTAGATTTCGTCGGTAATGACAAAATCCTCAGGGGCGGGAATAGTATCGTGGGTGGCGCGGAAACGCGTGGCGTAGTCGGTTGTCCAGTCATCGCGCACAAGGTTGTAGGTCAGACGGTCGATTTCGGGCTCCGGCACGACAATGTCGGGGGTTATACCGCCTCCGTCGCGCACGATGCGCCCGCGGCGCGTCGAAAAGACGCTTGTCAGGCTGTCGGGAATACGGTCGACGGTGCCGTCGGCGTTTCGGTGGCTGTAGTCGATAGCCTGAATGAGGCGTCCGCTCGGGATATAGTATTTTGCCACGGTCACCTTCAGCATATTGTTGTAGGGAAGATCGCGCGTTATCTGCACGAGCCCTTTGCCGAACGAGCGCGAGCCGACGATAATTCCGCGGTCGAGATCCTGAATTGCCCCGGCAAGAATCTCGCTGGCCGAGGCTGTCCCCTCGTTGATGAGCACGGCCAGAGGAAGCTCGGTGTCGACAGGCTTGTCGGTGGTCTTGTAGATCTTCTCGTTGGCGGCGCTCCCCTTATAGCGCATTCTCAACACCTCCGACCCTTTGGGCAGGAAATTTCCGAGCACCTTCACGGCGCTTTCGACCAGACCGCCGCCGTTGTCGCGCAAATCAATTATCAGAGCTTTCAGACGCGGATCTTTCTTAAGATCGAGAAGCGCATCGCGGAATTCCGTTCCGGTTTTTTCGTTGAATCCGGTTATAGGGATATAGCCGACAGAGCCGCGCACAATTCCGTGCCATGGAATCGAATTGTCGATTATCCGGCGGCGCTTTATTCTGAAGGTCTTCACCGAGTCGGCGCCGACATAGGGGCGCCAGACCGTTATGCTGACTTCTGTTCCGGGCTGCCCTTTCAGTCGCTTCGACACCTCATCCGAGGCCATACCCCTGACACTGTCGCCGTTGATCACGACAAGGCGGTCGCCGGCCCTCAGACCGGCCTCGGCGGCGGGAGAGCCTGCCGAAGGCTCGGAGATGAATGTGTCGCCTCCGCGGGTGGTTATATAGCTTCCTATTCCGGCATACTCGCCCGACGAAACAGCCTCGAAAGTTTCGCGGTCTTTCTGCGGGATATATTCCGTGTAGGGGTCAATGTCGCCCAACATCCCTTCGATGGCGGCAGTTATGGCCTTGTCGGCGTCGACAGAGTCGACATAGAAGGTTGTAAGCTCCTTATAGAGCCGGTTGAACACTGTCAGATTGCGCGTCACATCGTTTTTGCGCGCCCATGTCACGGGCCTGATGCAGAACAAGGTGGCGGCGAGCACTCCAACGGCAATAATAAGCTTTTTCATCGTCGGTCGGGAGAATGGCATAGTTGAACGTCAGTAAGTATAACGCTCAAAGGGGGCGTTTTGTAGGCGATAGTGACGGGTTTATTCCGCGTTGGCGTGGTAGACGACCTTATAGTTCCCCTTGCGGATGGCTTCGTTGGCGGTGGCCACTGTTGCCTCACCGATCTTCATCGGAAGCGAGATAATATCGGTCACGCGGATATCGGGCATAACGGCTTCGAGAAGTGTCCGGGTCGAAGGTGCGTGGGGGAGCACCGCATAGCGCTGATAGGTATAGTTCGTGAACGCGCTGTTGGGGCTGATTCCGCGACGGTCGAGAAGCCATCCGCCCTCGAGTGGAAGCGGGCGCGATTTCTCGTTTATGTCGGTCGGAGCGGGAAACGACACAATCGACGTGCGGGCGTCGTTGAGCGTGACGGGCACATTGTCGAGAGCGGGAGCGTTTGTCTTGTAGGCCAGAGCCTGAGGCATGAATGTCGCCTGCGACGTCTGCGACACGGCTGTCGCTGTCGATTTTTTCGGCCCGCAGGCTGTTGTTCCGGCAGCCAGCAGAGCCGCGCAGAGAATCATTTTTGCGGTTTTCGAAGTCATATCGTAAGGTCTGAAAAGTGGAATAATCTGGGAGGGGTCAGACGTTGAAGAGGAAGTGCATTATGTCGCCGTCTTCAACGACATATTCCTTGCCTTCGATGCTCATGCGGCCGGCCTCGCGCACGGCTTTCTCGCTGCCGAGGCCGACGAAGTCGGCATATTTGATGACCTCGGCGCGTATGAATCCACGCTCGAAGTCGGTGTGGATTATTCCGGCGCATTTCGGAGCCTTGCTGCCGCGGATGAATGTCCAGGCGCGGCATTCGTCAGCACCGGCGGTGAAGAACGTCTGAAGGTCGAGCAGAGCGTAGGCAGCTTTGATCAGGCGGGCTATGCCGCTCTCCTGAAGCCCCATCTCGGCAAGAAATTCCTGACGTTCCTCGTAGGTGTCGAGCTCGGCGATCTCAGCCTCGCTCTGGGCGGCAACGACGAGCAGACCGGCTCCTTCGTCGGCTATAGCCTCGCGCACGGCCTCGACATAGGCATTGCCCGAAGCGGCCGATGCGTCGTCGACGTTACACACATAGAGCACGGGCTTCGCTGTCAGCAGAAACAGGTCGCGGGCAGCGCGCTGCTCTTCGGGGGTCTCGAAGCTGACGCTGCGCGCCGGCTTGCCTTTATCGAGCACTTCCTTATATGCCTGAAGCACACCGAGCTGAACCTTGGCAGCTTTGTCGCCGCCGGTCTGAGCCTGCTTCTCGACCTTCTTTATGCGCTGCTCTACGGTCTCGAGGTCTTTGATGAGCAATTCGGTATCGATGACCTCCTTGTCGCGCACGGGGTCGACAGAGCCGTCGACATGGGTTATATTGTCGTCGTCGAAACAGCGCAGCACGTGGATAATGGCGTCGGTCTCGCGTATGTTGGCCAGGAACTTGTTGCCGAGGCCCTCCCCCTTGCTGGCACCTTTGACAAGGCCGGCGATGTCGACGATCTCGACGGTTGCGGGCACCACGGAGCGCGGCTCGCACATCTCGACGAGGCGCGTCAGACGGTCGTCGGGCACGGTGATGACGCCCACATTGGGCTCGATTGTGCAGAACGGAAAATTGGCGCTCTGGGCCTTTGCGTTCGACAGGCAGTTGAAAAGCGTCGACTTGCCGACATTGGGCAGTCCGACGATACCACATTTCAGGGCCATAACAGATTCAATTATAATTTTAGCGCAAAGTTAGCAAAAAAACGCAACGCCGCCAACTTCGGTTTATTGGAGTAATCAGCTTAATCGATTCCTACAACAAACGCGCCGCCCTCTGCAGGGCGACGCGCCGTTATGGCTTTACGTCGATATGTCTTACTTGGCGAGCTGTTCGGCGCGGAGTTTGTATTTCTCGATGTCGAGACGGTTCTGGTCGCCGTAGAGCGGATATTTGGCCATGATGTCGCCGTAGACGGCGGCTGCCTCGCTGTATTTCTTAAGAGCTTCGAGCACAGTGGCTTTCTTCATCATGAAATAGGGAGTGTAGGCCGGATTGTCGTTGCTTGTCTTGATTGCGGCGTCGAAGCAACTCAGAGCGGCGTCGTAGTTCTTGAGGTTGACATTGCAGTCCCCTTCGAGCGACTGGGCGGCGGCGCCGATAACCTCGTCTTTGACATCGTAGTCGGCGAGATAGTCGAGGGCTTCCTTATATTTCTTGTCTTTATAGAGAAGAATGGCGGCGTTCAGCCTGGCGCGGTTTCCGGCATCGTATCCATGTTCGTCGGCCACCTGCATATACTGGGCGAGAGCTATCGAGTCGTTGCCCTGCATGAGCTGGGCGTCGGCCTGGCCTATGGCGTCGTCGCCTGCGTTGATTGCGGGGCGGCGCACACCGTAAATATAGATGAATATCAAGGCTACTATAGCGGCTGCGCCGAGGCTGAGCCACATGATGAGCTTCTGGTTTTTCTGGACTTTCTGCTCTACCGAGGTCAGAGTGTCGTTGATGTTGTCGATAGAGGTGCGGGTCTCTTCGGGTTTCTCTTTTGCCATTTTATTGCGGATTGTTTATTTTCGGAAAAACAGAGGGGTGCGAAATTTTCGCGACGGCAAAAGTAATAGATTTCCGCGACATTACGAAATTTCCGCAGCAAAATCTCAACAACTCCGGATTTTGCGGGGGTCAGCGCTGGCGAAGGTAGATCGGGAGGCTGCGGTTGATGCTCTGGTCGAGTGAGATAAGGGTTTCGGTGCCGACAACTCCGTCGATCATCTGAATATGGTCGTTGAGAAGTTCCATAAGGTGTTCGTTGTCGCGGGCAACGAGCTTTATCAGCATTGTGTATGGCCCTGTCGTGAAGTGGCATTCGACTACTTCGGGGATTTTGTCGAGTTCGGCGGCGACGGTGCGGTACATTGCGCCGCGTTCGAGATTGACACCGATATATGTCGTTGTGCAGTAGCCGAGTTCCTTGGGGTTGACTCTATATCCCGAGCCTACGATGACGCCTAATTCGGACAGGCGCTGAATGCGCTGGTGAATGGCGGCCCGCGAGACGCCGCAGACTTCGGCGATATCTTTGCTTGGGATGCGCGCGTTATTCATGATTATTTTCAGGATATTGAGATCCAGATTGTCGATTTTGCCCATAGTTTATAAAAGGTTAGATAACATATTCTGCAAATCTATAACTAATTTTTCGAAATAGCAAAGACTTTTTCAAAAATTTATGCAAAAATAAAAACTTTTCGCATAAAAGCACGTGATTAAGATTTCAGTTTGCCGTCAGGCCGCCGTCAATGCTGACCAGAGCGCCGGTGATGAACGAAGCTCGGTCGGAGATGAGGAACTCGACGAGCTCGGCCACCTCTTCGGGGTGCCCCATGCGTCCGAGGGGATGGACGGCATTCTCTTCGGCCACGAGCTGCTCGGCCGTAGCGTCGCCGCGGTCAATTATGCGGTCAAAGACATTTTTTACCAGAGGCGTATAGATCGTTCCGGGGCAGACGGCGTTGACGCGTATGTTTTTCGGGGCGAGGTCGAGGGCGAGGCTGCGGGCAATCTGGCCCAGAGCGCCTTTTGTCAGGCCGTAGGCGAAGCTGTGGGGCTTGCCGATCTTCGACTGGTCGGAGGCGTTGATGACTATTGCGCCTCCGCCTGCTTCGACAATAAGCGGGACGATGGTTTTCAGTGTGTTGTAGGTGCCGTAGATGTTGGTCTGGATGACGGCGTCGAATTCTTCGTCGGTTATGTCGAGAATCGTGTTGCTGCGGTGGATTCCGGCATTGGCGAAGAGGGCAGTGACCGGGCCGAACGAATCGGTGGCTGCGCGCGCCGCAACGGCAAGGGAATCGATGTCGCGGGTATTTGCCTGGCAGAAACAGACATTCCCGCTGCCGAGCTCCTGTGCGAGACTGTGCCCTCTGTCGGCGTAAATGTCGACAAAGGTGACTTTCCATCCGCGGGACGCAAAAAGCCTTACGGCGGCCTCTCCGATGCCGGAGGCGCCGCCGGTTATAAATATGTGACGGTTCATTGGTGCGGGAATCAGCCTACGGGAATCTTGTCGATACGGCGCTGATGGCGTCCGCCTTCGAAAGAGGTGTCGAGGAAGGTGTCGACAATAGCGAGAGCGGTCACGGCGTCGATAAAGCGGGCGGGCATGACAAGAACATTGGCGTCGTTATGCTGACGCGCCAGAGCGGCTATTTCCTTGTTCCAGCAGAGAGCGGCGCGGATGCCCTGATGTTTGTTGAGAGTCATGGCGATTCCGTTGCCGGTGCCGCACATGGCGATTCCCATCGAGCATTCGCCGCTCTCTACGGCGAGAGCCGCGGGATGGGCGAAGTCGGGGTAGTCACACGATTCGGCCGAGTCGGTGCCGAAATCCTTGTAGGCGACTCCGCGGGCTTCGAGATAGCCTTCTACGATGGCTTTCAGCTCGAAACCGGCGTGGTCTGATGCTAATGCGATAGGTTTCATTGCCGGGATAATGATATTTCGGTTGGTTTATTTTCGGAATGAGATTCTTCGGTAAGCGACACAGGCATTCTGACCCACCACGACCTTGGAATCATGCGCCAGGCCGAACAGAGCAGACGCCAGCGCCAGTCGACGGTGGCCACGCGCTGACCGCGCACGATGGCGAGCTCGATGAGCGGAGCGGCATAGTCGACGGTCATCATCATCGGATAGTCTTTGTCGGGGTCGAGAAGCGGTGTGCGTATGAATCCGGGACGTATGTCGGTGAAGCGGACATTGACGCTGTTGCGCCGGGCAAGCTGCTCGAGGGCCTCGAGATAGGTGCGCTGAAAGCGCTTCGAGGCGCTGTAGGCGGCGGCGACACCGATTCCCTTCGTCGAGGCCACCGAGGTTATGGCGGCTATGCGGCCGGGAGCATTGTTGCGTGTGTCGCGGAAATACTTGTAGGCGGCGTTGACGATGCGCGTCCAGCCGACCACGTTGGTCTCGAGAACGTTGATCTCCTTATTAAGCTCGAGGTCGGGATTCTGAAAGCCGATTCCCGAAGCTATCAGCACTATGTCGACGCCCCCGTTCATCTCTATGAGGTCGTAGAACCGCTCTGTGGCGCTGTCGAGGGTTATGTCGATGGTTTTGTAGACGATGTTTTCGGGATATTCGTCGCGCAGACGGCGCAGCGGTTCCTCGCGGCGCGCTGCGGCGGCGACTTTCCAGCCCATACGGGCGAAATCAGCGGCTATTCTACGGCCCAGACCGCTTGAGGCTCCGATGATGGCGATGCGTTTCATTGCTGTCGGTTGATTAAGGATTTGAGGTTTCGGCGCCCTCGGGACTGTCGGTTCTGACAGGCTCGTTGAGCGAGAAGGTGTAGTAGATGTTAAACGCACCGGTGACAGCTCCGGTTCGCTTTCCGAAGCCGGGAATTATCATCGGCTTGCCAAGGACGTTGTCGCTCAGATGGAGCATCTGATGGAACTTGAAAGTCCAGCCCAGCGAGAGCGGTCCGACGATTTTAACCTTGACGCCCAGACACACTTCGAGCCATCCGGCTGTGGCGCTCTGCCGCTCCGACGAGAAGCCGGCGGAAGGCCCCCAGTAGCTGTTGTCGACCCTGACATTGTCGACGCTCCACCGGAAAGCCGAGAAACCATAGCGCAGACCGACGAGCAGCTGATAGTCGGGCGAGTTGTTGTAGAATATGTTATAGTCGGCGCCGATGCGGAAATATGGGGCCACGGGGCTGCGGAAGGTGAAATTCATTCCTTTCGGGCTGTCTTTGGCCATGCCCATGCCGAACTCAAGAGTCGGGAAATAGCGGTTGTGGAGCGAGAGAGCCGCCGAGATTCCGGCAAGTCCGAATTTTTGGCCCGTGATGCGCATCAGCGGATCCCAGATGTCGACGCCGACACGCAGGGCGTGGAGAAGCGGATACTGCATCTTCGGAATCTTCAGCAGTGTGGAGTCGACCCACTCCTTACCCGTTATGGTGTCGACCATTATAGTGCGCCCCTGCTCGTCGTGGACGTGGACAACCGACGGCGGAGGGCCCTGCGGCCTGTCGGTGCGGGCCACGGCCGGCCGCGAGGCGGCAGGCTGCGTCGGGGTCACGGTTCGCTGCGCCGACGCCGTCAGCGCCGCCAGCAGGAGTGTGGCCAAAATCGTCAGCAGTTTTCTCATTGTTCAGGTTCGGGCTCGGGTTCGGCCGTGCGGAAGAATATTTTCAGCGACTCGATGTCGACGTTGGTTATATGGCGGTCGAGCAGAGCCACAGAGTCGATAAGATGGTCGGTAACGTCGAGGCGCGTGATGTCGTAGACATACATGGCGCCGCATTCCTCGCCGGCGAAATAAGGCACGGCGTCGTAGACGAATGTCAGCGTGTCGTTCAGCAGAGGATTGTCGAGGCCGGGCCCGCGGTAGGTGAACACAAACGACGTCGAGGCAGCCGAAGCGTTCAGGGGCAGATAGATCTGCGATGCCGGCGTGCCCGGCGCAAGCAGCAGCGAGTCGCCGGGCACTCCGACGCCGTAGACTCCTACCGAATCGAGCGAGACCTGAGCTTCGGCTGCCGACGAGTAGAAGCCGGCCAGAGGTATGGAGTTCTGGTTCTCGGTGCAGCCCGACGTGTTGCAGGCGGCCAGCCCGAGGGCGACCGCTGCCGCGGTCAGTATTTCGGCCGCAATCCTCATCGGCGCAGAATGTCGCTGAGAGGTTTGCGCTTTTTGGCAGGCTCTTCTTCGGCGGGGAAACCTATCGGAACGAGGGCTACAACCTCTTCGCTCTCGCCGAGCCCGAGAATACGGGCGGCTTCGGCTGCGTTGAAGTTGCAGACCCAGCAGGTCTGAAGCCCCAGAGTAGTGGCGGCAAGGCAGAGATGCTCTATGGCGATCGCCAGGTCGATGTCGGTATGGTCTTTGCCGTCGGTCGACGTGCGGTGCCAGGCTTCGTCGTGGTGGCCCACAGCAACTATCAGTGTCGGAGTCTCGGCCACGAACGAGCGGCTGCACAGTGCTCCGAGACGCTCTCTGACTCCGTCGGGAGCGACGATGAAAGTCCATGGCTGACGGTTGCAGGCGCTCGGAGCGAGACGGGCCGCCTCGACAACCTTCTCTATGAGGTCGTCGCCGACAGGCTCAGCCGAATATTTACGGCAGGAGAAACGGCGGCTGAGAAGCTCAATGAAATTTTCGTAGGCTTTTGTTTCCATAACGCCGCAAAATTAACTAAAAACCCCGAGATAACAATAAATTCGGGCAGCAGCGTCGGCGTTGATATTTTTGGGCATTTATAAATCTTATAAAAGCGTGTTCTTCAGGGCATAAAAAATGAAAGTGCGCTTCTTCACAGAGTCGCACCTCCCTCATAACCAAAATTCAAGTATATTTGTCTTTATGTAACTAACCTTAATGACGATACTGTTTCTTTGAGTGTGTCTAAGAAAGGGTACTAAAAAAGGACCAGCCAAATTTTGACCGGTCCGAACAAGTTTGTAATTTTAGGTGACCAAACTTAAAAT
>HF985606.1:0-25112 GCA_000431215.1 Prevotella sp. CAG:1031
ACCTCTATTGCCGATTCGCTGAATAGTTACTTGTCAACTCCACTTTATTAAAAAATTGTTAAATAATTCAAAATCGGTTCATGCGACCCAATTCACCTCGATTTAGCAGGGTAAAATCGAGGCTAATTTTGAGCTCGGTTGACAAATGGTTGACAAAAATTTGCATTAAAAAACCGTAAGTGTTGAAAATCAATCACTTACGGTCGTTATGGGTGCCCAGAACAGGACTCGAACCTGCACGTCTCTCAACACTCGCACCTGAAACGAGCGCGTCTACCATTCCGCCACCTGGGCTTCCGGAATTGCGTTGCAAAGGTAGTGCTTTTCTGTCGGATGTGCAAATTTTTCGGGATGTTTTTTGCGCTTTTTTGTGGCTGTTTAGTCGACATCTCTGTTTGTCAGAGGAATAGCATGTTTGAATATCGACGAAGTCAACTGATTGCCTTTAATAAATGTTGAATAGGGGATTAATTAGAATCGATGTTTGTGCTGGTGGTTACAGGATGGCGAAGCGCGCGGTTTCGGAGGCGGAGAGGGTGAGGCCGGGGCCGTCGGGATGAGGGTCGAAGACGAGATGACCGCGCAGGCCGTGGCGTTCGGCAAGATCATGTGCGACAAATCCCATGGTGCGTCGCAGGTTGACTTCGATACATGGCATGACTTTGGGGTCTTTGCCGTAGAACATCATGTCTACTCCCAGCGGACCGTTATAATATGGCGCGATTGTTTTCTTAAGGGCTAGTCTTAACGGTTCTATCCATGCTTCGGCTTTACTGAGCTGCTTGGCGAACTCATTTTGTGGCGCGACGATATTCTCTTGGTAGTTTCCCCCGGAGCCGGTGGCGAAGACTGACCATCCGACAAACTCAATGTCGCTGTTAACGGCTTCGAACAGGGCTGCGAAATCAAGCTGTTTGTCGAGGGCGCGCTCTGTTATTACAGCGCCCTGATGCCGAAGTATAGCCCGGGCTCTGTTGATTATGACAGACGGCGGTGTTATCCGGCAATCGATTATGCCTCGACCGGAGCAGGATAGGGGAGCCTTGATAATTACTTGGCCGTTGGAGTCGGATATATATTGTATCAGTTCCTCGATATCGAAAAGTTCTTCTCCGGATTCTACGCCGAGTAATTGGCGAATTTCTATGGCAGTCGAGCGTCGGCTCATTCCAGTGATGAGGTCTATGTCGGGAATAAGATCGCAGCTGACACCATGCTTTTCGAAAAAACGGGCGGCACGCGGACTCCATCCCCATGGTGCTGCGCGGTCTATTTTAGTCGGGGCATTCTCCATATTGCGTAGCCCGAGGCGTCGCGAGAGTTCGGCCTTCAGACGGCGAGCACCGGGGGGAGAGATTACGATATCGCCGGGATTTGCCCACCATAACGGTAACAGCGCGCCGGCGTTGGCTATGATGCGTGCTGCGCGCGACGGGGTGTAGCCGGGATTTCCGTCGGAGAGTTCTGCTTCGCTTTCTGGGTTGAAAAAATGGATGGTGCTCATCTCTAGCATGGTTTTCGGCTGCAAATTTAGTGGAATCAACGAAAAAATTGCTACTTTTGCAGAAATAACACCGTCGGCTTTTTCTTAAGTAAGCCGATTTGTCATTTTAACCGACAATCAAGATATGTCATTAAACACTAAATCGCCTTTATTGTGGACAGCCGTAGTGCTCGCGGTTGTTCTCCTTGCCGTTTTCGGCGTTTCGATCTATCGTACTGAAAAGCTGAATCAGCAGGTTGCTGAGGCTCAGGCTGCAAATGAGGAACTTCAGCTTGCGAACGAGCAGCTTCAGCTTTCCAATGAGTTCGAGGCTGTTAATGCCGAGTTTGAACAGTATGAAACTCAGGCCCAGCGGCTTACTAATACCGAAGAGTATGCCAAGTATGCAGCTGCCAAGCAGAAAGTGGCGGAACTGACGGCTGAGTTACGCAGCGAGAAAGTCAAGAGCAAGGAGCGGATTGCCGAACTCCAGCGTGAGATCAGTACTTTGCGCGGTTTGCTTCGCCATTATGTGGCGCAAATTGATTCGCTGGCCCGCGAAAATGCCGGCCTTAGAGCTGAGAATGAAGAGATAAAATCCCAGAACATCACTCTGACGTCTCAGGTTGCCGAGGCAACAACCCGCAATCAGGATCTTAGCAAGCGCATGACTCTGGCCGAGAAGCTTAATGTTACCGGAGTCAGTCTGACTCCACTGAAGGGTAACGGAAAAACCGAAAAGAATGTGACCAAAGCCAAGCAGCTGATGGTTTCATTCACTGTGCCTCAGAACAATTCGACGCCTCCCGGAGCAAAGACTATTTATCTTCGCATAGTCAATCCCGAGGGACAGCTGCTTGGCGGCGGAGGCGGAGCCATGCATTTCGAAGGAGGCTCTGTGCCGACGACTGCCCGTAAGAGCATTGAGTATTCTGGCGACGAGATTTCGGGCATACATATCTATTGGGATGTGAACACGACTCTGACTCCGGGCGACTATACGGTAGAGCTCTTCACCGATGGCTATCGTCTGACGTCGCGCCATTTCACCCTGAAGAAATAATTGTTGGAGATGCTTTCAGCTCTATGGCAGCAGCTTACAGCAGTTGAGCTGACTCCGGGCGTTGCGGTTGCGAGGCTATTCTACAGTCTTATACTCGGCGCTGCTGTCGGCATTGAGCGCAAGCGGCGCGGTCAGATGGCCGGAATGCGGACGTTCGCCCTTATTTCTATGGGCGCTACGTTGGCTATGGTATTGTCAATCTATGTGCCTCAGGAGTATCTCGGCCTTAAGAACGGCGACCCAGGACGCATAGCTGCACAGGTAATATCGGGAATCGGTTTTCTGGGAGCCGGTGCCATTATCCAGATGAAAGGTTCGGTCAGAGGACTGACCACGGCCGCCGGAATCTGGATGGTCGCAACCATCGGACTCGCAGTCGGGGTAGGTATGTATCTGGTTGCCCTTGTGGCGACATTGCTTGTGCTTTTTATTCTCGTTCTTCTTGAACAGATTGAACACAGGGTCAACGTCGGGTCGCAATCGCGCACCATAACGGTCAAGATAGGCGGCATTGTGACGGATCTTGATCCATATATTACTCTGCTTGGAAAGTTTCATGCTCAGCTGAATAATTATTTTGTCGATTTCAACTATTCTGACAATATGACCCGACTGAATCTTGTTTTGTTGGTGCGTGAGAACACCGATGTTGTCAGGCTAATGGATGAGATGTCAAAAGTTTATCCGACCACTTCTATATCTCTCGTTAATTCGCCGTCATAAACTCTATGATACAATCTCTTCTGCTGCTGAATGTCGGAGGGGAGGCCCATATCGAGGGCCTCATAACCGATCTTGCGTTTATTCTCTGTCTGGCGGCTATAACAACCATTATTTTCAAGCTGATAAAGCAGCCGGTGGTGCTCGGATATATTGTCGCCGGTTTCCTCGCAAGTCCCCATTTCACCTATCTTCCGAGCGTCACGACGGAGTCAAACATTGAATTCTGGGCACAGATAGGAATTATAGTGCTTTTGTTCTCGTTAGGGCTCGAGTTCAGCTTCAAGAAACTGATGAATGCCGGGGGGAGCGCGGCTATCACCGCCTTGATTATAGTCAGTGGTATGCTGGCGACAGGATATGTTATCGGCCGATTTCTCGGGTTTACCAATATCAACAGCCTTTTCTTAGGCGGAATGCTGTCGATGTCATCGACCACTATAATTCTGAAAGCGTTCGATGATCTCGGGCTGCGACAGAAGAAGTTCGCTTCGCTGGTGCTTGCCGTCCTGATTGTTGAAGATCTGTTCGCGGTCGTCATGATGGTGATTTTGTCGTCGATTGCAATCAATAACACCGTAGAGGGTAGCGAGATGCTTTTCAGCATCAGCAAGCTTGTTTTCTTCCTTGTCATGTGGTTTCTCGTCGGTGTGTTCATGCTCCCGACGCTTCTTAACCGTAGCCGTCGGTTTCTCAACAATGAGACTCTTCTTATCGTGTCGATGGGGCTTTGCCTCGGAATGGCCGTGTTCTCGGTCTACTGTGGCTTTTCGCTTGCCTTGGGAGCTTTTGTCATGGGCTCTATCCTCGCCGGCACGAGCTTTGCCGAAGAAATCGAACGGGTTACGATGCCGGTCAAAGACCTTTTCGGCGCTGTTTTCTTTATTTCAGTGGGAATGATGGTGAATCCCGGTGTCATTGTTGAATACTGGTGGCCGATACTCCTGCTTTCAGCGGTTGTCATTGTCGGCATGATTCTGTTCGGCAGTCTCGGAATGTTACTGACAGGCCAGAATCTGCGGGTGGCGATTGAGAGCGGCTTCTCGCTGACTCAGATCGGTGAGTTTGCCTTCATCATAGCAACGCTCGGTCAGTCGCTCGGCGTTCTTTCGCCTTCGATCTATCCGATAATTGTTGCGGTCAGCGTTCTCACGACATTCCTGACTCCTTACTTCATCCGTCTCGCCGACCCATTCTATAATTTTGTCGAGCGACACCTGCCGACTAAGTTCCATTTTCTCATTGACCGTTACACCAACCAGGCGTCGACCGAGAGCGAGACGAAAGTTCTCTGGATGTCGCTTATCAAGCGCTATCTGTGGCGTGTTGTCGTGTATACGGTCGTTCTGATCGCCCTAAGCCTTGTCACACTTAATATTGTCCAGCCATGGTTGGTCGGCGTTTTAGGCGAGAGTCTCGGTCATTTCGCAACGGTAGTATTAGGCATAGCCGTTATGTTACCCTTCTTGCTTGCTCTGTCGCTTCCTGCGTCGAAGTCAGTCGAGAGGCACCGTCTTGTCGAGGCCAACGCCCACTTCGACCTCCCGCTGCATTTCATGACCATAATCCGCTTCGTGATTGCTATCGGATTTGTTATTTATCTTCTTTCGTCTGTTTATCGTCTGATGGCCGGGTTTGTGTTCGGTGTCGCTGTGTTCGTGGTCATGATGCTTCTTTTCGGGCGCAGTCTCCGAAAGAAGTTGCGCGGTCTTGAAACCCGTTTTCTCGATAACCTTAACGAACGCGATCTGCGTCGCACCGGGCGTAATAACAATCTCGTCAGCAATATGCACCTCGCTTTTATGACCGTCGGCTATGATTGTCCTTTTGTCGGAGAACGTCTTATCGACAGCAAGCTGCGTCAGGTCTACGGCGTCAATATCTCATCGATTGCCCGCGGAGGTAATGTCATACTCGCTCCCGGAGGACGAGAGCGCATCTTTCCGGGCGACTCGCTTGGAATTATAGGTACCGACGAGCAGATTCAGGCTGTCCTTCCCGTTATCGAGAAGAAGTCCGAATCAAATCCCGGCAATATTACGGTCGACAATATCAAGCTGACCAATATCCAGCTCAGTCCGACATCTCCGCTCGTAGGAAAGACATCGCAGACGGCCGATCTGCGCAGCCGTTATAAAGCGTTGCTTGTCAACATTCAGCGTGGTGACGAATTCATGCAGCCCGACGGAAGCACCCGCTTCGAAGCCCGCGATGTGCTTTGGCTTGTCGGCGATCCCCGTGTTCTTGCTAAACTCAAATAGTTCTCTTATCTCGGGCCGATCTTGTGGCGAAGTATAATCAGAACGATTGAGCGCGTTGTCAGATAGAGAATGAAGGCGAGCCACAGGCCGTCGTTGCCGAGCTTCGGGCCGGCGAGAAGCCAAGCCGCGAAAAATACAGCTGTCGCTATAGCCATGGAAAGCAGCATCTGTCGGGTGGCGGTTGCCCCGATGCATATCCCGTCCCAGGTGAAGGCCACAAAAGAAACCAGCGGCACTGTCACCGCCCATGGCATATAGCGTCGCGCTGTCGCTGCGACACCAGCCTCGTCGGTAAGAAATCCTATTATGGAATCTCCACCGATAAAATATAAGAGAGAGAAGAAAAGAGCCAGACCGCTTCCCCATTGCATCAGGGCGCGGATGGTGAGTCGCATCTCATTGCCGTTTCCGGCGCCGGTTGCCCGGCCTGCGAGTGTTTCGGCCGAATATGCCAGACCGTCCATGAAATAGCTGAATAGAATAAAGAGCTGCATCAGTATTGCGTTTGCGGCTAAAATCATATTCCCCTGGCCAGCGCCGGCGCGTGTGAACCATAGCGTTACAAATATGAGGCAGAGTGTGCGCAGAAAGATATCTCTGTTGACTCTGAAAAACCGTCCGAGCGCTTCGGTGTCAATAATAGTTCGCCACTTGATTTGCGAAAGGCGTGATTTGATATATGGGCGAGCAAGCGCCATTCCGGCAATTACGCCTGACCACTGGGCTATGAGTGTCCCGGCTGCCACACCCTCGGTCTTCAGATGCATTCCGAGAACAAACATGCTGCTCGCTGCGATGTTGACGACATCTATGATTATCGACATCCACATCGCCTCCCGGGCGGCTCCGAGTCCGATAAACCAGCCCGTCAGCACAGTGGTGAGCAAAACCGCAGGTGCGCCCCAGATAACTATATGTATGTAATGTGTGGCTTCGATGCGGCTGTTAGTGTCAGAATCAACGACATAGTTGTAAAGGGCTGTCAGCGGTTCCTGAAGCGCAATGATTATGATTCCGGCCGCTAAGCCCAGGAGGGCCGATCTTGTCAGAACCAGCATCTCGTCGCAGGGCGATCCTGCTCCCGACGCCTGGGCAGTCAAGCCGCTCGTCCCCATCCTTAGAAAACCGAACAGCCAGAATATCAGGTTGAAGAGATTGCTGCCAAGTGCAACGCCGGCAAGATACACGGCGCCCCCCATGTGGCCTGTGAATGTCGTGTCGATCACCCCCAGAAGCGGGGTTGTGATCGTCGCAATCACAGCCGGCACGGAGAGCGCCAGTATTTCGCGATGTTTAGAGCAGGTCATCGGCGCGGCGAGCGCGGCAGCTGTCCCAGGCGAGGTAGCAGATGAGAAGGGCGTAGACGACAACGCCTGCGATCTGAGTGGTCAGGCCTGAGAGAGGATTGGCATATTCGAAGCCGAGGAAGCGGGTGAGAGCCGAGAACACGCCGAACAGCGCGCCGCCGGCTATGAGGCCCGAAGAAATCAGGGTACCGCGGTCGCGGCGGGCGTCGTTGACGCGGCTGTCTTTGCTGCGAGAGCCGACGAACCATGAGATAGCGCCGCCGACGAGCATCGGAACATTAAGCTGTAGCGGAATGAACATACCCAGGCAGAAAGCAAGAGCCGGAACTCCGAGCCAGTTGAGAATAAGAGCTAAAATAGCGCCTACCATATAAAGAATCCAGGGAGTTTCGCCTCCCATCATGAGCGGTTCGATTACCTTTGCCATGGCGTTGGCCTGAGGTGCCACGAGCGCATTCTCGCCGGTGAAACCGTAAACCTGATTGAGAAGTAGTATGACACCTCCGACAGTTGCGGCTGAAACGAGAGTGCCGAGGAATTTCCAGCTTTCCTGTTTGCGGGGAGTTGTGCCGAGCCAGTAGCCGATCTTCAGGTCGGTGACGAAGCCGCCGGCCATTGAGAGTGCGGTGCAGACAACGCCGCCGATAACCATCGAGGCGACTATGCCCGACGTGCCGCTGAGACCGATGCCTACAAATACAGCCGAAGCTACGATGAGAGTCATCATTGTCATGCCGCTGACGGGATTGCTGCCCACTATGGCGATTGCGTTGGCAGCCACTGTCGTGAACAGGAATGCGATCACAACAACTACTGCCCATGCCACAAGTGCCTGCCAGAAGGTATTGATGACACCGAACCAGAAGAACACGAGCACTGCGATCAGAGCAAGGCAGATGAAAAACACGACGTACTTCATCGAGATGTCGGTCTGCCAGCGTATGGTCTTTGTCGCGCGGCTGTTGCCTTTAAGTTCACGGCCGGCGAGGCCGACGGCCTGCTGGATTATGGGCCATGATTTCACGATGCCTATGATTCCGGCCATTGCAATGCCGCCGATTCCTATCATGCGGGCCGAGCCGCTGAAAATTTCCTGAGGCGACATGGCTGCGAGCGCTTCGTTGCCGTAGGTTCCCATTAGCGGAATTATTATCCACCATACGAAGATCGAGCCGGCGAATATAACGAACGCATATTTGAGACCGACGATATATCCAAGTCCGAGAAGGGCTGCGCTGGTGTTGCAGCTCACGACAACTTTGGTCTTCTCGGCCAGTGCTGTGCCCCAGCGATAGGCCGTCGATGTGATCGTTTCAGCCCACCAGCCGAACGTGGCGCCGAGATAGTCGTAGATACCTCCGATCAGCGAGGCTATAACGAGAGTCTTGGCCTGATTGCCCGATCCTTTGGCCTGACTGCTTACGAGCACCTGGGTGGTAGCCGTAGCCTCGGGGAACGGATATTTGCCGTGCATGTCCTTCACGAAATACTTGCGGAAGGGTATGAAGAACAGAATTCCGAGTATGCCTCCAAGCAGTGAGCTGAGGAAAATCTCGAGAAAGTTCACCGTAATATCGGGATAGGTGCCCTGAAGGATATAGAGGGCCGGCAGAGTGAAGATCGCACCGGCTACGATAACGCCCGAGCAGGCGCCGATCGACTGGATGATGACATTCTGGCCCAGAGGGTCTTTCTTTTTCAGGGCACCGCTCAGTCCGACGGCTATAATAGCGATAGGGATGGCTGCCTCGAATACCTGACCGACCTTAAGGCCGAGATATGCCGCGGCTGCGCTGAACACTACGGCCAGAATCAGACCGGTGATGACAGAGTAGGGCGTTACTTCGCGGTAATCGCGAGCCGGGTGCATGACCGGCCTGTAAGGTTCGTCCTTGCCGAGTTCGCGAAACGCGTTGTCGGGAAGGGCCACGGGATCGGCATCGGCGTATACCGGGTCGTTCCCTAAGGCTTTTTCGTTCACTTCTTTCATTGGCTTATAGAAATGTGGTTAAAAGATTATTGGCGTGATAGAATTTCGAAGTTTTCGGCTACGATCTCGGTGACAGTCCGCTTGATTGTGTTGCGGTCCTGCCAGGTTCGGGTGCGGATCTTTCCCTCAACAAACAGCCGGGTACCCCGGCGCACGTAGCGCTCGGCTATTTCGGCGGCATGATCCCACACAACGATGTTGTGCCACTCAGTCCGTTCGGCTACAGTTGTTCCCTCGGGAGTTGTATAGCCGGGTTCGTTGGTGGCGAGTGTGAATGACGCTACAGTGCGCCCTTCGACATATCTGATTTCAGGGTCGCGGCCTACGTTGCCCATCAGTATTGCTTTGTTTATTGACATACCGTGGGCAAATATAGTAAAAAAGCTGCGTGTGGAAGCCTGTTTGCTGTATCTTGGAGAGATTTTTTTCTAAAAGGAGAGTGAGGCTATGTGCGATAGCGATTTTTTTCGTAATTTTGCACTCTCAAAATAAATAAGCAATATAGCAACTCAATCAGATGTCTGCAACCAAACCCATCAAATCGGCCCTTGTCTCTGTCTTCCACAAAGAGGGCCTTGACCGTATTCTTGCGCTTCTCAATGCCGCGGGCGTGAAATTTATCTCTACGGGCGGAACACGCTCTTTTATCGAAGGCCTCGGCTATAGTTGCGATGCCGTTGAAGATCTCACGGGTTATCCGTCGATTCTCGGAGGCAGGGTCAAGACTCTTCATCCCAAGGTTTTCGGAGGAATTCTCGGCCGCCGCGAGCTTGCCGACGACGTCAAGCAGATGGGGCAGTTCTCTATTCCCGACATTGACCTTGTCATAGTTGACCTTTATCCGTTTGTAGATACCGTTGCATCCGGAGCAAGTCAGCAGGACATTATCGAGAAAATCGACATAGGCGGTATTTCGCTGATCCGTGCTGCCGCAAAGAATTTCAATGATGTAGTCATCGTAGCCAGCAAAGCCCAGTATGAGCCATTGCGCGCGATCCTCGAATCGCAGGGGGCCGAGACGACTCTCGAGCAGCGCCGTGCTTTCGCCCGCGATGCTTTCGCCGTTTCGTCGGGCTATGACTCGGCTATATTCAACTGGTTCGATTCGACAAATTCAGACGGCCCGACGGCTCTTCGCTTCGCTGTCGACGGCATGATCCCCATGCGTTATGGCGAAAATCCCCATCAGAAAGGTTTCTTTGCCGGACGCCTCGACGACTATTTCGACAAACTCCATGGCAAGGAAATAAGCTATAACAATCTGCTCGACATTGACGCGGCTGTCAGCCTGATGTCGGAGTTCGCCGGCGATGAGCCTACTTTCGCCGTTCTCAAGCATAACAACGCCTGCGGTCTGGCAACGCGCGCAACCGTAGCTGAAGCTTGGCGCGACGCCCTTGCCGGCGATCCGGTGAGCGCTTTCGGAGGTGTGCTTATCTGCAACCGCGAAATTGATTCCGAAGCTGCTGCTGAAATCGACAAGATATTCTTCGAAGTCATCATAGCACCGGGATATACGCCTGCCGCTCTCGAACTTCTTGAGAAAAAGAAGAATCGTATTATCCTTGTGCAGAAGAGCAATGATCTGTCGAAGATTCAGGTTCGCACGTGTCTCAACGGTGCCCTCGTTCAGGAGCGTGACCTCCATGCCGAGAAGACTGCTGAGCTCGAGCCGATGACAAAGCTTGCTCCCACCGAGGCGCAGATCGACGATATGCTGTTTGCTAACAAAATCGTCAAGCATTCCAAGAGCAATGCTATCGTGTTGGCTAAGAACAGGATGCTGCTCGGAAGCGGAGTGGGGCAGACCTCGCGAGTCGATGCCCTGCGCCATGCTATCGAAAAGGCGAACGCCTTCGAACTCAGTCTCGAGGGCGCCGCAATGGCCAGCGACGCATTTTTCCCGTTTGCCGACTGCGTTGAGATTGCCGCTGCGGCCGGCGTTCGTGCCATTATTCAGCCGGGCGGTTCTATCCGTGACGGCGAGAGCGTTGAATGGTGTGATAACCACGGCGGCATTGCCATGGTGAAAACCGGCTATCGCCACTTCAAACACTGATCAGACCGAAGTCCCTGTTTTGGACCTCTCCTAACAAATAAACATAATAACTATGGGTTTTTTCTCATTTTTCTCTCTGACTAAAGAGATAGCTATCGACCTTGGCACTGCCAATACGATCATCATACACGACGATAAAATTGTTATCGACGAGCCTTCGATTGTTGCGATCGACAAGAAGACTGACCGTCTCGTTGCCGTCGGACTCGAAGCTCAGGAAATGCAGGGTAAGGAGCACGATGGAATCAAGACCGTGCGGCCGCTCAGCAAAGGTGTTATCGCCGATTTTACGGCTGCCGAGATGATGATTCGCGGCCTTGTCAAGAAGGCTTCGACAAAAAGCAACTGGTTCCAGCCTTCGCTGAAGATGGTTGTCGGAATCCCGAGCGGTTCGACAGGCGTTGACATCCGTGCGGTGCGCGATTCAAGTGAACACGCCGGCGGCCGCGACACATATATGATATTCGAGCCTATGGCCGCAGCTCTCGGCATCGGCCTCGACGTTCTCGCCCCTGAAGGCAACATGATTGTCGACATAGGCGGCGGAACAACCGAGATCGCCGTTATCTCTCTTGGCGGTATCGTGTCGAACAAGTCGATACAGCTTGCCGGTGATGACCTTACGGCCGATATTCAGGAACACATGGGGCGCGTCCACAACGTGCGCGTCGGTGAACGCACAGCCGAGCAGATCAAGATGCACGTCGGCTCAGCCCTTACTGAACTCGATAATCCGCCCGAGGATTATATTGTCCACGGCCCCAACAAGATGACAGCTCTTCCTATGGAAGTCCCCGTGAGCTATCAGGAAATCAGCCATGCTATCGAGAAATCGATCTCAAAGATCGAGGCCGCTGTGCTTCAGGCTCTCGAACAGACTCCCCCGGAGCTTTATGCCGATATCGTCAAGAACGGTATCTATCTCGCCGGTGGCGGCGCTCTGCTCAGAGGCCTCGACAAGCGTCTGACCGACAAGATCGGAATCCAGTTCCATACGGCCGAGGATCCCTTGCTTGCTGTCGCACGCGGAACCGGTGTCGCACTGAAGAATATCGAGCGCTTCTCCTTCCTCATCCGTTGAAGCCGCTGAACAACCTGCCTTAACATATCATGCAGGCGGCCGGACCTGATTGGGTCGGGCCCCTGCATATCCCGTTATTTATGCGTGACCTGCTGAACTTTTTCTTAAAATACAGCTCGTGGCTGCTTTTCTTACTTTATGCAGTCATCAGCTGCGTCATGCTTTTTACGACGAATCCCTATCAGCACCATGTTTATCTGACCTCGGCCGGACGGCTCGCTTCGAGTGTATATTCAGCCGGCGCGAGTGTGTCGTCATATTTCTCGCTGCGTGATATCAACGACGATCTCCAGCGCCGTAACGCCGAGCTTGAGATGCAGGTTCTTGATCTTCAGCAGCGCAATCTCGCCCTTCGCGACCGTCTCTATTCCGACACAATGACGGTCGACACCGTTCTGCGGCGTTATTCGTTTATTGTCGCCCGTGCGATAAACAGTTCAACTACCCGGCCGTTCAACTATATCACGATTCAGAAAGGTGAACTCGACGGTGTGAAGCCCGAAATGGGAGTCGTAGACCGTAACGGCGTTGTAGGAATTGTCAATATAACCGGCAAGCATACCGCACGCATCATATCGTTGCTTAATCCTCATCTACGACTGTCATGTAAGGTAAAAGGCAGTCAGCATGTCGGTTCGCTCACGTGGAACGGCAGAGACGCTGCCCATGCGCTGCTTGAGGAACTTCCGCGCCACGCTAAATTCCACAAAGGCGATACTATAGTGACCAGCGGTTTCTCGACCTCATTTCCCGAGGGCGTCCCTGTCGGCGTGGTCGAGTCAGGAGTCAGGGGGGCTGATGATAACTTCTATTCTTTGAGAATCAGACTGTTTACCGACTTCTCGACTCTGTCATACGTGCGTGTGATCCGCGACGCTCTCACCGAAGACATCCGTGCCGTCGAGGAAGATATCGAGACCCCTTCATCTGTGTCGAAAGCCCAGTAGTTGCCGCAATGAACAAGACTGCAATCAAATTTACAATCATCGCCATGGTTCTGGTGCTTATCCAGGCCGTGGTGCTCGACAATGTATGCCTTTTCAATGTGGCTGTGCCTATTCTGTTCATCTACGTAATCTTCAAGCTTCCGATGACAATAGGTATCAACAGTCTGTTGACAATCTCATTCCTTCTGGGCCTGACGATTGACGTTTTTTCCAACAGCTATGGCATGAATTCCTTGTGTTGCACAGTGGCTGCTATGTCGAGAAACGGGATTTTCCATCTTTATATGCCGCGAGTCGACAGTATGCCTGATTCGGTTCCTTCGATGCGGACGATGGGGCGTTATACCTATCTCAAATACCTGTCGACGATGACGCTGATATATTGCACGCTGATTTTCGCTATAGAGGCTCTGACTTTCTTCAATGTCTGGCTCATAATAGCGCGCATCGTTGCGAGCACAGCCCTTTCGCTGCTGCTGATGTTGGCGGTCGACAGCCTAACAACCCGCACAAATGAGAAAAGACTATAATCTCGAAAAACGCAAATATGTAGTCGGCGGGTTCATCATTGTTATTGCGGCCATTTACCTGATAAGGCTTTTCAGCCTTCAGGTCTTGGATACAAAATATAAAGATTACGCCGACTCCAACGCTTTCCTCCACAGGGCGATCTATCCGTCGCGCGGAATAATTTATGATCGCAACGACAGGCTTGTCGTTTATAACCAGCCTGCCTACGATGTTATGGTGATACCGCGCGATGTCGAGCCGTTCGACACTCTCGATCTTTGCCGGATTCTGTCGCTGACTCCCGAGAAACTCCGCAAATGTTTCGCCGACATGCGCGACAGGCGCCTTAATCCGGGCTACTCGTCGTATTCTCCACAGAAACTTCTGAGCCATCTCACGCCCGAAGATTATGGCCGACTTCAGGAGAAAATCTATCGTTTTCCCGGTTTTTTCATTCAGAAGAGAATTCTGCGCCAGTATAACTACCTCGCCGGAGCCAACGTGCTCGGCAATATCCGCGAGGTTTCGGAAGCTGATATTGAGAAAGATTCCTACTATATGGCCGGAGACTATACCGGCGACCTCGGCATCGAGAAGAGCTATGAGGTTGCCCTCCGCGGCCGGAAAGGATTGGAAATCTATATCCGCGACGCTCTCGGAAAAATTCAGGGCCGTTATGAAGGGGGAGCGCATGACGTGGCCGCTGTATCGGGTAGAAACCTTAAGCTTAGCATCGACATTGAGCTTCAGCAATATGCCGAATCCCTTATGGCTGGTAAGAAAGGTGCTATTGTAGCGATTGAGCCTGAAACCGGTGAGATTCTGGCTCTCGTCTCAGCTCCGACCTACGATCCTACACTCCTTGTCGGGCGAGATCGCGGCAAAAATTACCGTTCACTGGTTCTCGATTCCGACAAGCCTCTTTTCGACAGGGCAATCATGGCCGGTTACCCTCCGGGTTCGACCTTCAAACCCACACAGGGTCTTATCCTATTGAATGAAGGAATCGTAACACTCGGGACGGCATTCCCGTGCGCACGAGGTTTTGTTTCGGGCGGTCTGAGAGTAGGCTGTCATCCTCATGCCTCGCCTATAGCTCTTAAGCCAGCATTGCAGACTTCGTGTAACGCATATTTCTGCTGGGGCTTCAAGGCCATGATTGACCGGCGCAGCAAATACGGCTCGGTCGCAAATGCTTTCGAGGTCTGGAAAAACCACCTCGTTTCAATGGGCTACGGCTATAATCTCGGCGTTGACCTTCCCGGTGAGAAGCATGGTTTTATTCCAAACTCCAAGACATATAATAAGCATTATGGCGAAGGACATTGGAGCGCGAAGACAATTATCTCCGTCTCGATCGGGCAGGGCGAGATTCTTGCCACTCCGCTTCAGATCGCCAACCTCTGCGCCACTATTGCAAACCGCGGCTGGTTCATAACCCCTCACGTCGTCAAGGAAATTCAGGACTCGACCCTTCCAAGAGAATATATCGAGAAAAAACATCCGACGATTAATCCGTCATACTATGTCCCGATTGCCGAGGGCATGAGAATGGCAGTTCTCGGTGGTACCTGCAAAGGCACAAATCTTCCAGATATTGAAGTCGCCGGCAAGACCGGTACTGCTCAGAATCCTCACGGCGCCGACCATTCGGCCTTTATAGGGTTCGCTCCTTATAACAATCCGAAGATCGCCGTGTGTGTCTATGTCGAGAATGCCGGTTACGGCGCTGCATTCGGTGTGCCTATCGGCTCGCTCGTAATTGAGAAATATCTCAAGGGCGAGATTGCCGAGAACCGCAAATATATCGAGGAAAGAATGTTACACACTTCAACAATCCACAGTGGCACAAAGAAACACTAATCCATCTGTTCTCAGGTATGTCGACTGGTGGACGGTCGGTATATATCTTGTTCTCGTCATTGCGGGCGCGCTGAGCATCTATGCCGCGAGCTACGACTTCGACAGCGCCTCGATTCTGTCGTTCGCAGAATTCTCCGGAAAACAGATCCGTTGGATAGGATTGTCGCTTGTGGCGGGCCTTATATTGCTTCTTATCGACGCGCGTATCTACGAGACCTATGCCTATCCGATTTTTTTCGCCATGTTGCTGCTGTTGGCAGTGACGATATTCATAGCTCCCGATATCAAAGGCTCGCGCTCGTGGCTCGTTCTCGGGCCGATGAGCCTTCAGCCCGCCGAGTTTGCCAAATGCGCTACGGCGCTGGCGCTTGCCAAGCTTTTCAGCGGCTATAATTTCGTTTTGCGCGGGTCGCAGAGTTACTACAAGGCGCTGACAATAATTTTTGTGCCGATTCTCCTGATTCTTGCCCAGCATGAGACCGGATCGGCACTGGCTTATCTGTCACTTTTCTTTGTGCTGTATCGTGAGGGGATGAGCGGTCTTGTCCTTCTGGCTGCCGCCTGTGCTGTAGTGTTCTTTGTTGTGGCGGTTAAATTCTCGGAGCCGCTTTTCATGGGCATTCCGTCGGGTGAGGCTGTCGTTCTCGGCCTGATAATGATTCTTATGGTTCTTATGGAGGCGGTATATTGCCGGCGTCCGATCGAGGCCCGCAATATTCTCTTCGGATTTATTGCGACGACTGTTGTCGTGTCGATACTCGCTCTCTGCGGAATTTCTGTGCCGGGATATTTATTCTTTATCGGGTCTATTGCTGCGGCATGTGGCTATATCGGATTCACGATGCTGCGCGCTCCCGCCAAGCGTCTTATGCTGACACTGTCGTCGACCATCGTTGCGGTTGTGTTCCTTTTCTCGGTGAACTTCACCTTCAACAGCATTCTGCAGCCTCATCAGCAGATGCGAATTAAGGTCGCTCTCGGAATTGAGAACGATCCGCGCGGTGTCGGATATAATGTCAACCAGTCTAAGATCGCCATAGGCTCGGGTGGTTTCTGGGGTAAAGGCTTCCTGAACGGAACTCAGACAAAACTGAAATATGTTCCGGAACAGCATACCGACTTTATCTTCTGCACTATCGGCGAAGAACAGGGATTTGTCGGAGCTACGGCCGTAGTGCTCCTTTTCCTCGCTCTGATTCTCAGGATTCTGTCGCTCGCCGAGCGACAGCCGACGGTCTTCGGACGTGTTTATGCCTATTGTGTGGCTTCATTCCTTATGTTCCATCTTGCCATTAATGTAGGGATGGTCATAGGTCTATGCCCTGTCATCGGAATCCCGTTGCCGTTTTTCAGCTATGGCGGTTCATCGCTCTGGGGCTTTACTTTCCTTCTGTTCATTCTGTTGAGAATAGATGCGGCGCGCCGTGAGCGTCCGGGACTTTGACGTATGGCTCAACGCAATTCTGTCATTTCGATAATCAAGGGTCTGGCAATCATTCTTATGGTTGTCGGGCACGCCGAGGCGCCCGAGCTGATAACGAATTTCATCTACACGTTCCACATGCCGGTATTTTTCATCTGTGCCGGCTATTTCTTCTCCCGAAAGTATGTGTCCGACCCCTGGTCGTTCATCTCGAAGCGTTTCCGCGGTCTTTATCTGCCGTTCCTGAAATGGAGCATTGTCTTTTTGGTTCTCCATAATCTGTTTTTCGAGATAGGACTTCTCAACGAAGATTACGGCAACTGGACAGGAGGCGTCACTCACCCGTATTCATTCTCTACGGCGATGCGTCGTCTGGCGTTGATAGTGACGTCTATGTCGGGCTACGATGAGTTCCTTGCCGGAGCTTTCTGGCTTTTCCGTGGGCTGCTTGTTGCCTCGATTGCTTTTCTGGTAATATATCGCCTTCTTATAGGCAGGCTTACAGAGGGCAGGGCGGTGACCTTCATCTGCCTGTCGGCTGTCGGTTTTGTGGCCTTCCGCCTCGCTTTCGACTTCAGGATTGCCACAATACCAAATGGTGGACTACGCGAGACCTGGGGACTGTTCTTCTTCGGCATCGGCGTGCTGTTCCGCCGATATGAGCATATCATCCGCGAACATTGGGCGCTTGCTCTGGTATATTTCACACTGCTCTGCGGTGCGGCGTGGCTTCATCTTTCAGGTATGAACAATGCGGCCCGCTGGCGTGACTTGTGGTCGCTGCCGGTTACCGGTACAATCGGTTTCCTGTTACTTCACTGGCTTGCAGGAGCTATTGACGGCCGCCAGTCGAAGACGCGCGACCTGCTGGTGTTCATCGGCGACAATACTCTGTATGTCTTCATATTCCACATCATATCGTTCAAGGCGGTCAGCCTGCTGAAGGTATGGTGGTATGGACTTGACCCTGGTCAGATCGGCTGCCACATGGTTATCCACTATAACCACACCGATTTCTTCTGGGTGCTTTATTCCGTTGTCGGAGTAGCGCTCCCTCTTGCCGTTCTTTCGCTGTATCGGTCATTGAAGAGCCGCCGCCTTAACGCGGCCGAACCTGATGCCGGGGCCTGACTCCATGTCGGTAATGGACGCCTTGTCAGTTCATTGCGATTTTCTCGAATTTTCCAAATCTGACGGCTATTGTTTTATTAAAAAATTTTGGCTTATTTTGCAATGAATTCCTATCCCGAAATTCAGTTCATATAATGCCTGACCACTCGAAAAAGTGGCGGTCTTGTCTTGACCTTATTCAAGAGAGGATAACGCCTGAACAGTTCAGCACATGGTTCAAACCTCTGAGCTTCCGAAGCTTTGAGGACGGTGTGCTGAACATAAACGCGCCGTCACAGTATTTCGCCGAACAGATCGAAATGCGCTTCCTTTCGGTGCTTTCTCAGGCTATTGTCACATATTTCGGGCAGAAGGTCAAACTCATCTATAACTTCAAGCTCGGCGACGACAGCTCAACCAACGTAAAGCTCGAGATGCCGAACAGCTCTCCTGCAGTTGCGGCCCCCGAAGTCGCCGTAGCGACAGAACTCGATCCCGGCTTCGAATCGCTGCTTAACCGCAACTATACCTTCGAGAACTACTGTGGCAGCGATTCCAACAAACTGCCTCTTTCGCTGGCTGAGTCGGTGGCCCGCAACCCCCATAGGCAGACCTTCAACCCGATGTTCCTTTTCGGAAGCACCGGTGTCGGAAAGACACATCTCATTCAGGCTATAGGCCTGAGAATACTCGAAGAGAATCCGAAGGCTAGGGTTAGATACGTCCCGGCGCGCCGTTTTGAAAGTGAGTATACAACTGCCGTAGCGTCGGGCAAGACCAACGACTTCTTCAATTTCTACCAGAGCGTCGACGTGCTCATCATTGACGATGTCCAGGATCTTGCAGGCAAGAAACCTGCCACCCAGAACTGCTTTTTCCATATCTTCAATCAGCTTCATCTGAATCAGCGTCAGCTGATTCTCTCGTGTGACACTCCGCCGACGAAGCTCGAAGGTCTCGAAGAACGTCTGATCTCGCGCTTCAAGTGGGGCATAACGGTTGAGCTCGCCAAGCCTGACCTCGCCCTTCGCAAGGAAGTACTCAGGCTGAAAGCCCGTCAGGACGGTCTCGACCTCCCCGTTGAGATTCTCGACTTTATCGCCGACAATGTGACCGACAGTATCCGTGAACTCGAAGGGGTGGTGGCCTCCTTGCTGGCCCATTCGATGGTGCTCAACCGTGACATCTCGATCGATCTGGCGCGCAACGTGCTATCCAATGCAGTGAAGATGAGCAGGAAGCAGCTGAACTTCGATTTCATCGCCGATACGGTCTCTGATTATTTCGATGTCGACCCCGATCAGGTTTTCTCTTCGTCGCGACAGCGAAGCCTCGTCGAGGCCCGCAATACAATCATGTATCTCGCGAAAAAACTCACGAAGATGCCCTATGCATCGATAGGCGCGCGCTTTTCGCGTACCCATGCCACTGTGCTCCACGCCTGCAACACATTCAAGGAGCATCTGACTGTCGACAAAAAACTTCGGCGCGCCGTCGATGAGATCGAGGCGCGCCTGAGGGTTTGAAGCCGGTATTCCTTTTTATTAGAAAATCTTTATCGGGGGTATGTAGTGCTTCGGACGGCGCTTGAGGTCGATGAGAATCGAGTCGAGATGCGCTGCGGTGTTGTTGATGTTGTTATAAAGCCCAGGATCGCGCATCAGCAGTCCTAACGACGAGCTCGGGTCGTTGAGCTGGTTCGACAGAGCCAGCAGATTCTCGCTCATGCGGTTGATGTTGTTCATTGTAGAATCGAGTGGCATTGTTTTCAGCTTGGCGGCGACTTCCGTGAGGTCGCTTGAAATTGAATTGAGGTTGGCTGCGATCTGGCGGACATCTGTCATTGTCATCGATGCGTTGCTGACGATTCCGGGCGTTGGCGCGAGCGCTGCATTGAGAACAACAGTGCTTTTCTCGAGATTTGCCATTATGGCGTCGAGCCTCCGGATTGACGAAGCCAATGCTGGATCAGCGGCAAGATCGGTAACGGCGACCACAAGCGAATCAATATGAGGCAAAAGGGTAGCTACGGCAGGCATCACGTCGCCGCTGAGATTGTCCATCAGCCCTGTGGAGTTCACTCCGTCGAGCCGCTCGCCGACGTCGTGGTATGAGCCGCCCTGGGCGAGCTGAAGGTCGATTGTCGAGGTGCCGAGCATCGAGGTCACCAGAACGGCTTTTGAGCCGCGGGGCACCTTGAGCGACTTGTCGAGGCTGAGCTCGACTCTGACGTGGCCGGGATTGTCGTATTCATATTGGATCTCGCGCACGATGCCGACCTTAAAGCCGTTGACAGTTACCGGAGCGCTCTCGGCGAGGCCGTCTACATTGGTGTAGGATACATAATAGTAGTTCTCAGGATGGAAGATATTGACTCCTTTAAGATAGTCAATGCCAAAGAAAACGATGAGCAGCGATATTAGCACTGTCAGGCCGATAATGGCTTCTTTCGAGAATAATTTCTTCATTATGCTGATTTGATTGTTTGTCTGTTCAATTTATCCGTTTGCCGTTATTTGTTTTTATGACGAAGGCATCGGGGAAGCGTTGCTTAAGCTTTTCAAGGCATTTCTGAGCTTCGGCCGGCGTGGCGAATGAGCCGACGGTATATTTGACAGCTCCTCCATGGCGGTAACTGTCGACATCTGTCAGGCCGCTGAGCCGGCTGTCGTTTTTGGAGAGCGGCTTGTCGGAGGTGAGAATCTGTACTTTGTAGACTATTTTGTTCTCGGTAGCCTTACTGGTTTTTTCCCCGGCGTCTGTCGCAGAACTGTCGTTTGTCCTGTCGCTTTTTGCCGGCTTGCCGGCTTTTGCAGGTGTCTTCAGCCCGCGCCTATATGTCGCTATTCCGTTGTAGATCGCCTGAGCCAGATCGTCGCGGCCTTTGTCGCTGGCCAGAAAGCGTTCTGACTCGGGGTTGCAGATGAAGTCAAGCTCGACAAGCACCGCGGGCATCGACGTGCGCACGAGAACCCAGAACGGGGCTTGCCTGACCCCTTTGTCGCGTCGTCCGGCTGTAGTTATCAGCTCGCGCTGTATTTCGTCGGCGAGGCGTATGCTCTGATCGATATGGGCGTTCTGAGCCATTTCGAACATTATATAGCTCTCGGCCGAAGTCGGATCGAAGTCGCAGTAAGTTGTCGAATAGTCATCTTCGAGCTTCATGACCGAGTTCTCACGCATGGCGACGTCGAGATTAGTGCTCGCTCGGTTCAGGCCGAGGGTATAAACGCTGGCGCCGCAAACTTTCGTGCGGTTCGGATTTTTGGCATCTACTGAGTTGGTGTGGATCGACACGAAAATGTCGCCTTTCGAGCGGTTGGCTATATCGCAGCGCCCCTGAAGGGTAACAAAATTGTCATTATTGCGTGTGAAGATGACTTTCGCATCCGGCATCCGTTTCTCAATCAGCTTTCCGAGTCTCTGGCCCACAGCGAGATTGATCGACTTTTCGTTGACGATTTCTCCGACGGCACCATGGTCATGCCCACCGTGTCCCGCATCGATGACTATGCAGAACTGACGCTCGGCGGCAGTCAGACCGATGGCCGTTATGGCCGTCAGCACCATGGCAAGCAGGAGTTGTCGAACAGTCGTCGTCATTATTTTCTCGAAATATCGCACAAAATTAGTCAAAATTCTGTTACTTTGTTGTCGCATTGCGAACATATAAGCCTTTTCGACCAATGAAAGTTCAGTATATATCAATTCTGGCGGCGTTTCTGATGCTTGTCGCCTGTCATTCCAAAGCCCCGGAAGGGCGAAATGCCGCCCGACCCGAAGATGTTGCCGACGGCGTAGCGCCTGTCAGCGTTGTCGATCTTACGGAGCTTGCGGTAGAAGCTGACCCCGATAGCATCCGGCTTTATGCCGCTCCGCTGACAGCTCTTCTCAGATTGCAGCAGATTTCCGATACTGTCACCGAAGAGGCTCTGACCCGGTATGCCGGTTCTAAGGCAGTCGCGATGTTTCGTCCGGAAGTGGCTAAGATATGGCCCGACAGCGTCCTGAACCGTCGCCTTCAGGCGGTCGCCAACCGCCTTCCGGTTGTGTTGCCGATAGTTAAGATGCCTGTTGTCTATACTGTCGTATGGCCATATAATCAGAGTGTGGTAGCGCTGGGCGATTCAGCCGTGATTCTTGCACTGAACCATTATCTTGGCGCGCAGCATCCGGCCTATAACGGTTTTGCAGAATATGTCAGGCGCCATAAAGAGCCTGAACGGGTTGCTGTTGACCTTGCCGAGGCTATTGTCAGTCTGAGGTTTCCCTATGATGGAGGCAGCTATCCTACGGTGTTGTCAAGATTGCTGCGTGAAGGCGCTATAATCGAGGCGGTGATGCGCCTGACCGGAGTCGACGAAGCAGCTGCGCTCGGCTTTACTCCCGATCAGGCCGAATGGGCTGCTTCCAATGAACGCCAGGCTTGGGAGACTATGCTCAACCGCAAGATGGTTTTTTCGACGGATGCCGATCTTGCCGAAGCCCTGATAGCTCCGTCGCCATCGACATCGGTATTGAACGTCGAAAGTCCGGGACGCCTGGGCCGTTTCATAGGTCATCGCATTGTGGCGGCCTATCTACGGTCGAATCCCGACTCCTCTCTGTCATTTATCCTCTCTCCTGAATTCTGGAACGACGGGAACGCCCTCTCGAAGAGCGGATATTAACCGGGAATGCCGGATAAATATGTTGTATAACATATCTATTAATTAAATTTAACAATCGCCGCGATCATTGATGGCATAACGCTTTCGAGCGGTTCAGAATGCTAATATGGTCAATATCAGGGATGTTAATTTTGTTAAAAGGAAATCTTTCTGTAATTTTGCGGCGTTTTAATCATAGTGATGGTGTTGCAGAGGCAACACTTATGCCGAAAATCGGCAGGGAAGCTATCTCGTCTGACGAGGTTCTTCCTCAAGTTTAATTTCATTCTTAAACGTATGAAGAAAACAATGTCAATCATTGCGCTCTTCGCCGTTGTTCTCGTGTCATTGTCTGCTCATTCGGGGCGGGTATTTGAAGCCGCCGAAGGCTACAAGGCCCCCGGACTCGAGCTTGAGTATCACGGAAAGTCACTCAACCTCGATGACATGAAGGGACGATTTGTCCTGGTCAATTTCTGGAGCTCGCTCGACGCAATGTCGCGCATCTCCGCCTCCGACTATGATAGTTTTGTCGGAAAGGCCGATAAGGAACAACAGCTTAGTCTCATCTCGGTAAATCTTGATCCGAGCGAAGCCCTTTTTCGTGAGATAATAAGGCGAGACGGCTTGAGCGAATCATCGCAATGGCATGTCGAAGGCCCGCAGGCCGGCAGGATTTCCGATGCCTACAACCTTCGTCATGGATTAAGCTCTTTTCTGATCGACCCCGAGGGCCGCATCATTGCTGTCAACCCCGACAGAGAGCAACTCAAGGCTGCTCTGGCAGCCGGTTAATTTGGAAGAAACTTTTTCACGACAGCGACATCGGACGCTTTTTGCGACGATGTCGCTGTCGCGGCTATGTCTGTAATACCTTGAAATATACTTGTTTAACGTTTATTAAGAAAATATTCCCTCTTGATTTTTGGAGCTTATGAAAAGAAGCCCTACCTTTGCAGTGTCAATCGAAAGAACGACAAGTAGAACATGGCGATTTAGTGTAGTGGTCTAGCACGCCGCCCTCTCACGGCGGAAACCAGGGTTCGAGTCCCTGATTCGCTACTTAACCATGATGAATGCAGCCTTCGCGTTAAAATGACGCGAAGGCTTTTTCGTAGGTATATAAATCGAGAGGCCGTTGCCCGTCTGGGCAGCGGCCTCTCTCTCACGTTTCAACTATTTATTTATGAGAGCCTCAATACCTGGTATCACTACCCAATATCAAGGACGAGGGATGTAAATGACAGTTTCTTTCGGTTGCTGGGGCATGCATTCTGTTATTGAAGATTCGTTTCATTGCCATTTCTCTGTTCGCTATATATAGAACAATCATAATTCTTTGTTGCTCAGCCCGTTTGCGCTAAAAGAGATTAAAAATTGTTTATCCTGAAGCTTTTTTATATTAACCTCTTAATTTTAAGTTAACGCCTGAGGCATATTTTAATAAAAATAGACTACCTTTGCAGCTATAAACCAAATTCTATCGTTTTCATGAAAAGCTTTTCAGTGGGTAGGTCGGTGATTTTTTCTCTCGCACTGGCTGTCTTTTGCCCTTCGCAGGCCCGTGAGGGCGTTTTTGATGTCGCCACAGCAGGCGGTTCTACTGTCAGTCTTGATTTCATAAATCCCGACATTGTCAGGGTTACTACAATACTTCCGGGCGAAAACCCCGGTGAGGCTACTCCGGCCTCGGTGCTGACGCCTGTTCCTTTTACCGGAAACGTGACTGAAGACACATCGCATTTCTTTGCAGTCACAACCTCGGCCGGACTGAGGGTGGCAGTGGACAAGACCACAGGCTCTGTCAGTCTGACAGCAGGGCGCGCAGGTGTGCTCGATCTCGGCGAGCGCAAAATCTGTCCGTGCGGAAAGCGGCGCCTCTCAATGATGACTCTCGGAGGCGGCTCTTTCTATGGAGGCGGTGAACGCGGCTATTCGCTTAATCTCGCCGGTGACACTCTCGTTATGTATAACCGTCAGAACTACGGTTACACTGCCGGCGATCCGCGTATCAAGCAGATGAACATCACAATGCCCGTCGTGTTGTCGTCGAACGGCTATGCGCTCGTATTCGACGATTTCGCCCCCGCCAAGCTGACTCTTTCCAATCCCTTGACGTATACCACAGAAGGAAAGGCTCCGATATCATATTATTTTGTCAACGGCAATGGCTCCCTTGAAGGAACCGTGCGCCGTCTGAGTGAACTCACCGGGCGGCAGGAGCTGCCGCCGCTATGGTCGCTGGGATATATCACGTCGAAATACGGCTATAAGACCCAACATGAGACCGACAGCGTTGTCAGTCGCCTGAAACGCGGGGGATATCCCCTCGACGGTGTGGTTCTCGACCTTTACTGGTATGGCAAGGAGCAGGACATGGGACGACTGAGCTGGGATCCCGTGCAGTGGCCCGACCATAAGAAGATGCTTTCCGGCCTCAGGAAAAAGGGGGTCAATACGGTTATTATCCATCAGCCCTACATACTCCGGAACGGTCGTGCTCTCGATAACTACAATCTGCTGAAGGAGAACGGAATGATGGTGATGGATTCTGTGCTCTCCGAACCGCAGGAAGTCAAGATATGGGTCGGAGAAGGAGGAATGTTCGACGTCAGCAATCCTTCGACGCGCGAATGGATGGCCTCA
>HF985606.1:25172-34004 GCA_000431215.1 Prevotella sp. CAG:1031
GATGGTGGGGCGATCTCGGCGAACCCGAGGTGCATCCCGAGAACGGACGCCATGCCAATGGCCTGACCGCCCGTCAGTATCACAATCTCTACGGCAATGACTGGAGCTCGATAATATATGAACTGTATAAGAAAGAATATCCCGACACCCGTCTGATGACAATGATGCGCGGCGGCACTACCGGCTTGCAGCGCTACAGCGTCTTCCCGTGGTCGACCGACGTCAGCCGTTCGTGGGGCGGACTGCAGCCGCAGGTGACGATCATGCTCAATTCCGGCCTTAGCGGACTCGGATATATGAGCCACGATGTCGGAGGTTTCGCCGTTGATCCGGCCGCTCCCTACGATCCCGAGCTTTATGTGCGCTGGCTTCAGCTCGGAACCTTCTCTCCGGTTCTGAGAACCCACGCTCAGGATTTCGCCGAACCTTATCTCTATCCCGACCAGGAAGATATTCTGAAGTCTTTCATCCGCAAGCGCTACAGCTGGCTCCCCTATAACTATACGCTGGCCTACGACAATGCATCGCAGGGCCTCCCTCTGGTGCGTCCTCTTAACTTCTATGCCCATTCGACAGGCGCGGATGTCGATGACGTGGCCGATCAGTATCTCTGGGGCCGCGATGTCATGATCGCTCCAGTTCTCGAAAAAGGAGCGACAGGCCGCCGTGTGGTGATACCTGACGACGGCAGCCGCTGGATCGACTATAACGACCCGTCGAAAATTTTCGCTCCGGGTTCAGTCATAGAAAACTATGAGGCTCCGTTGTCGGTTCTGCCGATGTTTGTGCGCGAGGGCGCATTCATTCCCGAGGCTGTCCGGACAATGGGCTCTACTGCCGATTACGATCCTTCGAAGCTTACGGTCAATTACTATCCTGTCGAGGGAGCAACTTCGGCTTATACTCTTTTCGATGACGACCGGAAGTCGCCGCGCTCGCTCGCCGATGCCGCCTATCAGCTCATAACCTTCAAGGGCGATGACAAAAAGAACTCGATAGTGATAGAGGTATCGTCCGAAGGATCATATAAAGGAATGCCGGAGCGCAGAGAACTGACATTCGCCGTCCATGGGGTAGGGAAGCCCTCCGGCATCGTTGTTGATGGCCGCAAACTTAAGAAATTCAGTTATTCCGACGGACTTCTTACGGTGCCCGCTACGTTAGTCGCCGGTCGGACGCTTACGATCGAAATTCTCAAATAAGGATTTACAGAAAGCCCCGTCGATGTTCTGCGACGGGGCTTTCTGTCTTTATCCCTCCTGAAATGATGTTGAAATACGTCGCTGTTTGCCAAAAAATCGCTAACTTTGCGGAGTAAAACCAAACAAAAATTCAGCTATGGCAACTCTGTTGAAAACCGACTTTCATTTCCCTGCGCAGACGGCTGTCTATCATGGCAAAGTGCGCGATGTTTACACAATCAACGACTCCACTCTCGTCATGGTGGCTACAGACCGCATCTCGGCCTTTGATGTCGTTCTGCCCGAAGGTATTCCATATAAAGGTCAGGTACTTAACCAGATTGCCGCTTTCTTCCTCGACGCAACCCGCGATATAGTGCCCAACTGGAAGCTGGCCACTCCCGATCCGATGGTGACCGTGGGACAGCGTGCCGAAGCTTTCCCCGTAGAGATGATAATCCGAGGCTATCTTGCCGGCAGCGCCTGGCGCGAGTATGCCGCCGGAAAGCGCGAGATCTGCGGTGTGAAGCTTCCCGACGGGATGGTCGAGAACCAGGCTTTCCCCGAGCCTATCATTACCCCGACGACAAAGGCCGCCGAGGGGCACGACGAGAACATCTCCGCCGAGGAAATCATAGCCCGTGGTCTTGTCAGCGAAGAAAACTACAAGACAATGGCCGAATACACGATGGCTCTCTATCGCCGCGGCGTTGATATGGCTGCTCAGAAAGGTCTGCTTCTTGTCGATACCAAATATGAGTTCGGACTCCTTGACGGCAAGGTGATTCTCATTGATGAGATCCACACACCAGACTCTTCTCGCTACTGGTATGCCGATGGTTATCAGGAGCGTCTCGCCGCCGGCGAACCTCAGCGTCAGCTCTCGAAAGAGTTTGTGCGTCAGTGGCTCATCTCCAACGGCTTTATGGGTAAGGACGGACAGAAGGTTCCCGATATGACTCCCGAGGTTGTCAATTCTATCTCAGAGCGATATATAGAGCTTTATGAGCATCTGACCGGCAACACTTTTGTAAAGGCTGAGGAAACAGATCTCGACGCCCGTATCGAAAAGAATGTTCTTGACTGTCTCGACCGTCTTTAATGGCCGACGTTGAGAAGATCACGCCCTACGACAGCGAGGGCGATTCCCGTGCCAAGGGCTTGCAGGTCAGGGATATGTTCGACAACATAGCCCCGGCATACGACTTCATGAACCGGGCCATGACACTTGGCATCGACCGCTGGTGGCGCCGTCATGCAGTTAATCTGTTGCGCCGATGGCAGCCGCGCTATATCCTTGATGTAGCCACGGGGACAGGCGACCTCGCTCTTTCGATGGCGCGTCACCTCGATCCCGTAAGTATTGTAGGTGTTGACCTTTCCGACGGGATGCTTGAGAAAGGGCGTGTGAAGGTGGCCAAAGCCGGGCTGGGCGATGTTATCTCCATGCGTCAGGCTGACTGCCTGAATCTGCCGTTTCCCGACCGAGGTTTTGATTGCGTCACGGCCGCTTTCGGAGTGCGTAATTTCGAGGATCTTCTTGGCGGATATATGGAGATGTATCGCGTGATCAAGCCTGGAGGAGTGTTGATGGTCATAGAGCTGTCAACTCCAACGTCACCGGCGGTCAGACCGCTATATGATTTCTATACCAACCGCCTGATTCCGTCTGTCGGACGTCTGGTGTCGAAAGACAGCGATGCCTATACATATCTGCCTCAGAGTATCGCCGCCGTGCCTCAGGGACAGGAAATGGCCGCTCTCATGCGCAGTGCGGGCTTTTCTGATGTCGAAATCCATCCGATGACTTTCGGAGTCTGCACGATTTATCTGGCGCTTGTCTGAACTGACTTATAACCATGAAATTACGCCCCGCATCCGGCAGACCGGTTGCGGGGCGAATATTATTTGTCGGATATATTGTTATCTTATGGCCACCTTCACCGGCGTATGACCCGTGGCGTTGGTGCGCACTACATATATTCCCTGCGGGAGGTTGCGGCTCGTTTGGCCGCAAGTGCCGGCGGCTGCCAGTCGGCCGTCGATCGAGAATATTTCGTAGCGGGTTGCTTCGGGGAAGCCTTCGGTAAAGACAACATTCCCGTAAGCCCAGATCTTGCCGATAGTTACTTCCGTGTTGTCAATGCCACCTTCGTCGGGATCGTCGGGACGCTCCGACGGATCGTAGCCGATAACCTCGTCGAGGTGTGCCATCTGTCCGGTTATGAAGTCTTTGATAAACCTGATTTCGTCATCGTAGCCGGAGGGAACGCGCGGGTTCATGTGGACATATTCCTTCATGATGGGCCAGCGCATGAAATTCAGCCGGGCCGACTCTTTGATTTCTTCGGCGTTGTCGTCGACATATTCATTGAGCGATTCGGCCGACAGATCCTTGTTGCGGGCATTGCTCCAGACAGCTTTTATTTCGTCGGCCGTGCCGGGATCTTTCGTGAGTATTCGCTGGGCGAAATAGCGCATTCCGTCGGCACCGCTTGCCGAGCCTGAATCCCACAGATAGGAATTTCCGCTTCGGGTAGTGGCGGGGTAGGTGCGGTTGTCATTATCGAATCCGAGGTCGAAATCCCAAACCGGGCCTGTGTAGATTCTCGGATCGTTGCGCTGCTTATACATATAGGTGCTCCAGTATGTGTCGGTGTTGCACGCTATTTCGTTGACAAGCATGTGCTGTATGAAAGATGTGTTGTCGAAAACAGTGCGGTAGCCTGTTTCGGGGCTGGTATCTTTCATCAGATTCTCGAGATTGGCGAAGTAGTTTGCGATATAGTCGCTCTGGGCTTTCACGATTTCCTCTTCGTCGGGCGATTTGATGGTGATGGGAATGCCGTAGTGAGGCGTCCTGAACCATGAGACTTCCTCTGTAGCATATCCGTCGACTTCAACGAAATATCCGCCTGTCAGTGCCTCTCCTTCAACGTCGGTCGGCTCCATCTCTTCAATCTCAACACGGCCGGGATTGACTTCGACCTGATCGCAGAACTGGTAGCAGCCCTTATATTCACCGTTGAGAACAACGTCGACGGGGCGACAATAAGGGACATAGCTCATGCCTATGCGGCGCGCTGCTTCGAAAGCCACGATGTTGCGCAGGAGCGATTTATCACCGTAATTATTTATAAGAGTCCATTTCTTAGCTTTGGCGGGAGCGTCGAGAGGCTGCTGCTTTTTCTCGAATTTTATGCGCCAGGGTTTCTTGGGGAATGCCCGGCTGGCGTTGCCTCGCTCTCTGATGCCTCCGGCCGCTTCAAGAAGTTCGGTTCCGTTATTGCTGATAATCACTACGTTTCCGTCGATTGTGTGCTCCTTGTCGTAAGGCTCTTCCTGATTGACGGTGTGGATGATAACCGTCGGGATATTCGTTATCTGCCACAGGCGCGAGTCGTCGCCGGCTCCTTTGTCGCCGTAGAACGCAAGCTCGGCCAGGCGCGTGTGGGTCGACGATGGCGCGCAATAACGCACGTAGCGGACGCCACGCGAACAGTTGACGGTCAGCGTGAGCTGTTTGCCTCCCTCAGGGCGTGAGTCAACTATTGCCAGCGGGATTCCGTCGCTGAAGTCGGCGTTGTTGGCCCCTTCGATAACGGCAAGCTCGCTCAGTGAGCCTTGTTCGGGAACAATGGATACTTCCGTGATTACGTATTTTTCGCCAAGATCGAGGCCGGCCCATCCGTATGACGGGGCCGCGGAGCGGAATGTTGTCGACGGATTGCCGTCAAACAGATTGGCAACGGGATAAGAAGCATTGGGCGTTGAACTGATGGGCGTTCCGCTGAGTTTCTCGGATGCGCCGGCGCACAATGCCGTGGTTGCGATTGCTGTGAATGTGAGGATTTTTCTGATCATTGTATGTGACTAACTGTTATGATTGGTTCCGGGGCATTCTGATGTTATTTGTTTTTGTTTAAATTGCTCGCTAAGTTACAATAATTAAATGAGACGGCCAAATAACTGAGGCAGGCATTTCCTCCCGGAATTGCCTGCCCTTGTTGTAGCCGAAAAGGCTGACAAACCTAACATAAAACACATTTACTTTTTGCACTATCAAATTGCGTTGCTGCCGGCGTTATAGCCGCCGCGACGAATTTAATAAACCCTAAATTGTACGACTGCCTCAAATCTCTTTGAGTCTTAGCCGTTCACTCGCTTCGTTAGTGCTACGAAGTTAGTTATACTTTTGTCGTTTTCCTATGATATTGAGATGATATAAAGTGTATATGGAAGATGATCATAATTGTAATCTATTGATTATTAATGCGATGGTAGCTGCATGACGATAATTGTTATATAGATTTTCGGGCAATAGATATAGATATTAAAGTTTCAATTTTTTAGCCGGAATGTTGTTTTGTGAGTTTTTGTGAGTTGGTATTTGCATTTTTAGAATATGATTATTATCTTTGTGATGCACAATTACTGATACACATTATCTTTTTGACATGAAAAGATGCACGATTCTCTTATTCGTTCTCTCGACTCTGTTCACGTGTGCCGGCGCTGAGTCGCCCTCTTCTGTGTCTGCCCTGTTGACCGTCATAGACGCTGCCGCAGGCGAATTCCCTGACCTTCTCGCCCGACGTTACTCTCGTGTTGATTCGGTGCGCATGGCGCTTATGCGCGAATCACGTCCTGAACAGTTTTCTGTCGGTGTGCGCGATATGTTGTCGGAGCTCGAGACGCTCAGTTATGATTCTCTTCTTGTCGAATGCGATCGCTTTTCGCTCAAGGCTGCTTCAATGCGTCTTGATGCTCTGTGTCAGTGGATAGCATTCAAAAAAGCGGGCGCGATGGCCATGCGCGGAGCGGTTCGTGAGGCGATAAAGTCGGTCAACGACCTGAGTGAGGCGGGGATCGACCCAAACAACCGCCATGTCGCTTCGGAAACCCGCCTTAAGGTCATGTACTCGGGCTTCCGGCTCACCGAAGGTCTTGATGTCGAGCGAACATATATAGAAGGTCTGCATGAGGCCGTAGATTCCTTGCAGGCTCTTTATTATGAGGGATCGCCGGTCTATCTGTTGCTATCGGGGGTGCGCGCAGATATTGACGGAGATCTCCCGGTAGCGGCCTCCTCATATACCGATGTTATTAAAAGCCCACGGGCCGGAACATTCGCTGTTTCCTGTGCGGCAGCGCTTATGGGTAAGTTGTGCAAGCGGGTAGGGTATGATTCCAATGCATTATATTATTTCGCCCTTGGAGCCCTTAACGACTTGAACAATGTCGATCCTACCGGTGAATCACTCGGATGTCTCGGTCTTGAGCTTCTCCAGACAGGTGACGCCGGACGCGGGCGATCGCTGCTTTTATTGGCTTTCAGGAATGCGCTATCGACCGGCAGTATGCCTCAGATTGCCAGATTTTCGCCGCTGATGCCCGGAGAGTTTGAAAATATGAATGAAGACTTTTCACGGATGTCGCTCCACAGTCGTCTTGTCATCGCGGCACTTCTGATAGTTGTTTCGGTTCTCGTTTTTGCAATATTGCAGATGCGCCGGCGCCTTGCCGGTGCCCGGGAATATGGTGTGGAGCTTGAGAGGGCCAATGCCGTCAAGGAGGAAGCAGTATGCAATTTCCTCGAAATGTCGGCCGGATTTCAGGAGCGTCTTGATGATTTCACAAAGCTGACCCGACGCAAAATCTCGGCCGGCCAGTCTGACGAATTGCTGACAATTATCAAGAACGGTGATATTCGTGAAGATGCCGACAGTCTGGCTATAAAATTCTTTGACCGGGGGTTCCTCATGATTTACCCTCATTTTGTCGAGAATGTCAACATGCTTCTTGAGGAAGACAACCGGGTTGTTATGTCAAACCCTGATCAGCTGACAACCGAGCTTCGGGTTCTTGCCTTCGCGCGCCTTGGCGTTGCTGACACAGCAACCGTGGCCCGTTTCCTCGGACTTTCGCTAAATACGATATATACTTATCGCAACAAAATGCGTTCGCGTGCCCGTTCCCGCGAAACTTTCGACGAGGACGTGATGAAGATCGGCACGATATATTGATGTTGTGGGCGATGAAATAATTAATTGTCAGAACTACAGCGCATTGAATAATCTGATGTTGAGCTTAATTGCTCCATTGCATAAGCTTTAGTGGCATATTTATCGCCGATTTGCCTCCAAACTCTACAAATCTACCTTTGATAGCGGTTTATAATTTTATGTTCTATTAATACGTGTAAATAGTTATATTCCAGCACTATGCTTCTTAATACTTTTAGATGGAGTTTTGATAACGGTTTGGAGCGTTAGGAATGGCGATACAACAACGCTAACTTTGCATTGTGTAAAATTAGTTATCAGTTAAAGGAATTATTTAGAACGGTAAAAAAAGACTTATTCTTTAGAGATTTTCGGTCACAATGACTTGTGGCTAATCGAAAAAAGTGTGAAGAAAATCGTGTTTAATGCTAACTGACTTGCCTAAAAAGGTAAATAAGAGAGCCGCGTCGGGAGATGCGGCTCTCTTATTGCAGACCGTAAATACCGGTGGTTGCAGAACTTCGGTTTTGTACGATTTTCCGCCCCTGAATCTGGCCGCGTGCCTTCGGCTACAGTACCTGACATTTTTGCAGAGTAACCACATCAAACAGCCTATTCGCGACAAGCGCCGTGAAGCGCGATATTTCTACAATCCACCGCGATAGCCGTGGGCCTGAGAACGAGCGAGATAAGCGTGCAAGCCGCGGTAGCGTGCGCAGTCACGCAAACGGCGATAGCCAAGGCCCGCGACCTGTGCTGTCGCGTTTCGCGGCGGCGCACATTGCCGTGGCTTGCCGCGAATTTGTGGGGGGAGCGGTGGTTGCCGCCAGCTATCGCAGTTGTAGAGATTTCGCGCGTCCCGCGCTTGCTATAGAATCAGAAATGATCTGCTGTTTTCCATTGTAATGCAAAGTTAGCTGATTTATCGGGCAAAGACAAGCGCCGCAGGCCCTTTGCGAGTCCGCGACGCCCCAATTATGCCGTTGATTTATCTTACCCGCATTTGGATGTGCCGCACGAGGTGCAGATCAGGCATCCTTCCTGATAGATCAGTGTCTCCTGACCGCAGTTCGGGCAGCGCTGTCCGATTGCATTTGTCCCGTTGGGAAGATATTTCTTAAGCGCGCGCTCGACGCCCATTTTCCATGTGTTGATCGACTTGTTGTCGAGTTCAAGGCCTCCGACGAGCTTAAGAACCTGATCGATAGGCATTCCGTAGCGAAGTACGCCCGAAATGAGCTTGGCGTAGTTCCAGTATTCGGGATTGAATTTCTCCGACAGGCCTTCGATGGTTGTCTTATATCCTCGCTTGTTGATGAACTGGAAGTCGTAGCGCTTGGTGCCGTCGGGGGCTATAGCCTTGATTATCTTGCCTTTGTTGACAGATTTAGGACAGAAGATGCCGTCGTCGTCGTCGGCAAGACCGGTGAAGATCTCATATGGCTTGCCGTCGATAAGTCCGACGAATGCAATCCACTTTTCTTTGTTGTTCTGGAATCTGACAACATCAGCTTCAAGCTCGATGGGGCGTTTGATGACGTGGGGCTGGAGGGAGTTGTCGGGCAGGGCAGGTTTCTCTTTCTTTTCGAGAGCCACGAGGACGCCGCTGCGGCAGCCGTCGCGATATACGGTGCATCCCTTGCAGC
>HF985606.1:34044-41370 GCA_000431215.1 Prevotella sp. CAG:1031
ATGCCTCCATATATAGATCGTTGACAAGGCTTTCGCTGACGTCGGCCGGAAGATTGATCGTCACCGAAATCGAGTGGTCGACCCACTTCTGGATCTTGCCCTGCATTCTGACTTTTTCCATCCAGTCGACGTCGTTGGCAGTGGCTCCGGCGTAGGGGGAGCGGGCCACGAGGCTGTTGATCTCTTCCTGGGTGTAGTCATTTTTCACGGGAATGCCGTTGACATTCATCCAGTCGATGAAGCGCGGATGATAGACGATATACTCTTCGAAAGAGTCGCCTGATTCGTCGACATAGTCGACATGGACGTTGGGATCGCCGGGATTGACCTTGCGGCGCCGCTTGTAGACCGGCATGAACACAGGTTCGATGCCCGAGGTCGTGCGCGTCATAAGCGAGGTTGTTCCGGTCGGGGCTATCGTCAGACAGGCGATATTGCGGCGTCCGTATTTCTTCATGTCTTCGTAGAGCTGCGGATCGGCTTCGGCCATGCGTCTGATGAACGGGTTGTTCTTTTCGCGCTGGGCATCGAAAATCTTGAAGGCACCGCGCTCCTGAGCCATGGTCACCGACGAGCGGTAGGCGCCGAGGGCGAGTGTCTGCTGAACCTTGACCGCGAAGTCTGTGGCTTCGGGGGTGCCGTATTTGAGGCCGAGGGCGGCGAGCATATCTCCTTCGCCGGTAATGCCGACTCCTGTGCGGCGTCCGAGAAGCGTTTTGTTGAGAATCTTGTGCCAGAGTTCAAGTTCTGTATGTTTGACATCGGCGCTTTCAGGGTCGATCTGAATCTTTTCGATTATGGCTTCGATTTTCTCCTGTTCGAGATCGATAATGTCGTCCATGATACGCTGGGCTTTTCCGGCGTGTTCCTTGAAGAGCTCGAAATCGAAGTATGCTTCGGGAGTGAACGGATTTTTCACATAACTGAAAAGATTCACTGCCAGCAGGCGGCAGCTGTCGTAGGGGCAGAGAGGGATTTCGCCGCAGGGGTTGGTGGATATAGTTCGGAAGCCGAGATCGTCGTAGCAGTCGGGGACACTTTCGCGGATTATTGTGTCCCAGAACAGAACGCCCGGTTCAGCGCTCTGCCAGGCGTTGTGGACGATCTTGCTCCAGAGAGCCGCTGCGTCGATCTCTTTGACAATAGAGGGGTCGTCGGAGCTGACGGGATATTGCTGGCGGTAGGGACGGTTTTCCGACGCCGCTTTCATGAATTCGTCGTCGATACGGACGCTGACATTCGCGCCGGTGATTTTGCCTTCGGCCATCTTGGCGTCGATAAAGTCTTCGGCGTCAGGATGTTTGATAGAGGCCGAGAGCATCAGCGCACCGCGTCGGCCACCCTGGGCTACTTCGCGGGTCGAATTGCTGTAGCGCTCCATGAAGGGCACAAGGCCGGTCGAAGTCAGCGCCGAGTTGTGGACGGGCGTTCCTTTCGGACGCAGCGACGACAGGTCGTGGCCTACGCCGCCACGGCGTTTCATGAGCTGAACCTGCTCTTCGTCGATTTTGAAGATGGCGCCGTAAGAATCGGGTTCGTTATCGAGGCCGATGACGAAGCAGTTGCTCAGCGATACGGTCTGATAGGTGTTGCCGATGCCAGTCATGGGGCTGCCCTGAGGCACGATATAGCGGAATCCGTCGATAAGCTCGAACAGTTCGTCGTGGCTGAGCGGATTGGGATATTTGTTCTCGATTCGTGCGAGTTCTGCGGCGATGCGGTGGTGCATATCTGCCGGTGTTTTTTCGAAGATGTGGCCTTCGGAGTCGCGGAGGGCATACTTGCTGGCCCACACCCGCGCAGCGAGTGAGTCGCCGTTGAAGTATTCGAGCGATGCGTTGTTCGCTTCGTCGAATGTGTATGTCGGCCGCTGGGGTTGATTGTCGTTCATGAGTTAGAATGGTGAATTATGAGTAAGTGAATTTTGACGACTGCAAAGTTGAGAATAATTCCTCGGTTTTGCAATAGAGAAAATATTATTGTTGATAACTTTTTTCAAGTTGTCCGAAAAAATTATTTAATTCGCTGTAAAACAATGGTTTGATGTTTTTGATATTGACATGAAGTTTTCAAATTGAATAATGTCGCTAATATTCAGGCGGATAATTGTGCTTGTGCGCTAAAGATAGTTATTGTCGGGTTTCTGCCGTCAATAACCGGGTTATTGTCGACAATAATCCGGCAATAACTCGGTTTCTGCCGACAATAATGCCACAAAGTAAAGTAAATAAAAGAAAAGTAAATTAAAAGAAAACATTATTATGTCATCAACAACATCATCAGACGCGATGCGGTGAGGTTGAGGTGGTGGCAGAGAAGAAAAAATTTTTTCCGGTCAGTTCTTTTGTGACGCAAACCATCGCCTAAAAGCATACCTTTCAGGATTCTGAATATATAGATAATGCGTAATCCCGCCGTTTCGGGTGCCCTTTGTGGTAACTTTGTTGACAGATCAGGCCCGATCCGGCCGGCAAAGGCCATTGCCGGAATTTTTATTTGTATTATCTTTACGCTCACTAAACACTAACCAGCCATGAACGATTTTTTCATTAACCGTCGCAGTGTCAGAAACTATTCTAAGCGAGATGTCGACGACAAGATGCTTCGCGAGATGCTTCGCGAGGCCGCCCAGGCCCCTACAACGGGAAATATGCAGCTCTACAGCGTTATCGTCACCCGTTCCGACGAAGGCAAGGCAGCTTTGGCTCCCGCCCATTTCGGCCAGCCGGCCGTTACCGGTGCGGCGGTTGTGCTGACATTCTGCGCCGATTTCAACAGGTTTGTGAAATGGTGTGAGGCGTCGGATGCCAAGCCCGGCTATGACAACTTTGAGATGTTTATGTGTGCTGTCCTCGACACAGTTATCGTGGCGCAGCAGTTTGTCACCATAGCCGAGATGCGCGGTCTCGGAACGTGCTATATGGGCACAACCACCTACAACGCGCCTCAGATCGGCGCGGCTCTGCAGTTGCCGAAACTTGTGGTTCCCGTTGTCACGGTCACTGTCGGTTGGCCTGATGGGGAAACAGCGGTTTCAGACCGCCTTCCGCTCGACAGTTTTGTGTTCGATGAAAAATATGTCGAGCGCACTCCCGGAGAGATCCGCGCTTTCTTTGCCGAAAAAGAAGAGCGCGACGGCCATTTCGCCCGTGAGAACGGAAAGGAAACTCTCGCCCAGGTCTACACCGACATCCGCTACACACGCGCCGACGCCGAGCATTTCTCGCGTGTCTATTGCGACTATATCGAACAGCAGGGATTCCGTTTCCCCGACTGACGGTATGATTATTCGGAAGGATTGTCGATGATGCGCAGCTGGGTGGCAACGCTTTCGTCGTGAATGGCGTTGAACACTGTTCTGAGAAACTTGTCGCTCAGTCCGAGGTTCGAGCCGCGTTTACATCTGTCGGCGATCAAGTCGTTGAAGCGCGTGGCCTGAAGCACACTCATCGATTCACTGCGCTTATACTCGCCTATGTTGCGTGAGATTGCCATCCGTCGGGCCAGAATGTCGAGCAGTTCCGAGTCGACGGCGTCGATTTCAGCCCGAAGTTTCTCGAGATGGGGTGTCGGTTGCGAGCGCCGCCGGCCGATGACATTTCCGAGAATCTCTCCGAGCCGCTTCGGAGTTATCTGTTGGGCGGCGTCGCTGAGGGCCTCGTCGGGGTGGCAGTGGCTCTCGATGATAAGTCCGCTGAAGCCGGTGTCGAGAGCCTGACGCGCGAGCGGCTCGATAAGATCGCGGCGTCCGCCAACGTGGCTCGGGTCGTGGATTACCGGTAGTTCGGGGTACCTCACGCTGAGTTGAAGAGGTATTGTCCAGAGCGGGGCATTACGGTATTGCGAGGTGCCTCCGAATGTGCTGAATCCGCGGTGGACCGCGGCGATTCTTCTGATCCCGGCGCCGTAGATCCGCTCGATGGCTCCGGCCCACAGTTCGAGGTCGGGGCTGATCGGATTCTTTATCAGCACGGCCACGTCGGTGCCGCGCAGTGCATCGGCAATTTCCTGAACGGCAAACGGATTGCCGGATGTCCGGGCCCCGAGCCATAGAATGTCTATTCCGGCTCTGAGACATGCTTCGACGTGTGAGGCTGTCGCGACTTCGGTTGCCACCGGCAGTCCTGTTTCGGCCTTTGCCTGACGGAGCCATTCGAGAGCTTCCCCGCCATGGCCTTCGAAGCCTCCGGGGTGAGTGCGCGGCTTCCATACGCCGGCGCGGAAAGCCGTCACCGAAGGCAACAGGCTAAGCCGTCGTGCCGCCTCGAGCACCTGTTCGCGACTTTCGGCGCTGCACGGGCCGGCAATTACGAAAGGAGCGGCTTTTCCCGGAAAAATCGGCTTAACATCCATTGGCTTATTCGAGAGGGTCGGTGAGCAGCGATGAGAAAGCCTCGTCGCGAAGGGCCGGAAGCGGATTGTGGCCGAGGGCGAAATCCTTGGCGACGAGCGTCGACACCGGCGCCTCGGAATGGCGGGCGAAAACTGCGTCGTGACCTACGCACAGCCCCAATATAATATTGTATTCCGTTTTGTAGCCGTTGAGAATATCGGCCTGCATGATAGGATTGCACGATGTTATGTCGGGCGCTTTGTCGTTTTCGGGGGCGATACATAGGTCGGCCTGCTTGTTCAGTTTTCCAACACGGCAGTTGATTCCGAAAACCTCGAATCCGTTGACGCGCAGAATGCGGGCAAGCGTGCGTGCATCGCGCAGGAATGCGTAGCACGATGCTATGCCGACGCGCCTGACTTCCATACGGTGCATGAGCTTTATAAGCATCTCAAGGCGCGAAGACTGCTCACCTGTGACGCCGCGCTGGTCGACAGCGGCGAAAGAACGCATGATATGGCCGCTGACCGGGTCATCGACATAGGCCTTTACCGATGTTTCGCGTTTGTCGGCATGGCGCAGACTCTGGCAGAATTTCGGCAGCTCGCCGTCGACACGGTTGCAGGTCCTCACTGCACAGTCTGAACAGAATATCTCTTTTTCCATTTTTTAATACAGTTACCCTGTTTGTTGACGACAAAGGTATGAATTAATCGCGAAAATTCGCTACATTTGCGATATGGAATCCTATAAGATGCAATGGGATCTGCTTATCAACGATAAGCGCTTCGGTCTCGAAAACTACCGTGGACGTCGCCGCGAGAGCCGCAGCGATTTCCAGCGCGATTTCGACCGTCTTGTTTTTTCGTCCCCTTTCCGTCGGTTGCAGAACAAGACACAGGTGTTTCCGCTGCCGGGCAGTATTTTCGTTCACAACAGACTGACGCATAGCCTCGAAGTCTCGTGTGTGGGACGCTCGATGGCACGTGCGGTGTCGCACCGTCTGCGCGAGAAATACGCAGGAGAGCCGTGGGTCGACAAGTTCGATTCGATCGACGATATTGTCGCTGCCGCCTGTCTGGCCCATGACCTCGGCAATCCCCCTTTCGGCCATTCGGGCGAAAAGGCGATTTCGACATTCTTCAGCGAAGGGCCCGGAAGTCAGATCCGCCGGGAACTGAGCCGCGAACAGTGGGCCGACCTGACCAATTTCGAAGGAAATGCCAATGCGTTCAGGTTGCTGACCCATCAGTTCGAAGGCCGTCGGCCGGGCGGTTTTGCCATGACATATTCAACGCTCGCCTCGATAGTCAAATATCCGTTCCAGTCGACGCTTGCCAACGAACACGGCAAGTTCGGCTTCTTCAGCAGCGAAAAGGACGATTTTTGCCGCGTCGCCGACGAGCTCGGAATGATTCAGCAATATACTTCCGAAGGCGAAGTGCGTTACGCGCGCCATCCTCTTGTGTTCATTGTCGAGGCAGCCGATGATATATGCTATGAGGTGATGGATATCGAAGATGCCCACAAGCTCGGAATCCTCGACACCTCAACGGTGACCGAGACATTCCTCCGCTTCTTCGAGCCGGCCCGCCGGGAAGAGATGCTCAGGGTTATGGAGAACGTCAATGATCCCAATGAAAAGGTAGGCTACATGCGGTCATCGGTCATCAGCCGCCTTGTCGACAGCTGTGTTGACGCTTTCGTCAGCAATGAAGACGCCATTCTCGAGGGGAGGGCCGGCGAACCGCTTATCGCTCTAATGAATGAGCGCGAGCGCGAAGCCTACTGTCAGGCAGAAGCTCTGAGCTACGAACGCATCTATGAAACAGGCGACGTTATTGACATCGAACTTGCCGGTAACCGCATCATCTCTTTTCTCATGGAGAAACTTATCCACGCCGTCAGGTTTCCCGAGTTGAACTATTCCCGGCTGCTTCTTGCCAAAGTTCCGCAGCAGTATCAGACTGCTGCCCCGACACTTTTCGGGAAGATACAGGCCGCTATCGACCATATATCGGGAATGACCGATGTCTATGCCCTCGACCTGTTCAGAAAACTTAACGGCATGAGCCTCAAAATCAATAACTGATGAAACGAATCATTTCTATATTCCTCTCTCTGCTGATTATTCTGCCTTTGGCGGCGGCTTCGCGTCCCGAAGATGTTCCGAACGTCCATGTCGCTGATTCAACCAGGTTTGTGTCGAACCCCGACAACGTGCTCAGCGCCGAGGCTGTTGCCCGTCTCGATAAAACTCTTGCCGGAATATGGCGGTCTACGAGTGCCGAACCGGTTGTGGTCGTCATAGATGAGATGGATCCGTCGACGAATATCGACGACTTCGCAACAGAGCTGTTCAACCTCTGGGGTATCGGTAAGAAAGACAACAGCAACGGATTGTTGTTTCTGGTCTCGAAAGGCGACCGCCGCGCCGCTATCCGCACCGGCCAGGGAACGGAAGCCGTGGTTCCCGACGTTGTTGCCGGCCGAATTCTGAGGAATATCACATTTCCCCGTTTCAGAGAGGGCGACTACGACGGCGGAGTCATTGCCACTGTCGACACTCTCGGCCGTGTGATGACGGATCCGCGTTATGCCGAAGAGCTCAAGTCGGCCCAGCGCAATAATGCCCGCAATTTCGACGATGAGATTGATTTTGCCGAAGTGTTCGGCGGCTGGCTGACTGCCTCTGTAGTTCTCGGACTGATTTTTCTGATTGTGGCTGTCATGTATGTCAGGAAGTCGCGCAATTTCGACGAAGTTACCCGCTATCATAAACTTAACGGCATGAGTCTGGCCTGCATAGTGGCGGCGTTTGTCACTCTCGGATTCTCCATCCCTGCGTGGCTTATTGTCAGGCGTGCGCGAAACCGCATTCGCCGCGGGCCGCGTTTCTGCCCGAACTGCCATACCCGCATGAACAAACTCGACGAAGAGTCGGACAACGCTTATCTGACCCCGGTTCAGGATGCCGAAGAGCGTCTGAACTC
>HF985606.1:41410-43417 GCA_000431215.1 Prevotella sp. CAG:1031
CGACGTTTGGCTCTGTCCGAACTGTAAGGAGACCGACATTTTGCCTTTTGTCAACGACAAGGCTTCCTACACTGTCTGCGGACGCTGTGGAGCCCGCGCATGTCAGCTCGTATCGACGCGTGAACTTGTTCCCGCAACCACCAAACACACAGGCCGTGGCGTGAAACGCTATGTATGCCGTAACTGCGGCAATATCACCGATATTCCCTATACGATCCCCATGCTCGCCGCTCCCGTTATCATTGGCGGCGTCAATATGGGAGGTGGCGGAGGCGGTGGCTTCGGCGGCGGTAGCTTCGGCGGCGGATTCTCGGCCGGCGGAGGTGCGTCGGGCGGATGGTAAGCTGAAACGCCGACATTGTCGGATATATAATTAACGCGGGACGCATTGGGCGCCCCGCGTTGATTATATGGTAGATTGACAGATCAGAAGAGATAGGCGGCGGTTACTGTCCAGTAGCGGTTTTTGCCGTCGATGTCGACGCCATTGTCCATGACGCCTACTGCTTCGAGTGACTTGGTGAGTCCGAGGCCGTAGGATGCGGCGACCTGAACTTTCGAGAAGAGCTCGACGCCGAAGCCGAAGTTCCAGGCTACGTCGCATGATTTGTTCTTCAGGAATGAATTGACAGCTTTGCGGCTTGTCAGAAAGGCTACGCTCGGGCCGGTTGTGACGAACGGGCGTATGATGCGTTCAATGGCGGGAATCGAAAGTTTATATTTCAGGTTGAGGGGGATTTCGATATAATCGCGGTTGACGCTGAGGTTCTCATTGTCCATCTCGCTGAGGAAGCGTGTGTTGCGGCGCACATACATTGCAGAGAGGTCGAAGCCTACGCCGATCAGAGGGGCGGTGAACTCACACATTACGCCGCCGGTGAATCCGGCGCGGTTGTCGCTGTCGAAGATGTCTTTGTTGAAATGGAGCTGCGACACGTCCATACCGAGTTTCACTCCGAAGTGGAATCCTCCGGCCTGGGCGGGAATGCCGAATGCGGCAGTCAGAAGTGCCACGATAGCGATAATTTTCAGTCTTTTCATTAGGAATCCTGTGTTGTGGGTTAAAAATTATGAAGCCTATCCGCAGCGACATTGCCGCGGGTAGGCTTCGTGCAAGCTGAAGTTAGGTCGGATTATTTGTCCTGACGCTCATATTTGAGTGTCATTGAGGGTTGGTCGCAGACTTCGGGGGTTCCGAAATACTGGATCGGCCCGGGATATACGTATGCGGTTTCGACGGCCCACTGATCGCGTTTGGCGGCGAATTTCTTGAACGGGGTGCCGTTGAGCTTCACGAGTGCTTTCTGGATAACGGGTTTCATCTTTCCGTTACGGCGCTCCATGTTCATGAGCATAGTGATGGGCACACCGCCGGGAATCCACTGCACGCTCGGTTTGGTCAGGTCGCGCAGAAGTGTCATGTAGCCCGTTACGCCGGCTTTGATAAGGCAGGCGGCGTTGTAGCCGAGTCCGTAGCAGTAGTCAGCGTCGAAGTTCGACGGATCGGCGCAGCGGCCCTCATAGCCGAAGAAGTGGTGCATAGTGGCGAACTTGCCGTCGTATTTGCCTTCTTCGCGCATCTCTTCGAGGCGGTTGGCAACCATACGCGAAATGAGTTTCTCGGTCTCGATGAGCGAAACCTGAACGTTGCCGTGGGGGTCGCGGTCGAGAGTGAGCTGGCGGGCGACGTCGGCAGGGAGTGAGGCGTAGGTTTTGGCGTTGTCTTTGCTGAGATGGTCAATGACATACTGGCGCATTTCCTTCGGCTCCATGTCGGCGATCTTCGAATCGTGGGCAAGGAGGTCGTTGAGTTCGGCGATGAGGGCTTTAACGGCCGGGATGAACTCGATGAGGCCTTCGGGAATGAGCACTGTGCCGAAGTTCATGCCTTTCGAGGCGCGTTTGGCAACAATGTCGGCGATATAATTGACGATGTCGAGAAGCGATTTGTTCTCGGCCTCGACTTCTTCGCTGATGATGCAGACGTTGGGCTGGGTCTGAAGAGCA
>HF985606.1:43438-59442 GCA_000431215.1 Prevotella sp. CAG:1031
CTGAAGAGCACATTCGAGGGCGATATGGCTGGCAGAGCGGCCCATCAGTTTAATGAAATGCCAGTATTTCTTCGACGAGTTACAGTCGCGCTGGATATTGCCGATAAGCTCGCTGTAGACTTTCGTAGCGGTGTCGAAGCCGAAAGAGGTCTCGATTATCTCGTTCTTGAGGTCGCCGTCGATTGTCTTCGGGCAGCCGAGTACCTGAATGTCACTGCCGATCGATTTGTAGTATTCGGCGAGAACTGCGGCATTGGTGTTTGAGTCGTCGCCGCCGATGATTATGAGAGCCTTGATTCCGAGCTCGTTGAGAATCTCAAGACCTTTGTCGAACTGCTCTTTGGTCTCGAGCTTAGTGCGTCCCGAACCAATGATGTCGAAACCGCCGGTATTGCGGTATTCGTCGATGATGTCGGCCGTCAGCTCAACGTACTTGTGGTCGACGAGACCGGCAGGGCCCATGAGGAAACCGAAAAGGCGGCTTTTGCGGCTGATTTTCTTGATGCCGTCGAAAAGACCGCAGATAACGTTGTGGCCGCCGGGAGCCTGACCGCCGCTGAGGATAACGCCTACAGTCAGGGGCGTGTTGCTTGTCGGAGCAACGGGGTGGGGGTCTTCCTTGAAGCTCAGTTCGGGCAGACCGTATGTGTTCGGAAACAGCTTTTTGATTTCTTCGCAGTCGGCGGCTGACGTTGTCGGTTTGCCTTCAACGGCAACCACAGGCCCCGTAAGCTCTACGGGGAGCTTCGGACGATAAGCCATGCGAATTTTCTGCAAGGCACTCTTTTTCATTATCTTATGACTTAGTTTAGTGTAATATTATGAACGTATTGAAAACTATATGCAAAGTTCGCGATTTTTTGCTAAACTATGCTTAACAATTGTGTAAAAGTTCCTTAATAGGGCTTGAATTTCAAGATTTTTCGTAGTTTGAGGTTCGGGATGCGAGAAAATCGGCAACTACGAAAGTCGATCCTCCGACGAATATCATATCGTTGGGGGCGCCATCTTCCCCCGCAGCCGCAAAGGCCGTCTCAACGCTGTCGAATACACGTCCTTTCAGCGGGTCCATTTTCGCTGCGAGTTCTTCAGGGGGCAATCCGCGCGATACTGACGGGCGTGTGAAATAGAATTCGGCGTTGCCTATGGCCGAAAGTTCTTTTTTGATAGGTTCGAGATCCTTATCGTTGACAAAGCCGAGAACAAGGCGTTTGCGGCCGGTCACTGACTTGTCGATCTGACGGGCAAGATATTGCCATCCGCCTGAATTATGGCCGGTATCGGCGACGGTCAGCGGTTTGGTGTCGACAACCTGCCACCGTCCTGCGAGGCCGCTGTATCCGCAGACATGGGCGAGCCCCTTTTTGACGGAGTTCTCGTCGGCCCAGCCGACGAGCGACAGAGCGGCGAGCGTTGTAGCCATGTTCAGAGGCTGGCAGTCGCCGGTCAGGTCGCAGGCTATATTGCCCCATGGAGTTTCGCTGTAGTGGAGTTTATGGCCGACTCTGCGGACGTCGTCGAACCATGGGATTTCGTCGGCGAAGACTATCTTCGAGCCGCAGGCTTTCGCCCGGTCGGCGAAAACGCGGTGAACCTCGGGATCAGGCGCCTCGCCGATTACAACCGGCACGCCCGGCTTGATGATACCGGCCTTCTCAGAGGCGATAGCCGCCAGTGTGTTTCCGAGCAGGGCCGTATGGTCGAGCGATATGTTCGTTATGACGCTGAGCTCCGGGGTGATTATGTTGGTGGAGTCAAGGCGTCCGCCGAGTCCTACTTCGATTATTGCGATGTCGACCTTCTCTTTTGCAAAATATTCGAGGGCCATGGCTGTCGTCAGCTCGAAAAACGACGGATGGAGGTCGTTGTCGCGGAATCGCTCTACGAAATCAGCCACAGCCTCGGGTGTGATCATCTCGCCATTGACACGGATTCGCTCTCTGAAATCGAGCAGATGGGGCGAAGTGTATAGCCCGGTGCGCAGTCCGGCGGCACGCGCCACTGCTGCCAGAGACGATGCTACCGATCCTTTGCCGTTGGTTCCGGCCACATGGATCGTCGGATATCGCCGGTGGGGATTGCCCGTCATGTCGTCGAGCGCACGGGCGGTGTCGAGTCCGGGCTTGTATGCGCCCGGGCCCATTATCTGGTATTGGGGAAGTTGATTGAACAGATAGTCGGTTGCTTCTTGGTAAGTCATGACAATCAGTAGATTAAAAAGCCGGTGAAGCCGGCAAGACAGATAACGAGTATCGGATGTATCTTCATGCGGTAGACGAGCAGAAAAGCGCAGAGGCAGATGATTATTCCTGTAGCCACGCTGTATGTGTCGCTGCCGAAATTGTTGCTGTTCATGAGCAGCAGAGCGGCCGAAGCTATGAGGCCTACGGTCACTGGGCGCAGCCCGGCGAATATACCTTTGATGATGTCGCTGTCGCGGTGGCGCCGTATGTAGTGGCTCGTGTAGAGAACGAGCAGAAACGACGGCACAACCACAGTCAGAGTGCAGATGACAGATCCGAGTATGCCCCAGAAAGGGGAAGACAGCTCGGGAGAAGAGACTCCGGGTGCCACGTAGCCTATATATGTTGCCGAGTTGATGCCGATCGGGCCCGGGGTCATCTGAGAGATGGCGACAATGTCGGTGAACATCTGCTCGGTGATCCATCCCGGGCCGACGATGGCCCGCTCGATCAGCGCCAGCATCGCATAACCGCCGCCGAAGCCGAACAGCCCGATTTTCAGGTAGCTGTAGATGAGTTTAAGATAAATGCTCATTGTCGTCACGCAATTGTTGCTTTTCTATTGAATGAAGCCGTTTCAGATGGTTGCGGAACCAGAGGTATCCGCCAGCGCCTCCGAGAATTATATAGAGCACGGGGTTGCTGACAACGGGTAGTCTCGACCATATCAGAAGAGCCACGGCAACCGGGATGGCGACGGTCTTCCAATTGATTCCGGCCGTTTTTGCGCCGGTCAGAACCGGGGCTATTATGAGCGCGACAACGGCAGGGCGTATCCCGCGGAATATGGCGTTGAGCGTTTCGTTGTTCTTTATCAGATCGGGCGTCAGAAAGATTGCAATGGCAAGAATTATCATAAAAGATGGCAGAATCGTTCCCAATGCTGCGAGGACGGCTCCGCGCATACCGCGGAGTTTGTCGCCCACACTTGCCGAGATATTGACGGCGAGAATTCCCGGCAAAGATTGCGCCACTGCCAGAAGATCGAGAAATTCTTCGCGTTCGAGCCAGTTCCGGCGGTCGACAATTTCTTTTTCAATAATGCTTATCATGGCCCATCCTCCGCCGAAGGTGAAGGCGCCTATCTTGAAAAACGACAGAAATAGCTGCCAGCTGATATTTTTCATAACCGGCCGCAAAGGTAGCAATTTCCCGCGACAATTCCATGCGGGCAAGCAGCTCTGAATCCGAACTAACCGCCTGCCGCAGGTGTTATTTCAACAGCATAAATACTTGTTATTATGAAGAAATTACTATTCTCATTGCTCTGTTGCGCAGCGGTGTTGCTGACCGGCTGCAGCCCGTTTACGCTTGTCAACAGCGAGGTGTATAACAACGCCGATCTCGCCAGTTACAAGACATTCCGAATTGTCGAGCCCGACAGTGTCCGTCGGCTACCGCCCACGATGACAATGGTGGCCTATTACAATATCGCCGCCGCCATTCGCGAACAGATGGTTATGCGCGGGTTTACCGAGTCGCCGAACTCCGACCTGCTTATCAATATCGGTCTGACTGTTCAGCGTGAGATAGCTACCGAACCGGCGCTTCCTCCCGGCTATTTCCCCTACAGCGGCCCGTTCTATAACGGTTACGGCCCCTACTGGATGTGGCCCCGCAACTATTACTGGCAGAACTACTATTCAAACGCCCAGGTCATAACAGGAATCTACAAGGAGGGTGTCCTGTCGATGGATTTCGTGAATATTGCCGAGAAGCTGCCGCTATATTCGGCATCTGTGGCTACGATTATCAACAACGGCACCGGCCAGTTCCGTAATCTTGAAGGGATAGCTCAGGCCGTTCAGACCCTTTTCTCCAAATTCCCTGTTCCTCTGCTCCCTAAGTATAAATGATCTGACAGCAAACAATAAAGCCGGGACGCACTTTTCGCAATGCGTCCCGGCTTGTTTTTCTCTCTGATGAAGTCAGAATGTTAAGTGAAGTTGTAGTGAAACCGCAGAGAGTCAAGCACAAGATAGCCGGACGCAAGGGTGCAGGCGGTTTCATCTACATAGAAGTGGAAGGATATAAAGCGGCCGGTCAGGGATTGGCAACACCGTTAAAAGTAAAAGGACGGGCATGGCTGAAAGAGCTTGGATTTACTGTTGTGACAGAGAATAAGCCTCTTTTCGAAATGAAATTCAGGATTAATATATACCGTAAGGAAGATGATCAATATATCTTGCAGAACTTAAACCCGAGATGTTTTGATTATGACATATCACAGCTCGACAATGGATTATTCACATATCCATTCGGAGCGCCTGTTTATATTGAATATGACAGTGTGGAATAAAGAATGGCCGCAGACTCACGCGGGAATCAGCGGCCTTTCGTGTGGGAATTATGTTAAGCATTGAAACGGAGTCATTCGGCGTCGTCGTCGCCGATGGCGATATAATGCTGATAGGGGTGGTCGCATGCCGGGCATACTTTCGGAGGTTCTGTGCCGGTATATTCGTAGCCGCAGACGAGGCATTGCCATGTAACGGGTTCGGAGCGTTTCCATAGCGTGCCGTCCTGAATGTGTTTCAGATAACGTTCAAAGCGGTCGTGGTGTCTCTTCTCGATTGTGGCTACGGCCTCGAAGTGGTCGGCGATGTCGTCGAAGCCTTCGCTGCGGGCAATCCTGGCGGCTTCATTGTAGAAGTCGACACCTTCGCGAAGTTCTTCTTCGGCAGCCGTGGCCAGATTTGAAGCTGTGTCACCGATGATTCCGGGATTGGTGGCTACGTCGACCTGCAGGGGCGCACCGCCCGGAAGGAATTTGAAAAACACCTTGGCATGACGCAGTTCGTTGGCTGCTGTTTCATTAAAAATCCGCTCAACAGGAAAATAATTCTCTTTAGCGGCCTGAAGCGCATAGAAAGTATAGCGCGTATAAGCTGCCGATTCAGCGAAATAACTCTGAAGAAGTTTCTGCTCGGTTTTGGTTCCGGCTATTGGTTTTGTCATAGTTGTCTGGTTTAAGAGGTTCAACCTTTTAAACTCTAAACAACCTGTATGGCCAAAGGTTCGCTGACGTTCAGATGAGTTCGAGCCTGAAGATGACAGGGCGCGTGCCGTCGGCGCAGCAGACAATCTCGCTGTGGCAATCATGACGGCACACTCCGCAGCCATGAATGCCCTCATAGCCGCGGGCAAGCTCGCCCAGACGCGATTGAATTATATTCCATGCTTTAGGGCACATTCCTTTCGGACATTCTCCGGCAACGCTTTCAAATATGTCTCCTTCTTTCATAAGTGAGCATGGCCCGGTTTCAGGTTCGTCGAGATAACTGCTCTGGAGGTCGCTGAAACATTGGCGGCGCATGACGGTCACCCGTGCCGGAGGCAATGGCCGTTCTCCGGCGTCGGCCCTCAGGCTGAACATTCCCGCAAGTCCGGCCAGTGAGGCTGCTTTTAAGAAATTCCGCCGGTTAATCATTGGTCTTCAGTAATTTCAGGGCCATCAGAAGAGCTGTGGCCGTGGAGCGTTCGATAACTCTGTCGCGCGTGCCCGGGAAATGAAAGGTGTCCGACACAGTTTTCCCACGGAACGTTGCGGCAATGCAAACTGTTCCGACAGGCTTGCCCTCTACGGCACCTCCGGGGCCGGCGATTCCGCTCGTAGCCACGGCGAGGTCTGCGCCGATAACCCGGGCTGCTCCTTCGGCCATCTGACGAACAACGGGCAGACTGACGGCTCCGAAGGAGGCAAGGTCATCGCGGCTGACATCAAGCATATTGGCTTTGACTTCATTGCAATAGGCGACTATACTGCCCTTGTACGCTTCCGACGAGCCGGGGATCTGAGTGACGGAGCGGGCTATATTGCCGCCGGTGCAGCTTTCGGCCGTGGCGAATGTCACTCCGCGCCTGACGGCCTCTTTCAGCAGAATCTGGGCTATGGTGAGATCTTCTTCGGCGATGGCATATCCGGCAGTCAGTTCTTTTAGTTCCGCGAAAAGACTGTCGATCTTTTTTCCGGCAGGCCCGTCGAGGCGCAGGCGTATGATTCCCGGTGTCGGCAGATAGGCAAGATGATAGCCTTCGGGCAGTTTATCTTCCCAGTCGGCAAGGTGTTCGGCAAGATCGCTTTCGGTTATGCCCGTAACGATCAGGTGGCGGTGAGCTATTTCAGAGATTTCGATGCCGAAACGTCTTAATAGTCTGGGAACAACCTCCCGGCCAAGCATCTCGCGGGTCTCAAACGGCACACCGGGCATTGCCACGAGCACCTTGTCATCACGCTCGAACCACATTATCGGCGCCGTACCGACTGCGTTGGCGATCGGAGTGCACGACGTTGGCACCATGGCCTGTGTGCGTGTCAGCTCGTTGAGCTTCAGTCCGCGGCGACGGAAAACTTCCTCGACATTTCGGAGCATATCTTTGTCGAGGCGCAGTTCCCCGCCGAAAATCTCCATCATGACGGATTTGGTTATGTCGTCGCGTGTCGGGCCGAGTCCGCCTGTGGTGATCACGGCGTCGGCATGGGCAAGTCCGTCGGCTATCGCGCGACGCATGGCGGCTCCGTCATCGCCGACAATGGCAACAGATTCGATTGTCACCCCGTAGGGCGTGAAGCGACGCGCTATCTCCGAACTGTTGACATCGGCGACCTGACCTAAAAGGAGTTCGTCGCCGATAACTACTATGGCAATTTTCATTATTGATCTTTCATTGTGACCCGCGCGTAGGGAACTTCTTCGTAACGGCAGAATTCTCCGCGCAGATATTTATAGTATCCGGCAATGGCAACCATCGCTGCATTGTCGGTCGTGAACTTGCGCTTCGGAATGAAAGCGCGAAGGCCTCGAGCGGAGCAGTAATCGACCACAGCTTTTCTGACGCCTGAGTTTGCCGATACGCCTCCGCCGATTGCCACAGTGCTGACGCCGGTTTCTTTTACGGCTTTGTCGAGCTTATCCATGAGAATGGCTATGATTGTAGCCTGAAGCGAAGCGGCCAGATCAGCTTTGTTTTTTTCGATGAAATCGGGCTCGGCAGCCACGGCATCGCGCAAGGTGTAGAGAAACGAGGTCTTCAGCCCGCTGAAGCTGTAATCGAGTCCGGGGATATGAGGTCTGGCGAATTTGAAGCGTCCGGGATCGCCTTCGGCGGCAAGAGCGTCGATGACAGGGCCGCCGGGATAGGGGAGGCCCATCACTTTGGCGCATTTGTCGAAAGCCTCTCCGGCAGCATCGTCGATGGTGTGGCCTATAATCTCCATATCGCTGTCGGAGCGGACTACTATAAGCTGTGAGTTTCCTCCCGAAACAAGAAGGCAGAGAAAAGGATATTCAGGCACTTCGTCGTCGGCTGTCTCGCGTATGAAGTGGCTCAACACGTGTCCCTGAAGATGGTTCACGTCGACAAGCGGTATGCGAAGTCCGAGCGACATTCCTTTGGCAAATGAGGTGCCGACCAATAATGACCCGAGAAGCCCCGGCCCGCGGGTGAAGGCAATCGCGTCGAGCTCTTCCTTGGAAACTCCGGCACGCTTCAGGGCTGCATCGACGACAGGGACTATGTTCTGCTGATGGGCGCGCGAGGCGAGTTCGGGAACAACGCCGCCATATTCGGCGTGGACGTCCTGCGACGCAATGACATTGCTCAGAAGAAGGCCGTCGGCGAGAACGGCCGCCGAAGTGTCGTCGCACGACGATTCGATTCCCAGAATAATCTTTTTGTTATCTTTCATATTCGCTGCAAAGTTAGCGATTTTTCTCTCATTCGGGATTTTTTCCGTACCTTTGTGGCCTGAAAAAGGAAACTTAGACGTTTTAATTGTATGCAAGACATTCGTAACATCGCCATCATTGCCCACGTCGACCATGGCAAGACAACTCTCGTCGACAAGATGCTGATGGCCGGACACCTCTTCCGCGACAATCAGGAAACAGGCGAGCTTATTCTCGACAACAACGACCTCGAGCGCGAACGAGGCATAACGATCCTCTCAAAGAATGTTTCGATCAACTACAACGGCGTCAAAATCAACATTATCGACACTCCGGGACACGCTGACTTCGGCGGAGAGGTAGAGCGCGTGCTCAATATGGCCGACGGCTGCCTTCTGCTCGTCGACGCCTTCGAGGGGCCGATGCCCCAGACGCGTTTTGTGCTCGAAAAAGCCATTCAGATCGGCCTGAAGCCTATTCTCGTAATCAACAAGGTCGACAAACCAAATTGCCGTCCCGACGAGGTTCAGGAGATGGTCTTCGACCTGATGTTCAATCTCAATGCCACTGAAGATCAGCTCGATTTCCCGACAATCTACGGCAGCGCCAAGCAGGGCTGGATGACCACCGACCTCTCGAAGCGCACCGACAACATCAATGCCGTTCTCGACGCCATTATAAAGTATATTCCCGCCCCGAAAACCCTCGAGGGTGATCCGCAGATGCTCGTCACCTCGCTCGACTACAGCAACTATGTCGGTCGTATCGCTATCGGCCGCGTCCACCGCGGCACCCTCCGCGAGGGAATGGACATCGGTCTATGCAAATCAGACGGAACAGTCTCGCGTCAGCGCATCAAGGAACTCCACGTTTTCGAAGGAATGGGGCGCAAGCGCGTCGAGAGTGTCGACAGCGGCGATATATGCGCACTGGTCGGAATCGAAGGCTTTGAAATCGGCGATACAGTCTCGACCGTTGAGAATCCCGAACCTCTGCCGCGCATAGCTATCGACGAACCCACAATGTCGATGACCTTCGCCATCAACGACTCCCCCTTCTTCGGACGCGACGGCAAATATGTCACCTCGCGCCATATCTGGGAGCGACTTCAGAAAGAGCTTGACCGCAACCTCGCGCTGCGTGTGGCCAAAACCGACCGCGAAGACCAGTGGATTGTCTATGGCCGAGGCGTGCTCCATCTGAGTGTGCTCATCGAGACAATGCGCCGCGAGGGCTTCGAGCTTCAGGTAGGACAGCCTCAGGTCATTATCCGCGAGATCGACGGTGTAAAGTGCGAGCCTGTCGAGCTTCTGTCGGTCAATCTCCCCGAAGAATACTCGAGCAAGATAATCGACATGGTGACACGCCGTCGCGGAGATCTCGTTTCTATGACAACTCAGGCCGACCGCGTCCATCTCGAATTCCATATTCCCTCACGGGGCATCATCGGACTGCGCAACAATGTTCTGACAGCGTCGACCGGAGAGGCCATCATGTCGCACCGCTTCCTCGACTACCAGCCCTGGAAAGGCGACATCGAACGGCGCACCAACGGCTCGCTGATCGCTCTTGAGCCCGGAACAGCATACGCCTACGCCATCGACAAGCTCCAGGATCGCGGCCGTTTCTTCATCTTCCCGCAGGAAGAAGTTTATGCCGGTCAGGTAGTCGGCGAGAACGCCAAAGACAACGACATCGTCGTCAACGTGACCAAGTCTAAGAAACTCACCAATATGCGTGCGAGTGGTGCCGACGACAAAGCCCGGATAGTGCCCCCCGTCGTCTTCTCGCTCGAAGAGGCGCTCGAATATATCAAGGAAGACGAATATGTCGAAGTGACCCCTCATCACATCCGACTCCGCAAGATCATCCTCGACCATCTCGACCGCAAGCGCGACAATCGCTGATCCCCACAACATACACAGCGGGGGCGCCTCCTTCCGGACGCGCCCCCGCTGTGTATGTATTTTCATCCGCTAATTCTTGGCTGTCAGGCGGATTGGCGGTGGAAGAGGCGCGATCTGACGGCTATGTAGAGGGGTGGGCGGAAGAGCTCGCCGGCGCCGATGATGGCTCCGAAGAATGTAACGATGATCATGAGGCTTTCGACGAGAGGATGGATGCCGCCGGCCGCCGCCATTCCGTATCCGACGGTAGCGGCTAAAACAGCTCCGGCAACGGGCAGAACCATGGCTTTTATTATTGTTGCGATAAAGCATCCTATGCTCATTCCGTTCAGGCGTGTGAAAAGTATTGTGTGGGCAAGTACACTGACGGCCACTCCGCCGATCTGAGTCCATGCTATCCAGATGAGGCCGTGGCGGTAGAATATGGCAAGCAACGCAAGCTGTATGGCTACTTCGCCGAACGACATATTGCGGATAAATACTGTCCGCGCATGGACTTTGCAGACGCTGTGGAAATAGTATTTCAGACCTGCAAGAAATTCGAACAGGGCAAGAATCCGGAACACGGGAACGGCGGCAATCCATTTCTGACCGTATAGTGCTTCAATCCCCGGACGGGCGATAACAAGCATGAGCATCAGAATTGCTCCGTTGAGGGCGACGATGGTCGACAGCATGTCATGGATGAGAAAACGCTGACGTTTTTTATCGTTTTCGTTGGAGGCTATGACGAAAAATGGAGAGTTGATCGAGGTTTCAGTGACTGCAAACGGCACATTGGCAAGTTTGGCGCCCTGATAGTAGACGCCGGAGGTTGATGGTGAGAAGAATTTTCCCAACACGAAGGTGTTGACGTTCTTGCCTATAATGTTGCCGAGGTAAGCGAGCATGAGGTGGATTCCGAAATAGAAGAATTCTTTGAATGCTCTGACCTTAAAGCGTATTCGCGGGAAATAGCGCGTTGCAGCCACAAAATATATGAAGAGGAAGAACGACAGCAGAATCTGGGTCGACACGAGTGCCCAGTAGCCGAAGCCGTTTGCGGCAAGGAAAATTCCCAACGTGAGCGAAGTAACTGTAGCACCGATTCTGACGAGTGCGACCTTCTTCATTTTCAGCTCTTTGCGCAGGCGTGTTTCCTGAACAAAGCTCATTGTCTGACAGAAAAAGCATACGCCGAGCACGCGCATTATTCCGATCAACTCGTTGTGACCGAAAAATGCGGCTACCCACGGCGCCCCGACGAAAAACAGTGTGCCGAAGATGAAGCCTACGCCGGCGTTGAATACGAAAACTGTCGAATAATCGTCGGCTGTCGGACTTTTCTTATGGATGAGACCGTCTGATAAACCGCAGCTCGAGAGGTCGTAGGCTATCGAGGTGAAGATGGCGATCATGGCAAGCAGGCCGAAGTCGGCGGTTGTCAGAAGGCGTGCAAGCACAATGTTACCGCCGAAGTTGAGGACGGTGACAGTCAATCGCTCTATGAGCGACCATTTATAGACCTTGGAGTTAGTCTCCATGGCCAGGGACTCAGGCCGAGTGTTCGGTCAGGAATCGTTCGACATCGAGGGCAGCACGACAGCCGCTTCCGGCGGCGGTGATTGCCTGACGGTAGCGCGGATCTGCGACGTCGCCGGCTGCAAACACTCCCTCTACGCTCGTGGCTGTGGTCTTTCCTGCAGTTTCGATATAGCCTTGTTCGTCGAGTTTCAGCTGGCCGGCGAGGAAGTCGGTGTTCGGCTTATGGCCGATGGCGAGAAAGAAGCCGTCGAGCTCAAGATCCATTTTCTGTTCTCTCGGTGTTCCTTCGGCTTCAACAAGGTGTGCGCCCTTAAGGAAGCCGTCGTCGCCGTAGAGCCCTTTTGTCTGCGTCTCGAAAAGAACACGGATGTTGCCTTTCTGCAAAACACGCTGCTGCATGACTTTCGATGCGCGCAGATAGTTCTTGCGGACTATCATGAATACATCTTTGGCAATGTTGCTAAGATACATGGCTTCCTCGCAGGCTGTGTCGCCGCCGCCGACAACGGCGACGCGTTTGTTGCGGTAGAAGAAGCCGTCGCAGGTCGCGCAAGCTGATACGCCCTGGCCCATGAATTTCTGTTCGTCGGGCAGACCGAGGTATTTTGCCGATGCGCCTGTTGCGATGATGATAGTGTCGGCAATGATTGTGTCGCCTTCTGCTGTCTCGCAGCGGAAAGGACGTCGTGAAAGGTCAACGCTTTTAACGAAGCCGCTGCGGACGTCGGCGCCGAAGCGGCGGGCCTGTTTGCCGAGATCTTCCATCATCTCGAATCCCGAAGTGCCTTCGGGGTAACCCGGGAAATTTTCAATCTCAGTTGTTGTAGTCAGCTGTCCGCCCGGTTGAGTGCCTTCGAAGAGGATAGGGGACAGGTTGGCGCGTGAGGTATAGATTGCAGCCGTATATCCGGCAGGGCCGGAGCCGATTATCAGACATTTGGTTTTGTGTTCCATTGAAGTGATTCAGGTTATGAGTTAGCGCAAGTCGATGATTTCGGCTCGCGGATATTTTCTTTTGTCGAAAGTGAAGACCGATGAGGGCTGTGTGGCTCCTATTCGGGCAGACGTTACAGATATTTTTGTGACGTGTCCGACCCGGTCAGTGAGGTCGATAGCCGTAGGAAGATTTGTGGCGGTATTGACAGTCATTCTGACGGTACGGAAGTCAGAATGTTTGTTTTTAGCTGTTAGCAAAAGAGTTGACGTGCCTTTTCCGCTGGCGACGATCTTTGCCGTGAAGTTGTTTCGGAGAGCTTTGACTATGGCAAACGGATTGATCTGAGCCAATTCCTCAGAAGTGGGAGTCGTTATATTGCATTCACCGGTCGACGGACTGTAGGCCCACTGGGTGTGTCCGTCGTACCAAACAGTCATTTCTGATGAGGTCATCCTGAAACGGTCGCCGGCGAGCAGGAGTTTGCCTGAAGAGCCTGATGCCTTGAATGAGATGTCAAGAGATTTTGCGCTTCTGACGCGGGAAGCCACGCTGTTAAGCAGCGCGGTGGCGTTGTCTGCGGCCGTCGATATGATGACGGCTGTGGCGAGTACTGTTAGTAATGTCAGTAGGCGTTTCATATCTGATATATTAACGTGGATCGGTGGCGCAATGTTGTATCGGTCAGTTGGCAATTTCAAGAAGACGTTCGAGCTGCAATGGATCCATCAGAACCTGACGGGGCTTGCCGCCGTTTGTCGGGCCGACGATTCCGGCAGCTTCGAACTGGTCCATGATCTTTCCGGCGCGGTTATATCCGATTGAATAGCGGCGCTGCAGCGACGATGTCGAAGCCGTTGAGCTCTGAACGACAAAACGGGCAGCTTCCTCGAAGAGACTGTCACGGTCGTTGACGGAACCCATTCCTGATGCGTCAACGTCGTCAGGAATGAACTCGGGCAGTTCGTAGGCAGTGTCGTATCCCATCTGTTCGTCGATATATTTGACGATACTCTCAACTTCGTCTGTGTCAATGAAAGCGCACTGAACGCGGTCGATTTTGCCATTATTGCTGAACAGCATGTCACCTCGGCCGATGAGCTGGTTGGCACCGGGCCTGTCAAGGATTGTCCGCGAGTCGACCATCTGGAATACTCGGAAAGCTATTCGGCCCGGGAAGTTTGCCTTGATGACGCCTGTGATAACGTTGGTCGACGGGCGCTGGGTGGCCAGTATCATGTGGATTCCGACTGCACGCGCTTTCTGTGCTATACGTGCTATGGGTGTCTCGACTTCTTTTCCCGCTGTCATTATAAGGTCGGCAAACTCATCGACCACTACAACTATGTAGGGAAGGAATCGATGTCCGCGTTCCGGGTTAAGATGCCGCGTGACGAATTTTTCGTTATACTCTTTGAGGTTTCGGCAACCGGCATCCTTGAGCAGAGTGTAACGGTTGTCCATTTCAAGGCAGAGAGAGTTAAGGGTGGCCACAACCTTGGCTGGATCGGTTATGATTGCATCGTCTTCACCCGGAAGTTTAGCGAGATAGTGGCGTTCAAGCCGCGCGTAGAGGCTGAACTCGACCATCTTCGGGTCGACGAGCACGAACTTCAGTTCGGCAGGATGTTTCTTGTAGAGCAACGATGCAATGATAGTGTTCAGGCCTACAGATTTACCCATGCCGGTGGCGCCCGCAACAAGCAGATGAGGCATCTTTGTCAGGTCAGCTATGAACACTTCGTTCGAAATTGTGCTGCCCATTGCCATAGGCAGCTCCATCTTGCAGTCCTGAAATGCTTTAGAACCGAGTATCGAACGGATCGGTACTGTCTGGGGGTCTTTATTCGGCACTTCTATACCGATCGCGCTCTTTCCGGGAATAGGGGCTATTATTCGGATTCCGAGGGCCGCCAGACTCATTGCGATGTCGTCTTCGAGCCGCTTGATTTTGGCGATGCGGACGCCCTCGACGGGAACAATCTCATAAAGGGTGACCGTGGGGCCAACAGTGGCACGGATATCTGAAATCGGGATGCCGTAGTCGAGAAGAGTTTTCGTGATGCGCTGCTGGTTTTCAGCCTGCTCTTCGGCATCGATCGTTGCAGCGGTGCGCTGCTTGGGTTCATGAAGAATCTCAAGAGTAGGGAACTGATAGCGCGAGAGGTCGGCACGCGGATCATAAGCCGAATCTCCGATAGCGATCACAGGCTCGGGAATCTTGAGCACATCGGCCTGCTCGATGTCTTTCGACTCCACTGTCATATCTCCGATCGTCGGAACCATGTTGATTTCCGCCTCATTATCATTCTCGTCTGAAGAGGTGTCAGGGTCAGATTTATTTTCTATCTGATTGTCAATGGTGCCGACTACAATGTTGTCGGTATCCTGATTATTATTGCTGACTGATTTTTTATCATCAGTTCCCGCTGACATAACGGCAGTGCGTTCCGCTTCTTTACGAGCGGTTCGGGCAGCTTCCTTACGGGCCTCTTCCTGACGTCTCAATTCGCGCCGTTCGGCATTTCTGGCAGCCCGTTCAGCCATCTTCTCGCTTAAGATGCCGTAGACATGTTTCAGGTCGTTGAGGAAGACTACAGTGACAGCGGCAATCATGATGAGCGACAGGCCGATAGCTGCCGGTAGCCTTCCTATTTCAATCATTTTTTCATTAAGGAAATGCCCGTGGGCGCCTCCCCACATTATAGGGGATTCAAACTCCCATGTGGCGAGTCCGACCACTGTCGAGAGGGCTATTATCGTCAACAGCGAACGGAATGTAAGGCTCCAGAAGTTGATGCTTCTGACTTTAAGCAATGACAGTGAAACCAGAGTCATATACAGAATCAGAACGAAAACTCCGACACCGAGCCAGCGCGTTATCAGCATATCGCTTACCCATGCACCCAGCGGTCCTCCGAGATTCTTGACCGATCCGGTTTTGGCGACAAGTGATTCCCAGGTGTTATTTCCGGTCAGGCTCTGGTCGTGCGCAACGGTGTTGAAATAGCTTATCGTAACAGCGAGAAGGTATACTGTGACAAGAGCAAGAACAATTCCGGCGAAGATTCTGAACCGTCCGTCGCTGAAGAAGCTTGAGAACGCGGCCGGTTTGACCGATAGAGTTCTCGATTGTGATTGAGAGGCAGGGGCTGAGGGCTCGGCTTTCCGGCTGGTTGATTTCTGCGTGTCGGCTTTGACACGTGGTTTAGCCTGTCGTCTGACTGTCTGACGGGTTTCTTTGGGGGCTTCAGGCTGTAGATCGTGCTGCCGGCGCTCGTAGTCGGGATCTTCGAGCATTGTTGTGTTGCCGAAGTCTATAGTATCGGGGTTGAAAGATTCAGGAGCAATGTGAAAGGGTTCCATAATTCGGGAAAGGCGTGCGCCTTATTAAAGAGAATCAAGTGCAAAAGTAGTAATAAACCTTCACAAATGCAAACAAATTTGCAAACGTAAATCGCTCACGTGGCAATTTTGCCGATTGTTCCTGTCTGCTCAATATTGGCCTGCCGGTTCACCGGTATCAGAATTGGACGGGCAAAAAAAATTATTCGTCGTCACGACGAATAATCCTTTTAACCTTAAATCTAATACCATGAAAAACACAGTGCAAAGGTATAACTTTTATGTTATACAACATAATTATTCGGGCACATCTTGTGGGTAATTAACAATAATTAACCAATTACAGCCTTTTCGTAACTATTCAGCCAAAGAACCGATATGC
>HF985607.1:0-11059 GCA_000431215.1 Prevotella sp. CAG:1031
GTCATTTTGCAATGACTCTTGTACTACTTCTTGATAGGTCTATTGTAAGTCTTTTTAATGTCCGCTTGCTTCCTTTCCGAAAGCGAGTGCAAAGTTATGCCTTTTTTCTTTTCCCACCAAATATTTTTGGAAATATGTTCTAGAACATATCCGATTTAACTTTGTTTAACAGTAACCAAAAATGCCATTTTTACACTTTATACTAAACGCCAGATATTTAAATCAAAACAGGCAAAAAAAACGCGAACAGCGAACAATTCCGAAAGAACTGTTCGCTGTTCGCGTAGAGGTATGAGCGACTTACTTGCCGGCTTTTTTGCGGTTGCCGTAGCGGCTCATGAACTTGTCGACGCGACCGGCGGTGTCGACGAGCTTCTGCTTGCCTGTGAAGAAAGGATGCGACGAGCTGGTGATTTCGAGTTTCACCAGAGGATAGGTAACGCCGTCAACTTCGATGGTTTCTTTTGTAGCCACGGTTGAACGGGTGATGAAGATCTCGTCGTTCGACATGTCCTTGAACACGACTTCGCGATAGCTCGAGGGATGGATATCTTTTTTCATCGCTATAGTTAGTTTTTTATTTGTTATCGAGACAGTTACACTGGCGCTGGTAGGGCGCGTTAGTCTGTAATGGCGTGCAAAGATAGCAACTTTTTTTGAGATACAACAAAGAAAATCAGTAATTTTGTTGCCATGAAGCAAAAAATCGAATTACTGGCGCCCGCACGCGACAGCGCCACGGCCATGGCAGCTCTCGAGCATGGCGCCGACGCCGTTTATATGGGAGGCCCGTCGCTCGGCGCACGCGCGGCTGCGACAAATTCCATCGGCGGCATTGCCCGCGTTGCCGACCGCGCGCATCGGTTCGGGGCAAAGCTCTACGTCACGATGAACACGATAATCTATGACCGCGAGCTCGACGATGCGCTGCGACAGACATGGCAGCTTTACCGGGCCGGCGCCGACGCCCTGATTGTTCAGGATATGGCGCTGACAGCCATGGAGGGGATGCCGCCTATAGACCTCCACGCGAGCACGCAGTGTGACATCCGCGACATAGCGAATGCCCGGCGACTTGCAGCCTCCGGTTTCTCGAGAATCGTTGTGGCTCTTTTTTCTTTCCCCACCAAATATTTTTGGAAATATGTTCTAAAACATATCCGATTTAACTTTGCTTAACAGTAACCAAAAAATGCCATTTTTATGCTTCATGCTAAGCATCAGCTATTTACCGGCCGAAAATTGTTCAGTAGGATTTCAAGGCGTTTTACTCGGCAAGATCGGCGAGAATCGAGCGGAGCTCTTCGTCGGTAGCGGTGAGACGGCGGCGACACTCTTTAAGAAGTTCGGTGGCACGTTTCGTATAAGCGGCAAGCCGGTCGATATCGCATTTGTCGCTCTGCATCATTCGGAGAATGTTCTCGAGCTGACCGACAGCTTCGGCATACGACATATCGGCCACGGGCTGAAATTCTGGTTTATTATCTGACATATCTGAGTTTATTATTCGTTTACGGTTGATTTTGCAGTTCCTGAGGCAAAGACTGTTGTTATGACGTCGCCGGGGACAAGCATGGAGGCGTCGGTCACGGCACGTCCACCGACGCGGGTTATCGAGAATCCTCTCTGCAACACGGCCTCGGGCGAGAGAGCGCCGAGCAGACCGGCAAGCCCGTCAAGCGCGCGACGGCGTATATCGACGATATTGCGGGCGGCAAGGGAGAGGGCTTCTGCGCGTGCATCGAGACGCGAACGTTCGGCCGCGACAGTCGCTCCGAGCCCGGAAAGACCGGCTGTTATCACCGACAAATGATGACGCTCACGCTCTACCGCAGTTCCCGGCAGAAGCCGCAGGTTGCTGTCGGCGTAGGCAAGCTGACGGACGGCTCCCTCACACTTGTCGCGTGCGGCGCTGCTGATTTCAAGAGCAAGCTCACGCAGGCGGTCGAGAGCAGCGCAACCTTGCGCCACAAGCCATTCGGCAGCGGCCGTAGGAGTTTTCACGCGCATTGCGGCGACATAATCGAGCACCGTAACGTCGCGTTCATGACCGATACCGACGATCACAGGAAGGTCAAAACAGGCGACAGCACGGGCCAGTTCGAGATTTTCGAATGACGACAGGTCGCTTGTAGAGCCACCGCCACGGAGTATCGCCACACAGTCCCAGTTCTCACTCTCAGCAGCAACTGCCTCGAGCGCTTCGAGAATCGTTGAGGGAGCGCGCTCACCCTGCATTACGGCCGGGAACAGCCTGACAGAGAAACGGAGCCGGCGCGGGTTGTTGAACAGCTGGTTTATGAAATCGCCATAACCGGCAGCCCCGGGAGCGGAGATGACGGCAATGCGCTGTATCGGCACCGGCCACGGCAACTCACGGTTCTGCTTCAGGACTCCCTCGCGGTCGAGCTGCGCGAGAATCTCGCGACGGCGCCGCAAGAGATCGCCCACAGTATAGCTCGGGTCTATATCGCTCACGACGAGCGACATTCCATAGGCCTGATGATAGTTGACCGACACGCGCAGCATAACTTTGAGCCCGGAGGCGAAAGGCTGGCCGGTCGACTGCATGAACTTATGCGACAGATAAGAATAGACCGACGCCCATATAATAGCGCGGGCTTTGCTGACTGTAGTTCCGTCGGGAGCTTTGTCGACAAGCTCCATATAGCAGTGCCCACCGCGCACTGCGACGTCCATCGTTTCAGCGACAACCCATATATCGCGGGTCTGAGGCACCATCACAAGCCCGGCTATGAGCTTCTGAAGCTGCCCTATTGTCATCGGCTTGCTGCAATCGCTCATTTCTGTCTGACAAAACGGTTGCCGTCCCAGCGGTAGACGAGCGACGGCCTGACAAGCCCGTCGACCATGGAGTAAATATCGTCGGAAAGAAATCCCTTGAGATTGTTTGTCAGGGAGAGGGTCTTGTCGGCCGGATTATAGACGTAGCTTGTCAACATAAATGGCACCACAATCTCAACCTCGGCGCTATGACGCGGATCGGTGAGCCAGTCGGCGAGTTTCGGAGCCGTGAAAAGACCGTCGAGACGTTTCCATCGGCCGGAATAGAGGGCGAGCGAGCTGTCGTGGCCGGGAGTCGCCACGGTCGTTATCACTCCGATAATAGTATCGGATTTGGCTGTCGGCACGACGAAGATCTGAACGTCGGAAGCATCGGTAAGATGCACCGTCAGACTTTCGTCGGACAGCGAAGTCACTGCCGACGCACCTTCGAGCGCATTGACACTCTCGACCTTCGAGCCGGCCTCGAAATAGTCGATCATATCGAGGCGCGTCAGCTTGTCGAGAAGAGGGAACACCGACGATGGCGCTTCGGCAAATGCCGTGCGCGCGGTCAGCTGGGCCATCGCCGCCATGGCGACCGCCAGAAGTGACAATGTGATGAAATAGCGTTTCATAGGCTTGTTCGGGAGAATTATTTCTTACGCTTCTTAGAGGGCTTCTTGGCGCCTCCGCGTTGTTTCTTCATAAAATATTCGGCCACCGTTTCTTCGGAATCGTCACTCCGGCGCCTTGTACGCCGCTCGGCATGGGCATAATCTTTGTTGTGGTCGGCGATTTCGGCGTAGACGCGCTTGCCATAGAATTCGGCGCCTTTCAGCGAGCCGACAACGCGTCGGGCAGCGTCCTTCTCGACATCGAACAGCGAATAGTTTGCGAAAAGGTCGATTCTGCCAACGTCGACGCGCTTTCCCTCGACGGTGTGGTTAAGCATATCTATGAGATTTCCGGCATAGAAACCGTCGGCCTTTCCGAGATTGACATAGATGCGCTCCATTCCCTCTTCGGCCGTGCGGCGGTCTTTCTCGCGCAGGTCGCGCTCGCGCCCTTTTTCCTTGCGTTCTTTTTTCGACTTTTTCTCATCGATCAGGTCGATGACAGGAGCATCCTTATAATATTGGAGAAGCCTGTGAAGTTCGAGAGATATAAGGCGTTTCAGGAGATCTTCGCCCGACAGCCAGGACAGTTTGCGCGACACTCCGGGCAGATATTTGCCTATCTCAGTCTCGTCGACCTGTGCACGCTCGATGCGATCGGCGAGATGATAGAGTTGCTTTTCGATAATGTGTTCGGGAGTCGGCACCTGCTTATGCTCGAACTTCTTGCCGATGATCTTTTCAATTTCACGAAGGCGCCCCTTTTCGCGCGAATGGATGATAGCGATCGACACGCCTGTTTTTCCGGCACGCCCGGTTCGGCCTGAACGATGGGTATAGACAGCGGCTTCGTCGGGCAATCCGAAATTGATGACATGCGTGAGATCGTCGACGTCAAGGCCACGGGCTGCCACATCCGTCGCAACGAGAATAGAGGTCACACGGTCGCGGAACTTTTTCATGACGATGTCGCGCTGCTGCTGCGACAGGTCGCCGTGGAGGGCGTCGGCGTTATATCCGTCGGCGATGAGCCTGTCGGCAATTTCCTGAGTGTCGCGGCGTGTCCGACAGAACACAATGGCGTAAATATCGGGGGAATTGTCGGCAATACGCTTAAGAGCCAGATATTTGTCGCGCGCATTGACCATATAATATATATGGCGCACGTTGGCGGCTCCTTCGTTGCGGTTGCCTATGACGAATTCGCGGTAGTCGCGCATATATTTTTTTGCGATCTTGGCGATGTCGGCAGGCATTGTCGCCGAAAAAAGAAGCATACGGCGGTCTTCGGGAATATGGCTGAGGATTTCTTCGATAGAATCGAGGAAGCCCATGTTCAGCATCTCGTCGGCCTCGTCGAGAATAACGGTGTGGACATCGCTGCTGTTGACGACGCCACGGTTTATAAGATCGATCAGTCGCCCCGGAGTCGCCACTATCACCTCAACACCGGCACGAAGCGCCCTGATCTGGCTCTCTATGCTCGAGCCGCCGTAGACGGGCAACACAGTGACGTCGGGGATATATTTCGAGAAGTCGGCGAGGTCGCCGGCAATCTGGAGACAGAGTTCGCGCGTGGGAGCGAGTATGAGCGCCTGAGGCACATGTTTCGAAGGGTCGATCCGCTGAAGCACCGGAAGCCCGAAGGCGGCCGTCTTGCCTGTTCCGGTCTGGGCCAGCGCGACAACATCGCCGCCGTCGTCGCCCAGAAGATGCGGAATCACAGCCTCCTGCACAGGCATAGGGGTTTCAAAGCCAAGTTCTTCTATGGCACGGCGAAGAGGCTCTCCGACGCCCAGCTCCTCAAAAGTTTTCATTGTCAATTATTTGTTTGGGGTTTACAAATATAAAACAAATTCCTCACAATTTTGTCAGCCCCGGTCTGAAAAGAAGAGAAACGGCGCAGAAGCCGATCAATATCTGACGTCCCAGAGATACAGTGCATGGGCCGGCATCGAGGTTCCGGCGGCGCATCGGTCGCGACGCGCGATGATGTCGTCGAAACCGTCGGGCGAGAGCTTACCGCGGCCAACGTCGACAAGAGTGCCGACAACAGCTCTGACCATATTGCGCAGGAAGCGGTCGGCGGTTATCTCGAAATAGCGGGCCGACTCGCCGCATTCGACCCATTCGGCGCGGGTGACGCGGCATATATTCGTCCGCGCGTCGGAATGAAGCTTGGCGAAGGAGGTGAAGTCGCTGACATCGAGAAGACGTGCGGCCGCGCGGTTCATGGCGTTGAAATCGAGCGGACGTGTTGTCCATGCGAGTTTGTTGAAAAAGGGGGAGCGACGCGTCAGCACATAATAGCGGTAGGTTCGCGAGACAGCACTGAACCTGGCGTGCATGTCATCGGCCACAGGCCATATACGCTCCACTACGATGTCAGGCCCCATTATCGAATTGAGTCCGCGCGGCATCGCGGCTATGTCCGTAACGGCGTCGGAATCGAAATGGGCAATCATGCGGCGGGCGTTCACTCCGGCGTCGGTGCGGCCGGCGCCGACAACAGCCGTCGGAGTGCGCAGCAAAATCGACAGCGCATTCTCGAGAGTAGACTGGACAGTCACCTCTCCGGGCTGCGACTGCCAGCCGTGGAAAGGCGCGCCGAGATACGCGAGCTGCATGAAGTAGCGGCTCATTCCTTCTCGAGATATGTGTAGCCGTAGAGGCCCGACCGATAGTTATTGAGAAATTCGCGGCCTTCCTCGGGGGTTATCCGTCCGGCTTTCATAGAGGCGGTTACCCACGTCTCGAGATTGCGCACCATTCGCTTCGGGCTATACTGGACATAATCGAGCACGTCGGCTACAGTCTCACCGTCGATAACCTTGTCGATCTCGTAATGGTCTTTATAGACCGAGATATGCACGGCGTTAGTGTCGCCGAACAGATTGTGCATATCGCCGAGAATCTCCTGATAGGCGCCGACGAGGAACACTCCGATATAATAAGGTTCTCCGGGACGCACCGGGTGGACAGGCAGCGACGGATGTATTCCGGTTCCGGTCACATAATTGGCTATCTTACCGTCGCTGTCGCAAGTTATGTCCTGAATCGTGCACTGCTTGGCGGGGCGTTCGTCGAGCCGCTGCAGAGGTATTATGGGGAAAATCTGGTCTATGGCCCATGAATCAGTCATCGACTGGAACAGCGAGAAGTTGCAGAAATACTTGTCGGGAATCATCTTGGCGATCTTGCGCAGTTCCTCGGCCGGATGCTTCATATTCTGGGCAATCTCGCTGACCTCGCGCGCCACGCTCCAGAAAAGTTTCTCGATCTGCGAGCGGGTTCTGAGATCGAGCATTCCGAGCGAGAAAAGGTCGAGCGCTTCCTCGCGAATCTGGAGTGCGTCATGCCAGCTCTCATACATCCGCTGCATATCGAGACGATCCCATATGTCGTAGAGCTCGCGAAGAAGCTCATGAGCGTCCTCGGCCACAGTCTCGTTCTCGTTCCACTCGGGAAGCGACGTTGTCTCAAGCGCCTCGAACACCAGAACCGAATGGTGGGCAGCCAGCGAACGACCGCTCTCGGTCACGATATTCGGATGCGGCAGATCATTCTTTACACAGACGTCAACAAGGGCCGACACCGCGTCGTTGGCATACTCCTGAATGGTATAGTTCATCGAGCTTCCGCTCGCCGAATTGCGTGTGCCGTCGTAATCCACACCGAGGCCACCGCCCATGTCGACGAACTCGACATCGAATCCGTTCTTGCAGAGCTGCACATAATATTGCATTGCCTCGCGCAGAGCGTTCTTAATACGGCGTATCTTAGTGATCTGGCTGCCGATATGGAAATGGACGAGCCGCAGACAGTCTTTCATCCCCTTCTTTTCGAGGAAATCGAGAGCTTCGAGCAGTTCCGACGAGTTCAGTCCGAACTTCGACTGGTCGCCTCCGCTCTCTTCCCATTTTCCCGAGCCCGACGAGGCGAGTTTGATACGGATGCCCATATTAGGGCGCACATTCAGCTCGCGCGCCATCTCTGTTATCAGATGAAGCTCGTTGAGCTTCTCTACAACGAGGAAGATCCTGCGCCCCATTTTCTGAGCCAGAAGAGCGAGCTTGACATAAGTGGCATCCTTATAGCCGTTGCAGACAATCAGGGCATTCTCCTGCTGGTTGGTGGCGAGAACGGCATGAAGCTCGGGCTTCGAACCCGCCTCAAGACCGATATTGAACTTCTTACCATGGGTAACGAGCTCTTCGACAACCGGGCGCATCTGATTGACCTTGATCGGATAGATCAGGTAGTTCTGGCCTTTGTAGTCATATTCTTTGGCGGCACGTTCGAAGCAGCGCGAAATCTTTTCGATACGGTTGTCAAGTATGTCGGGAAAGCGCAGCAGAAGCGGCGGCGTCACATCGCGCACCTGAAGCTCGTCCATAACCTCCTTCAGGTCGACGGGGAAGCTGTCGTCGCGCGGCGTGACGACAACATGGCCTTTGTCGTTTATCTTGAAGTACTGACGGCCCCAGCCGTTTATATTATACAGCTCGGCACTGTCTTCGACTTTCCATTTTCTCATTATTCAGGCTCACTTAAGGTATTGAGTCTGCAAAGGTAGCGAAATAAAAGTTTCCGACAAAAATTGAGCGGAATGAGTGTGGCTTCAATGAAATTATGCAGTTTGAAACTGCTCAATTACCCAAACTGTCAGTCGAATGTCAACCCACAGGAGCGTCAAGAACATCCAAATCTACTCAAAAGTCGTAGATGGAGTGCGGCAGAGGCTTCTCAGATCATTTCGCTGAGACAATTTTGAAAGTCAAAACTTATCCCATAGAATCTTTTGAATATCAAAATTTGTTAGTAACTTTGCAAACAGATAAGTTATGCACATAATCTCACATAGAAAGATCAAAGAGTTCTATGAATTGCCCGGCAACGGAGATTCGAGAATAGCGCTGGAACGATGGTACGACATCGCCCAGCAAGCCCAATGGCATAATTTCTCGGAAATTCGAGAGGATTTCCCAGCTACCGACTATGTAGGCAATCAGCATTATGTCTTCAATATCAGAGGCAATAATTACCGATTGGTAGTAGTGATAAAATTCACGATAGGCAGAATCTTCATCCGTTTCGTCGGAACTCACAGTGAATACGATAAAATTGATTGTTCAACCATCTAAGTATAACGATATGGATATTTCAAAACAGCAATATGAGTATGCGCTCAACCGCATTGAGGAACTATTGCCGCTTGTTACTGACGAAACTCCGGCAAGCGACACGAACGCCATTGAGCTGACCATTGTCTCAGATGTGGTTGAAGCATACGAAAAGATCCACTACCCGATAGCAAAACCGACCATCGGTGAGCTTATCAGCCTGTCAATCGAAGAGAAAGGCATGACACAGAAACAGCTTGCCAAAGAGCTGGGTGTGAGTCCGTCAAGAGTAAGCGACTATATTTCCGGCCGTGCCGAGCCTACACTACGAATAGCCCGTGCTATCTGCCTTATCCTCGGCATCGCCCCTGCCGCCATGCTTGGAATGTAATATCTATCATAAACGATATTTAACGTGAGTTCGAGATAAGGCTTCGATAATTCAGCAATATAGCACTCAGCCATTTAGCATAGAACTAAGTGGCTGATTTTTGGTAGAGTCACGTAAAATCTGTTATTCGGAGCGGGGCTGAACGGTGTCGGCGGGGATGGTCTTCGGGCGGTTGAAGCGGCGGCGCAGGCGGCGCGCCCAGTCGAAGATGTCGTCGAAGTCGCGCTTGTAGACAATGCCGACCCCCTGGGTTGTCAGTGCCGATTTCAGGTAGTAGTTCTGGTCGTTGTAGCGGTTATAGGCTTTCAGGCGCAGCGAGCCGCTTCGGTTCAGAAGATATTCTATATCGAAATCGCCTATAAACGAGTTGTTGTTCAGCGATTTGTCGCGATAGCCGAAGTTACCGTTCAGCAGCAGCCGGTTGTTGAGAAGATGGCTCGACAGAGCCACGTCGACCTCGATATCGGAGAAGTCGCCGCGGTCGCTGCGGAAGCTCGGAGCTATGCTGAATTTGTCGCTGAGCTGGCCGAGCATCGACGACAGCTGCGACGATATCGTCGATGAAGCCACGGAAACGAGCTCGTTTCCGCGTGTGGCGCTCATATATTCCGGAGTGTAGAAACGGTTCAGCGCCAGCAGATAGATAATCTGCCGGCTCATCATCTCTTCGGTCGAGATAATCGACCGCACTTTTCGGTAGGTGTCCTGGGTGAGCGTCGGGAATTCGAGGTCGAAATTGATGTCTGGACGCCGCATATCACCGCTGACGAGCAGCATGGCGTGGACGGGCACATTCGTGCGATTCAGCTCACGGTCCTGAAGGAACGATTCGTCGAGGTCGCTGAGGTTAGCGTTGAGCGCATAATAAGCGCGTATGTCGAGCTGCGCCGAATAGGGATCTCCGTGGAAAGCTATCGAGCTGCCCGGTTCGATGGTGAAGTCCTTGAGGATGATGTCCTGAAAGGTGAAGTTATAGTTACCCCGGTTGAGGACATAAGTGCCATACATTCGCAGGTCTTCATTGGCCGAGCCGTAGTTCATCGTCAGCGTTCCCGAGCCTGTGGCGCGGATCTTGTCGCCGCCGGCGGGATCCATCACAAGGGTCATCGCGGCCTCGGGAGTCACATCGATATTGAAGTTCATTAGATAATCCGACGGCTTGTCGTCATTTTTCTTCACCTGCCGGCGCAGCTGCCTGACGAGGTCGGGAGTGGTATCGACCGGTGCGGCAGGGCGTTTTTCAACCGGCGTGACGTCGCGGAATGTCAGGAAATCGTAGTCGCTGGCCACTTCGCTGTCATCGAGCACGAAAGTGAAGTCGGTCCCCGCGGCTGTCGACATATCAACATTGATGTTGACCAGACCGGGACGCCCTTTGATCTCTACGGAACCGTTACCGTAGACTTTCCCGTACCAGGGATGTTCGTCGTTGGGCTTAATGTCGTAGGCGAGCAGATCGCGGGCCTGGGTTATGTTGAACTCGAAATGCGGTTCATGGAAATTCGTATGGGTCAGCCATCCGTTCAGAAGCGCCGTGTGTCCTTTGGCGTCGCGCAGGGTGATGTTCTTAAGGTCGATATGGCCACGGCGAATATGAACCGAGTCTGTCGCCCAGTAGCTTGTTCCCGTTAGTCCAAGATCCATCTTCAGGTTCTCGCCGTAGACATCGCCTTCCATGTCGAGGTCGTGGAAGGTGCCCCAAAGGCGCGCGTGTCCCGAAGCGAGACCGGTTATACCGTCGCAGAAAGCCGACATGAACGGGCGCAGGAACGCCACGTTGGCCTTGTCGGCGTCGAAAGTGAAGTCAAGAAGCTCCCCCTTCGGCACAATCTTTCCCGATATCAGCGAATGATGTCCGTTGGCCTGGGAAATGTCGGCATCGATCGTCACCGCACCCTCATGGGGATGCCAGGCGCTTTCAATGATTCCGTCGCCCATAACCGCACCATTGTAGCTGAGTCCGACCACCGACAGGTTCGGTGTGTAAGCGATCGGAGCGGAAGTAAGCAGATTGCGGCCATATATTATTCCGGTGGCATTGCCGCCGAAAGCCACGTTGTTGATATTCAATGTCTCGAAAATGAAGTCGAGATTGATGTCGCGCAGCTCGATTTTCAGCACATCGGCAGAATCTGGCGAAGCCG
>HF985607.1:11085-39716 GCA_000431215.1 Prevotella sp. CAG:1031
CCGCTCCGCCGATCGACAGCAGCTGATCGGCATGGCTTATCCGGAATCCGTCGACATTGATGCGCTTCTTGTCGACACTGATACGCGAGGGCGCTATGTTCCAGACGCTGTCGTTGAAGACGATTTTCCCGGGGTTGACATCGACTGTAGTCAGTAGCCGGCCGTCGTCGGCGCGGTCAAAACCGGCCGAGAACCTGAACGCGCCGTGGGCCATACCGCTCTTGCTCAGCCAGCTCAGCTCTGTGTCCTGGCGCGAGTCAATCCCGTCGGATGTTATCGTCAGCCCAACCTGGCCGCCTTTTGCGGGAACAAGTGAGTAAGCCTGAAGATGACTACGTCCGTCGAGGCCGTCGAACGACGCGCTCAGAGCCGTGTTCTCGATGAGTTTGTTGCCCTGCCGCAGATAGGGAGCGTCAAGGGCCACATCGATCGTGCGACTGCTGTCGTCGAGCGATGCGCGCAGCCTGACTGGCGTCAGCGGCGCCACAGGCAATTTCAGGAATTCGACAAGCGGACTCTCTACGGGGAGAGTCACGTTGACGACAATATTATCGCCGTAGTGCTCCGGCTCGGCGGCAGGAGCACTGAACAGAACGGGATTGACGCCGGCGAGAATGGCTCTGACCGAACGTCCGAGCGTGGCGAAGCGGAAATCGCCTTCCGCGCGGGCTGTCAGCAGCGGGCTGTCAAGCGCTATGATACGGCGCGTCGAGTCGGCTAACGAAGATGTCAGCGTCATTCGGTCGATATACAGGTCACGGCCGTTGCCGTCGGCAGCGTCGAGCGTGAAGTTGTCGATGATGACTTCACCCAACAGTGTGTCGGGTGTGCGACCCGTCAGATCGGCTGATATGTCGCCGTCGAATATGTAACCGCGCAGCATCCCCGGCATCGCTATTCCGAACACTCCGGGATTGACGCGCCGCAGCTCGGCGCGCATATTCAGCGAAGGAGCGACTGTGCCGATATTAGCAGTGCCGTCGACAAACAGACTGCCGCCTGAACCGTCGGTCGACACCGTCGCCTCGACGTCGTCGCCGCTCATCGAAGCGTCGACTGCAAGATTCTCGAGCGACTTGTTGTTGAATTCCACTCGCTCTGCTGTAAGCTTAAGGGTCATGTCGCGAACCGCGCCGTCGAAATCAACCGCGAAGCCGTCGACTCCCGGAGCAATATCGGGCAACATACGCGCAAATCTCAGCGACGGAGCCTCAATATGGGCTTTCAGCCGCTTGCGGACACGGTCGACTGCTCCGTCAAGCTCAATCGCTCCCGGTTCAGCCTCCACCCTGCCCTTCATTGCCAGAGCCGAGGGGGAAAGATGGGCTTCGGCGCTGACAGATGCATCGCCAAGGCCCGAAATAATGTTGTTCACAGCAGGCTTCAGACTGATAAAACCGGCGAGCAGCTCGGCCACACGCGGGCCGTTGGCCATGACATCGAGGTCAGAGATGTCGGCCGTGACAGCATCGGGGCCGTCGGGCAAGCCCTCGACACGGCCTCTGAGACTTATCTCGACAGGGAGGTCACGGCCTCTGAGAGAGAACCGTTCGATATCGAAGTCAGAGGGCGTTCCGCTGACACGGATTTCCGGTGCGACGGGAGAATCGAACCGCCTCAGAGGTTCGAAGAAACAGGCTAAATCCGAGGGGGTTACGTAGGTATCGCCCTTGAGCGATATGTCGAAAGGCTGACGCCGCCAGTTGGCCCTGAGATTGTCGAGAGAGCCGAAGTCGGACTGAATGTCGTTGAAAGCTATCAGCGAACCTGGCATCTCTATGCGCAGCCGGCGCGCCGAAAGCGACGAGGGCGTGAATTCTATCCGCCCGCTGAGACCGTCGACCGTCAGGCCGCTCCGTTCGTCGAATGCGAGACGACGCAGGTCGATGATATTTCTGTCGTTGGAGATAAGCGGAAGTGTTACGTCGGCCCGCAGATTCCCAACCCTGATATGATTCGGGGAGAAATGTCCTTCGGGAGCGTGCGGCGCTGAGTTGACATCATAGGTAGCCGACGAGCGGCGTATGACGATTGTATTGACAGCCAGACTGAACCGCGTCGGGGGCTTGTTCTTGTCTTTAGGCTTGAACCTGTCGATAATCGGCTGGATATTCAGAGGGTCTGAGGGCGAATCCCGGTAGACAGTGGCGTGGAGACCGATAATCTCGGCGTATGTAACGACAATATCGCCTCTGAAGAGCTTCATCAGACTGATTCCGGCTCCGAGACGGTCGACCCGGAGCGCTTTGACTCCGAGACTGTCTTCAACAGCGACATCGCTCAGCGTCAGGCTATTGAACGGCGCTATCGAAATACGTCCGATCGTAACCGGCGTTCCCAACAGATTTGTAAGTTCTTTTTCGGCGCGCCCGCGGATGATATTCTGGACCGACGGCACTGACAGCGCCACATAAAGGCCTGCGACAATCGAGGCGACGGCTATAATAATCGTCACCAGAACAGTCCGAAGGATTTTATATGACAGTCTCAGTTTCATAACTTACATCGGATCGACATCATAGTAGACCTGCGCGCCGTTGAGCGCCCGGGCGGCATCCATCTCGAGATAGGTCTCGCGCAGAATATGCTTGACCTTCTTCATCGACGCCTCTGTCTCGATTTTTATCATTATGCGCATTATGTGCATCTGCTTTATGCGGGCAACGTGAGGTTCTTCGGGCCCGAAGACCCGGTTGCCGAAAAGCTCGCGCAAGCGGCGCCCGTAGGCCCCGGCAAGGACATGGAGACGTCCCTGCTCGCGATGTTTGAGATAGATGTTTATGATACGTGTGAACGGCGGATAGTTGTAGAGTCGCCGTTCCTCAATCTCATGGTTGTAGAATCCCACATAATCGTGGCTGACCAGAAACCCGAACAGCGGATGAGAGGGAGTATAGGTCTGTATGGCCACAACTCCGTCGTCGCCTCGCCGGCCCGCGCGGCCCGCGACCTGTTCGAGCATATTGAAAGCCCGTTCGGCCGAACGGAAGTCAGGCTGGTTTATCGTGGCATCGGCGTTGATGACGCCAACAACGCTGACACGACCGAAGTCAAGACCTTTGGTAACCATCTGTGTCCCGACAAGCATCTTGTCTTTCCCGGCTGAGAATTCGTCGATTATACGCTCATAATCATCTTTGTTGCGGGTTGTGTCGCGGTCAAGCCGCGCCACGGGGATATCGGGAAACGAAGCCGCGATCTCTTCTTCGATGCGTTCGGTTCCGTAGCCGATAATCTCGAGTCCCGGCTCGCGGCAGGCCGGACAGACGCGCGGCAGGTCGTATGGGGTGCCGCAATAATGACACACAAGCCTGTCGATTCCATGGTGATAGGTCAGCGAGACATCGCAATTCTCGCATTTGGGGACATAACCGCACATCTTGCAGCGCGCCATCGGGGCGAAACCGCGTCGGTTCAGAAAGAGAATCGTCTGGCGGTCGGCGGAGGCCGCATCATTGATGAGCCTGCGGAGCTGCAGTGAGAAAGCGCCGCTGACCTCGCGTTTCTTGCGCGCTTTGGCCATGTCGACAATCTCGACGCGCGGCAGCTCTGAACCGCCGTAGCGCTCGGTCAGACTGACGAGGCCAAAGCGTCCGGTCAGCGCCTTATAGTATGTATCGACAGCGGGGGTAGCACTTCCGAGAAGTGTCTTTGCGCCATGCATCCCGGCAAGCACCATAGCGGCGTCGCGCGCATTGTAGCGCGGAGCCGGATCCTGCTGTTTGAAGCTGCTCTCATGCTCTTCGTCGACAATGATCAGGCCGAGCGAAGCAAAAGGCATGAACAGAGCGGAACGCGCCCCGAGCACGACTAGCGGCTCGTGGGTCGTCAGCAGCCGGCGCCATAGCTCGACGCGTTCTGAATCGGAAAAACGCGAATGGTAGATTATCACCTTCGGGCCGAACACCCGCTGTAGCCGCGTTGTCAGCTGAGTTGTCAAAGCTATCTCGGGCACGAGATAGAGCACCTGGCGTCCCGATCTCAGCATACGGTCGATAAGCGAGATATAGACCTCGGTCTTTCCGCTGGAGGTTACACCGTGGAGAAGGGTTATATCTTTTTCTCCCCACGATTTAATGATAGCGTCGCGCGCCTCGCGCTGGGAGTCGGTAAGCTCAGGCATAGGCATCGTAGCCTTGCTGACCGGAGCAAAGCGGCTCACCTCCTTCTTGCGGCGCCTGACTATACCCTTGTTTTCGAGCGCAATGATTATTGGCGAAGTGACTCCGCTGCGGTCGAGAAGATCGGCGCGGGTCACTTCACACAGATCGCTTCCCTGACGCATAAAGCCCGAGAGCTCTATCAGCGTCAGAAGGGCTTTCTCCTGTTTCGGCGCCCCCTTGACGGAATCGAAGGCGGCGTGGAGAGCAGCCGAATCGCCGCGCTCGATAGCCATTTCGACCATCTCGATCTTGCGCGTCTTATAGCGTTCCACAAGATTCTCACTTACCATCAGGGCATCGCGCTCGACAAGACGGGCAACAATCGCCGACGTGTTTCTGAAGCCGGTTTCTCTGGCCACAGCCGCGAGAGTCGCTTTCTTCGGCACACGCCTGACGGCGTTCATTACCAGAAGGTCGCGCTCACTGAGGCGGTAGCCGGGGTCTTCTTCGAAATCGGGATTGACCTCGACCACTGTCTCGCTCTCGAGCTTGAGACCCGCAGGCACGGCCGCGCGAAAGACCTCGCCCTGAGAACAGAGATAGTAGTCGGCAATCCACTCCCAGAACTTCATCTGAGGATGGCGCACGATAGGCTCGCTGTCGAGCAGCTGGCTTATCTCTTTTGTCTCGAACCCCTCGGGACGGCGCGGTGTCAGTCCGGCCACAATCCCCGTATAGAACTTCGTGCGGCCGAAAGGCACAACGACACGACAGCCGGGGCGTATTGCCTCGGCCATCATGTCGGGCACCTTGTAGGTAAAGAAGCCCGTCAGAGGAAGCGGCAGCAGAACTTCAGCGTAAGTCATGGCCGCATGTGGTCAGAATATGTCAAATTCAAAGGTTTGCTCCGTGGCAATTCTTATATTTCTTGCCGCTGCCACAGGGGCACGGGGCATTTCTGTTGATCTTCGGCGCGCTCTTCACGGGAGCCGGACGATTCTGCTGCGGGCCCTGCGGACCTGAAGCTGCGGCACGCTGGGCTTCGGCCGAAGCTGCCATCTCGTCTTTATTGGTCTTGTATTTCGAGTAGTCGGTGGGGCGTTCGGGCATAGCTCTCTTCACCTCAGGCTGCTCAGGAGCTGACTGCTGTTCTTCGGGACGCGGCTGCGGGATATAGATCTGTCCGCGCATGAGAATCGACATCGCCTTGACGTTAAGGCGGTTGAGCATTTCCTCAAAGAGGTGGAACGATTCGACTTTATAGATGACCAGCGGGTCTTTCTGTTCGTAGGATGCGTTCTGAACGCTCTGTCGCAGTTGGTCGAGTTCGCGCAGATGCTCTTTCCAGAGCTCGTCGATAGTAAACAGCAGCACGGCCTTGTGCCATTCCTTGACAATCTCTTTCGAACCGCTGTCATAGGCTTTCCTGAGGTCGACGACGAGGTTGTAGTAACGCTTTCCGTCGGTCATCGGAACTGCTATGCGCCCTTCCATGTTGCGCTCTTCAATACACTGTCTGATAACCGGCTCGGCAACCTCTATGATGTGCTGCGAACGGCGCTCGAAAGTCTCGTTGGCGGCGGCGGCGATAGCCTCCACGGCGTCTTCCTTCGACATATTGCGGTACTGGGCCTCGGTGAACGGAGCCTCGATAGTCAGGATACGCAGCAGCTCCATCGACAAGTCGCTGTAGCCCGAAGCCGAGTCGTAGGTATTGACGAGGTTCTCGATGGTGTCCCACATCATATTGTTGATGTCGATTCCGATACGTTCGCCGAGCAGCGCATGGTGGCGGCGCGCATAGATATAGCTGCGCTGCTTGTTCATGACGTCGTCGTATTCAAGCAGGCGCTTGCGGATGCCGAAGTTGTTTTCCTCGACGCGCTTCTGGGCGTTCTCGATAGCGTGGGTCACCATCTTCGAGTCGATGGCCTCCCCCTCTTTGAGCCCGAGAGTGTCGAGCATCTTCATTACGCGGTCGGTTGCGAACAGGCGCATCAGCTGATCTTCGAACGACACGTAGAAGACCGACGAACCCGGATCGCCCTGACGTCCCGAACGTCCGCGGAGCTGACGGTCGACGCGACGGCTCTCATGGCGCTCGGTGCCGATGATTGCCAGACCTCCGGCCTCCTTGACCTCGGGGGGCAGCTTGATATCGGTACCGCGGCCGGCCATATTCGTGGCGATTGTGACCGTGGCAGCCTTACCGGCCAGAGCTACGACTTCAGCCTCGCGCTGATGGTATTTGGCGTTGAGCACGTTGTGGGGGATGTTGCGCATCTTCAGCATGCGGCTCAGCAGCTCGCTTATCTCGACAGAGGTAGTGCCGACGAGCACGGGGCGTCCTTCCGAAACAAGACGCTGGATCTCTTCGATGACAGCGGCATATTTTTCTTTCTTGGTCTTGTAGACACGGTCGTTCATGTCGATACGCGCAACCGGCCGGTTCGTCGGAATTGTCACGACATCGAGCTTGTAGATATCCCAGAACTCGCCGGCCTCGGTCTCGGCCGTACCGGTCATACCGGCCAGCTTGTGATACATTCTGAAATAGTTCTGGAGCGTGATAGTGGCGAAGGTCTGGGTCGCAGCCTCGACCTTCACTCCCTCCTTGGCCTCGATAGCCTGATGGAGACCGTCGCTGTAGCGGCGTCCTTCCATTATACGGCCCGTCTGTTCGTCGACGATTTTGATCTTGCCGTCGTCGATGACATATTCGACGTCCTTGTCGAAGAGGGCGTAGGCTTTGAGAAGCTGGTTGACGGTATGGACACGCTCGGCCTTCACGCCGTAGTCCTGCATATAGCGGTCTTTGGCGGCCTGACGCTCGGAGAGATCCTGAATATGCTCGGTCTCGGCGAGCTGGGCGGCGATGTCGGGAAGCACGAAGAACTGGGGGTCGGTCGTACCGGAGGTCATCTCGTCGATACCCTTGTCGGTAAGATCGACGCTGCGGTTCTTCTCGTCGATGACGAAATAAAGCGGCTCGGTTGCCTTCGGCATCTCGCGCGAGTTGTCCTGAAGGTAATATGCCTCGGTTTCGAGCAGTATGTTCTTCATGCCCTCGAGACTGAGGAACTTGATGAGGGCGCCGTTTTTCGGCAGACCTTTATATGCGCGGAACAGAGCGAGAGCGCCTTCTTTGGCTACAGCCTTGTCGTCGCTGTTGATCTTTGCCTTGGCCTCGGTCAGGAGCTGAGTGACGAGTCGGCGCTGAGCCTGGAACACTCGCTCTACATTGGGGCGGAACTCATTGAACATCTGATCGTCGCCCTTGGGCACCGGGCCTGAGATAATCAGCGGGGTTCGGGCATCGTCGATGAGCACCGAGTCGACCTCGTCGACAATGGCGTAGTAGTGTTTGCGCTGAACCATGTCGTCGGGGCTCATGGCCATATTGTCGCGCAGATAGTCGAAGCCGAACTCGTTGTTCGTGCCGAACGTGATGTCGCAGTTATAGGCCGCGCGGCGCGCCGGGGTGTTGGGCTGGTGCTTGTCGATGCAGTCGACCGTTGAGCCGTGGAACATATAGAGCGGCCCCATCCACTCGCTGTCGCGTTTCGACAGGTAGTCATTGACGGTGACAACATGGACGCCGCGGCCCGAAAGCGAGCGGAGGAATACCGGAAGTGTGGCCACGAGGGTCTTACCCTCACCGGTGGCCATCTCGGCGATCTTGCCCTGATGGAGCACGATACCGCCGATGAGCTGCACGTCGTAGTGGACCATATCCCAGGTTATCTCGTTGCCGCCGGCTTTCCAGTGGTTGAGATAGATGGCCTTGTCGCCGTCGATGCTGACGAAGTCGCGTCCCTGCGCCGCAAGGTCGCGGTCCATCTGAGTGGCCGTCACGACCACCTGCTCGTTGGCGGCGAAGCGGGCGGCCGTCTCGCGTATGGCTGCGAAGACAACGGGCAGATGCTCGTCGAGTTTCTTCTCAAGGGTGTCGAGGATATTCTTCTCGTGGCGGTCGATATCGTTCCAGAGAGGCTGACGCTTGTCGATAGGCAGAGTCTCGACCTCTTCGCGGGTCTTGGCGATAGCCTCTTCGTCGGGAGCTATGGCGGCCTTGATGTCGGCGCGCACATCGGTGATCTTCTGTCGGAGTGCGTCGTTGTCGAGAGCGGCCATCTCGGGGCCGAGAGCCTTGATGCGGTCAACGATAGGCTGAATCTCCTTGAGATCGCGGGTCGACTTGTTTCCGAATACCTTTTTCAGGAATGAGTTTAATGACATTTATCTGATTTTTTATTTGTTATCGGGTTGTTGGTGGATAGGAAAACTCGGGGGTCAGAAGCGCAGGGGAGCGCTCTCGGCCCCGTTGGGCGAGCGTATGCGAAGAATACGCGCTACTGTCGGAGCCAGCACAGTGGCGTCGACAGGCGTTCCTATGACACGGTGGGCAACTCCGGGAGCCAGGATAAAACCGGGGAACATCGGCGTGCCCAGACGCGACACCATCGGGCGTGAGTTCTGACCGGCATTGACGTCGGCCGCCTCTATCTCCCATCCGGGGGTTATCGTGATGAAGACGTCGCCGGAATGGCCGACAACGGTGTTTCGCCGCATGGCTTCGGCGTCGTTTCCGGCTTTTCCGGCAAGCACGTCGTCGAGCGTGAACGATCGGCAGACGCCCGCCATCCTCGACAGAAATTCGGAGCTCTCGCGCCGCAGGGCAACGATATCGACGTCGCGCTCCTTGGCGAGAGCGGCATTGAGGAAAATCTGGTTGTTATGGTATCCGGCTATCCACTCGCCATTGCCGTGGAGGGCCATCAGATAGACATTGAGAAGCGACTGGGCCTTGCGCGGAGAGAAGACGCCATGAGGCACTCCGAAACGCTCTTCGTCGCGCTTGCCGGCCGGAGGGGCAGGGACTCCGGCGAGAACAACCAGAGTGCGGTTCATCCCGGGCCCGGCAGCGTCGATGGTGGCGAAAAGCCGGGCCAGATCGGCGTCGAGACGCAGGTAGGCGTCCATAGTCTCAAGCCGCGAATCGGCATCCTTGCTGTAGGGATAAGGAGCGACATTATAGGCCAGACTGACCATGTCGGTGGTCTTCCCTTTTCCGAGTCCCATCGAAGAGATGAAATCGGCGGCGAGATCGGTCACCTCGCGGTTGGCGGGAGCCGAACGCTTGAACGCGCGGTAGCGGTCGACATTGTTGCGCTGGAAGACATGCCTGAACGGATATGCCTTGCGGTAAGCCGGAATATCGGGATAAAGCTCGGGCGCTATCGACGGTGTCCATTTAAGAGTGTCGAGACGCGAGGCCAGCGACGATGTGAAGTTCCGGTTATTGATCGGATTAGGCACTTCCTTATATGCCGTCGAAGTCGACCAGTTTCCGTTGACGTCGTTGATCCAGAAGGCGCCGCTTCCGGCATGTCCTGCAAGAATAATCGCCTGCCCGGCGTCGGGAGCTATCGAGTAGACGCCGTTGAGGCCGCCTTCGGCAACTCGCAACTCATCGGCGAGAGTGCTGACGGCCAGAGCCTTCGGCGAAAGTGTCTCCGAGGTGAAATTGCCGAGTGTCGAGGCATCGTTGAGAATCGAGACAGCACGGCGCAACTCCTTGTCGTAGACCGTAGCCGCCGAGATATTGCTGATGCTTGCCGGAGCGCCGCTGACAAGCATGGCAGTAGCGGCAGTGGCGTCGATATTGGGGCCGTAGTCGACATCGGTGAAGACGACACCGTCGTTGATCAGGCGGTTGAAGCCGTTGGCACCGAAATAACCGCGCAAAAGCTCGAGGTAGGTGTCACTGAGACCCTCGACGGTGATTCCGAGGACAAGCGCCGGCTTCGCAGGCACTTTCGGCGCTGTCTGCGCCACGACGGCGACACCGACGAGCGACGCCACTACCATGGCGGCGAGTCGCCGGCTTTTCAGCTGCTTTTCTTTGAGCGATTGCATCGGTAGATCACTATATACGTTATGCTGCGCAACATATCAGCCCCTATGAGAGGCCAAAATGCCGCATTCAGACTCTGGACGCCGGCTATGCCGACTCCACAGAGAATAATCAAGAGTGCAAAATTAAGCATTTGCCACGAAACTACCATCTTTGCGGCCGATTTTATGACAACGCCCACCGCCGCGATGAAACAGAGCGGGTTGAGCCAGAGATAGAGCCAGTTGGGAGAAGTCGCCTCGTGGACGCTTATAAAAATCAGGAAAGTCAGCAACAGACCCGCCAGACCGCAGAGGCTGTAGAACAGCACATCGAACCAGGCCGAGAGGCGCCGGCGCCGAATGTCGGCGACACTGAGCGCCAGAGCTATGGCAAAGACCGCCCATGCGACTGCCGCAGGCGTCAGCAGCGACGGCGTGGCAGGTCTGACGGCATTGTCAGCCGGAATGTCGTTGAGAACTTTCGTTGTGCCGACCAACGGGCGACGGCTACCGTCGGCCGCCACAATGTCGGCATCGGCCACCATCGTCATGAGATCTGCCGGAGCGAATGACCGAGCATCGTTGTCGATCTGACGGTCGATACCCGACCCGAGAGCCAGATCGATTCCGAACTGATACCAGGGATAGTTGCAGTGGTAGCCGCGCATGACTTTCCGGAAGGTGTTCTGCCCGGGGCGTGCGGCCTGTGCAAGAGCCAACGTATCGCTGGCGAGCGCGCGCCTGACTATTGCCAGAGGGCGCGTGGCGCAGTTGTCGAGCACATAATTATATCGGTAGACGCGGTTTTCGGGCAGCATATTCTCGTCGACAAGCGCTTTCAGGCGCGCAGTCTCGGCCGGCGTCAGATTCAGTTCCTGCTCGACGATACGGCGTCCCTGCGCCTCGTAGGCCATCAGGAAGAGGTCGGTCGGAGCTGCGGCAACCGTATAGTCGGTCTCCCCCATGACGAAACGATAGACAAACCCGGGGCTGTTGAAATCGAAAGTTCCCCAGTTATATATGACATCGTCATGAGTGCGCAAATCCCTGATTCTAAGCCCCGTATGTCCCTCAAGTTCGAAAATCTCCGAACCGGGAAAAAAGGTGATGAGGCTCACCCTGACTGAATCGGTCTGGCCGAATCCGGTCACTACCGACAGCAGTGTCAACAGCGAAACAATCAGCGCTCTCATTGCAACATTCTGGTTATCTGGTCAAAGGGAATAATCAGGAATGTCCGGCGGCCGTCGGCTGTGAGAGCCGGATGGTCAAGAGCGAGCAACTCGCCGGTTATGCGGTCGATTTCCTCGGGGTTAAGCGGCTGACCGGCCTTGACGGAAGCTGTCGCAGCCATGGCCATGGCCATTTTCCGCCGCATCTCGTCGGTCGGCAGACTGCCCTGTTCGGCAGCGCTTTCAAGCATGGCGGTTATAATCTCGGCCGCCGATGTCTCGTTCACATTAGGGGGAAGGCCGTTGATGCTCCATGTCCCCTGCCCCATCGGCGCCAGATCGAAGCCCCACTTCTCTATCTCGGGGCGCAACGACGACAACAATGCGCTCTGCGACGGGCTCAGACTGATTGTAGTGGGGAAAATTACGCGCTGCGAGCCGGCCTGTCCCTCGTCAGGGCGCTTCATATAGCGGTCGAAAAGAACGCGCTCGTGGGCCCTGTGCTGGTCGATTACCATAATGCCGTCGCGAGCGGCCATGACAATATATCGGTTCTTTATCTGCATCGCCGTCGAGGCCGGAGCCGCGCCTTCAAGCTCAAGCTCGCTCTGAAGCACTTTTCTGGCCGGTTCGAACGATACTTCGCGGGTGTTCATAGAATTGCCGGCCGCACTGTCGAGCGCGTCGGCGCGCCGCGAGTTGAAAGCGTCGTAGAACCTGTCCCAGTTCTCGGTCTCACGGGCGACAGGGCGGTCGGGCACCCGAGGCGGTTCGGTCGCGGCGAAAGGATTGTCGGCGCAAGGCGCCACCGGTTTTGAAGCAAAAGCCGGAATGTCGGGAACATCGGCCGCCTCGAAGTCGATCGACGGAACTGCGTTGAAACGTCCGAGCGATTCCTTGACCGCCGCCACGAGAATCTGACGTATGGCAAGTTCGTTTTCGAACTTTATCTCGTTTTTTGTCGGATGGATATTGACATCTATTGTCGAGGGATCGACTTTGAAATCCATGAAATAGTTGGGCTGGACATCGGGGCCCAGCAGCCCCTCGTAACATTCGAGAACGGCCTTATGGAACACCGGATGGCGCATATTGCGGCCGTTGACGGTCAGATACTGGAGCGGATTGCGGCGCCGCGCATATTCGGGAAGCCCGACAAATCCGCGGAGTTCGACAAGCGATGTCGAGGCCTCGACGGGAATGAGCTGCTTGTCGAGATTCTTTCCGAAGAGATCGGCGATGCGGCGCAGTTCTGTGGAACGGCGCAGCGAAAAGATTGTCACGTCGTTATGGATAAGCGTGAAGTCTATCCCCGTATTGACCAGCGCCAGGCGCTCGAACTCGCGGGTTATGGCAGCCATCTCAACGGCATCCTTTTTCAGGAACTTACGGCGGGCCGGCACGTTATAGAACAGGTTCTTGACCTGCATATTCGTTCCGGTAGCCGCGCTCTCGGGCTTCTGGCTCTCTACTTCGGAGCCATTGATGACGAGCCGCGTGCCGACGGCGGCATCTTTGGTTTTTGTGCGCACTTCGACGCGGGCAACCGCGCATATCGAGGCAAGCGCCTCGCCGCGGAAGCCCATAGTGGTCAATCCGAACAGATCGTCGGCAGCCGAAATTTTGCTCGTGGCGTGGCGTTCGAATGCCATGCGCGCATCGGTATCGCTCATGCCGCGGCCGTTGTCAATGACCTGAATAAGTGTCCGTCCGGCGTCTTTGACAACGATGGTTATCGCCGACGCTCCGGCGTCGACAGCGTTTTCGACCAGCTCTTTCACCACCGACGCCGGTCGCTGAATGACCTCGCCGGCGGCTATCTGGTTGGCAACTGAATCGGGCAGTAGTTTTATAATGTCACTCATTGGTCTGTCGGAGGCTTAACAGGTTCAGGAGACTCGGTGACCGCCGTCGGTTCAGGCGGCAGTCCGACAAGCGACGGATCGCCTGGTGGCGGCGACACAGGCTCAGGGCCGCGGTCAGGCACCTTCGGCGTCAGCCGGTCTTCGATTCCGGTCATGGCCGTCGGACGCCGTTTGCCGCCTACTTCGGGGCTGCGCAGCAGTTCGGTCATCCCCTCGGGAGTGTCGAACACCTCGTCGGGAGCCAGCGGCCGCATCTGCTGATACCACTGGAAGTTAGGCAGGAAATAGCTCGACCGCTTGGCCAGATAGAGCGGCGTCACTTTTCCCGATGTCTCGGGCCACATGACGATGCTGTCGACCTGATTGCCGGTGAAGAGTCCGTCGAGATAGCTCGTCTCGACAAAGGTGAATTTATTATAGCTTGAGTCGCGCTCCATCGGAAAGGTGATTATCTGCACATTACCGTCGATAAAGAGGCGCTGCACGGTCGTGTCGTTGAGCCAGACACTCATGTCGGAGCCGCTGAGCTGGTCGTAGCAGTCTTCAGCGATATGCTCGACCATCATGCCGAAATCGGGCAGACGCACCCAGTCGGCCGTTGAATCGTTGAGATGGACGGCAATGAGATTGCCGTGGATCTGGCGGGCACCGCTCCAGATCATCGGATGGCGGTACATCCGCAGAATCGAGTCACGCTCGCGGAAGCTGAGCGAATCGCACATTCCCTGAATATCCTTGCGGAAGAAACGAACGCCGCCGTAGGCGTTGGTGACTGTCGTCGAGTCGGGGAAACGGAACGCGCGGATAGTGTCGCCGTGGAGCCAGAGGGTGTCGCGGCGCGAATATTCCATAGCCAGGGCGTTACCGGTCGCCATGGCGCTGTCGTTAAGCTCGCAGTAGTATCCGTAATCGCCGATAAGAGTCGACTGACGCACCGAGTCGGTCAGCACCATATTGCCGAACGCCTCGCCGTAGCCTTTCTGCCTGTCGTAGAAAAGGGTGTCGCCCGTCAGAGTGTTGCCTCGGCGGGTGACGACGGTCGAGCGCGAGAAGAGGTCGGCAATGCCCGACTGAGTATTGTAGAATCCGCTGCTCGAATTGATCTCGCCGTCGCGGTTAATGATACGGGTGGAGCACAGAAGCTCGGCGATATGCGTGCCGGTATTATATTTCAGCGAGTCGGTGAACATCCTGAGCGTGTCGTTGCCGTGCGGGCCGAACAGTCTGACATCCTTATAGAAATAGGCGTCCTTTGTAGCGGGGTAATAGTAGCCCTCGAGCGAGGTCAGAGTGTTCTGCCGGTCGCTGAGCTTTCCGCCGAGGTCGTAGCTGCCGACATTGCGCGCGAGGTCATAGTCGAAGCGGTCGCTCTCGATTTTCACGTCACGGTTGACGAGCCGGACTTTCTTGCCGGGGTTGGCGAAGAGGCGCGCCATTTCGTCGAGACCGTTATAGTTCAGCTCGTCGCCATAGACAAACAGAGTGTCGCCCTGTTCCATCCTGACATTTCCGAAAGCATCGAGCGAATTCGACGCCTCATAAAAATAGGCGCTGTCGCAATACATGAACATATTGTCTTTACGGAACACCACCGAACCGCGCAGAATCTGATAGTCGCGCGAACGCATCTCGTCGAGCTCGAGCATATCGGCATGTTCGAGGAACACCTTTCCCGGCTGATGACGGTTGGCCGAGGGAATCACCGGCTTAAGCGGAGCCTCCTTCTTTGCCGGAGCCGGTGACTTCGCGGCTTTCGGAGCGGGAGGGGCAGCCAGGGCGGGCGGAAGCGTAAGCAACGCCACCGCCCCCAGAGCTGCCAGCAGGCGGCGCAGGGGGCGACGATTTCTCAAAGACGGGTCGCACTGAGGCTTATTCATTGGCCGACGATTGCTTTTCTTTAATCCAGCCTTTATGGGTGAACTCGCAGTTTCGCCAGTTGTCTTCGATGCGCACCGAGGTGTCGGCTATTTTTTTCTCGAGCCAGTCGGCGAGAATCTTTGAGCGCTGGGCATCTTCATACATAGCGCTTATCTGCTGATAGTCGTCGGCAAGATTGGCCTTATGGCCTTCGAGCCGCGATGTCAGTTTCACCATTGCGACAACGTCACGGTTAAGTTTCTGGTCTTTCATCATGAACGGCTTTGAGATTTCGCCGGGCTGGAGGCCGGCAACCGCACGCGCCACCTCGGGAGGCAGCTGCGACATCTCGAAACGGGTTGTGCCGGTGTTGTCGTTGACCATTATCCCGCGATTGTTACGGGTGTCCTTGTCCTGACTGAGCAGAGCCACAGCCTGTTCGAAAGTGCCTTTTTTATCGACAACGATGTCGTTGCGGAGAGTGTCGAGACGCTCGAGGGCCTCGGTCAGGTCTTTGTCGCTTACCTTCGGACGGAGAAGGATATGGCGGGTGTTGATTCGGTCGCCGCGCTTCTCGATGAGCTGAATGATATGGAAGCCGAATTCCGTCTCGACAATTTTCGACACCTTTTTAGGGTCGGTCAGATTAAAAGCCACGGCAGCATATTCAGGCACCATCTGGCCGCGGCCCATAAATCCTGTCTCGCCTCCGCGCGACGACGAGCCGTCTTCGCTGTAGAGGATCGCCAGCGTAGAGAAATCGCTTTCGCCGCGGTTTATGCGGTCGGCATAATCGCGGAGGCGCGCCTTGACGTCTTCGATCTCCTGACGCGGAATGGCGGGCGAAAGAGTCAGAATCTGGGTCTCGACCGTCAGCGGCACATAAGGGACACTGTCGGCCGGAAGATTCTGAAAATAGCGGCGCACGTCGGCGGGCGTTGTCTTGATGTCTTTTGTCAGAGCCATCTGAACCTGCTGGATGCGGCTGCGGTTCGTCAGCATCTCGGTCAGTTTCTCGCGCATTTCGGGAAACGATTTGCGGAACATCTGCTCGACCTTCTCCTTCGAGCCAAGGTTGGCGACATAATAATTCAGCTGGCTCTCGACCTGCTGCGATATCATTGTCGGCTGCACCTCGACAGTGTCGAGATCGGCCTGATGGAGATAGAGCTTCTCAACGGCAAGCTGCTCAGGAATGACACAATAGGGGTCGCCGTTGACGGGCATGCGCTCGGCGAGCATCTGCTGGTAGGCTTCCTCGATGTCGGATTTCCAGATAGGCTGGTCGCCGACAACCCATGCCACCTCTTCGGCGACATTATCAGTGCCGGCGACAACAACAAGTGTTGCCGCCGCACAAAGTCCGGCCAGTATGGCTACTTTCTTGATATTCACTTTAGTATTTACTTTTTAGCCGCTTCTGCTTTGCGGATCTTCTCAAGCTCTTTCTTGTTGATGACAACCGGATATTTGGCTTTAAGCTCGGTAAGCCACTCCTGCTCGAGATATTTCTGATAATCGTTGACTACAGCCGAGCGCACGTCGCCGACCTCTTCGGGAGCATTCAGCAGCTTGCCCTCAAGAAGGAAGAACGAAGTCCATTTTCCCTGGGCAGCAGGCTTCTCGCCTCCGAAAGCGACATAGTCGATAACGGAGTCTTCACCTTTCGGGAAGAGCTTGCGCTCGACCTTCACATTGCGGCCGAACTGGTCGCGAAGTTTGGCGACGATAGAGTCGAGACCTACAGGATTGGCCTTAAGATAGGCTTTCGCGGCATCGGCGATGGAGTCGTTAGTGGCCGACACGATCACGCCCTTGTAGCGCGGAGCGTCCCAGCTGTAGTTCGCGCGATGGAGGTTGAAGAAGTCTTCAAGACCTTTGGTGTCTTTATTACTGCGATCCCATACGCGGTCGTTGCTGACGTCGAACAGAAGAATGCCGTCGCGGTATTCCTTGGTCAGGTTGCGGTAGTTCTCGTCGACAGCGGCGAGATTCTCACGGGCTGTCTCGACAGTGGCGTTGTCGAGAGCCGTTTCGGCAGCCTTGCGGAATTCGTCTTTACCGGCAGCGGCGCTGACTTTGCCGTCGTATTTGGGCATAGCCGCAGCAGCATCGCTGAGTTTGACCTTATGACTGCCGACAACGCCGATGGTCGTCCAGTCGGAAAGGAGATGCGACAGAGTGACAGAGTCGATGCCCTGATGCTTGTCGATGAGGGCGTCGGCCTTGGCCAGTCCCTTGGGATCGAGCTTGGCGCCGTATTGGCTGCGGAGTTGTGCGACCTTGGCGCGGCGCGGTTCGGCGCTACGGCTGTCACGACCGATCTGTGCGGCGATATTCTGGCGCATGCTCTCGTAGTCGGCAAGATCGCGATGGCCGAGACGTTCTACGATATGATAGCCGTAGCTGGTAGCGAACGGCTTGGTTATCTGACCGTCTGCAGCTCCGGCCACTGCATTCTCAAACTCAGGCACCATACGGCCCGAGCCGAACCAGCCGACATCGCCGCCGCGACGCGCCGATCCGGGATCTTCACTCTCCTTGGCGGCAACCTCGGCGAAATCGGCGCCACCGGCGAGCACATTGTAGATCGAATCGATCTGAGCTTTTTTGGCTGCTGCGGCTGCTTCGTCGAGGCCGCGGGTCAGTTTAAGGATATGGCGGGCGTGCCATTCGCCGGCGTCGGGACGGACGTCGTCAACGCGGATGATATGCCATCCGTAGGGGGCATCGTCGATAACCTCCGAAATCTGTCCGACAGGAGTATTGTAGGCAGCATATTCAAACGGATAAGGGAAAGATCCTGACTTGACATATCCCATCGAACCGCGGTTGCGCTGAGCCGAGCGATCCGACGAATATTTCACAGCCATATCTCCGAAATCGGCGCCGTTGAGAATGGCGGTTCTGATACTGTCGAGGCGGGCGCGGTTTGCCATGCGCTCATCGGGAGTGCGGCCGATCGGAAGCATTATATGGCTTACCTTGACATTCTTTTTCATGCGCTCGTAGGCCTCACGGCTGAGCTTTTCGACGACGGTCGAATCGGTCAGGAAAGGCTTGGCCAGATCGTCGCAATATCCGTCGTATTCTTTCTTGAAAGCGGCAGTCGTATCGAGACCGGCAGCCTCGGCGTCGGCCACCTTCAGGCGGTAGTTGACGAACATATCGACATATTCGTCGAGAGTCTGGGGCTCGGCCTGCTGCTGGTTGTTCTTATTATAAAGATAAGTGAACTCGCTGACCTTAACGGGCTTGCCGTTGACAGTCATAAGGGTCGGATCGTTCTTTTTGGCAGCACCGGAGAGAATGGCGGCTGCAATCAGCGCTGCCGGGATTAGAATTTTTTTCATCGTAGTTCAGATGTTTAAGTCGTAAGGGATGAGCATAGTTTGCCCACGGCTTTTTCAAGCCCCAAAATTACAAAAAAATAACGAAACTCCCCCGCTCTTTATTGCGTCATCCCCAAAATACCCCCGACCAACATGCCTGAGGCGCCAAACAGCGACAAGTAGGGCTGCTCCGTGGAGCAGCCTAACCCTCTGTCTGACAGCGGCTGCACCACGTTGCAGCCCTACGCCAGGACGACAAACCGTCGGGAGTGTCGCGTTGCACCCCTACCCCGGCGCGACTATTCGCTATAAAGCAGGAGGCTGTGTCAAAATTACGACACAACCTCATTTAGAGATATCGCGCCTCATAGCGCTTGTCGCGCGCCTGCAACCCGACTACGAGCGCCTTATGTTACCGATAAAAGTGTCATCATAACAATCAGCCTGTTCTCTGAGATTTACAGTCTGCGTCGCGGCTCTGTATCATCGTGTAGTCGCCATCTTCGTGGAGGGCGGCAGCGATTTACTGCGCCTCGTCGGCGTTTCGCACTTCTACTTCTTCAGTGTAGCTTTCGCCGTCGAAGATGATTACTTCCACTGAGTAGTATTTGAGTTTGTGAATCACGCACAACAGATTTAAATATTGAACTTTCAGTATTGTAAATGCTCACTGACATATTGAAGTTCGAGGAATATCTGACATCGCCTGACAACACCCAAAGCAGAAACGGCATATCCGCGCGGGACGGATATGCCGTTGTGAGGTCATGGGCGAGAGAGCGGGATCAGCGCTCGCGGGCGCTGTAGTTGGGAGCTTCGCTGGTGATGGCGACGTCGTGGGGATGGCTTTCGTTGACGCCGGCGGCGGTTATGCGCGTGAACTGGGCGTGGTGAAGCGCCTCGATGTCGCGGGCACCACAATAGCCCATACCGGCGCGGAGGCCGCCGAGGGTCTGATAGACGACCTCGTAGAGTGTTCCCTTATAGGGCACGCGGGCGGCGATACCCTCAGGCACGAGTTTCTTGGCGTCGGTTTCATTGGCCTGGAAATAGCGGTCTTTCGAGCCTTTCTCCATAGCTTCGAGCGAGCCCATGCCGCGATAGGTCTTATATTTGCGGCCGTTGAAGATGATAGTGTCGCCCGGGCTTTCCTCTACACCGGCAAGCATTCCGCCGAGCATGACGCTGTAGGCGCCGGCGGCGAGGGCTTTCACGATGTCTCCGCTGTAGCGGATTCCACCGTCGGCGATCAGAGGTACGCCAGTGCCTTCGAGAGCCTTGGCGACGTCGTAGACAGCCGTCAGCTGAGGCACACCGACACCGGCGATAATGCGCGTCGTGCAGATCGAGCCGGGGCCGATGCCGACCTTGACGCCGTCGGCGCCGTTGTCGACGAGGTAGCGGGCAGCCTCGCCGGTAGCGATATTTCCGACAACGACATCTTTTTCGGGATATTTTTCCTTGATGGCCTTCAGCACGCCGATGACGCCACGCGAATGGCCGTGGGCGGTATCGATGACAATAGCGTCGACACCGGCCTCGACAAGCGCGTCGACACGCTGCATCGAATCGGCTGTGACGCCGACTCCGGCAGCCACTCTCAGGCGACCGAGCGCGTCTTTGCAGGCGAGCGGTTTGTCTTTGGCTTTCGTTATATCCTTATAGGTGACAAGTCCTACGAGATGGCCTTCGCCGTCGACAACGGGAAGTTTCTCGATTTTATGGCGCTGAAGAATCTTTGCAGCCTCGTCGAGATTGGTCGACTGCGAGGTGGTGACAAGGTTCTCGGTTGTCATGACCTCCCTGACGGGGCGGTTGAGATTGTCTTCGAAACGCAGGTCGCGGTTTGTGACAATGCCAACGAGGAATCTTCCGGCATCGACAACGGGAATTCCGCCGATATGGTATTCTTCCATCATCTTCAGCGCGTCGCCCACGGTGGCGTCGACAGAGATAGTCACGGGATCGTAGATCATGCCGTTCTCGGCACGCTTGACAGCGTGAACCTGACGGGCCTGCTCGGCGATTGTCATGTTCTTATGGATGACTCCGATACCGCCCTCACGCGCTATGGCTATAGCGAGCTGCGCCTCCGTAACTGTGTCCATCGCTGCCGAAACGATAGGAACATTCAGCGTTATGTTGCGCGAAAACTTGGTTGACAGACTAACTTCTCTGGGAAGCACTTCGCTGTAGGCCGGAATCAGCAAGACGTCGTCGAACGTCAGACCATCCATCTTAACTCTATCTGCAATAAATGACATACCGTAAAAAAATGGTTGAATTTTATTGCGCGCAAAGATAGCAATTTTTTCCGACACCTCATCGCTCCCGCCGCGCATTTTAATGGTTTCAGGACGATATTTTTTGAGAGAGCGGTGTAGAGAGCGAGGAAATGCCGAAATTTTGCGTACCTTTGCAATTCCTATGAAACACCGACTACTCTTTATCACTTTGGTTGCTTCTCTGACGCTGCCGGTTTTCGCCGACGACCCCCCCGCGCAGACTGAGGCCGAGGCTCCGTTTTTCAGTCCTGCCGTCGAAGCGGCTCTGGCTGCCTACGGCGGTACGGAGAAACCTGTTCTCCCCGAAGACGGGCGCAAGCATATCGACCGCGAGCTGTCGACCGTTCCGGGCCGTATGTTCATGCCGCGTAAAATCGAGATACGCAAGGACGCCTGCCGGCTCGACCTGTGCAATGCTTTCGGCGACAAGCTGATGTCGTTCCCCGTGTGCACGTCGCGCAACCGCGGACAGAAGAAAACCCGCGACGACTGCAAGACCTCGGAGGGCACCTTCAAACTCTACGGAGCCTATATATCGACAGACTGGACTTACAAAGACACCAATCAGAAATGCTACGGCCCGTTCTTTCTTGCGCTTAACACGCCTTTCTATACGGGCATCGGCATCCACGGCACGAATGCTCCCGGCTCTATTCCCGGACGGCGCAGCCACGGCTGCATCCGTGTCCACAACGAGAATATCGTGAAGCTGAAGGGGATGGTAACAAAAGACATTCTCGTCACCATCTTCCCCGACAAGGTCAGTCCGGAGCCGGCTGACGCTCCCGAAGGGCCGAAGCCTGCTGCCGTAAAACCGGCACCGGAACATGAGGCCGAGGCCGAGGCCGAAACCGACAGCATCTGACAGTCGGGACGTCAAGATACAGCAATTCCGTGATCCGCTTCGGCGAGTCACGGGATTGATATTTCTCAGAGAGCCGATTCTTCGGGAATGAGCTTGTATTTGCGGAAGACCTTTGCGATCTTTTCGAGGGCTGTGGTCACCTGTTCGCGGGTATGGGTGGCCATAAGGCTGAAGCGTATGAGGGTATCCTCGGGAGCGACAGCCGGAGTCACGACAGGATTGACGAAGACGCCGTCTTCGAGAAGATCGTGGGTAATGGCGAATGTCTTGAAATCGTCGCGTATGAACAGCGGAATGATCGGAGTCGAGGTGTTGCCGATCTCGAAACCCATCGAACGGAACCCTTCGAGGGCGTAGTTGGTGAGCTCCCAGAGATGCTCCTGACGCTCGGGCTCTTTCTCGAGGATGTCGATTGCAGCGAGGCAGGCAGCCGTCGAAGCTGGAGTGATCGAGGCGGTGAAGATATAGGAGCGCGAGTGGTGGCGCAGGAAGTTGGTGATCTCCTTGTCGGTGGCAATGAATCCGCCAAGCGAGGCGAACGACTTCGAGAATGTGCCCATAATGAGGTCGACATCCTTGGTCACGCCGAAGTGGTCGCAGGTTCCGCGGCCTCCGCGGCCGAAGACGCCGATGCCGTGGGCTTCGTCGACCATCACACTTGCATTATACTGCTTTGCGAGACGCACGATCTCAGGCAGGTTGGCCACGTCGCCTTCCATCGAGAAGACGCCGTCGGTGACGATAAGCTTCACCTTGTCGGGATCGCATTTCTGAAGCTGCTTCTCAAGCGAGGCCATGTCGTTGTGTTTGTATTTGAACTGCTGGCTGAACGACAGACGGCGACCTTCGATAATGGAAGCATGATCCTGCTCGTCCCAGAGGATATAGTCCTCGCGGCCTGTCAGCGTCGACACAACGCCGAGGTTGACGCCGAAACCGGTTGAATAGATCATTACGTCTTCTTTCCCGATATACTCGGCTATGCGGGCTTCGAGTTTTTTATGAAGATCGAGAGTTCCGTTGAGGAAAGGGGAGCCGGCGCAACCAGTGCCGTACTTACGGGTCGCTTCAATGGCGGCTTCTTTCAGACGCGGATCGTTGACAAGTCCTGAATAGCAGTTCGAGCCGAACATCAGCACCTTCTTGCCGTTAATGATGACCTCGGGGTCTTGTTCGGAAGAGATGGCCCGGAAATAGGGATAGACGCCTGCTGCTTTAGCCTCCTGAGGGGCGGTGTAACGCGCTAATTTTGCTTGTAAGAGCTTCATTGAAGATACTGTATTTGTCGGGCGAGTGCCGACTGCTGCATTTTTATTAGGCTGCAAAGTTAGCGATTTTTTTCGGAACAGAAATGAAATACCATCAAAAAACTGCACAAAACCGACGTTTTGTGCAGTTTTTATGTTGATATAACAGGTTGTCAGTCGCGAGGGAACGTCGTGTCGTTGCCGATCTTCAGCCCGCTTTCGGCCAGCCGGCGATAGTCGCGCGAACTGAGATATGCCTCGATGCTGTCGGCATGGCGGTGGTGATGAAGGTCGGTACCGATAAAATCGACGAGCCCTTCGTTGACCAGCCATTCGGCCTGCTGCTTCGTCGACTTTCCGTAGTAACCCGAAAGACTGAGAAGATTGATCTGGAAGAGATTGCCGGCGTTGTGAAGCTGCTTATAGCGTTCGCGGTTAGCCTGATAATAGCGGAATCGTTCGGGATGGGCCATGATCGGATGATATCCCTTTATGTGAAGGTCGAAAAGCATCTGATCAAGATTCCACGGCTCCTGAACGAAAGAATTCTCAACAAGGATAAAATTGCCGGGGAAAGGCAGAATCAGTCCTTTTTCGAGCTGTGAGATAAAGAAGTCGTCGATACGGTGTTCGCAGCTGCGGGTTATCTCCATGTCGGGGAACGGCCCGGCGGCAGCGTCCTGAAGGCTCTGGAGCGCGGGGTCGAGGATGTCGGGGGTATTCTCAAATGTATCCTGGGTCATGTGAGGGGTCGCGATAATGCGCCTAAAACCCCAGGAGTGCATTCTTTCGAGCAGCTCGAGCGATGTTTCAACGGTTGGCGAACCGTCGTCGACACCCGGCACGATATGGCAGTGGATGTCGGTATGGAAGAACAGTTGCTGCGGCTTGCGTTTGGCGCTGAATAAGTTAAACATCGTCGGTCAGGGTTTGTGTTTCAAGCCGCAAATTTACGAATAATATGCAAGATGCTTTTCTCCATTTTACTTTTTTTGCACTTGTAGACGATTCATGTGTTAATAAATATTAAAACCGCTTGTGACTGACTATGTAATTGTAACTTTGCAGCCGAAAGCAACAGGGTGACGCCCCTCGAAAGGCGTCTTAAAAGGGAACGGGGTTAGAAGCCCCGGCAGACCCGCTGCCGTAAGTCTCACACCAAAAAGGTCGTTGCGACCTGAGCGCCACTGTCGACATCAGATGGGAAGGCCTCGCACCGACAGGAGACGAGCCGGAAGACCTGCCCGTTGCCGACAACCCGCCGACAGCTCTCGCGGAATAGAGCTAAGGGTGTCAGAACAGACGGTTGCGCCGGTTCGCGCGTATCGTTCCGTCAGATTCATTGGCATCTGTTCTTGTCCGCCAAAAGCTGAAGGCTTTTGAACGACAGGAACAAATTTTTTAATCATCTAAAAATATGCCAATGAAAATTCTACACAGACTGATGCTATTGACGCTCATTCTCGCTTCAGCGCTTCCGGGTTACGGTGCATGGAGCGAAACCGACGGCGTCTACTACATCAAGAACGGCGATGGCCTCGAAGAGGCGTTTACCGTCGACGGTTCGATCACTTACTGCAATCCGGGCACGAATGTTCCGTCGTATAAAGACAACGGCGCCGTGTTCGTTCCGAAGAACGCAGGAGAGGTAATCTCGATAGAGGTTCTCGAGAATACATGCGACAACACCTGTTATGTGCTCGTCTACGACGGCGCAATCGCCAAAGTCGGCTACGGCACCAGCGACGGAAAAGACCAGTCGGGCTATCTACCCGCCGGCTGGAAGCTCAAGCTTCAGAACGGGTCGGCCGGAACGACCTACACCTCAGAGTCGGCCGACGGCAAACTCAGTCTCGGCTTCTCGTCGAAATCAGGCTCGAAAGGCACGGTCAAAATCCGCGTCTCTTCGGTAAAAGCCACCGACATGGAATATAAGAGTGTTTCGGCCCTGACCGACATCGCCCGTCCACGCCGCGGCGCCGGAAACCAGATTCTTGCCGCCTATCAGGTCACTACCGAAGGGCTCAACAATCCCCTTTCGATCGACCGCCTTCAGGTGAACTTCACCCCCTCCCCCACTCTGTTTGACAATGTGCGCCTGTCGACGTCGACCACACCGACCGACGAGACGGTCGTAGCCACCGCCGAGGGAGGCATCCTCGCCGTCACGAGCGGCAACCTGCGTCCGGGCGCGAACAAATATTATGTCATTGCCGACATCCAGCCCGATGCTTCGGGCACGCTGCCGGCCTGCGTACTCGCCACTCTGAAACTCGGAGGCACAGACCGCGATGTCTCCGGCGCCGTCACCGGTGCACCGATGGTAGACAATACCATTTATATGACCGAGGGTGAAAACGCCCAAACGTTCACCATCTCGGGCGACACCGACTTCTTCGACGCCGGAGGCCCCGACGCCAACTATCCCGAAAAGACATCGGGCATTATAACATTCAAGCCCTCGGAGGTCGGAAAGGCCATAAAGATCGACTTCACCGAACTGGCCCTGTTCAACACCTCGTCGATCGGACTTAACGACGTGCTCAAAATCTACAACGGCACAGAAGTCAACGAGGCCAATCTTCTGAAAACCCTGCTCAAGGAGAACTCCGCGCTGGTCAAGTCGGCTGCCGCCGACGGCTCGCTGACCCTCAGCTTCACGAGCACGACAGGCGTTCCCGCCAAGGGGTGGAAAGCAGTCGTCGGACAGTATATTCCCGGGCCCATGACAATTTCGTCGGTCAAAGGCGAAACGCTCACCGGCGACAACAAGACCGTAGGCATGGGACAGCAGACCCCGATGATTCTGTTCGACATCGTAACCGATAACTCACAGAATCCGATGAGCCTGACCGCAATCGACTTTACCAAGGGCGAAAACGTCAGTGCCGCCAAACTCTACAAACTCGGCGACAGCAAGGAGAACACCGGCAGCGAACTCGATCTTACGGGCCTCAACGCTCAGCTTGCCGAAGGTCACAACTACTTCCGCCTCGACGCCGTTGTCAACGACGGAGTGGCCAACGGCGCCAAAGCTGAGCTGACACTCAATGGCGTGACCGCTGGCGGAACATCGAACACACTGACCCCCGCCGTCGCTGCTTCGCGCGACGTACTTAACGTAGTTTATGCCCTCGAAGGCACCCAGACCGTAACTCTCAGCCAACCATGGCAGTTCAAGTCGGAAGAAGGCTTCTCGGGCAAATATGCCGACGGATCGACCGACCGCATCGTCATCTTCAAACCCGCAACACCCGGCGCACGCGCCCAGCTCGACTTCTCGGAATTCGCCGTCTACTACTCATCGTCGAGCTACAGCACTCGCGCCGTGTTCGAGATCTACAACGGCTCGGAATGTCAGGCCGACAATCTCGTCTGGAGCGTGAAGAGTACCGACGACGCCATGAATCCGCCTGCCCGCGTCCGCTCGGCTGCCGCCGACGGCTCTCTGACAGTTAAATTCAATCCGAAAGCAAGCTCTTCCTACTATTGTGAGAAAGGATGGACAGCCACCGTCAGGGAATTCATTGACCACGACATGACCATCACCGGCGTCACCGGCACACAGAACACCGCCGACGCAGGCGTCGGAGCATCGAACGTCGACCTCATCAAGTTCGTCACCGAGGCCGAAGGCACGAAGTCGAAGCTCACAGTGAAGAGCGTTGCGCTCAGTCTGACAGGCGCGTCGGCAATGACGAAAGTCAAGGTCTATGCCGGGACTGCCGACAACCTCGCCGAAGCCACTCTGTTCGGCGAAGCAGACGCCGCCGCATCGATGACCATCAACGGTTCTCTGGAACTTTCGGAAGGAAACACCAACTGGTGGGTATGCGCCGACATCAAATCCGACGCCGAGCCCGAGACGGCCATCGACGCAGCTCTGACAGGGTTCACTGCAGCCGACGGCACCACCATTCCCGCCTCGTTCGATCCCGAAGGAACGCGCACAATCAAGCTCATAACCATCCTCGACGCCGGCAATCACATTGTCAACGTCAGCCGCAACCTCCACTTCCTCGACGACGGGGGAGCCGACGGCAAAATAGGAAGCGTCATCGGTTCGAGCAAAACAGCCTCATTCACCTTCGTTCCTACCGACGCAAACAGCGTTATCACCGTCAACACCTCGGGAACATTCTCGATAGGCAACGGCCACATGGACATCTACAGCGGCCGCGAAGCCAGCAGCAGCAACCGCCTCGGCTCAGCCACAGGCTACATGACAACCACAGGCCCCGCCAATCTCACTTCTGAAGCAGCCGACGGCTCGGTAACTATCGTAGTAAAGACTCCCACAGGAAAGACCCTCGACGGTTTCGACCTCGAAATCGGCGTCCGCGCCAAAGAAGACTTCAAGCTCGGCGACGTGACAACCACTCCGGCTGCCGGCGACAATGCCAAGACCGTGCGCGGTTCGAAAGACTTCGTCGTGCTCAATGTCGACCTCGACATTAAAGGTGACAAAGGGGACAACCTGCTCAACGGCATCACCGCCGCTGTCAGCAGCGACGTGACGCGTCTCGCCCTCTATGCCGCAACGACCAACACGGTGTTCAACTCCGCGGTATCTGATCTCGTGGCCGAAGCCACTGTCAGCTCAGCCGGCGACGTCAGCCTGAAAGGCGCCGAAGCCTACGACCTCGTCAAACGCGGAATCCACCGCCTATTCCTCGTAGCCGATTTCAACGCCGCTGCAGCTGACGGAACCGAGACTTCGGTTCAGCTGAAATCCGTCGAATATAACTCGACAGTCAAGACTCTTGAAAGCGAGGCCGCCAAAGTTACGCTCACAGCCGGTCTGGCAGCAGGCGAATACAGCGTCGGCGGAGAATCGGCCGACTATGAGAATATCGCTGCTATGGCCTCGGCTCTCGAAAAAGGAATCGAAGGTCCCGTGACCTTCACTCTTGCCGCCAAGTCGTTTGCCGAGACCGTGCGCCTGAAATCAGTGAAAGGCACCTCGAAAACCAACACTCTGACAATCAAAGGCGCCGACCGCGACCAGACGGTTATCTCCCCGGCCTTCAAGGATGTCGACAAAGACGGTATCGTCATTATCGAGGACACTCCATACGTCACCGTCCGCGACCTCTCGGTCAAGGCGGCCACAAATGAGTGGAAAGCCGGAATTTACGTCTACAACGGCTCTCATGATGTCACCCTCGACAATATAGTTGCCACAGCGCCCGAAATGACGAGCGGCTACAGCGGCACGTCGCTTGTGCGCACCGACGCCGGACAGGAATCAGGCTCGACCTGCGACAACTTCACTCTGAAGAACAGCTCGTTGACCGGCGGATATATCACAGTATATGTGGCCGGCGACTCCTATGTGGCCCGCAGCCGCCATCAGGGGGCCCGCATACTCAACAACATTGTCAAGAAGGCATATTCAAAATCACTGTATGCCGTTGACATCGACAACCTCGAAATGACGGGCAACACCGCCGACGATTTCGCTGTCGGAGGATCCTATACCGGCATGCATATAAACCGCATATATGGCGGCAAGATTCTCAACAACCGCATCGTAAACGCCAATGGCTCGAAGAGTTCCGTAGGCATCCAGATTAACAGGGGCTGCCACGACTTTACGATAGGCAACAACGAGGTCATAATAACCGATCAGAAACAGTATGGTTATGTCGTTCAGGTCAGCAACGACTGCCACGACCTTCTCTTCGCCCACAACACCCTGCGCAGCTCAGGCGCATCGGGATATGTGTTCGCAACAACCGGCAGCTACGTTCCCGCCGGAATACGGCTGGTGAACAACATCTTCCAGCAGACCGGGGCATCGGCTACCGACAACGGAGCCGCCGCCATTTATCTTGCCAACGACGAAGACGTAAACGCCTACACCCTCAGCAACAATGCTATCGCCACCGATGCCCGCATGTTCAAGCGCAACTCTACCTGGGCCGCTGATCTCGACGAGATGAAAGCAATGTTCGCCGAAGACAGATTCACAGGCAACATCGCCGACAAGGCAAGCTTCCTCACC
>HF985607.1:39793-43770 GCA_000431215.1 Prevotella sp. CAG:1031
TTCCGCTTCACAACGAAGATCTGGCGGCCGACAAGGCCGGCGTGCGCCGCAACATGACGATACCCACCATTGGCGCCTACGAATATGTCGACATCGAGGCCGTGAAGCCCGAGATGGCTGCCGGATATCCGACCTTCTCCGCCATCGAAGACTATTCGTTCAGCGCGACGAGCCGCTGGAACGTGACCGGCAAGCTTTATGCCAAGGCCGTGGAGGCTTCAGAAGAGGCTCCCTCTATCGAGACACTTATGAGCGCGGCAGCCACCGACATAACAGCCGACACCGATGTTGTCAGCAAATTCACCGGACTGAAAGACCAGACCGCCTATAAGGTCTACTACTTCGTCAACTCCGCCCTGAACGTTGAGAGCGACGTGATCGCCACAGCCGAAGTGACCACTCTGCGCCATATCGAGCCGCTCACGCTCGAGGTTGAAGGAGGCGCAACCAAAGCCGGTGAAGCAGTGATACTGACTTCGGCAGTAGCCGGCGGCGACGAACCCTACACCTACAAATGGGTCGACCAGATGCAGAACGAAGTCGCCTCAACGGCAACGGCCGAAGTATCGCCCGCCAACACACAGGCCTACTGGCTGACAGTAACCTCGGCCGACGGACAGACAGCTACCGCCAAGACCCACGTCGACGTCACCGGCGAATTTGTTCCCGCCACCTTCGAGGACAACAAATTCAACGTCACACTCGCGCCCGAGAATGAAGACGACGCAATCTACTCAGGCTCGCTCGCCTTCAACGGCGCCACAATGTGGTACGGCTCTACAAGCTATTGGAACGGCTACACCTTCTCGAACGACGACAGCTCAGAGTTCACCGGTCTCGACGATCAGTATCGCTCGGCAGCAGGCGGCGGCCATCTTTCCGACGACTTCTGCGTGGCATTCCCTCAGGCCTACTCAATCGACGTCACCAACGACTCCGAAGGCTCGCTGATTCCGGGCATGTATGTCACCAACAGCGCCTATACATATTTCTCGATGACAAACGGCGACGCCTACGCCAAGAAATTCGGCCAGGGCGACTGGTATCTGCTGACCGTCAAAGGAGTCAAAGCCGACGACACCGAGGAATCGATCGACTTCTATCTTGCCGACCTGCGCAGCGATAATGCCGACGAACATTATATTCTCGACACATGGCAGTGGATTGACCTCTCGAGCTTCGGGAAAGTCACCGCACTCAAATTCGAGCTCAGCAGTTCCGACACCGGCAACTGGGGCATGAATACCCCCGGATATTTCTGTATCGACGACCTCGGAGCCACCCTCGTGCGCAAAGCCGAAGCTGTTGAGATCGAAGAAGGCCAGACCATCGACCTTGCCGACTTCTTCGAGCACAATGCCGATAGCAACGCCTCAGAGAACTACTCCATCGTGCCCGCCGAAGGCGTCAGCCTCGAAGGAACAACCCTCAGCGTCGAAGCCTCGACAGTTGTCGACGCCCAGATGACCCAGGCCGGACAGAGTCAGTATATCGCTCTGACCGTCACCGTCGACGAGCGCCACGACGGACTCTCGACACTCACCGCCGCCGAAGGGGTTGTTGCCGTAGAGATCTATAGCCTCGACGGCGTGAAGATTGCCGGACAGCCCGTCGACAAGCCTGTCGACGTAGCCACCGGCGTCTACATCGTCCGCTACCTCAACGCCGACGGCGTTGCTGTCGACGTCCGCAAAATCGCAATCCGTTAACTTCTTTTCATCTGCTCGAAGACAGGCCGTGTCGCGTTGACACGGCCTGTTTTTCATTATTCTGTTAAAAATGTCTATCTTTACGACATAATAACTATTCCAATGAAAAAATTTGCCGCTCTTCTATTCTTTGCGATGACATTCCCGATGTCATTCGCCGGCACAGACCTCTCTTCCGCAAAAGGCGTCTGGGCCAACAATAATGCCGAGGCTGTCATTACCGATTCGGTATGTATCTATTATGCAAAGATCGACAGCACTATGCAGGCCACATTTGAAATACCGTCTTCCAACATCTTTCACCGGACAACTTTCGCAAAAGACGGCACCGTGACATTCTCGACATTCCAGAATCCTATGGAACTCGAGATTAAAGACGACAATCTCATCATCGGCGGAGAGCGGTTGAAAAAAGTCGAGGACATCGAAATTGTCGCTCCTTACGAAATGCCTGAATGCAACTACAAGTTAGACGTCGGAAGATGCCTTCAGGAATGGCAGTTGGGCGCTAAATACGGACTTCAGGGCGATAACCCATATTGTGAGATCAATACCAACCGCCACATGTTCGTGTATATGGTTAACCCATCAATGGTATATATCCGTGCAGCGGCAGCCCGGAATAACAACAGCGGCACGTTATTCTTTCAGAACATCCGCATGATGAAAAACAATAACACCGGCGAATACACAATGAGCATTAAGCCGAACAATTTCAATCTCGCCAAAAACGATCTTGAGATTGACAATTCCAAGTTTGTTCCCGACAAATGCACATTCAGCCCTGACGGCGGAATCTATTGGTCGTTAATCTCGTTTAAGCCCGACGAAATTCTGCTGAACGGATGCGGCGAGACTTACCAGATCCAACGGCCGACAATAGATGCTCCGATTAATGAATGGATCAAGTATAAACCTTATGACGAAAAAGCAGATTTCAGCGCCAGCCGGAATCACCTCTGAAAATAAGTCCGACATATAGAATCTAAAGAGGGGTGCACCGCGATCGCGTTGCACCCCTCTTTTTTATCCTTGACGAGTGATCACTCGGTAACCGTCATCTTGAAATCATAGATCTTACCCTGATAGGATGTCATCTGGCCGACGAAACCGATGGAGGAAAGGGTGCCCGTGAAGGTTCCCGTAACCTGTCCCTTGTCATTGTGCTCTTCGAGAATCAGCTTACCTGTTTTCGGATTGAAGTCGAGCACTTTAAGCTCAAGTCTGGCCGAAGGGCCCATCTTGTCGTAATAATAAGAGCCCTGTTTCATTCCCTTGTCAAGAGTGATGTGGACAGCATATTTTCCGCCGAGCTTGCCCTGAATGTGATACGGGCCGTCGGAAAGTTTCTTCCCTGCTGCACTTACCTCGTCGCCGTGTTCTTTGACATAAGCCTCATATTCATTCCCGACCGGGGTATAACCGGCCATGAATTCCTCGTTCGAAAGCTCTTTCATTGTTATCTTGCTGATCGAAGAGCCGGCATGTCCGGTAAATGCGAAGGGAAATTTCACAGTTCCGTTGGCCGGAATATCTTTTCCCGTCTCGGTTCGGTATCTTGTATCCTCAATGCCCGAGCCGATATAGGAGTCTTCCCAGGTGACGGTGTATTCACTGCCTTTGATAGGCCGGTCTGTCGTGTTCTTAAGAGTATAATGGCCGGCACCTTCGTCCATCATGAACATGATGTCTTTGGTAATCGTGAGGCCCAGATTGACGATCGCATTCTTGCGTTTGTCGGAATATCTGCTGTAGATGTCCTCAGCCATAAGATCTACAATCACCATCCTCTTAGCTTTTTCGACATCGGTCAGATCACCGTTCAGAGCGCCTGTCTTTCTGGCGAACTGCTCCTTTTCTTTCGGATATGCGAACAGCCCCCGGCTATCAAGAACCATCATGCGTCCGTCGCCGTCCATCCTGACCGTAACAGCCACACCATTTCCATAACTGACATTATAGACACCTTCCTTGTCGGTATCATCAACCCTGAGGCTGTCGGCGACAAAGGTGACGGCTATCGAATCGGCATCCTCAATCTGAGGATAAACCATCTTCAGAGAGTCAATCTGGCCGGCCTGAACCTTTCGCGCGAAATCGGCAGCGAAGTCGGTGACTTCTTTCTTGTTGCCTGGCAGGAGCATAGCAGAGCGGCTGCGAGGGGCACCGTTATAAACAATCGTGTTTTCTTCCTGTGATTTTATCGGTTAAAGTTAAGCTGTTGAAATCGGAATAAAAAGGGGTCAGCGGATTTTCCCGGTGGGCAGA
>HF985608.1:0-4413 GCA_000431215.1 Prevotella sp. CAG:1031
AATTCCTAATTCCTAATTCCTAATTCCCGCCGAGAATTGGCTGATTTAAAAAAAAATTTCTTAAATTTGCACGCTTGAACTCTGTTGAAATATCTGATAATGAATCTGAATATACTCAAATGCCTTGTCGCCGGAGCTGCTCTGGCCCTTTCGGCCTGCCACGGAAGCAATGAATGGACTGTCGACGGCCGCATCGACGGCGCCGACGGAAAAACAATGGTTGTCGAAGCCTGCGACAACGGCCGCTGGTATCCGATCGACTCGGTAACTCTCGACGGCGCAGGCCGTTTCTCGATAAGCCATCCCGCCGCCGGCTACCCCGACATCTACCGCCTCCGCCTCGGCGACAAGATGCTCTATTTCCCCATCGACAGCATCGAGACTGTCACCGTCGTGTCGAAAGCCTCGGCCTTCGACAGCGATTATACCATCGAAGGATCCCCGTCGGCCGAACGGCTCATGGCCGTTGACCGCCGTCTGCGCGACGCCATGAGCCGCGGCGGCATCGTCGGCGACACCCTGCTCAAACGCGAGCTCGGAAACATGCTCATCTCCGATCCCGCGAATATCGTCAGCTACTACATCATCAACAAGCGCATCGGCGGAGTCCAGCTCTTCAACCCCGGCGACAGGGCCGACCTGCGCATTATCGGAGCCGTGGCCAACGCCTTCGACCAGATGCGCCCCAACGACCCGCGAACGGCTTATCTGCGAAGCCTCTACCTCAACAACCGCAGGCAGACCCGCGACGCAGCCCCCGGCGACACCGTGCGCGTCAGGGAAATCGACATCTTCGACATGAAGCTCTACGACCCCCGCGGCGTTCTCCATTCGCTGGCCGACGTAGCCTCGAAGGGCGATGTCACCGTGCTCAACTTCACCGACTACAGCGCCGAGCAGTCCCCCTCGTTCAACCGCGAGCTCAACAAGGTCTGGGAGCGCCACCGCGCTGACGGCCTGCAGATCTATCAGGTATCGGTCGAGGCCGACGAATATCAGTGGCGTCAGGCCGCCAAGGTTCTCCCGTGGATCGCCGTCTACAATCCCGCGACAACCGAGGGCGCCCGCAATCTGATGAACTACAACGTCACCGAAGTCCCCGTCATCTATCTCTTCAACCGCAGGGGCGAACTCGTGCGCCGTGTCGACAATATTTCGGCCCTCGAGCGTGAGGTAAGTCAACTTTTGTGAATTTTATTGCTGTAATACGCTGATAATTCGCTACCTTTGCAGTCGCGTGAATTCTATAACACACCTCTCACAACCGCGTCAACCGAATCCATTGCATTACTAATTCGCGATCGATCATAAAATAGGAAATGAAATTCAAGTCTAACGTCATAGCTGCGGCCATCCTTACGGGTATGCTTGCATGGTCGTGCTCAACGCCGAAAAACGTCACCTACGTCCAGGATCTGACACAGGGAACCTACACTGTTCCCGCCGAAGGAACGCTCAAAGCGCGCCCCGGCGACAAATTCAACATCATCGTCAACTCGAAAGACCCCGCCCTCGCAAAACTTTTCAATCTTTCGAACGAAGGCTCCACAGGCTCTCAGATTCTGAACTACACCGTTGATCAGCAGGGAAATATCGACTATCCCATTATCGGTAACATCCATGTCGCCGGCTTGACGCGTGCCGGAATCGCAAAAGAGATCAAAGACCTCCTTGTCAGCCGCGACCTCGTGCGCGACGCAACAGTGACCGTTGAATTAACCAACCCGACAATCAGCGTGCTCGGCGAAGTCGCCAGCCCCGGCAACTACAAGGTCGAACAGGAACATATCAACATCCTTCAGGGCCTCGCCCTCGCCGGCGACCTCACAATCAGCGGCGAACGAGAGAACGTAGCCGTTATCCGCGAAGCCCCCGACGGAACCCAGCAGGTCTACCGCGTCGACCTCACCAACGCCCAGAGCCTCTATGCGTCGCCCGCCTACTATCTCCAGCAGAACGACGTCATCTACGTCGAGCCCAACGACACCCGCAAGCGTTCGCGCTCGGCCAACGGAAACTCCGTGCTGACCCCCTCGTTCTGGGTATCGATAGCCTCGTTCATCGCCTCGATGGCAGTTCTTATAGCCAAATAAAACACACTCAAACTCTTAAACGCCATATACGGATCTCCACCTTCTGACAGATATGGAACAAAACGAAACGCCGACAACCGAAGCCCGGGCAGCCGCGCGACAGGGTCTGACCGACAAGGCCATCGACCTGCGCAAGCTTCTCGGAATGTGTCGCAAATACTGGTACTGGTTCGTCATATCAGTGATTATCTGCTGCTCGCTGGGCTATATATTGTATAAACGCTCTACGCCCGTCTACTCGCGCGAGGCCCAGGTCATGGTTGTCCGCGCCGACAACGGCAGCAACAGCGAAATCGCATCGTCGTTCTCGACGATGGGACTCTTCCAGCAGACCCCCGAGTCGTGGACTCAGATGGTCACACTGACAACCCCCTCGGTAATGCTCAACGTTGCCGAGCGCCTGAAACTCAACGTAGCCTATACCGTCGAAGGGCAGTGGCATCCCGAAAAACTCTACGGATCGACCCAGCCCCTGGTCGTTGAGTTCCCCGGACTCGACACCCACGGCTACGCCACCCTCGAAACGACCATCGAGCCGGGCGGAAAGATCCGGCTCGGCCAGCTCCGCACCAACACCGAAAAAGGAGGCTCGAAAGTCATCGACATCGACAAGACAGTCAACTACGTCGGCGGCGTCGAGCTCCAGACCAGCGCCGGACTCATAAAGATCACCCCCAATCCGCTCTACACCGGCGGCCCCATTACCGAGCCGGTCAATATGACGGTGACCCATTCGAGCCTCTACGACACCGCCGTCGGTCTCTCGGGCCGCGTCGTCGCCTCGCTCCATCCCCAGTCCGACCAGATCATCGTGCTGACCCTGAGCGACAGCAACCCCCAGCTCGCCACCGACATCCTCTCCACAATAATCTCGGCCTACAACGAGAACTCGCTCAAAGAGCGCGCCGAGATCGCCGAAGCCACAAGCCGCTTCATCAACGACCGCCTCAACGTAATCGAACAGGAGCTCGGAAGCGTCGAGAGCAACATCTCGAGCTTCAAATCGGCCCACATGCTGCCCGACGTCGACGCCGCCTCGTCGATGTATATGGAGCAGACAAACAGCGCCAGCAACGCCCTCGGCGACATGACCACACGCCTGACCATGACGCGCTATATCCGCGACTTCATGGCCTCGGCCTCGAACTCCAACACCGTCCTGCCCGCCAACACGGGCGTTCAGGATGTCAATATCGAAGGACAGATAGCCGATTATAACCGCACTCTGATGGAGCGCAACTCTCTGGCGGCCAACTCTTCCCCCTCTAATCCTCTGGTCGTCGACCTCGACAAACGCCTCGAAGGACTCCGCCGAGCCCTGATCCAGAGCCTCGACAACGCCATCGCCTCGCTCAACACCTCGATCTCGAGCCTCCAGCAGCGCCGCAGCGAATCGGCCGGAAAAGTGGCAACAGCTCCCGGTCAGGCACGCTATCTTCTCAGCGTCGAGCGTCAGCAGAAGGTCAAGGAAAGCCTCTATCTCTTCCTACTTCAGAAACGTGAGGAAAACGAGCTCTCGCAGAGCTTCGTGCCAAACCGGATCCGCGTCATCTCCGAGCCTGTCGGTTCGCCCAGCCCCGTCGCCCCCGTCCGCGACAAGATACTCATTATTGCCTTCATAATCGGTCTGCTTCTGCCCCTGGCAGTCCTGTTCGTCATCGAGACGCTCGACAACAAGGTGCGCGACAAGCGCGACTTCTCGCCGCTCGGAGTTCCCTTCATGGGCGAGATTCCGAAAAACAGTGTCCCCTACGGACTGCGCAAGCGCAAGACCTCCGTAGCCCGTCAGGGCATCGTTGTCGAAAAAGACAATCTCGACATGATCAACGAAGCTTTCCGCGTGCTGCGCACAAACCTCGAGATCGTGGCCCGTCGCGACGGCTTATCGGGTGCAACCGTCATCGCCGTGACCTCGGCCAATCCCGGCAGCGGAAAGACCTTCGTAAGCATGAACCTCGCCTCGGCCCTCGCCATCAAGGGACACCGCGTTCTGATGATCGACATGGACCTGCGCCGCGCCACGCTCTCGACGATTCTCGGCTCAGACTCCAAATCGGCCGGTCTGGTCAACTTCCTCGTCAATCCGTCGGCTTACGACAATAACATCTCGAATCTTATCGTCCGCGACCTCAACGACCAGCCGTCGCTCGACCTGCTCCCCTCGGGCACCGTACCCCCGAACCCCGCCGAGCTGCTGGCCGATCCCGCTCTGTCGGCTCTCCTTGCCGACCTGCGCGAGCAATATGACTATATCTTCCTCGACTGCCCGCCCGTCGAGATCGTGGCCGACGCCCAGATCATCAACTCGCAGGCCGACATG
>HF985608.1:4464-24860 GCA_000431215.1 Prevotella sp. CAG:1031
CTCTTCCGCCGCAGCGAGCTCCCGACGCTCGAGCAGATGTACGACACCAAGCGCTACCGCAACATGTCGGTTGTCCTCAACGGCGTCTCCGACATGGGCGACGGCTACGGAAAATACCACTACTACAAGCAAGGCTACCGCTATTCGAAGTAACCTTCCTTAAGATACCTCAGCAGGCCGCGCCGGAAACCCATCCCGCGCGGCCTGCCTCATGATGGAGCGCCAACCATAGTAATTTAGAATTCATCCGGGCAAATTATCCTGCCCGGGCGTAGGGACGTGCCTCAATGCTGTTTACTTAAAATTCATCCGAGCAATTATCCTGCCCGGGCGTAGGGACGTGCCTGAAACGCTCTGGTGTAGGGACGTGCCTTCGGCACGTAGCATTGCAACGCCCTGATTGTCAGTTGCATTTGAAACGTGCCAAAGGCACGTCCCAATGCTGTTTACTTAGAGGAAACCGGCGTCAGAAACGCTCTGGTGTAGGGACGTGCCTTCGGCACGTAGCATTGCAACGCCCTGATTGTCAGTTGCATTTGAAACGTGCCAAAGGCACGTCCCTACGCCAGAGCGTTTCTGATGCCGGTTTCATATGGCTGAAAGCGCGCGACAAGCGCCGTGAGGCGCGATATGTCTACATCCCACTGCGATAGCTGTGGGGCGCTGACCCGCTTCCAACCCCCGCGACAAGCTGCGGAGCTGCGCAGTCGCGGAACGGCGATAGCCAAGGCCCGCTCCCTGTGCTGTGTAATACCGCTCCATGATAAGGGCGGGGTTACTATTTTTCCGCGGCCTCCGGCTATAAGTATTTGATTGTCAAGTGAATCATAAATAACGTGATTTACTAATAATTTTACTTGTTCATTGAGGTGGCTTGTAGCGGGGCTAACTTTGCGCCGTTACCATTGAATCATACAGTGAAGAAACTATTCCTTATCGGCGCCATCTCTCTGGCAGTGACCGGCGCAAATGCAAGTTCCCCTTATGCCTCCGTGCTGACAACCTCGGGCGACCGCTCGCAGCAGCTGACCGAATCGGAAGTCGAGCCGGCCGGGACGTCGACAACCGACGACGCCATCGTTCTCACAGACCGCACGGCTCAGGAAATCGACGGCTTCGGCTTCGCCCTGACCTATGCGTCGTGTTACAACCTCAGCCGAATGCCCGAGAGCGAACGCAAGGCCCTGCTTGAGAAAACATTCTCCCCGACCGGGGGCTACGGCGTCAGCTATGTCAGAATCTCGATCGGATGCAACGACTTCTCGAGCAAGCTCTATACCCTTGCCGACTTCAAAGGCCCCGACAGCGACCCCCTGCAGAACTTCTCGCTCTCGGCCGACGAGAAAGACTATGTCATTCCCGTCCTGAAAGAGATTCTCGCCATGAACCCCGGCCTGAAAATCTTCGCCTCGCCATGGACAGCGCCGCTATGGATGAAGGTCGACGACAACACCAACAAGAACTTCAAGCCCGAATGGACAGGACGCCGCCTCTACGAGGGCTACCGCAGGGTCTACGGCGACTATTTCGTCAGATTCATCAGGGCTATGGCCGCCGAGGGCATAACTATCCACGCCGTGTCGCCCCAGAACGAGCCGCTCAACTGGGGAAACTGCGCCTCGATGTATATGCCCTATGCCGAAGAGGCCGACTTCGTCAGAGACGGCCTCGCCCCGGCGCTCCACGATGCCGGCCTCGCGACGAAAATCTATCTCTACGACCATAACTACGACTACGACAACAAGTCTGACGGCAACGACTCCCAGACCGACTATCCCGTGAAGGCCTACGCCCGCATGGGCGACAGATTCGACGGCGCGGACCTCGTTGCCGGAGCCTGCTACCACAACTACGGCGGCACGGTTAAGGACATCGAAAAGACTGTCGTCTGGGGCAACTATCAGGAGAAAGAGCTGCTTTTCTCCGAGGCGTCGATAGGAGAATGGAACGACGGCCGCAACCTCGCCGCCCGCCTCGCCGCCGACATGAACGAAATAATAATCGAGCCGTCGCTGAGGCGATTCAGAGGGTCGATAGTCTGGAACTTCATGCTCGACACCAACAAGGAGCCTTACCTGCCGGGCGGCTGCTCGACCTGCTACGGCGCCGTCGACCTTAATGCCTCAAACCATTCCGACTATACCTTCAACTCCCATTATATCATAATGGCCCAGACATCGGCCGCCGTGAAGCCGGGCGCACACCGCGTAGACACCGAAGGATGGTGGACCGACGGCCTCAGCTATGCCGCCTACCGAAACCCCGACAACACCGGCGCCGTGCTGCTGTCGAACACCTCCGACCGCAGCATAACGGCCCGGGTCAGAAGCGCCGCCGGGAACACCTACTCGCTGGACGTGCCGCCGCGTGGCGTTGTCGCGGCGCGCCTCGACCTCGACAAAGACGAGACAACCCTCATCGCCGGCCCCGCCGACGACGACTCAGCCGGCCCTGTGCGCTATTTCAACCTCCTTGGCCGCGAGGTTTCCGCCCCCTCGCCCGGGTCGATGTATATAACCTCGCGCGGACAGAAAATAATTTACCGATAACTAATTTAATCTTCACACAATACAATGCGATTATTTACCAAATTATTCATTCTGAGCGCACTCGCCTTTCTGCTGCCCCTCGGGGCGAGAGCGCTGACGGCCCCCGCTGCGCTCTGGCTCAACGGCGACACCGATATTCCGGGAGCAGGCAGCTGGTGGACTTACGGCGATGGCGATGATGAAAGCAAAAAATCCCATCCCTACGCTTTCGAAAAAACCGGCGACGGCATTTTCTTAGCGAAAAACGTGACACTCAAGGGGAGCAGCGGAGAAGCTTCCTTCAAGCTTTATGCCCAGAAAGGATGGGGAACCGAATATGGCTGCACATCCGGCGACCGCTTCGACTCGGAAGCCACCATAACTGATGCGGACAAGTCAGCCGCGTTCAAAGTAGCCTCCGGAATCTACAATATCACCGCCAATTTCAACACCGGGAAGGTCACTGTCGAAAAACTCAGCCATCTTCAGGCTCCGGCCGAACTTTATCTCGACGGAAACCTGACTGTCGGCGACTGGATCGGCTCCCATCCCGTCAAGTTCGAAAAGAACGGCGATGTTTTCACTGCTAAGAATGTCTCGTTCTCCAACGGCAATGACCAGACCTGCTACTTCGGCCTATATGACCTCAGCGAGTGGGGCGCATCGCAGTATTACAGCCGCAACAGCGACGTCACTCTCTCCGACGGAACCGACGGCATATTCGACTACGCCACCTCGGAAGCCGCCAACAACAAAAGCTTCAGGGTGACCAAAGGCACCTACAACATCACGGTCAATTTCGCTGACGCAAGCGTGAAGGTCCAGCGCACCACCGCTCCCTCTCTTGAAATTCCCGCCGAACTCTGGCTGAACGGAACGATGTACGGCGCCAACAGCTGGGGCCTTCATAATTCGACCCATCCCGTCAGGTTCGAAAAGAACGGCAATGTATTCACTGCTAAGAATGTCAGGTTTGACAACGGCGACAGCAGAAGCGAGTTTGCCCTCTACAATACTCCGGGCTGGAGCGACAGCAAATATTTCAACGCAAGCAAGACAGAGCTTGACGCGAGCAATCCGGCCGAAATCGGCTACGGCACCCGCGGCAACAATTTCAGTATCGAAAACGGCACATACGACATAACCGTCGATTTCCCGAACAGAACAGTTTCAGCCAGGAAACTTGACCACTATACGGCTCCCGAACGGCTCTTTCTCAACGGACAGATTGCCGGACGCGGCGCATGGTCGCTCAACGACGGCGTTCACCCCGTAGAATTCGTCAGAAACGGCAATGTGTTCACTGCCACAAATGTGCCTCTCGACAACGCCGACGGAACCGAGGCCGACTTCTCGCTCTATGCCGACAGCGGATTCGCCGATGACGCCATGCGCTGCTTCCCGACCGACGACGCTCTCCTTTCGGCCGGCTCGCCGAAAAGCTTCTGCTTCGGCGACAAAAACTATTGCTGGCGTAATTTCAAGGCTAAAAACGGCATCTACAACATAACGGTCGACTTTGCCGCCGGAACTCTCTCGCTCGAAGAGGCCGGCCCCTTCACGGCCCACGACGCAACGTTCACGATGTCGTTCTGGGAAGGCCCCATCAACGACGCGCTCCGAGGATCCAACCAGCAGGCCTCGAACATTCCCTTCGAATACTACGAGACCCGCGAGGCCGACGGTCACCGCCGCGGCGTCTACCGCATCTTTGTCGCCGACAATATCGCCGCTAACCGTTTTGTCAGCCAGATGTATCTCGGCGGCCGGTTCTCGGTCAGGAAATTCTCCGTCGACGGCGACCATGTCAAGGTAGAGACTAAGCAGAACACCGACGGCTACAAGACATATTTCTTCGACGCCCATCAGACCGATGTGCTCGTGCCCGTGACCGACAGCTTCTGGTGTAACAACTCGCGCATGGAGGCCAACCTGACAGTCAAGGCCATATATCTGCGCGTCGACTACGACGAATTCTTCGAAAACAGCTCTTCAGACCGCGGCGACGCCGACTTCCTCCACGTAATGCTGTCGTCGAACGGCCTTATCGACACCCATCTCGAAGAGCAGCGTCCGCTCAACTCCGACAGCTATTCGATCGCCATCTCCGACGGTTCGGTCTACGACGCTCTCAAACGAACCCGCACCGGACGCATCGAAGTGCCCTTTGTCCGCCATAATTCGGCCAAAGAGGGCTACGTCATAAAACTCGGCCGCTATATCACCACGGAAGAGGCCGAGAAATTCACCTTCATGGTCAACGACCGCCCCGTCGACGTTAAGTTCGACGTCAATGCCACCTCAACCTCCGTCGAGGCCGCTCAGGGCAGCGAGGGCACAATAGCCGCCGGGCTGCGTTTCAATCAGATCATACTGATGGTCTCGGGCGACAGATTCGACCGCTATGCCCTCTGGCTCGCCGACGACAGCGGCGCTCGTCCCGAAAACTACGACATTTATGCCGACAATCTGCCCATGATGAAAGTCTGGGGCGGCGATTCGTCGTGGCAGGGCCTCTACAACAGCTCGCTGACCCCCTCATATTCCGAAGGCACAGTGAAATATTTCGCGTTCGAGCCGGTCAAATCCCAAAACGATAAATATACCAACCTCTACTATCTCGACCTCGGCGAGGGCGTTAAGGTCAGAAAAGCCGATCTTTCGTCGCCGACCACCGTCGACCAGTTCAATATCGTCGATCAGGACGGCTTCGACATCTCGACCCCCTTCCAGGGTTCGCAGTTCATCTATCCCGGAGCATGGTGGTGCGCCAACCCGAACCTCATGGTCGAAGGCAGCGAAGGGCGCGAGTTTCAGGGCCATCGCTTCAAGGATGTTCCCGAGCTCCCCTCGCGCGTCGACCTCGCCTTCAACCTCCCCGACGACGGCGGCGAAGAGACGACTATCTACGGCATCACACTCTTCAAGATCATCGGCCGAGTCTACGACATCTATGCCCGGCAGGTGCGTGAACGCAACCTCTACTACCTCTATGCCCACACCTCACGCCCCGACGCCAGCGCCTCGCCCCGCGAGAAATGCGAGAAGACGGCCCCGATTCTCCTGTGCATCAAGAATGTCGAAAGAGCTGCTAGCGTCGACGATTATAAGGCTAAGATTGCCTCGCATCCCGACCATCCCGTGTTCTACGCCACCTCCGAGCCCGAGCTCTATACGCCCGTGTTCTCATCGCTCGGTTTCAACGACCCTCATTTCTCCGACAGCAACCGCAACTGCGTGCTGCGCCTGACCGACATCGTCTCGTCGGAAAACGACGACATCAACTATGAGTTCGCTCCCTCCGGCATGGTTCTCTATCCCGGAAACCCCGAGCCGTTCGAATTTGTCGACGTAACAGGCACGCAGCGATGGAGCGCCCCCGGCACCGACGATCGCCTGCGCGTCAACAAGTGGAGCAACTATTATGCCGGTGATTTCGATCTCGACCATCTTCTGAATGTCTATAATCCTAAGTGTCAGTATTATAAGATGGTGCTCGGCACGAACCCCGACAATGTGCGCTATCAGGTTATGTCGACCGACATGTCGCTCATGTCGCGCCCGCGGTTCGACTATAGCCCCGCCGGAGAAAACCATGACGAAGCCGACCGCTTCATCTATCCTGTCAGCGATCTCTCGGCCGTGATGCTCTGGCGAAACGACAGTAAGATACGGCTCACCCTGACCGCAGGCGACAGCCCGATATATGAAAATATAATCGACTATGGTGAGAGCGGAGTTCCCGCCGACCAGCAGCTTCCCGACTCCGAAGGCTTCTTTGCCGAGGGAGAGGCTCCTTTCGAGGTCAATATCGGTTCGTTTGTGGCTCATCCCGCAACCGAGGTAAAGGCTCTTGTCGAATATATCAATGACAAAGGTAACACCATCGATCACAGCGACGGCTCCGCTACTACGGCCGATCTGCCCGCTCCGTCAATGGAAGGTCTCGCTGCCGACCCCGTCAGCTACGAATACCGTAAGGAGATCGACGGCTGGGACTTCACCTCTGACCTCAGCTGGTCGACCGACCACGGCGGCGACTTCCCCGCCCATATAACCGTCTACAACTACGACCTCACCAATCAGACCGACAAAGACTCCTTCGTGCCCGCAGAGCTCAACGAGAGCCATAATGCCCTCGTCGACAGCTATAGCGGCAATGGCGCCGCAACCCTGACAATGCAGAACGGCCCCGACTTCCGCAAGAGCACCGAAGAGGCCGACGGCAAGCGTATCGCGACAATCGGCTACCGCGCCAAGGCTACCTACCACTATGCCCTTCCCGACGGGGCAGCCATGCTCGCCTTCGACACAGCTCCCGCCGCCTCGAAGCGCCGCGCTGCCGGAGAGACGAACCGATATAACACCATTGCCGACGGTTTCGTCGACACTCCTGTCAGCTCCGCAGAGAATCTCTCCGATATGCCGTTGGCAAAAGCCGTCTTCGGCATCACCAATGAGGTTCTCGCAATCGAGACTCCCGACGCCGACGCTGACGCTCCCGCCGAATACTTCACCCTTCAGGGCATCCGCATCAGCGGCACTCCCGAGCCCGGCTCGATCGTCATCGAGCGACGCGGCTCGCAAGTCAGGAAGACACACTTTTAAATAAAATACTGATAATTGACCCGGAGCGCGGCACCTGTCGAAGGCGCCGCGCTCCCTCTGTCAGTCCCCGGAATGAGCCCGGAGGTATTCCAGAACTCGCAACTACTATTGGGGAGTAGGGATATACGCCAATGCTGTTAACTTAGAAGAAACCGGCGTCAGAAACGCCCCTACGCCCGGACAGGATAATTTGCCCGGCAGAATTTTAAGTTAAGGTTCTCCGACAATTTACGGGAATTTAGAATGTATGACACTTATTAACGCTGACGAAATTTTAAAAGGCGCACAAATTCCTGTAATGTGACGTTAGCTTATACTAAAAACTTGTCGGGCGCATCGAGTAGGATATGTCAGGGTGTCCCGAGCCATCCTCCCGCATATTATTGCATTTCTGACCGGCATTATTCCTCATTTCTGACTGAAATTTCCTAATTTTGCAAAAATTGCTAATTCCTAATTCCTAATTGAAAAACTATCTGACTGTCTGGCTCATCGCCCTGCTGACACTGGTGCTGTTCGCAGCAGTGTCGTTTATCGACGCTGAGGTTATCGGCAAGACCGGCCTGAAGAAAGCTACCTTTGCCGAAAAACTCTTCACAGCGCCCGTCGCGGCCGCTGCCGGAGAGGCGCCCGACAGCGTTGCGCCGGCGTTTGAGCAGGTCAACGACACCACCTCGAAGAACATCCTCATCATCGGCGACTCGATGCTCGAGGGCCTCAATCCGCGCCTCGCCGCCTATGCCGAGGCCAACGGCCACCGCCTGAACTCCGTCATCTGGTATAGCTCGACCTCGGAATACTGGGGCACGTGTGACACCCTCAAGGTGTTCCTCCGCCGCTTCAAACCCGACTACATCTTTATCTCGCTCGGCGGCAACGAGCTGTTTGTCAAGAATATCGAAGAGAAGCGCGCCGCCTATGTGCGCAACTTCCTCGATCAGATCGGCGACATCCCCTACCTATGGATCGGCCCTCCGAACTGGAAGGAAGACACCGGCATAAACCGCCTTATTGCCAAGATGGTGAAGCCCGGATGTTTCTTCCTCAGCAACGGGATGACCTTCGAGCGCGAGAAAGACGGCGCCCATCCGACGCGCCGCTCGGCTGCCCTCTGGTTCGACAGCATAGCGCGCTGGATGCCCGCTAACTGCGCCCGGCCGATAAAAATGAAACGCCCCGACGATTCAGTTAAAGCGCGCCCCGAACGAGTTGTTGTTCTACAGCCAAAACACTGATGCAATACGATATATCGACATTTTTCGACAACGTCGGCCGCATGCTCGCCTATGAGGCCGACCATCCGATGCTCTTCTCGAGCGGCCTCTTCTGGGTTCTGTTCCTGATATTCCTGCCCGTCTACGCCCTGCTGCGCAGCCGCCGGCTTCAGATGGTCGTCTATGTGGTCGCGTTCAGCCTCTATTTCTACTACAAGTCGAGCGCATGGTTCTTCATGCTCCTGATAATAACCTCGGTTCTCGACTGGTGTCTGTCGCGCATCATGAGCGACACCCGTAAGCTCTGGAAGCGGCGCCTCTGCCTGTGGCTGTCGATAGGAATGTCGCTGTCGATTCTCGGATTCTTCAAATATGCCAACTTTTTCCTCTGGAACTGGAACCAGATGGTCGAAGGCAACTTCCAGCCGCTCGACATCATTCTGCCCGTAGGAATATCGTTCTATACCTTCCAGTCGATAAGCTACATTGTCGACGTCTACAAAGGGCGCGTCAGCCCGACCGAGACATGGATCGAATATCTTTTCTTCCTGTCATATTTTCCGGCACTCGTGGCGGGCCCCATCGTGCGCGCCGACTATTTCCTGCCTCAGATCCAGAACCGCGACCACGCCTCGCGCCAGGAGATGGCCGCCGGCCTGTGGCTCATAATACTCGGCCTTGTCAAGAAAGCCGTCGTGGCCGATTACATAGCCCAGTATAACGACCTCATCTTCGCCTCGCCGACAGGCTACAGCGGTCTGGAGTCGCTGATGGGGGTCGTCGGCTACGTCGTCCAGATCTATTGCGACTTCTCGGGCTATTCCGACATGGCCATAGGCATTTCGGCCATCATGGGCTTCAGGCTGACCCGGAACTTCGACTTTCCCTATAAATCGCGCAATCTGACCGACTTCTGGCGGCGCTGGCACATCTCGCTGTCGACATGGCTGCGCGACTATGTCTATATTCCGCTCGGCGGAAACCGCCGCGGAACGCTGCGCACCTATGTCAACAACTTCCTGACGATGCTCGTCGGCGGCCTGTGGCACGGCGCGGCATGGAAATTCATCATCTGGGGCGGTATGCACGGCGTCGGCCTCATTGTCCACAAGGCCCTCAGGCCATGGCTGGTCAAAATTCCCGACACCTGGCCCGTCAAGGCGGCGAGCTGGACTCTGACAATGGCCTATGTCAGCTTCCTCTTCATCTTCTTCCGCGCCGCGAGCTTCGAGGATGCGTGGCTGATAATCAGGAACATATTCGGCAATTTCGACATCGCCTATCTCGCGCCCTTCGTCAGGGTGCGCTACGTGTGGCTTATCTTCGTCGCGATGATCATCGCCGTCCACTCGCTCCCGACACGCTGGATCAACGCCGCCGGCGACTGGTTTGTCAGGGCGCCCTTCGGCGCTAAGCTCGCGGTGTTCATCGTTGCCGTTCAGCTCGTGGTGCAGTTCATGTCGGAAGACGTCATGCCCTTCATCTACTTCCAGTTCTGATCGCAGACTAACCACCGCACACGGATCATTCGCTGTCAAGCGCGGGACGCGCGAAATCTCTACAACGCCTGCGATAGCTGGCGGCAACCACCGCTCCCCCACAAATTCGCGGCTTGAAATCAGCGTCAGAAACGCCCTGGTGTAGGGACGTGCCTTCGGCACGTAGCATTGCAACGTTCTGATTGTCAGTCGCATGTGAAACGTGCCAAAGGCACGTCCCTACGCCCGGACAGGATAATTTGCTCGGAAGAATTTTAAGTTAATTGCATTGAGGCTCGCCGTAGCGCCCGGACAGGACATTTGTCTGATCAGCGCGCCGCCTTGAAGTAGAGCACGAGCGCCACTATGGAGTAGATGAGATTCGGAATCCACATCGCAACCAGCGGGCTTGTCAGTCCCGAAACGGCGAATGTCGACGTAACCGTCATGAACAGTATATAGCTGAAACTCAACACGAGGCCTATGCCGATGTTGATTCCCATGCCCCCCTTGACCTTGCGCGAGCTGAGGCTCATGCCGATGACCGTCAGAATGAAGGCTGCCGCTGTCATGGCGTAGCGGCGGTGGATCTCGATCTCGAAAGGCTTCACGTTGCCGACGCCGCGCATCTTCTGGCGCTCGACAAAGGCGTGGAGCTGGGGGGTTGTCAGCGTCTCCTGATCGTTGCGGCTTATCAGGAAGTCGCGTGGCTCGAAGGGGATGACCGTGTCGAGGCGCGACCCGCGTTTTATCTGTTCGCGGGCGCCTTTGAACGAGCGTATCATGTAGTCGCGCACAGTCCACTGATACAGCGTGTCCCATTTTATCGACTGGGCTGTCAGGCGCGACACGAGCTTCTTGTTCTCGAAAGTCTCGAGCGAGAACTTGTAGCCCATCTTCTGGGTGGCGTCGTAGCGACCCATATAGGCTATCTCGCCCGGCTGAACCTGCATCTGGATATTGGTGCCGAATTCGACCTTTCGGTTCTTGACATAGGTGTTGGTGTAGGCGATGCGCTTCACGTTGGCCGGCGGAATGACATAGGCGCTGAGAATGAAGGTGGCGGCGGCGATGACGGCCGCGCCGACCATGTAGGGGCGCAGCAGGCGCCTGAAGCTCATGCCTGTCGAGAGCATGGCGATTATCTCGGAGTTGTCGGCCAGTTTCGAGGTGAAGAAGATGACCGCTATGAAGGTGAACAGCGGGCTGAACTGATTGGCGAAATAGGGCAGGAAGTTCAGGAAATAGTCGAAGATGGTGGCGTGGAGCGGAGCCTTGAGGAACGAGTCGAGCTTCTCGTTGATGTCGAACATCACCGTGATGGCCAGTATCAGCGCTATGGCGAAGATATAGGTTCCGAGGAACTTCTTGAGAATATAGCGGTCGAGAATCTTGAACACGGCGGTCAGAGGCGGCGGGTTACGCGTTCGACCATCTCGGTTTTCCAGCTCCTGAAGTCTCCTTCGAGAATATGGCGCCGGGCCTCCCCGGTCAGCCAGAGATAGAACGCAAGATTGTGGATTGAGGCTATCTGCATGGCCAGCAGCTCGTTGGCGATAAACAGATGGCGCACGTAGGCTTTCGAATAGGTGCGGTCGACTACCGACGGGCCGTCTTCCTGAAGCGGAGAGAAGTCGTCGGCCCATTTCTTGTTGCGCATGTTCATTATGCCGTGGGCGGTGAACAGCATTCCGTTGCGGCCGTTGCGCGTAGGCATTACGCAGTCCATCATGTCGACGCCCCGGTCGATCGCTTCGAGGATGTTTGCCGGAGTGCCTACCCCCATGAGGTAGCGCGGACGGTCGGCCGGAAGAATGTCGTTGACAACCTCGATCATCTCATACATCTTCTCGACAGGCTCGCCGACGGCCAGCCCTCCGATGGCGTTCCCCTCGGCGCCGAGAGAGGCGACGTGGCGCGCCGCCTCGCGGCGCAGGTCGGGATAGACACATCCCTGAACAATCGGGAAGAACGCCTGCCGGTAGCCGTAGAGCGGTTCCGTTTCGTTGAAATGTTTCCAGCCGCGTTCGAGCCAGCGCTGTGTCAGCCCGAGCGATTTCTCGGCATAGGCGCGGTCGGCCGTGCCGGGCGTGCATTCGTCGAGAGCCATGATTATGTCGGCTCCGATCTTGCGCTGGATGTCGACCGTCCCCTCGGGCGTGAACAGATGTTTCGAGCCGTCGATATGGCTGCGGAAATGCGCCCCCTCTTCGGTCAGCTTGCGCCGGTCGGTCAGGCTGAAAACCTGAAAGCCGCCCGAGTCGGTCAGGATAGGGCGGTCCCAGCTGTTGAAGCGGTGGAGGCCGCCGGCACGCTCGAGAATGTCGATTCCGGGCCGCAGATAGAGGTGGTAGGTATTGCCCAGAATGATCTGCGCCTTTATGTCGTCGCGGAGTTCGTCGCGGTGGACGGCCTTGACCGACCCGACCGTGCCCACTGGCATGAAGACCGGCGTGGCGATAGTGCCGTGGTCGGTCGTGATAATCCCGGCGCGGGCCGCCGACGATGCCGCTGTTGTCTGTAGCTCAAATTTCATCTCGGCAAAGATACGAATTTTTTGTCGATTTGACAGAGTGGGGTAACGAGCCTTTCGATCGGCGCAACCGGCTGAAAACGCCGAAGTCTATCCGAACAGTTCGGAATGGGAGCCGAGACGAACAAGATTGATCTCGTCTGTGTCGGGATCAAACCATATCAGAAGAAAATCTCCTTCGATATGACATTCGAAATGACCGGCATAGTTTCCGGTAAGCCTGTGAGGACGGTTCTCAATGCTATTAACTTGGCTGAGTGTCAGCAGTCAGATAATGCTGGAGGCAGCCGCCAAAGAATGTATCGGTTTCGGCGCTTGTCGCGCGCTTTCAGCCAGACCTTTCGGGCTCAACGCACTAAGTTAATGGCATTGGGGACGGTTCTCATAAGGAATCGGCTGTTCGTTTTTCAGTTTTTCTAGGATAGCGAACAGCTTTCCGACTTTAGCCGGGTTGTTTCGAAACCGTTTATAGTCTTTCTTGTACTGAGAAGATGCTTTTATTCTGTTTTTTTCTCAAGAACAGCTACTGACAAAACACTGACTCGGCGCCCGCGCCGCCTTTCCCAAATAGATAATCCGATAGATAAAGGCTTATCATGGAGCAAAACCCATTGATAAATCAGAACCGATATTTCTGCCAAGGAGTAGCCGTGGATGTCGCAGAACTCCTTGACATATCATAATCGACATCTCCGACAAATTGTGGCAGCGTGCCAAAGGCTGGCGGCCACATGCAGGGGCCGAAATCCGGGGGCATCCTGCCACCGCCCCGGGGTTATCTGTCGATGAGGAAGCGGAAGTGGCGGCTGATTATGCGGGCGCAGCCGAACGAGAGGATGAAGGAGGCGAGGGCGAACAGGATGCCGTTGGGAATGTTGGCGGTGAGGACTTCGGGCTGAATGCGGAAGCAGTAGAGGGCAATCCCCTTTATCAGGGAGAACATCAGGATATGAAGTCCGCAGACGATGAGTGTCATGCGCGAGATGAATTTCACCGCCGGGCTCTCGCCGAGCCGCCCGAGCAGATATGACAGGCAGAAAACCAGGTAGCTACCCGCGAACGACGACAGCAGAAACAGTCCGTAGTTGCCGTAGTCGCAGACATAGTATGCGACGGGCCGGTTGAAATATATGCCGGCCGTGAATACCGGCAGCGCGACGAGAGCCACTGTCGGGCTGAACAGCCGCTGTCCGTCGAACCGGCGCCGGCTGAGGAATTGTCCGACCGAATAAAAGAATATTCCAGAGATGGCGGGGCCGAGAAGAAAAGGAAGCCGGCTCTGGAGCTGCGGAACAGTCACGTAAAGCAGAAAACTGAGCGCTAAAGCCGCGGAGCCTGTCAGCAGGGGGTTGCCGGTCTTTCGGTTGAGAGGATAAGACACGGCCTCTACGACAAACAGGCTCAGCAGGAACCATAGCGGGATGTCGGTCGTCATCAGGTCGGCGAAACCGCCTAATATTCCTATAAGAGGTTCATACCACGACTGGTCGCTGCCGGCGTCGCTCCCATAATGGCGCAGCACGAGCAGCCATGCCAGATAGCCCAGCGCGCCTATCCACAGATAAGGAACCACGAGCTGGCGGAACCGCTTGTAGATGAACGGCCCGTAGGCGGGGTTGCGCCGATAGCTGAACAGATAGCCCGACATCATGAAAAACAGGGGGATGATAAAGCTGTTTATGACCTGTGCGAGGGTCTCGGAGCAATGTGTGTGGAGCAGAACGACAAGGAAAATCGCTATGCTTTTTGCGTAGTCGATCCAGATGATATGCTTCATCGGGAGGTCAGGAGTTGTTGCGGTGGCCGAACACGCGGTCTACGATCAGCGACAAGGCTCCGTCGCCGGTTACGTTGCAGGCTGTGCCGAAGCTGTCCATGGCGATATAGAGCGCTATCATCAGGGCGTTGTCGGCCTCGGAGAAGCCGAGCATTGAGGTGAACAGCCCCAGAGCCGCCATCACTGCGCCTCCGGGCACTCCCGGGGCCGCTATTATCGTGATGCCGAGCATGGCGATGAAGCCGGCGAACATGCCGAGGTCGTAGGTGTGGCCCTGAAGAATCATCAGCGCCAGGGCGCAGGCGACGAGCTTCAGCGCGCTCCCCGACATGTGGATTGTGGCGCAGAGCGGTATTGTGAAATCGGCCACGGCGGGGTCGACCCCCATTTCCTTGGTCTGGCGTAGTGTGACGGGGATTGTCGCTGCCGACGAAGCTGTTCCGAGTGCTGTGAAGTAGGCCGGAAGCATCAGTTTCAGGCATTTGAACGGACTCTTGCGGTCGATGGCGGCTCCGATGAGATACTGAACCACGAGCAGAACAATGTGCATGGCGAAGATGACGCCGATAACTTTGACGAATGTAGTCACTATCGCCACAACCTGGCCGCTGCGTGTCAGATCGGAGAAGATTCCGAAGATATAGAGCGGCAGAAGCGGCACTATGACGTTGCGGATGAGCATGACGATAACCTCGCGGAAGTCTTTCAGCACGTCGCGCAGCGCTGTCGAAGGGATATGGGCCACGCAGAGGCCGAGGATGAAGGCGAGCACGAGCGCCGACGTGACTGTCATCAGCGGAGCTATCGTTATGGTGAAATATGGTTCGAGTGTGGTTGCCGATCCCAGCGCTTCGCTGAAATTGCCCGGGCTGATAATTTTGGGAAAGACTGTGGCGCCGACCCCGTATGACATCAGTCCGGCCAGCATTGTCGCTACATAGGCCAGCGCTACGGTGAAGAGCAGCATGCGGCCGGCGCGTTTGCCGATCTCGACGATGGCGGGCGCCACCAGGCCGAGAATGAGCAGCGGAATTATGAACCCTAAAAGCTGTGAGAACAGGGAGTTGAAAGTGACGAACACTCTGATTACAGCGTCGTTAAGCCACGCTCCGGCGGCAACTCCGAGAATCATGGCGATAAAGATTCGGCCAAGCAGGCCTGTACGGATTTTTTTCATGGTGTTCAGGTGGCAGGTTGTATCAGAACGGCCGGCGCCGCTCGAAGGCGTCGATGTAGCTTCCGGGAGTGGCATTGTATATGGCTGTGCCGCGTTCGCGGGCCCAGGGCGCTATGTCGTGGTAGGCGGCGAAGGCTATGGCGAAACTCCCGAGAATCTCATGAAGCCTGACGTCGCGGTATACCGAACTGACGCGCTGCTGCTCGCGCGGGTCTTCTTTATAGAAATGGGGCTGCACCGAAACAACGACGTTGTCGTCGGTGACGTCGAGGGTGCGGAGCCACGAATGGTCGGCCCCGAGAATGTAGATTTCGCGGAATCCGAGCCCTACGCCGATCATAAGGGCCGGAATGAGAACATTCCTCGGGCGCGCCATGGCAAGACGTCGGTCGTAGAGCCATCTGACAAGCTTTCTGAATCCCGAGGCGCCGACCATGTTGAAGTGTTCTGTCGTTACGTTCGTCGGTAGCTCGGGAATGGAGGTGCCGCGCGGAGTGAAGAGCGTCATGGGCCATGTCACCTCTCTGAGCCGGGCGCGCAGGCGATCGACGTTGACATCGCTGTCGGCGCTGAAGAAATGCGGGTCGGCCAAAAGGTAATAGCGCGGTTTCAGGTCGGTGAACTCAGGGGCGTTGGCTGCGAAATTCACCGCCATTGTCGTCGACGAGGCCAGCTCTGAAAGATGACTGTCGATTTCGGCGCGCAGCGACGGGCCGTTTCCCATTATCAGAAGCCGCGTCGGGTCGTCGGCAGGGCTTAATGCCACGGGGCGCGACTGGAGCGCCACCTTGACGAGGGTCTTCAGCGATGCCCCTGTCAGCGATGCCGCGCGGGCTATGCGGTCAGAGATCTTCATCGGAATAGACGTGGGTCGATATATATTCCAGGGTGTCGCGTGGCTCGAGCCCTATGGCGTCGAGCAGCGGACGGGCGTCGACAAGGCTGTCGGAGGTGTCGGCGCAGAGGCGTTCGCGCGCATGGGCTCCCCCGAGAGTGACAATATCGAGCAGCAGGGCCGTGCGACGGGCCTTTTTCAGGCTCATGCGCACGACGCGCTTGTCGTTGATGCGCTTTGCCAGAGCGGCCACGGCGTCGTCGACGAGATGGTCGCGGCCGTCGCTGAGCCACCATGCCCCGTTCATGCCGGCCGTCATCACGGCCGCACGGCCGACATCGAGGGCGTGAACCATTGAGGCGCGCGCCTTGTTGCCGTCGACGCGCAGATAGATGCCGCGATAGATTGCGTTGACCATATCGCGCCAGCGGCCCGTCATGCCGGTGCCGATCACCGGCGCGCAGCGCAGCAGGGCGAGCGGTTTTCCCGCGCGGTTGCATGCCTCGCGCAGCCTGTCGGCCCCGAGATCGGCCATGCCGACCGCTACAACGCAATCGGCCTTTTCCGGGTCGGCCGCCTCAGCTGCCGCCTCGCCCACACATATCAGAGCCAGAGGCCCTTCGCCGTTGTCGGTGCGAAGAGCTTCGCTCTCGATAAAGCGGCCGGGAAACGTGGTTACTCCTTCGACTTTGAACTTCATGACTGCAAAAGTAGCATTTTTCAGTCAAAACAGCTACCTTTGCATCTTAAATCAGCCATTGAGGTCACACACCTATGAAAGAAGCCGCCTTAGATCGGACATTGAAGATCGACGTCGACGCCGTCCTGCGACAGCGTCTGGGGCCGCGTGCGCGGTTTATTCCGCGGGCTCTGACGGCGTGGGTCAAGGGCCTGATATGTCAGGACGGCCTCAACAAACTGCTGACCGACAATGGCGACAAGCGCGACAGCGCGTTCTGCCGCGGCATACTCCACGACCTCAATGCCTCCTACCGCGTTATCGGGCGCGGAAATCTGCCCGCTCCTGCCGACAGGCGCGTCATTTACGTGTCGAATCATCCTCTGGGAGCTCTCGACGGCATTGCCATCATCGACATGATAGCCGCCCATCATGGCTGCGAGCCATATTTTGTTGTCAATGACCTGCTCAGCGTTCTGTCGCCGTTAGACGGGGTTTTCGTGCCCGTCAACAAATTCGGCGCCCAGTCGCGGACAGCGACCACGCGCTTTGTCGAGGCCTTCGACAGCGCCCGCCCTGTCATAGTTTTCCCGGCGGGGCTTGTCTCGCGCAAAGGAGCGGGCGGAGTTATCCGCGATCTGCAATGGCATAAAATGTTTGTCAATAAAAGCATTGCGTCGAAGCGCGATGTAGTGCCGCTCTTTTTTAGTGGCAATAATTCGACATTTTTTTATAACTTTGCAAAGTTTAGAACAAAACTTGGTCTGAAATTCAATTTTGAAATGTTGCTTCTGCCCAGAGAAGTGTTCCGATGCCGCGACTGCAACTTCGACATCCATGTCGGAGAGCGCATCGCCTACAGCTCTTTTTCAGGCGGGCAGCAGGCCGACGACGAAGCGCAGAAGGTCTGCGATACAGTCTACAGTCTCAATAACCCAACACATAGTCGATAGCCCCTACATTGTATGGACGAGAAGATTATTGATGAAATACCTGTCGAGGCCCTCAAGGCCGAGCTGACGCCCGAACGGCGCCTGCGCTCAACCAACAAGGGCGGCAACGAAATATATGTCGTCGACGGCCGGGAAGCCCCGAACGTCATGCGCGAGATCGGACGTCTGCGCGAGATAGCATTCCGTTCGGCCGGAGGGGGCACCGGAAAAGCCTGTGATATCGACGACTTCGATGTCATGGATCCCCCCTGCCGCCAGCTCCTTGTGTGGGATCCCGAAAACAACCTCATTCTCGGAGGCTACAGATTCATCACCGGACGCGACGTCAGGATGGTCAACGGGCAGCCGCGCATAGCGACCAGCCACATGTTTGACTTTTCGCAGCGCTTCATCGACGAGTTCCTGCCGAACACTCTCGAGCTCGGCCGCTCGTTCGTCAGGGTAGGCTATCAGTCGTCGAAGGCCGAGGCGAAGACTATCTACGCTCTCGACAATCTATGGGACGGCCTTGGCGCTCTGGCAGTCATCGATCCCGAAATCAAATATCTCTTCGGAAAGGTCACGATGTATCCCGACTACGGGCCTGAAGCGCGCAACATGATCTTATATTTCCTCAACAAATATTTCCCCGATCCCGACAGGCTTGTGAGGCCTTTCCGCCCGCTGGAGACCAACACCGACACCGCCGCCATGGAGCGCATATTCACCGGCGGCAGCTTCCGCGAGGACTACCGGATTCTCAACAAGCACGTGCGCGATCTCGGCTGCAACATACCGCCGCTGGTCAATGCCTATATGTCGCTGTCGCCCACGATGCGCATGTTCGGAACAGTCATCAACGACGAGTTCGGCGACGTCGAGGAAAGCGGAATATTCTTTGCCATCAGCGAAATCTTCGACGAGAAGAAAAAACGCCATCTCGGCACGTTCGTGCCCGAGGAAGGCGATAACCTCATGCGTTTCTTCGGACGCTAACCAATTCAGTCTGTCAGTCAAATGGCTCGAAACCGCAAACCGCTCCCGACGCTGGAGCATATCGCCGTCAGCGGTGTCGCCGCCGAAGGCAACGCCATAGCCCGGGTCGAAGGGCACCCCGTCATATTCATCCCTTTCGGCGCCCCCGGAGATATTGTCACCGTCAAGCTCGACCGAAAGAAAGGCTCGTGGGCCCAGGGCCACATTGTGGCTCTCGAACAGCCCTCGGAACTTCGCCGCGAGCCATTCTGCGAGCATTTCGGAACATGCGGAGGCTGTCGTTGGCAGCACCTCCCTTATGAATTCCAGCTCCGGTGCAAGCAGCAGCAGGTTGTCGACGCTCTTGAGCGCATAGCCAAAGTCGGGCTTCCGCCCGTCTCGCCGATTATCGGCTCGGAGTCCGTTACGGAATACCGCAACAAGATGGAATATACGTTCAGCAACAAGTCGTGGCTCACCCCCGAGCAGCTTGCCTCGGCCGAGACTTTCGGTAACCACGACGCTGCCGGATTCCATATTCCGGGCGCTTTCGACAAGGTGCTCGACATCAACAGATGCCATCTTCAGGAAGATTTCTCGAACCGCGTGCGTCTCGCCGTCAAGGCTCTTGCCCGCGAGAAAGGCTATACGTTCTACGACCTGAGAAACCACACCGGTCTGCTGCGCACTATGATGGTGCGCACAGCCTCGACAGGCCAGAAGATGGTGCTGATGGTTTTCGGCGAAGAGAACCGCGAGGCCATAACCGACGTCATGGAGATGCTGCGCCGCGACTTTTCCGAGATAACATCGCTGCTCTGTTGCGTCAACCTCAAGCTCAACGACACTTTCGCCGACCAGACAATCGAGGTGTGGTCAGGCGAACCGTTCATCGAAGAGGCTATGGAGGATCTGCGCTTTCGCGTAGGCCCGAAATCGTTCTATCAGACCAACTCGCGTCAGGCCTACCGGCTCTACAGCGTAGTGCGCGATTTTGCCGCCCTCAGGGGGGACGAGCTTGTCTATGACCTTTACACCGGAACAGGAACGATCGCCTGTTTCCTCGCCCGATCGGCCCGAAAGGTCGTCGGTATCGAATATGTGCCCGAAGCTATCAGCGACGCTAAGGTTAACGCCGCCGTCAACGGGCTGACCGACAAGACGCTGTTCTTTGCCGGCGACATGAAAGATGTGCTCACCGATGAGTTTGTCGGCGCCCATGGCCGTCCTGAGGTCATGGTTGTCGATCCGCCGCGTGCGGGAATGCATCCCGATGTCGTCGAGGTCATCAAGAGGGCCGCTCCCGCGCGTCTCGTCTATGTCAGCTGCAATCCGGCCACTCAGGCGCGCGATCTCGCCCTGCTCGACAGCCATTACCGCGTAGAGCGCGTGCAGCCTGTCGATATGTTCCCCCATACGGCCCATGTCGAGAACGTCGTTCTTCTTTCTCGGCGGTCGTAACTTTTATAATTTTTATAATTCTAATAATTTTTATAAGATTTCTAATTTCTAATTCTCTAAGAACTGTCGCGTCAGCCCGACGGCCTTTTCAAAGGCTTTCTCCTGTCCGGCAACGGTTATGAAGAGATGGCAGGCCTCAGGGAATTCGATGCGCCGGACTCTGCTTCCGAGGCGTTCTGCGAATTCTATCCCCTGATCC
>HF985608.1:24931-27951 GCA_000431215.1 Prevotella sp. CAG:1031
CAGCCGCTCCAGGTCGCTGTCGCTGCAAAGGGCCACACTGACAGCGGGATTCCGCGGACTTTCTCCGGCGAGATAGGCACGGTTGAAGGTTTCCATGATTTCGGAGTCGAGTCCATATCCTTTGCCGAAGCGGTTCCACGAGTCAGAGCCGTCGGTATATGCTTTAGTGACGGGATAGAACAGAATCAGGGCGTTAAGCAATCCCTTGCATTCCGGCGCGAGGGCTGTGGCGATGGCGAGGTTTCCGCCCGAGCTGTCGCCCCCGATAGCGATGTGGTCCGGGTCGATTCCGAGTGAATCGCAACGCGAACTGACAAACTGCAGGCTTTCGATGCAGTCGTTCAGCCCGGCCGGAAACGGGTTTTCGGGAGCAAGCCTGTAGTCGACGGCTATAACCTTGATATTTCCGCCCGAGGCGACGGCGCCGCAGAAGCGCGCGCAGCTGTTGAGGCTTCCGAAAGTCCATCCGCCGCCATGGAGGTATATCAGCGCCGGCAATGGCTTTCTGCCGGCTGTTTTCGGCTCATAGATTCTCAGACGGTCGGTCATCTGCCTGACTTCGACATTCTCCGGCAGCGGCGGAGGCGTATTCCGTGAGTTCCTGACAGCCTCAAGGTCAGAAAGATTTCCGCCGATGGCTTTGATTATTGCCTCAGACTGGATATGCTGTAGATTTTCCGGCATATTGCTCAGAAAGGCTGCGGCCTCGTTCTTCATAATGAGGTCGTCTGACTCTCCGGCCCGGAGCGCCGGGGAGGATGAAGCGAGGATTGTCGCGGAAAGCAGGATATGGACGAATTTCATGTCGGGTTCTGTTATTATGCCCGCAAAGATATGGAAAAAAATGACAGCGGGATGAGTCAGAGGCTCATCCCGCTGCAAAAACATGTCAGGAGTTGTTAATTCTTGAATATGAGATCGTCGTTGGCTTCGTCGATAATGATCGGGTGGTCTTTGTCGACTTTCTGGGCCAGGATGTCTTTCGACAGACGGTTGAGGACAAGGCGGTGGATGACACGCTTGACGGGACGTGCGCCGAACTCGGGATCGTAGCCTTCCTTGGCGAGCAGTTTCAGGGCTGCCGGAGTGACTTCGAGGGTGACACCGTTTTTAGCGAGCATTTTCTTGACGGAATTGATCTGCAGCCCGACGATCTCTTCGATCTCACGCTCGTTTAGCGGAGTGAACATGATAGTTTCGTCGATACGGTTGAGGAACTCCGGCCTGATCGTCTGTTTGAGCATCTCAAGCACTTCGCCTTTGGTCTTCTCGACAACCTCGTCGTGGTTTTCGGGCGTCATCCTGGCAAAGTTTTCGCGGATGACGTTGCTGCCCATGTTCGAGGTCATGATGATAATCGTGTTCTTGAAGTTGACCATACGGCCTTTGTTGTCGGTCAGACGTCCGTCGTCGAGCACCTGAAGCAGAATGTTGAACACGTCGGGGTGGGCCTTCTCGATTTCGTCGAACAGCACGACGGAGTAGGGCTTGCGGCGCACGGCCTCGGTCAGCTGACCACCCTCGTCGTATCCGACATATCCCGGAGGCGCTCCGACAAGGCGCGACACGGTGTGCTTCTCCTGATATTCGCTCATGTCGATACGGGTCATCATGTTTTCGTCGTCGAAGAGGTATTCGGCCAGAGCCTTGGCGAGCTCGGTCTTGCCGACACCGGTTGTTCCGAGGAAGATGAAAGAGCCTATCGGGCGGCGCGGATCGTTGAGGCCCGCACGCGAGCGGCGGACGGCGTCGGCGATCGCGGCAATGGCTTCCTGCTGTCCGATAACGCGCTTGTGGAGCTCGTCTTCGAGATGGAGCAGCTTGTCTTTTTCGCTCTGAACCATCTTGTTGACGGGGATGCCTGTCCATCGCGATACGATGTCGGCGATGTCTTCCGAGTCGACCTCTTCCTTGATGAGGGCCTTGTCGCCCTGCATCATCCTGAGCTGCTCCTGAATGTCGGCGTTCTCCTTCTCTTTCGACTGGATGCTGCTGTAGCGGATTTCGGCGACCTTGGCGTAGTCTCCTTCGCGTTCGGCGCGTTCAGCTTCGAAGTTGAGCTGCTCGATGTCGATCTTGTTCTGCTGAATCTTGTCGATAAGCCCCTTCTGGGCTTTCCATTCCGAAGTATACTGCTTCTCTTCCTCGCGCATGTCGGCCAGCTCGCGCTCTATCTCATTGAGCTTGACGGAGTCGCCCTCGCGCTTGATGGCCTCGCGCTCGATCTCTTTCTGGGCGATCAGGCGGGTTATCTCGTCGAGAGCCTGAGGCACGCTGTCCATCTCAAGGCGCAGCTTCGAGGCGGCCTCGTCGATGAGGTCGATAGCCTTGTCGGGGAGAAAGCGGTCGGTTATATATCGCTCGGAGAGGGTAACGGCAGCGATAATCGCTTCGTCGCGGATGCGCACTTTGTGGTGGTTCTCGTAGCGCTCTTTAAGTCCGCGCAGAATTGCGATGGCGCTGGCCTCGTCGGGCTCGTTGACCATCACTTTCTGGAAACGGCGCTCGAGAGCTTTGTCTTTTTCGAAATATTTCTGGTATTCATCGAGAGTGGTGGCGCCTATCGAGCGGAGCTCGCCGCGGGCCAGAGCCGGTTTGAGGATATTGGCCGCGTCCATGGCGCCTTCCCCTTTGCCGGCGCCGACGAGGGTGTGGATCTCGTCGATGAAGAGAATGATTTCACCGTCGCTCTGGGTGACCTCGTTGACGATGGCTTTCAGACGTTCCTCGAACTCGCCTTTATATTTGGCGCCTGCGACCAGCGCGCCCATGTCGAGCGAGAAAATCTGCTTTGAGCGCAGGTTCTCGGGAACGTCGCCGCGCACAATGCGCTGCGCAAGCCCTTCGGCGATAGCGGTCTTACCTGTGCCCGGCTCGCCGATCAGCATCGGATTGTTCTTTGTGCGGCGGCTCAGAATCTGGAGCACACGGCGAATCTCGTCGTCGCGTCCGATAACGGGGTCGAGTTTGCCCTGCCGGGCACGCTCGTTGAGATTGATGGCATATTTCGACAGAGCGTC
>HF985608.1:27968-57569 GCA_000431215.1 Prevotella sp. CAG:1031
ACAGAGCGTCGTAGGAGTCTTCGGCGCTCTGGTCAGAGGCTGTCTTCCCTTTGCGCATCTCGTCAATGGCTGCCTGCATTTCGCGGGCGTTCAGTCCGGCGTCTTTCAGGATTGTCGACGCCGGAGAGTTGATCTCGAAGATTGCCATGAGCATGGCTTCGAGCGTTACGTAGCGGTCGCCCATCTTTTTGGCGATGTCGAGCGATTTCTGAAGCACGTCGTTGGCCGTGCGGCTCAGATAGGGCTCGGCTCCGCTCACTTTCGGCAGCGATGCGATTTCGCTGTCGATGGCATGGTTGACCATGGCTGTATTGGCGCCGACTTTTGCAAAAATGAAATTTATGAGTGACTCTCCCTCGCTCATAACTCCTTTCAGGAGATGGACAGGCTCGACAGCCTGCTGGCCGGCGGAACGCGTCAGTTCGACAGCCTTCTGGATCGCCTCCTGAGATTTAATAGTGAAATTGTTGAAATTCATATCGCTGAATTACTTATTTTTCTTTCACTATTGAAACAAATGTCGTGCCAATAAAGTTTTCACGCCTTTTTGGCAGATTCGGAAAATCCCGGGCTCAGACGGCGGCAGTTATCTGCTGACGCGGACAAGGCTCATGAAGTTGTTGTTTATCGACCCTTCCCCCGTAGTGCTTCTGTCGAAATAAAGGTTCTCGTCTTTCTTGGTGAATTCAAACGTGAAGTTGTTGCAGCTGACGCTGACGGTGGTTCCGTCGATAGTGTCACCGATCTTATATGTTCCCTTTACCTTTACGGGTTCGGCGTAGGCGCGATACCAGTCGGAAGTGCAGTAGCAGATTCCGTTGCGCTTAAATTCTATCGTCATGTCGGTTCCGAGACCTGCCGCGTTGCCGCATCCGCTGTAGGTCTGCCCCACGAGCAGATAGTTCTTTACGCTGTCGTCGCCGAGAAGCAGCTCGTCGGCCCGTGTGTCAAAGGCGTGGAAAAGGCATATTGCCAGCACTGAGATCCAGGTAATAAGTTTCATGTCGTTAGATGGTTAAGGTTGCTTTTCAGCTGTAAAATTAATAAATCCAATCGACAAAACCGACATATCAGAACCGATCATGATGGAAAAAAGCGGCGCCCCGCGGCGCGATGGCTGCGGGGCGCGGTATGCGGTTTCGGGTTTCGGCTCAGGCCTGGGGCTCTTCAACGCCGGCGAGTTCGGGGTCGATCATTATTCGGCCGCAGTATTCGCAGACGATGACTTTCTTGCGCATCTTTATCTCGGCCTGTTTCTGAGGCGGAATGCGGTTGAAGCATCCGCCGCAGGCGCTGCGCTGGATATAGACGATGCCGAGACCGTTGCGGGCGTTCTTGCGGATGCGTTTGAAAGCTGTCAGTGTGCGCGCGTCGATCTTGGTCTCGAGTTCTTTGGCCTTGGTGCGAAGGAGTTCTTCGTCCTGACGGGTTTCGCTGACGATCTCGTCGAGCTCGGTCTTCTTCTCGCCGAGAACGTGCTCACGGTCGGCGAGAGTTTCTTCGGTGGCGGCGATTTCTGTAGTCTTGGCGTCGATCAGACGGGCGTTCTCGTTGAGGTGTTTCTCGCTGAGCTCGATTTCGAGCGTCTGATACTCGATTTCTTTGCTGAGCAGGTCGAATTCGCGGTTGTTGCGCACGTTGTCGAGCTGTTCGCGGTATTTGGCGATCTTTGTCTGCGATTCGTTGATCTTCTCTTTCTCGGCAGCGGTTTTCTGCTTCAGATCGGCGATTTCGCGGCGGTAGTTCTCGATTCGGGTGTGGAGACCTTCGATATTGTCTTCGAGGTCGCGCACTTCGAGGGGAAGCTCGCCGCGGATTGTCTTGATGCGGTCGATCTGCGAAAGGATTGTCTGAAGCTCATAGAGCGATTTAAGACGCTGTTCTACGCTGAGGGTTTCGGGCTTTTGGGTTTCGGTAGCCATATCTGTTGTTGTTGATTACATATAAACGATGGGCGACTGTTCGGTTTCGCTCATACAGGCTGCAAAGTTAGGAAATTTTTTCGTAATAACCTCACAGAGCAAGCTTTTGGCACACTGTTCGGTGGAGTAGTGGGAGAGATCGACAAGAAATATGTCGTCGGCCCGGTCGACAAACGTGTGGTGTTTGATGTCGGAGGTAATGTAGGCCTGTGCTCCGGCATCGACGGCGTTGTCGATGAAGTCGTCACCTGCTCCAGTGGTTATTGCCACGCGGCTTATTCCGGTTGCGCCTGACGGGCGCGAACAGCGGGCCGTCGAGGTGTTGCAGGCTTTCTTTGCTTCGGCGACGAGAGTTTCGGGTGTCAGTTGGGCTTCAGTGTCGCCGACAATGCCGAATCCGGCTTCGGGGAAGCGTGGATCGGGAGCCAGCACTTCGACATTGCGGAGGTTCAGTGTCTTGGCGACGGCCCATGATAGCCCTCCGCGGCAGCTGTCGAGCGGGGTGTGGCACGAGTATATCGCCACGCCTTCGAGCAGTGCGAGCATTGCCGCGCGCTCAACGCGCGATGATCCGCAGAGATGTTTCAGACCGTGGAACAGGAGCGGATGGTGGGCCACAATGAGATTGCAGCCGCGCTGCCGGGCTTCGGCCACGATCTCTTCGGTGACATCTACGCAGGTAAGAACGCCCTTACATTCCCGGGTGCCGTCGGGGCGCACCTGCCACCCCGAGTTGTCCCACTTTTCCTGAAGGGAGAGCGGGGCGAACTCTTCGATGGCTGCGGCTATGTCGTTGAGGGTCGGAGTCATTCTTTGTCGAGCGGACGGAGGTCGATGTGAAGCTCGTCGAGCTGGCTCTGATCTATTTCAGAGGGGGCGTCGATCATCATGTCGCGGCCCGAATTGTTCTTCGGGAAGGCGATGGTGTCGCGTATGCTGTCGAGTCCGGCGAGAATCGACACCCAGCGGTCGAAACCGAAGGCGAGGCCTCCGTGAGGGGGTGCGCCATATTTGAAGGCGTTCATCAGGAAGCCGAATTTATATTGCGCCTCTTCTTCGCTGAGGCCGAGCAGGCGGAACATTTTGTCCTGAAGCTTCGAATCGTGGATACGAATTGAGCCGCCGCCGAGTTCGGTTCCGTTGACAACCATGTCGTAGGCTGTGGCGCGCACGCTGCCGGTGTCGCTGTCGAGCTTGTCGATGTCGTCGGGGTTGGGCGAGGTGAAGGGGTGATGCATGGCGTAGTAGCGCTGCGTTTCGTCGTCCCATTCGAACAGCGGGAAGTCGATGACCCAGAGGCATGAGAATTTCTGCGGGTCGCGCAGTCCGAGACGCGATCCCATCTCAAGGCGCAGCTCGCCGAGAGCCTTGCGGGTCTTGGCGGTGTCGCCGGCGAGAATGAGCATGAGGTCGCCTGGATTCATGGCGGCGCGCTCGGCCCATGCGGCAAGCTGTTCGTCGGTGAAGAACTTTCCGACAGAGCTCTTGAACGAGCCGTCGGCCTCGCGTTTGACCCACATCATGCCCTTGGCGCCGATCTGCGGGCGCTTGACCCATTCGGTCAGCTGGTCGAGCTGCTTGCGGGTATATCCGGCGCATCCCGGGGCCACGATGGCTCCGACATACTGGGCGTCGTCCATGACGGCGAAGCCGCTCCCTTCGGTGAGGTCTTTGAGTTCGACAAAAGTCATTCCGAAGCGGGTGTCGGGCTTGTCGGAACCGTAAAGACGCATGGCGTCGGCCCACGTCATGCGCGGGAACGGGTCGGTGAAGTCGATGTCTTTGACATACTTGAATATATGTTTGACAAGACCCTCGAACATCTGAAGAACGTCTTCCTGCTCGACGAACGACATCTCGCAGTCGATCTGGGTGAACTCGGGCTGGCGGTCGGCGCGCAGATCCTCGTCGCGGAAACACTTGACGATCTGGAAATAACGGTCGAAGCCGCTGACCATCAGAAGCTGCTTGAAGGTCTGGGGGGACTGGGGCAGGGCATAGAACTGGCCCGGATTCATGCGCGAGGGAACGACGAAGTCGCGTGCGCCCTCGGGGGTCGACTTGATGAGCACCGGGGTCTCGACTTCGAGGAAGCCTTTTGAGTCGAGATAGCGCCTGATCTCGAAGGCCATGCGGTGGCGTAGCTCGAGATTGCGGCGGACGGCGCCGCGGCGCAGGTCGAGGTAGCGGTATTTCATGCGGAGGTCGTCGCCGCCGTCAGTGTCGTCTTCGATGGTGAAAGGGGGGACGTCGCTGACATTCAGAACCTTGAGGCTGTCGGCGATGATCTCGATGTCGCCGGTGGGAATTTTGGGATTTTTCGACGAGCGTTCGGCTACAGTTCCAGTGACCTGAACGACAAACTCGCGCCCGAGGCGGTCGGCTTCGTCGTGGAGAGCGGCGTCTTTCTCGTTGTTGAAGACAACCTGTGTTATTCCGTAGCGGTCGCGGAGGTCTATGAAGGTCATTCCTCCCATCTTTCGGGAGCGCTGGACCCAACCGGCGAGGGTCACGCGGTTTCCGGCGTCGCTCAGACGCAGTTCGCCGCATGTGTTAGTTCGATACATAGCGATATATGACGATGAAAAATGGTTTGTTATTCTAACCCGCAAAGATAGCAATTTTCGGCGAGTTGTGCAATAACCGTTTCCGGGGCGCAGCAGCTGGCGATAAAAGCGGGGCGGCAACGCTCCCTGATGGGGAATGTTGCCGCCCTGGTGGGGTTGTTGCCGGCCTGAGGGTCACATGTCTTCGGTCGGGTCGAAGCTTTCGATGGCCGAGATGTCGAGCTCGTCGTCGTTATAGTCTGTCGAGCCGTAGAAATCCTCGTCCATGTCGTCGATGGGGGCGGCGGTTTTTTTGTCGGCTTTCTCGCTGAGGTCGGCGAACGATTTCAGGTCGGTGTGTTCTGCGGGAGGATTGCCTTCAGAACGCGACACTACCGGATCCATCAGATGGCTTCCGGGCTCGGTGGCCTTGAGCTCAATGAAAAACGAGCGGTCAGTCAGGTAGTCGAAGGTGAAAATCAGGCGCTGCCCTTCGTCTTCGATGAAATCGGTCAACGGCGTTTCGTCCATAAGGTAGAAGTCTTTGTCGGCGTCGATATTCATGTCTTCGAGGGTTATTTCCTGCTCCTTTTCCCAGTTGTTGTCACAGATGAAGAAAGAAGACAGTTGGCTTTTGTCGTAACCCACGCTGTCGAGAATGGCGTTGCGCAGGATAAGAAAGCTGGCGTCGGCGTCGATTTTAATTTCACGCATGAAGTTGTCGACTTCATCGGATACGAGCCTGAAAGTGTAGATCATTGTTCGGTGTTTACGTTAGAAGGTATGAAAGGGAGAGAATATTCGCGTGCAGATTTATTTTCAGAGATATTGGGCGTAGTCGACGTTGCGCATGTCGCCGCTGCGGTTGAACTCGTTGTGGAATGCCAGGGCGGCTTCGAGACGGTGGGGTGTCTGGCCCGGACGTCCGATCTTGAGGTATTCGCGCAGCAGGTCGCGGTACATCGGGTGAGCGGCGTGTTCGATGATCTCGTGGGCGCGCTCTACGGGGTCTTTTCCGCGGAGGTCGGCGACACCCTGATCGGTGATGATGATGTCGACTGAATGTTCAGAATGGTCGACATGGCTGACCATGGGAACGATGTTCGAGATCTTGCCCTCTTTCGTTATCGAGGGGCACGAGAAGATCGAGATATAGCCGTTGCGGGTGAAGTCGCCCGAGCCGCCGATGCCGTTCATCATCTTGATTCCGGTGATGTGGGTCGAGTTGACGTTGCCGAAGATGTCGGCCTCGATGGCTGTGTTCATCGAGATGATGCCCAGACGGCGTGCGATTTCCGGAGAGTTGGAGATTTCGGCCGGACGGATGATGACTTTGTCGCGGAAGAAGTCGATGTTGTTGAAGAATTCTTCTTCGGTCTTGTTGCTCAGCGTCAGGGCGCAGGTCGAGCCGAAGCGGCATTTGCCCTGCTTCATCAGCTCGATGACTGAATCCTGAATAACTTCGGTATACATTTCGAAGGCCGGAATGATAGTGGAGTCGGCCAGACCGAAGAGAACTGCGTTGGCTACGTTACCTACGCCGCTCTGAATCGGCAGGAATGTCTTCGGAATGCGGCCCTGCTTGACTTCGTTCTCAAGGAACTCGCAGACGTTGTGGCCGATGCGGGCGGTAGTCTCGTCGGGAGCGGTGAACGACTTGGCATTGTCGTAGTCGTCGCTGTGGACAACGCCGACGATCTTCTTGGGGTCGACCTGAAGAGTTGTCGAGCCGATGCGGTCCGATGGTTTGTAAATCGGAATCTCGCGGCGATAGGGAGGATCGAGCGGCATATATATGTCGTGGACGCCGTTGAGGCCGGCGGGCAGTTTCTCGTTTTTCTCAATAATGATTTTCTTTGCCAGTTTGGCATAGGTCGGAATGTTGCCGACTCCCATTCCGAGAACAAGTTCGCCGTTGTCCTTGATGTCGGCGACCTCGATGATGGCTGTGTCGATTTCGCCGAAGAAGCCATAGCGGACTTTCTGGGCCATCTCGCTCAGGTGGAGGTCGCAGTAGTGGGTGTCGTGGGCGTTGATGCGCTTGCGCAGGTCGGGAATGTTCTGATAGGGCGCGCGGCGGTTGATGGCGTTGGCGCGGGCCAGAACGCCGTCGGCGCGGTCAGAGGTTGATGCGCCCGTGTAGAGGTTGATTTTGAACGGGCGTCCGGCCTCGTGCTCTTCGATGGCACGTTCGGCGATAGCTTCGGGCACTTCTTTAGGCGCGCCCGGAGGTGTGAACCCCGAGAAGCCTACGTTGTCACCATTATTAATAAGGTTTGCCGCTTCGCGGCGTGTGATAACAGGAAACTTCATTGGTTTTAGGTTTTGTTACACTTGTGTCTGTCGATGGTATTTCTATCGTTTTTTGTAATTTTGCGGCAAATATAGTCAATATTCATTTTCCCGACAAGATTTTTTTTGTCACAAGATTGCTCATGAAAGAAATAAACGGGCCCCGGAAGCTCTATATAGAGACTTACGGCTGTCAGATGAATGTCGCTGACAGCGAAGTCGTTGCCGCCGTAATGGCTACGGCGGGATATGAAACGGCCGACAGCGTCGACGAAGCCGATGCGGTTTTGCTAAACACTTGCTCGATACGCGACAACGCTGAGCAGAAGATTTTCGGCCGCCTTCAGGCTCTCAATGCACTGCGTCGCCGTCGCGGGGGACATCTTATAATAGGTGTGATCGGCTGCATGGCTGAGCGCGTCCGCGAAGAACTTATCTCGGAGCATGGGGTCAATCTCGTGGCGGGCCCCGATGCCTATCTCGATCTGCCCGCTCTGTTCGGAGCTGCCGAGGCGGGCCATGAGGCGATCAATGTCGAGCTGAGCACTACCCAGACCTATCGCGATATAATTCCGGCCCGCATAACCGGAAACCGTGTCAGCGGTTTCGTCAGCATAATGCGTGGCTGCAATAACTTTTGCAGCTACTGTATTGTCCCTTATACCCGCGGCCGCGAGCGTTCGCGCGAGCCGCGAAGCATTCTCGCCGAGGTCGAAGACCTCCGCAGCCGTGGCTTCAGGGAGGTCACTCTGCTGGGACAGAATGTCAACTCCTACAGATTCGGCGATATGGACTTCGCCGCCCTGCTGTCGGCTGTGGCCGAGGCGGCTCCCGATATGAGAGTCCGTTTCACTACGTCGCATCCCAAGGATATGACCGACAGGATTATCGCTGCGATAGCCGCCCACCGTAACATCTGCCGCCATGTCCACCTGCCGGTTCAGAGCGGTTCCGACAAGGTTCTGAAGGCAATGAACCGCAAATATACCCGCCGCTGGTATCTCGACCGCGTCGAGGCCCTGCGCAGGGCTATTCCCGAGATTTCGGTCACAACGGATCTTTTCACCGGATTCCACGATGAGAGCGAAGAGGACTTTCTCGAAACACTGTCGCTCATGCGTGAGGTCGGTTTCGACTCGGCTTTCATGTTCAAATACAGCGAACGACCCGGAACACTGGCTTCGCGGACTATGCCCGACAACGTTCCTGAAGATGTCAAGATCGAACGCCTGAACCGTATGATAGCCCTGCAGGGAGAGCTGTCGCTGGAGTCGAACCGCCGCGATATCGGGCGCAGCTTCGAGGTTCTTATAGAAGGAGTCTCGAAGCGCAGCAAAGACCAGTTCGTCGGGCGGACGTCGCAGAACAAGACTGTGGTTTTCGACCGTCGGCCCGGACTGGCCGTAGGATCGACAGCCGACGTTGTCATCGACGACGCCACACAGGCTACGCTGCTGGGGCATATAGCCGACCCTGAGGGCACTCGCAAATAAAATTTGCCACAGCGGGCGTCATTGCTTATCTTTGCAGAGTTTTTCTAACGACCTACAAACTCATCAGATTGAGGAGTTCTCAATATATCATCATTATTGCGCTGATTATAACTGCTTTCTCTGTCTTCGGAAACAGTCCTTTAAGCAGCAGTGCTCCTGCGCCGGCCGCGACAATCGCCAAGACCGATTCGCTGCTCGCGCGCTATTCTGATGTAGCCGACAGTTCGGCGCTGACAGAAATTCTCTCGCGCAAAGCCTTATCCGACACTCTGACTAACGATTCGACGGCCGGCGATTCGGTGGCCGCTGACACCGTCGCCCTGCGCCGACACCGGCGCACGCGCCTGAGCCGGCGCCGCATCGAGGCTGAGCCTCCGTCGGGGAAGCGCATCAACCGCTCGAAAGTCGACCTCGACAATCCGGTCGAATTCTCGGCCACAGACTCAATGGTTCTCGTCGGGACAAATCAGGCGCGTATGTTCGGCCCGTCGGAGGTGACCTACGGCGACATAAACCTCAAAGCCAACGTCATCGAGATGGACACGCGCGACAATACCGTCTATGCCACCGGCGTTCAGGATTCGGTCGGAGAGGTTGCCGGCTCTCCCGTGTTCACCGATGGCGGAGAGAGCTATGAATCGTCGACAATGCGATATAACTTCAAGACGGAAAAAGGCTTCATAACCAATGTCATAACGCAGCAGGGGGAAGGCTATCTCACAGGCGGTCGCACAAAGAAAATCGACAAGAACACCTTCTTTGTCGAAAATGGCCGCTACACGACCTGCGACGATCATGAATGCCCCCACTTCTATCTCCAGCTCACCCGCGCCAAAGTGCGCCCGGGCAAGGATGTTGTCAGCGGCCCCGCCTATATGGTTCTGGCCGGACTTCCGTTGCCGCTTGCCGTTCCGTTCGGCTATTTCCCTTTCAGCGACAAATATTCGTCGGGCATAATCTTCCCGACATTCGGCGAAGACTATCGCCGGGGCTTTTATATAAGCGACGGCGGATATTATCTGGCTCTGAGCGACCAGATGGATCTCGCTCTTACGGGAGAGGTCTATACCAAAGGGTCGTGGGGTCTGCAGGCGCGTTCGAACTATGTCAGGCGCTATAAGTTCAGCGGTTCGTTCGATATAAGCTATCTCAAGACGGTTCTCGGCGACAAGGGAATGGCCGATTATTCCAAGCAGACCAACTTTCAGGTTCTCTGGAACCACACTCAGGACCCCAAGGCGAATCCCAACCTGAATTTCTCGGCGAGCGTCAACTACACCACGAGCGGATATTCGCGCAACGATCTCAACAGCTACTATTCGAGCGCTTTCACCGAAAATACGAAATCGAGCTCGATAAACCTGACCTACCGCCTGCCCGGAACCAAATGGTCGTTCTCGGCCAACGCGTCGATTGCCCAGCGCAGTCAGGACTCGACTCTGTCGGTTTCTTTCCCAAACATAACCGTATCGCTGGGTCAGGTCGCTCCGTTCAAGCGCAAACATGCCGTAGGCGCCGAGCGATGGTATGAGAAAATCAAGCTGAGCTATCAGGGCGTTTTCAACAACTCCCTGACAGCGACCCAGAACCAGTTTTTCAAGAAAAGCCTGATCAAGGACTGGCGCAACGGAATGAAGCACACGGTGCCGATCTCGGCCACGTTCGCCCTGCTGAACTATATCAACGTAACGCCGGCGGTGACGCTCAACGACAGGATGTATACGTCGAAAGTGCGCCGCCAGTGGGATCCGAACCTGTCGGCCGAGGTGTGCGACACAACCTACAGCTTCTATAACGTATGGGATTTCAACGCATCGCTGTCGCTCGACACCAAGATCTACGGTTTCTATAAGCCACTGAAGATTTTCGGCGATAAAGTGAAGATGATCCGCCATGTCATAACGCCGACGATAACTTTCAGCGGTGCGCCCGACTTCGGATCGTCGTTTTTCGGCTATTACGGCCACTACGACCGCCCGATGGCCGACGGAACCGTGCAGCGGCAGACCTATTCATATTTCCCGAATGCTCTCTTCGGAACCCCCTCGCAGGGAAAGTCGGGAACCCTCAGCGTTTCTCTGGCCAACAATCTCGAGATGAAGGTCAAGAGCGACAACGACTCGACGGGCGAGAAACGAATTTCACTTATCGAGAATTTCACAATCGGCCAGAGCTACAATTTTGCTGCCGACTCGCTGAACTGGAGCAATATCAACACGTCGATAATGCTCCGCCTAGCGAAGAACTTCAATCTCAATCTGGCGGCGACATGGGACGTCTACACCTATCAGCTCAATTCGGCCGGCAATCCCGTGCGCGTCAATATCCCGCGCTGGAAAGCAGGTAAAGGGTGGGGGCGTCTGTCGAGCACAGGCACGTCGTTCAGCTATACATTCAACAACGACACGTTCAAGCGAAAGAAGAACAACGACAAGAAGACCGATGCTGCAGAGCAGTTCGCTGAAGACACGTCGGATTTCGATACCGCGACGCCGAACAACAGCGACAGTGACGACGGCAGCGGTCAGATGGCGTTCCGGCGCGACGGCTACATGAAATGGGAGGTGCCGTGGAGCCTGACGCTGAACTACAGCGTCAACTACGGCTACGGAGCCTTCGACTACGATAAACTGGAGTATAAAGGCAAAATAACGCAGAACCTGTCGCTGTCGGGAAGCATCCGTCCCACGTCGAACTGGAATTTCAGTTTCTCGGCGTCGTATAATTTCGACACCCACAAGCTTGCCTATATGAACTGCAACATCTCGCGCGATCTTCACTGTTTTATAATGAGCGCGAGCTTCGTGCCCGTAGGCCCCTATAAAAGCTATTCGTTCAATATCGCCGTCAAGTCGTCGCTGCTAAGCGATCTGAAATACGACAAGCGCTCGTCGATCTCCAACGGCGTTACCTGGTATTGATTATTTTCCCTGTCGTTTCGGATTGGCGGGAAACCATCCTTTCGCAACGCGCCCGACCTGTTCGTCGACCTCTTTTATCGACCAGAAGCATGAGCAGGCGATCACACCCAGAACCGTAGCTCCGAAAACGTCGCTGACACATAGCGTTGCCACAGTGGCGATGACTCCCGCGATAAGAAAAGCCCATCTGATTTTTCTTCCGAAATAATATTCTCCCTTGATGACCAGAGGGTGGAAGAGTCCTATTATGAGAAATGTTATTATGCCTATGGCGAGTCCGAGAAGATTGTGTGATGCAAGAAATTGAGTCATGATTTTGATTGAAATAGCGCCCCCGGCGTGGTTTTCGCCGCGTCGGGGGCTTAGAAGATACTGGTTTCAGATTGTCAGCTGTTCTGCTGGGCCTGAGCTTCGGCCTGCTTGACCATCTGCTCGTTGGCAGTGATGTAGATTTCCACACGCCGGTTCTGGGCACGTCCGGCGTCGGTGTCATTGCTGGCTACATAGTCCTGCATGGGCAGCCCTTTGGCCGTCAGTCGCGACGATGCGACTCCGCTGTTCATCAGATAGGTCTTGACAGCATCGGCGCGTCCGTTGGCAACTTTAGTGTTGGCCTCGAGCGAGCCGACATTGTCGGTAAAGCCTTCGATAGTAACATCGGTGTCGGGATTGTTTATCAGCGAAGAGGCGAACTCCGAGAGCTCCTGTTTTGAGGTCTGGTTGAGAGTCGTGCCGTTGAAGGGGAAGAGGATGGCGCTTGCGAAGGTCACTTTGATAGCCTTGAAGCCGTTGACGTCGGTGACTTCCTGAACCTGGGCCGAATTGCCGAGCTGCTCTTTCAGCTCCTGAGCCTGTTTGTCCATTTTGCGCCCGATAAGCGCGCCGGCTCCCGCGCCTACAGCAGCGCCTATTGCGGCGCCAATGCCGGCTCCTTTACCGCCGCCGATAAGGGCGCCTATGCCGGCTCCGACGCCGGCTCCGCCTCCGCCGCCGATAAGGGCGCCTTTGCCGGTGTTGTTCATTCCGCAACTCGAAGTCAGGAGGAATGCGGCGGCAAGCGCCGAGATTCCGAATGTCTGGATGCGTTTCATCGTTGTCGTTTTTGTAGGGTTATTATTTGTTGCAAAGATACTAAGAAAATTTAATTTAATTGAGCTTCCGAGGCTTATGCCCACGTTTGTGCAAAAACTTTACAATAACAACAACGAAGAAGAGTTTTTTGACTCGTTATTCAAAAACTTTTAACTATTTTTGTGGCGGATAGAAAAACCTACTGACATACCATGACACTGCACAATCTTCACGTCCCTACAATCAAGGACCGAAGCCTCCTGTTGGCTCACCTCGGTGCCCTTCTGGCCGTTCTGGCATGGGGTATCTCATTTGTCAATACCCGCGTTCTGCTCGACAACGGCCTCCATCCTGTAGAGATCTACGTCTACCGATTCTCACTGGCCTATGTGCTTCTGCTACTGTTCTGCCATAAGAAAGTATTCGGGAATTCATGGCGCGACGAGCTGCTGTTTATGGTCTGCGGACTCTGTGCGGGATCGATCTATTTCATAGCTGAAAATGTGGCCCTTGAATATACGCTTACGACCAACGTATCGCTCATTACGACAACTTCGCCGCTTTTCACGGCAATGCTCATCGGAACAGTCTACAAGAGCGAGCGTCCGACATCGGGCATGATGATAGGCTCGGTAGTGGCTTTCCTCGGCGTGGCCTGCGTCATCTTCAACTCGAGCTTTGTCATCAAGATGAACCCCATAGGCGACTTCCTGTCGCTTGCCGCCGCTATCAGCTTCGCAATCTATTCGCTGGTTCTGCGCAACCTCAACGCCCACTATACCGTAGCATTCATCTCGCGCAAGACATTCTTCTACGGTGTCATCACCGCGCTTCCTTTCTTTGCTTTCGATCCGCCGACAACCCCGCTGTCGACACTGATGCGTCCGGCCGTGTGGGGCAATATCGTCTTCCTCAGCGTCTTCGCATCGCTGATAGGCTTTGTGGTATGGGCCCATATCGTCAAGCGCATCGGCCCGATCAAAGCATCGAACTGGCTCTATATCCAGCCCATCATAACGCTGATCGCCTCAGCTATAATCCTCAGTGAGAAACTCACAATTGTCGGCATCGTCGGTTGCTCGCTGATACTTTTCGGCGTATGGCTCAGCGACTACCTGGGACGCCGCAGTGTCAGCAAGTCGCGCGAGACCGACCGCGCCTGACTGAACATAGTCTGAAGTTCTTATATCCCGCTTAGAGATTCCGAAGCGGGATTTTTTTGTCGGGAATATTTCATAAAAGATGTTAATGAATGGTGCTCGTGTGACGGTTTGTAATTATATTGCGGATATTACTAGTGTTTAATAGCGATTGTATGAATAAATTTTTACTTTTTGGTGCTTCTTTTGCTCTTGTGACGATTCCGGCCTATGCTTCGGGCTTTAGTGAGGTAACCCGGTTGGTCTCTAAGTCAGATCTGAACAAGGAAGCTTTTGCAAAGAAATACAAAGCAGCTCCTCATCGTGTTGTTTCAAGAGTTTCCGGCGCAACGGTGACTTTGCCGTGGACAGAGAATTTCGATGATGAGTCGTCGTTCGACAACTTTACTGTTATCGATGCCAATGAAGATTTCGCAGGCTGGGAATATGTTGAAGGTAAAGCCGAATATTGCTGTCTGTTTGCTGAGTATGATGCTGATGACTGGCTGATTACTCCCGGATTCAATATGGTGGCAGGGAAAAAATATCAGATTTCGTTCCGCGCCAATACTTTCGATGTTGCGTCGCCTGAAGAATTCAGCGCCTGGCTCGGCAATGCTCCCGAGGCCGATGCAATGACCATCTCTGTGGTCGGGAAAACGACCATAGCTCAGGACAATGCCGCCGACTATAGCGTCAAGGTTACTGTTCCCGCCGACGGTGTTTATTATTTCGGAATCCACTGCACGTCGCCAATGGAAGATGCATGGACACTCGATATCGATGACATCAGTATTAAGGAAGCCGCTGCAGAATCGGCTCCGGCCGAGGTGGGCGATCTGACAATCGTGCCCGATCCGCTTGGAGAGCTCAAGGCTACGATTTCGTTCACGGCACCGACACTTGCAGCCGATGGTTCTGAGCTGTCGGCCCTGACAAAGATCGAGATTTATCGCGAAGACACGAGGCTCATCAAAACCTTCGATGCGCCTGCTCCCGGCGATAAGCTGACCTATGTCGACGAGAGTCCGGCGAACGGCGACAATCATTACAGCGTCATTGCCTACAACGAGGTTGGCGCCGGAAGTCCCGCTCTTCTGGGCCTGTTCGTGGGCGAGGATATTCCGGGTGCGCCCCAGAATTTCAGTCAGAAGATAGTTGACGGGGATGTTGTCCTGACATGGGAGATGGATGAGCTCGGCTGGAACAGCCATTATATCAACCATGATAAACTCACCTATAATCTGTGGGACAGCGCCGATGGCTTCACCCTCTCCGAAATCTCGAAAGGAATCAAGGCTGAAGATAACAGCTATACAATTGAAGACCGCGCGGAAGAGGGAAAACAGCGACAGATTATCTATTGTCTTCAGGCCGAGACGCGAACGGGAACAGGTTCGCGCGCGTTTTCCAATACTTTGATTGTCGGCGAATCACTCAGGCTGCCTTATAACGAGACATTCGCCGATAAGAAAATGTCGTCGCGCTGGTTCCAGTCGGCTACTGACAGCAAGGATGTCTCGGCGCTTGTAGAAGATGATCGCAACAACGATGGCGGTGCCATGTCGATTTCCGGTCATGAGAAAGGTTGTGAGATCTCGCTTTTCTCCAGCAAGATCTGGATAAAGGATGAACCGAAACTCGTGTTGAGCTTCTGGTATAAATTGCCTGCTGACGGAGCGTTAAGTGCCGGTCTGATGAAAGATTTCGAGGTTGTGAAACTTAACGGTCTCGAACCTGCCGGCGACTGGAAGTTCGCATCTTTTGACCTCAGCGATCAGACTGGAATCGACTATGCTCAGGTAACATTCAGGTATGTCGCAGGTTCTGAACCTTGCTATATCGACGATATCGAGCTTACGGCAACTCCCCTGAGCCTTGACACAACAGTTGAACACCCTACTGTCGTAGCCCGCTATAGTGTTGCCGGACAGTGTGTCGACGAAAACTATCGTGGAGTGGTAATCGAGCGCCGCAGCGACGGTACGGTCGCGAAGAGCATCAGATAAGCTCCATCCGTTACGGACATAAGAGAGGCCCGGCAGAGTTACGCCGGGCCTCGCTTATTGTATCGCATCTGAACCAACGGGTGTCAGCAATCGTTTTCATTACATGAAAAAGTATGTGATAGCCCTTGCGATTCTCGCGGTTGCCTCGGTATGCGGCCGCGCTCTGACCCTGAAAGAGGCATTTGCCGCTCTTTCTCAAGTTTCAAACGTGTCAGTGGTCGATCAGTTGGCCTCCGGCTCTGTCGGTCTGTCTGCCGACAGTGTCGGTAACCTCGAGATAGCTGTCGCCGACAATCTCGATGCCGCCCGGATAAAAGCTACGGGCGACGCGGTCTATGCCGTTCTCGACAAGGTTCCGCTCGAATATATGATCAACGGCGCCAATAATAATCTGGTTGCCGCATTCCTCTATGCAACGCCCAATGCCGAAGGACGTTATGACTTCCTGGTCGTGTCGATGGACGGAGCCGGAGGCGACGTCGCCATTCTCTTCATGACAATTACCGAGGCCACCAAAACAATGTTTCAGAACGCCCCGCTGACAATGAAAGGCGATATGCTGACACTCATGCCCGTTGCCACCGGCGGCAGCCCCTCTTTCAACATAATGCTCAACACCCCCGACTGACCTTCGTGTGAAAAATGCGCATCAGGCGATTGCCCTGCGACCACGGGCGTGAACTCACGAGCTGAAGCTCGCTCACATGACCATGCTTCCGTTTCGTTTCGCGGGTTGTTATCGGCGGGGAATAAGGCGGCCTGCGCTTGGGGGAAGCTGGGCGAGCGTGGCAGCGATGGCGTTGAGCTCCTGAGCATGGAGGTAGTCGACTTTGCGCGGGGGCTCGGGGTATTGCTCAGTGGTGACGATGAGCAGACGCCCGGACGCACATTGTTCGAATAGCTCCTTGTATGGCTTTTTTCGGTCGGAAAACAGATAGTCGGTGACGAGAATTATCCCGTTGCCGTTTTCTATTGCCTCGTCGCGGTATTTCTTCTCATGAGGGTTGATGAATGGCGATACAATCACTCCGCCTGCCCGTATGACCTCTTCCCATTCCGCTTTCTTTGATTCATAGTCTGGAGTCCGTTCGGGTATGCGGCTTATCCTGATGGCCGATTTTATCGGGTTGTCAAGTAGGAAAATATTGCCGTAGAGGCCACATAATCTGTCATTTACCTTTATTAGGAGCCTGTGGAAGAAATACTCGGGGAATAGCTTCCTGACAAGGTAGCGGCGCGGATTGTCGGCAATATAATTGTAAAAAGCGTCTTTGGCGCCTTTTCGGAATGCAATCTTGTCGTTGAAGCCCGGTTCGAAGAGTGTTCTGTTTGCCTTTGCAGTGCACGAAGCTTTAAAGGCGGCTATTATGGAGCCTAAATGTTGTTCGGTTCGCTCTTTGACAAATAGCTCGAAATGAAGATGATCGGGCATCGCTATGCGGCGAAGTATGCTCAGATGCCTGTTGTCGGCGCAGAGCCGGTCGAGGCAGTCGTATATCGTTCGCCCTGTCGGAGTCAGTTCAACGCTTGGCGTTATCTTTGGCGCGCCCGGGTCGGCGGTAATTGATGAGAAACATGGAGCGCCGGCCGATTTCAGCAGCGTTATCAGGTAGATGCGGCGGCTGTGGTAGTCATGGTTTTTGCATCGGCGGGTGAATCGGTGCATGGGCTTCTTCCCTGATGGTTATGTGGGCAAGGTTCAGCTTGCCTATCATAGGTATGAGGCGTCGTCGATGAGGCGCGCGGCAGTGGTGCTGACGCGCTTGTCGGGATCGGCGGCGAGTCCTTCGGCGATGGATATGGCAGCCGCTTTGTTTCCGCTGTTGAGAAGGTTGTAGGCGAGGCGGACAGCTCCGTAGCGTGTCATGGCATCTGTGGAAGCGGCGGCTTCGCAGGCGATCTTTTCGGCGTCGGGAAGATGGCGGAGCAGGCTGTGGCAGAGAATGTCGGTCACTTCGGGGGTGGGAGATTCCGAGAGCCACACTATGCCTTCGGAGAAGCCGTCAGGCTTGATCAGCATGGGCGCCAGAAGCATACTCTCGCGCGTCGACCGGTTGGCCCACAGTTCGCGCGCCAGCTCTTCGTCGGGGCCGAATTCTCCGGCAATCTCGCGCAACTGAGGCATGTTGAGGCCGAAGATTACGCGGAATGGCTGGCCTGCCCGGCGCAGTGCGTCGGCTGTGATGCCGTTGCGCATGGCGAAGAAGCGGCGCTTGAGCCGCTGCATCTTTGAAAATTCGGTCATTTCAGGATTTCGATAGCCTCGTCGACGGTTACAATCTTCTGTTCGCCGCTGTTCATGTCTTTGAGCGTCAGTTTTCCTTCGGCGGCCTCGCTTTCGCCGATAATGGCCACAAAAGGAATTCTGAGATCGTCGGCATATTTCATCTGTTTCTTCATCTTGGCGGCGTCGGGATAGATCTCTGCCGGGATTCCCGCGGCGCGCACTTTCGACAGGGCGCCGATGACAGCCGGAGCGAGTTCGTCGCCGAAGTTGACGAATAAAACGCGGGTCGAGCTGAGAAGGTCGGCGGGATAGAGATTGAGAGCGTTGAGGACATCGTAGATACGGTCGGCGCCGAAGCTGACTCCGACCCCCGACACGCCCGGCATACCGAATACGCCGGTCAGATTGTCGTAGCGGCCGCCGCCCGAGATAGAGCCTATCTCGACGTCGCGCGCCTTGACTTCGACAATGGTGCCGGTATAGTAATTCAGTCCGCGTGCCAGCGAGAAATCGAGCTCGAGGTCGCAGCGGAGCGAAGAGGCGAGGGTAGTGACGGTGCGCAGTTCCTCGATTCCCTTGAGGCCGGTTTCTACTCCGGCAAGAGCTTTCGCGAGGGCGTCGAGTTTATCGGCGGTCGAGCCGGAGATGCTCAGAACCGGCATGAGGCGCTCAACCTCCGCGGGGGTAAGAGAGCGCTCTATGAGCTCAGCCTTGACGTTGTCGAGCCCTATCTTGTCGAGCTTGTCAATGGCGACTGTGATATCGATGAGTTTGTCGGGGCGCCCGATCATCTCGGCGATACCGGCCAGCACCTTGCGGTTATTGAGCTTTATTGTTATGGCAACCCCGAGGCGCGCGAATACCTCGTCGATCATCTGAAGCAGTTCGACCTCGTTGAGAAGCGAGTCAGAGCCGACGACGTCGGCGTCGCACTGGTAGAACTCGCGGTAGCGACCTTTCTGAGGACGGTCGGCGCGCCATACGGGTTGAATCTGGTATCTCTTGAACGGGAACTGGAGATCGTTGCGGTGCATGGTCACGAAACGTGCGAACGGCACAGTCAGGTCGTAGCGCAGTCCTTTTTCGCAGAGACGCGAGGCGAGCCGGGCGGCGTTCTCATCGCTGCCGTCGAGAAGCGCCGGGTCGATGCCGCGCATGAAGTTGCCCGAGTTCAGAATCTTGAAGAGAAGCTTGTCGCCCTCTTCGCCGTATTTTCCCATCAGCGTAGACAGGTTCTCCATTGCCGGAGTCTCGATCTGGCGGTAGCCATAAAGAGCGAACACACTGCGGATTGTGTCGAAAATATAGTTTCGGCGGGCCATTTCGGCGGGGCCGAAGTCGCGGGTTCCCTTAGGAATAGACGGTTTCTGAGCCATAACAAAAATTTTTCACAAAGGTAGTGAAAGGTGACAGCAATGGCAAATTTATTTACCATTGTCAGGTGCGGGTGTTAAGCGCAGGCTGTTGCTCCGCTCATTGTGTCAGTCTTCGAGGGAGCGGCGCAGTTTGTCGAGAAGCTTCAGATGGTTGGCGATTATTCGGTAGCCGACAATGATGCCGATGACCGCACCGGTTATGCCTCCACAGACGAGCGCCGAGCCGTCGGAATGGTCGGAAATTATGACCAGAAACAAGATAAGGGCGGGAATCGTCAGGCCAAATCCGATGGCGGTGTTTATCATTGCGCGGTGGCGCATGGCTATCGTGAACCGCAGGGCGTCGGCGGTTGTCATTGTGGGGAGGTGACTCTGGTTAAGCCTGACTAATTCCAAGAGTTTCATGGCTGATTCGAAAAGTAGAATCACGATAAAGAGGATTGTCAGCCAAAGGGGTACCTCGAGATACATCATTGAATATCCTATAAGCGGTATGACGCCGATGTTCAGGGTGAGAAGCACGTAAAGGCGCAGGCGCAGCCGCTCGTGGAGCGCGCGGATCCGTTTCCCGGGCCTTTTTGGTTCGGGAGCGTTTATCTTCTGATCTTTCCAGGCTGATTTCAAGCTTTCGACATCCATAGCTGTTATTGTTGAGAACGGTCGATAAGTTTCTGTTTAATGCGGCGCAGGCGTGTGGCCACGGTGTTTCTGGCCAGACCTGTCACTTCGGAGATTTCGTCGTAGGAATTCTCGTCGAGCCACATCATAATGAGAGCTTTTTCCATCGGGTCGAGCTGCGATATAAGGCGATACATCTCGCGCAGGTTTTCGGTGCGCCGTCCGTCGTCGCCGGGGATGTCGACAAGCGATTCTATCGGGGTGTTCAGGCTGTCGTGGCGGTGGTGGCGCCTGAAGAAGGTGACGCAGCTGTTGATGGCTATGCGGTAAAGCCATGTCGAGATGCGCGCTTCGCCTCGGAAGCTGTCCATGGCGCTCCAGATATTGGCGAGAGTTTCCTGATAGAGGTCGTTGAAATAGTCGACATCGGTGGCATACATATAGCAGACCTTGCAGATCAACTGCCGGTTTTCAGACACGAGGCTGTTAAACTGGGCCTCGCGCTGGCTATTGTCGGTGGAAAAGGCCATTGCTGTCATGTTTCTATGCTATTTGTCGCAGCAGGGACAAAATAGTGACAGGCTTAAACGTTTTTTAACACATCGGGCAGCTCTGCAAGGCTGTCGATGACAATATTGACGTCGGCCGACGCGGGCTGGGGGTGTATGTTGCGGCCTTTGTCGCGCAGCATGACGGTCAGCCAGCCGAGCGACCGCGGCTCAGCGAAGTCTTTGGCCGGATTGTCGCCTACCGAGACGAACAGATCGGCATCGATTCCGCCGGTATATACGGCAAACTGTTTTCCTGTGCCTCCTGCGCTCCGTGGCGATGCGATCAGGGGCTCGCGGGTCAGATAGCGCCGCAGGCCGAGGCGGTCGATCTTGTTGTTCTGGGTCGTCGGACGTCCTTCGGTCAGGAGTCCTATGCCGCATCCCATATCGCGCAGTTCGGCGAGGGTTTTAGCTGTGGCCTCAGGCAATTCTATCGCAGGGCGGCAGTTGCGGTAGAAATCAACCATCTCGCCGACAGGACGCCCGGTCAGTTTCGCCGCGAGGTCGAAAGCGGCAGGGAAGTCGCCTGCCGAGGTCAGAGTTCCGGGCGCAATATTGAAGTTGCGTTCGAGCTCGGAAAGGGCGGCGATGACAAAGTCGGCCTCGGGAAAGAGGGTGTCATCGAGGTCGAATACGATAAAGAATCTCAAAACAGCTCTCTGAGAACAGATACTACGCGACGGATTTCGTCGTCGGTCAGCGACGAACCGCTGGGAAGGCAGAGTCCGGTGTCGAAGATGCGGCGCCCTGTGCCGTCGAGGGTCGACGGGGCGTCGGCATAGACGGGCTGCATTGTCATGGGGCGCCAGATTCGGCGCGACTCGATGTTGGCAGCGGCGAGATGCTGGCGCGCCTGCTCCGGGGTGACGCCCGATTCGGGGTCAATAATTATTGTGGACAGCCAGAAGTTAGAGTTATAATGGGCCGACGGATTGTCGTGGACTTTCACGGCGGGGAGATCGGCGAGCAGATCGCGGTAAAGGGTATGGATTTCGCGGCGCCGTCCGACGTGTTCGCGTACGACTTCCATCTGTGCGCAGCCTATGCAGGCCGAAATGTTGCTCAGCCGGTAGTTGTAGCCTATGACCTCGTGGTAATAGTAGGGACGCGCCTCGCGGGCCTGAGTGGCGAGGAACTTAACTCTGTCGGCGCTCTCTCTGTCGGGGCATATCAGCGCGCCTCCGCCCGATGTTGTGATGACTTTGTTGCCGTTGAAGCTGAGACCGCCGTATAGTCCGAAAGTGCCGCACATCCGGCCGTTGAGCTCCGAGCCGAGAGCTTCGGCGGCGTCTTCGATCAGCGGAATCTCAAGCTCGTCGGCAATCATTCGGATTTCATCGATGCGTGCCGGCATACCGTAGAGATGGACTGCCATTATGGCCGCGGGTTTCACGGGACATTCCGCAATAGCGCGGCGGAGCAGCTCGGGCGACATGTTCCATGTCGAGCTTTCCGAGTCGACAAACCACGGTTTCGCCCCGACATAAACAACCGGGTTGGCGCTTGCGGCGAAAGTCAGATCCTGACAGATAACCGTGTCGCCGGGCTTTACGCCGGCCATTATCAGGGCCAGATGGAGGGCGGCGGTGCCGGCGCTGAGAGCGACGACATCATTGGCGCCGAGATAGTCGGCCAGCAGTTTTTCGAAGCGGTCTACATCGGGCCCGAGCGGCACGATCCAGTCATCTTTAAGGGCCTCTTCGATATATTTCATCTCTGTGCCCGACGGATGGGGCCGCGAGAGCATTATTCGCTTGTTTTCCATTATTTTATCGTCCGATACAGTGATATTCGAATCCGTTTTCACGAAGTTCGTCGGGGTCGTAGATGTTTCGGCCGTCGACGACGAGGTTTCCTTTCATGGCTTTCGCGACGACCCGCCACGAGGGCATCCTGAGCTGTTTCCATTCGGTCATCAGCGCTACGGCGTCGGCATCGACAACGGCGTCGTATAGATCTGATGCATATTCGACCGTATCTCCGAGGCGCCGACGAGCTTCATCGGTGGCGACCGGGTCGTAGACTCTGACAGAGGCGCCCTCTGACAACAGACGGTCGATTACGACCAAAGCCGGGGCCTCGCGCATGTCGTCGGTCTCGGGCTTGAACGAAAGTCCCCATATCGCAATCCGCTTTCCTTTGACCGAGCCGCCGAGTCCGCGTCTGATTTTTTCAAAGACAATCGCTTTCTGGCGGTTGTTGACGTTCTCGACGGCCTCGATGACGTTCATGGAATATCCGGCGTCGCGGGCTGTCTTTATCAGCGCTTTGACATCTTTCGGAAAGCATGAGCCGCCATAGCCGCAGCCGGGGTAGAGAAATTTTGTTCCGATGCGGGCGTCGGTTCCGATTCCTTTACGCACCATGGCAACGTCGGCACCGACAAGCTCGCAGAGATTGGCGATGTCGTTCATGAACGAAATTCTGGTGGCAAGCATCGAGTTGGCGGCATATTTGGTCATTTCGGCCGACGCTATGTCCATGAAAATAACACGATAGCTGTTGATCATGAACGGACGGTAGATGCGCTCCATGAGTTTTCGGCCACGTTCGCCCTCGACTCCGACAACGACGCGGTCGGGCGACATGAAGTCTTTTATCGCCGCGCCTTCTTTGAGAAATTCAGGATTCGAAGCGACTTCGAAGGGAATATTGATGCCCCGGCTCTCAAGCTCTTTCTCGATAGTTTCGCGCACACGCAGTGACGAACCTACGGGAACGGTCGATTTGGTGACAAAGAGGGTGTAGCGGTTTATCAGTCGTCCGAATTCGGCGGCCACGTCGAGCACGTATCTCAGGTCGGCAGATCCGTCTTCGTCGGAGGGAGTGCCGACAGCGCAGAAAACAACGTCGACATCGTCGATGACGTCGGCCAGCGACGATGTGAATTTAAGGCGCCCCTCGGCGCTGTTGCGTCTGACCAGTTCGGCAAGACCCGGTTCGTAGATGGGTATTTCGCCGCGACGAAGCGCCTCGATCTTATCGGCATCGATATCGACGCACGTGGTTGAGATTCCCATCTCGGCAAAGCAAGTTCCGGATACGAGACCGACATATCCGGTTCCGACGATAGCTATATTCATTATATTATTATAGGTGCCTTGTTGGATTTCAGGCTGCAAAGATACTGAAATTTCCTCAGCGGTTGAAGAAAAAACGCCATCCGAAGTCAAGGAAGGCGACTGTGGAGGGCGTTGATTCTTTTGTCTACGGCATCAGTTGAGCAGCAGTCCGCTCAGACCGGGCACCGACAGGCGCGGTTCGGCCGAATAGCTGTGGGCGAATTGACGGATAAAGTCGAGTGTCGACTTCCGAGGCCCGGGATGTGCGGCGCTGTCAGACTGCCGGGAGGCTGTTTGAGGAGCCATTTTTGATTCTGTGGAGATAGTTAAAAGTTGAGTAGAGATTTTCTTCATGGGCAGGTGTCTTTGGAGAGTTATCACTGATAAAACGCTTGTTATGGTCTTTTATTATGCCGGAAGAATGAAAAAATCTCACTTTCGGGCAGATTGTGTTTATTGCATCGCGAGGGTTAAATAGTGTTAATTGAAGCTCCGGGCCTTTGACGGTTTCAATTGAAATGTCTAACTTTGTATTAATAACGTTGGACAATCAACGCGAACTATTTACTTTAACCTAACCAAACCGAACTCTGCCTATTGATTGACATTACTCTAACCATCTAAAAACAAGGAAAGTAATGCAGAATATGACTAAGCTCACCGATGAACAGCTGGTGGTAGCTTATGCCAATGGCAACAATAAGGCTTTTGACGTTTTACTGACGCGTCATCAGAACAGAGTCTTTACCTATATCATGTCGTTTGTCAAAGACGAAGACGTTGCCAATGACGTCTTTCAGGATACCTTTATCAAGGCTGTCACGACAATCCGACAGGGACGCTACACCGAAAACGGCAAGTTCCGCGCGTGGATAACGCGCATAGCCCACAATGTTGTCATTGATTATTTCCGTCAGGTTAAGAATGCGGCGCTCGTGAGCGCCGACGACGCCGAAGACAACGTGCTGAACGATCCGACTCTCTGCGATGCGTCGATAGAAGATCTCATGATAGGGCGTCAGGTCAATGCCGATCTCCGAAAGCTCATCCATGCTCTTCCCGAAACTCAGCGGCGCGTTGTCCTGATGCGTTATTATCGCGATATGTCGTTCAAGGAGATAGCCGAGGAAACAGGCGTCAGCATAAACACCGCTCTGGGCCGCATGCGCTATGCTCTACTTAATATCCGTCGCATGGCCAGGGAGAACAACATAGCTCTTTCGCTGTAACCACGGATGGCTCGTATCAGGCTGTTCATATATATAATTTTATTTACAATATTGCCGGCTGCCGCAGGCGTCTTTGACGCGACCTCGGCAGCCCGCCTTCTTTTTAACGCAGAGTCGCGCGCGGCTTCCGACCCGGATGTATATGCCGGAGTGCTTGTCAGGCTCGACGACGAAGAGCGCGGCCTCGCCACCCTTGCCGAAGCGCAGGCCAGAATTTTCGGGCGCCGCGGCGACATTGTGATCTGCTGTGTCCCGATAGCGAATCTCGACCTCATCGACGAGGGGGACGGTCTGCTCACAGCTTCACTCGCCGCGCAGGCCACGACACTTCTCGACGTGGCGCTCTCGACGTCCGGCGTTGACCTTGTTCATCGCGGGGCCGGGCCTCTAATGCAGGGCTACGACGGCACAGGTGTGGTGGTCGGTTTCGCCGATCAGGGATTCGACAGCAATCATCCGGCGTTTAAAGATGCCGTTGCGAAATATGTCAGCTATGACACGTCGGCCGCCACCAGAACCGAAGTTGATCCGGCGCTCGGGCTGTATGCCGATGCAGCGGCCCATTACCACGCAACCCATGTGGGCGGCATTCTCGCAGGCCGCAAGACCGCATGTTCGTCTTATTATGGAGCGGCTTACGGAGCAGAGCTCGTCGCGACGACAAGCGATCTCAACGACGTAGGCATTCTTGCCGGAGTCGACGATATTATCGCATACGCCGCCGAAAGCGGAAAGCCGGCCGTCGTCAACATGTCGCTCGGCAGCTATATCGGGCCGCATGACGGGACATCGCTTTTCAACCAGTACATGGCCATGCAGGCCGAAGAGGCAGTCATCTGTGTGTCGGCCGGGAACGAGGGCCTCAGCCGACGGTCGCTGCGTTGCAGCCTTGACGGCGATCGCCGGGTGCGCACGACTATCGCCTCTACCGACAATCTGACGCTCAAGGGAATTGTCGATATCTGGGCCTCCGACAGCCGGGAGATAGAGTTCGCTCTCGGGGTCTGGGATGAGGTTGACCGGACGTGGCTCGGCTTCACTGACTGGGTATCGTCGAACACCATAATATATAGTGACGTAAAACCTCTGGCGGGTGTTTATCAGGGTTCGGTAGCGGTTGCATCGGAGGTGAATCCGAATAACGGCCGGGCGCATATCTGCCTCGAAGTTGCGCTGACAACTGAAAAGCTCTCTGAACAGGGTAAATGGGCCCGTTATCATCTCGGCCTGATGGTGCGCGGCCACGAGGGGCAGACTGTCGATCTCTATGCCGACGGCTCGCCGCTCTTTTTCAGGGCTATTTCGGGCGCGCCCGGATTCCTCGACGGGAATGCCGATATGAGCATAAGCGATCTGGCCTGCACACCGGGCGTTATCGCTGTCGGAATGATGAACGACCGTGCCGTGTGGCCCCTTGCCGACGGAGGTGTCACCGACGAAGGTTTTGCCACAGGAGTCGCCAACCCTAATTCGAGCTACGGAATGCTTCTTGACGGAACGCGCCTGCCTCATATTTCGGCCGACGGCAACCGGGTTGTCTCGGCGTATAACAGCGTTTATGCCCGGTTGAATCCGGGCGCGTTCGCAGTATCGTCGGCTGACCCCGACGGAGCCATGTGGATAGCTACCGGCGGAACCTCGATGTCGTCGCCTCTTGTGGCGGGAGCTGTAGCCGGATGGCTCCAGGCTGTTCCGTCGCTCACGCCGGCCGATGTGCGCCGCTATCTCATAGCTTCGGCCCGTCGCGATATGGCCGACGCTTCCGATCCGCGTTACGGTTCGTCGGGAGCGTTAGACGCCCGGCGCGGGCTGCTGATGGCTCTCGGATATATCGACGCCGGCGCTGAAGCCGTTTATTCAGGCGAAGGAGAGATTGTCTCAAAAGTCGACGTGCTCGGACGCCGTGTCGCCGACAATAACCGTGGTGTTGTAATTGTCACCCGCCGCTCTGCCGACGGATCACTCCACAGTTCGAAGATTTTGCAATAGTGTTGCACTGTTTTTTTGCGACCTTTGCACCAAACAAAACAATATCGTCATGCAAGAATATATAATTCCATTCGTCAGCCTTCTTCTCGAGATGGCTCCATATCTGTTGCTGGGATTTCTTGTGGCCGGGCTGCTTCATGCTTTTGTGCCGCCATCGTTTTTCAGCCGCCATCTCAGCGGTCCCGGATTCCGTCCGGTTGTCAATTCGGCTCTGATGGGTGTGCCGCTGCCGCTCTGTTCATGCGGTGTCATACCGACAGCTATGGGGCTACGCAAGAGCGGGGCATCGCGCGGCGCTACAGTCTCTTTTCTGATCTCAACGCCTCAGACCGGTGTGGATTCCATATTGGCTACAGCCGCAACCATGGGATTGCCTATGGCTCTGATGCGCCCGGTCATAGCATTTGTCACTGCCATTTTCGGAGGATCGCTGGTGTCGCGTTTCTGTCCTGAGCCTGCTCAGGCAAAGACTGTCGCCGCTGTCGCCGACGAGCGGCGACACGGTTTCGCGGCCCGCATTGCCGACGCTCTCCACTATGGCTTTGTCGACATGATGCAGGATGTCGGCAAATGGCTCACGATCGGTCTCGTCCTTGCCGGGATAATAGCAGTGGCTGTCCCCGACGGCTTTCTGACGGGGCTGCGCGATTATCCGCTGCTCAACATGCTTCTGATTCTGGTTGTGGCAGTGCCGATGTATGTGTGTGCCACCGGCTCGATTCCAGTAGCTATAGCGCTGATGCTCAAAGGCCTTTCGCCCGGCGCGGCACTGGTGTTCCTTATGGCCGGCCCTGCGACCAATGCCGCCGCCATGATTGTTATCGGAAAGGCTCTTGACCGGCGCGCCATGGTGCTCTACACACTGTCCATTGTTCTGGGAGCGATAGTTTTCGGTCTCGTGATCGACTATCTTCTTCCGGCGAGCTGGTTCGCTCTGTCGTCGGCCGGGCATGCCTGCTGCGAGATGGACGCTTTTCCATGGTGGAAAATACTTTGTGCCGTTATCTTTGTTATTCTTCTTATAAACGCCATGCTACATAAACATCAACACCACCACGAGACGTCAGCGCCGGATAGCGGTGCAGCCTGCTTCATAGTCAAGGGAATGCAGTGTAACCATTGCAAAGCCTCTGTAGAGCGCACCGTCGGCGCTATCGACGGCGTGACCTCGGTAGATGTAAGTCTCGCCGACGGCACGGTAACAGTTTCGGGCAATGTCGATCCGGCTACGGTTGTCGAACAGGTCGAGGGGCTCGGATTCAATTGTTCTCCGGCCGATGACAGACATTGAAGAGCGCCTTGAGGCGCACGGCATACGTCCGACCGCTATACGCATTATGGCTCTCCGCGCCATGCTTTCCGAGAACCGCGCGCTGAGCCAGACCGATATCGAGTCGCTGCTCCAGACGGTTGACCGCTCTACGGTCTCGCGGACGCTGTCGTTATTCGTCGAACACCATCTGGCTCACAGTTTTGTCGGGCCGGATGGTATAACCTTTTATGCCGTCTGTCCGTCGGCGGAGCATAGCGACGTCCATGCCCATTTCACCTGTCTGCGCTGCCGCCGGACAACGTGTCTCAGAGATCTACCTGTTCCGGCGGTTTCGCTCCCCGACGGCTACAGGGCTACGGCTGTGTCTTATCTGATAACAGGTTATTGCCCTGATTGCCGCTGATTTCCGATGTCTGATTACGAGAGCTAATTCGTTAACGCCGACAAACAAAATTTGTTAACGGGTTGTTATAGTAGCAAAGAAAAGAAATAATCACTTTGTTCACTAAAACTTATTTATTATGAAAGCTCTCAATGTTCACTTTTTCGGCGAGACCCGCGCCTGGTGGGTTGTTCTTCTCATTGGTATAATGATGGTGCTTTGCGGTTTTGCCTATTGGTTCTGGCCTGTCGCAGGCTATGCCATCGCATCGCAGATTTTCGGATGGCTGCTCGTTCTGACGGGTATCGTCCAGCTATGTGTCGGATCGGGCCCTGACCGTGCCCGCGGCTGGGGATGGTGGATTGCCGGAGGCATCATAGACCTGTTCATAGGCTTCATGCTTGTCAGAAGTGTGGTCCTGTCTGAGGCTGTATTCCCGTATTTCATTGCCTTCATTTTCATCTACTGGGGCATCAGCCAGCTGATGTCGTCGGTTTCGGGAAGTAACCGCCGCTATTGGTGGCTCTATCTTATCAACGGTGTGTTGATGCTGATGATCGGTTTCTTCTTTATCGAGGCCGGATGGGTCGGCGACATGGAGATGACATCGTTCCTTACCTCTCTGGCGTTCATCTACTGGGGATTCACGATTGCCATGACTTCTTACGACATGAAGCCCGCTAACAACAAAGCCGAATAAGTTTCCAATATTACATATCATTGTCAGTCGGCCGTCCGGAACAGTATCACCGGACGGCCGACTCATTTTTGGATTTCCTGACAACTCTTTGGCTTCCTGATTTGTTAATTAAACAGAATAATTTCATTGCGAACACCTTTTTCAACCGAGATTAAAATGAAACGTTTATTTGGAATGTTTGCTGCTGTGTCACTGCTTCTTGCAGTTGCCGGATGTTCATCGGCCTATAATCTGGCTCAGAAGCTGCTCGGCGCCTGGAGTTCGGTGCCCGAGCGTCTGATCGATACAGACGCCAGTTCTGCGACAATTATCGAGACTTATGCCTTTAGTCCGCTCGACAGTGTAAAGGACGGCGGTCTGATTCAACTGACTTCGCTGATTTCGGTGACGGGCGCCGTGCAGGGCACTCCCGGCATCAGCACACCTGTAAGCCTGACGGCAAGCGGCTATGCTACTGTCAGCGGAAAATGGACGGCAACGTCGTCGGAAGCTGTTGAGATTACCCTCGATATGTCAACGCTCGTTGTCAATGTCGATCCCGAAGCTGTGTTGATCTCGACCAATATCTCCGACGATGTCGACAACGCCGTTACCGAGCAGCTCAGGCCGCAGTTTGCCAAAAGTGTCAGGAACCAGTTGCTGAAGGCTGCCACCGAGCGTTATTCCGGCGTCATGAAACTCAATGATGTCAGAATAATTGACGACACGACCCTGAAGTTCAAACTTAACAAGAATCCTTACACTCTGACCCGTCAGCCCGAATGATTATGCGCAAGTTATTGTTGTTTTTAGTATCGGCGG
>HF985608.1:57600-62828 GCA_000431215.1 Prevotella sp. CAG:1031
CCGCCATATTGCCGGCAGGCGCGCAATCCGACACTCTGTCGGCCGATACTCTTCATTACCGGATGAATTATCACTGGGGGTATATCAGCAAGACTGCCGGCGAGGGCACGGTCGTCACCCGTGAGTCGGGCGATACTGTCAGTGTCTCTTTTTCCGCACGCAGTATTCCGTGGGGCGGCCGGTTGTATTCGGTTAAAGATTCTCTGGTGGCAACCCTGAAGAGCGCCCCTTCGCTTTCAGAAGATGTCATCTATGAGAACGGCACTTATGCCAAACCGACGGTATCAGTCGGCCCCGACGGCGTTCTTAATGTCCAGCGAAACTATCCCTATAGAAATATCATGGGGAAGGGGTCTCTAAGCGCTTCCGACGCCACTATGCAGGCCATTACGATAACGGCCGATATGCTGAGCCTGTTCAAATGGGGCTCGGTGTTCGATTTCGACTCCATGCACCCCGGTCAGCTCCGGGATGTGGTAATAACGGGCGCCGATCCGGGGAAGCTTCAGATCCGCTATAACGGCAAGACGAATCTCCGGCTCGACGGAGTGACATTGCCGGTCTATTCCATCGTTTTCACTTTCGAATATGAGGGCGCGATGTCGGACTACCCGGTTACAGCCTATATCGGGACACCGAGGATGATCCCTGTGTTCTTCTCGGCCGATCTCAAGATAGGCCACGTTCAGATGGCTCTTGAAAATGTCGGCGAGCTTTTTTCTGACAAGAGCTGACGGATCTACATACGGCCGTTGTCGTTGTAGCTGTAGAAACCTTTCGAGGTTATGATGATGTGGTCGAGAACACGAATGTCGAGCAATTCGGCTCCCTGTTTGATTTTGCGTGTCAGCCGGTCGTCTTCGGCGCTTGGCGAAAGAGCTCCCGACGGATGGTTGTGGACAAGGATCATGCCGGCCGCAAGATGGTCGATGGCTTCGCGCATTATTATTTTCGGATCGACGACAGTGGCGGCTGTTCCTCCGCGGCTTATGAGGCGGTCGGCTATCACGGCGTTTGAGCGCGACAGCAGAATGATGCGGAATTCTTCGTATGGAAGGAGTGCCATGCTGTCGCGCAGAAGCTTGTAGGCATCTTCGCTCCCGGTAATTTTATTTGGAGCGGCAGAGCAGTTCATCGCCGACGAACAGCGCGCTCCGAGCTCGAACGAGGCGGCGATGCTGACTGCTTTGGCGTCGCCGATTCCCTTGAAGCGGCGCGTCAGCTCTTTTATCGACATTCGCGCTATGTCGGGCAGGGAGCCCGAAGAGGAATAGAGCATATTCCGGCTCATGTCGAGAGCCGACATTCCCGGAAGACCCTGGCCGATTATTATGGCCAGTAACTCGGCGTCGCTCAGGCTTTTTATTCCGGATCGGATAGCTTTTTCGCGCGGCCTGTCGTCGGCGTTGAGGTCGGTGATTCTGACGGTGCTCATTTTCCGCGGCGCATTTCGATCTCACGCTGGAGGTTACGGCCGCGGCGCAACAGAATATTGTTGATATAGGCGCGGATGAATCCCGTTCCGTAGCCGCAGATCTGTATGGCGGCGGCAGGAACGGCAAGGCAGGCGACTTCGGGGGATTCTGTCGAACACAATGCGGCGACAAACAATGCCGCGATATAAATTCCGATCGGAAGGAGCCACCAGGGGCTGACGAATATGCCGAGAAGCAGAAGCACGAGCCCTATGACAGTGGCTACGGCAGGCAGAGTGTGGACGATTTTGAGAGATCCCGGATAAAGTTCCTTAAGGGTTATACGCGACATTCCGAAAACATGAACCTGCCGCCAGAATTTCGCAAAGTCGACACGCCTTTTGTGATATACTTTGGCGTCGGGAATCAGGGCTGTCGAGAATCCGGCCTGACGTATTCTCGTCGACATATCAATATCTTCGCTGAACATTTCGCGGAATCCTCCGACTTTGTCGTAGACTTCGCGGGTATAGCCCATATTGAAACTGCGCGGCACGAATTTCTCCATCGAATGGCGGCCGCCGCGGATTCCGCCGGTGGTCAGGAAAGATGTCATGGCAAAGTTGATCGCTTTCTGTGTCGGCGAGAACGACTCGTGGGCCGCATCGGGCCCGCCGAAGCAGTCAACAGGTTTTTCGGCGAGGCTCTGCGACAGAATCTCGAAATAGTCGGGAGGAATAACGCAGTCGCTGTCGAAGAAAACGAGCATTCGGCCGCGCGCGCGTTCTATGCCGTAGTTTCGCGCGATCGAACGTCCTTCGTTGGATTTGGGGTAGTAGTGGAGATCGAGCCGGCCGGCATATGCGTCGCATATATATCCGCAGGGCAGTGTCGAGCCGTCTTCTACGATTATTGTCTCGAAGTCGCGATATGTCTGTTCGGCGAGGCTTGCCAGAAGATCCTCGACTTCGGCGGGACGGTTATAGACCGGTACTATTACTGAGAATTGTGGCATAATGATCAGCTCATTCTGTTTTTGTAGTCGTTGTAGTCGAAATGGCGGAGAATCTCGATGCGGCCGTCGGCGCGCTCAAGAACGATGTCGGGGTGTGACAGACCGTTGAACATTGTGGTCTTCACAGTGGTATAATGGTTCATATCCTCGAGAGTAAGCCTCTGTCCGGTTTGGAGCGGGTCGGCGAAAAGCCATGGCCCGGCAAAGTCACCGCTCAGGCAGGAGTTCCCGCCCAAACGGTAGGGGAGGCCCGATGTCGCGTCGTCGGCAAGAGCTTCTGTTATAGCCGGCCGATAGGGCATTTCAAGTGTGTCGGGCATGTGGCAGGCGAAAGATGCGTCGATGATGGCTGTTTTTATTCCCGAGTCTTCGACGACGTCGACAACCGAGGTGATCAGATCGCCCGTGCGCCATGTCCATGCGCTTCCCGGCTCGAGAATAACCTGTAGATTGGGGTGACGTTTCCGAAAGGCTTTAAGCAGCCCGGTTAGATGGTCGGTGTCGTAACCTTCTCGTGTCATAAGATGTCCGCCCCCCATGTTGACCCATCTGAGTGTCGGGAGCCATTTGCCGAACTGCTCTTCGAAGGCGTCGAGAACACGTTCGAGATCATGGCTTGTCGACTCACACAGGGCATGAAAATGGAATCCGTCGAGTTCCGGGGGGAGTGTGTCGGGAAGTTTGTCGGAGGTCACTCCGAAACGCGAGCCGGGCAATGCCGGGTTGTAGAGGTCGGTTTCGACAACACTGCAGCGCGGGTTGACACGCAGCCCTGTTGATACGCCCGCATTCTTGGCCCGGAGGCCGTATCGGGCGAGCTGGTCGAGCGAGTTGAAGGTGATATGTGATGCGTGGGCCAGAAAGCTGTCGATTGTGGCGGGAGTGTAGACCGGGCAGTAGACGTGGGCCTCTCCTCCGAGAGTTTCCACTCCGAGCCTCAGCTCATTCAGCGAGCTGGCGGTGAAGTCGCGGTTATATGGCCTGATAATGTCGAATGTACGCCATAGGGCATTTGCCTTGAAGGCCATGATAATGTTTACCCCGGCGTTTTTCTCTACGCCGGCGATAAGCTCGAGATTGCGGCGCAGACGGGTCTCGTATACTATATAATAAGGTGTGGTAAGATTCTCTTGTGTCATTTTTCGATGGCGAATTTGGCAAACCGCAGAAGCATTGTCTTGCGTCCTTCCGATGAGAAGTCGACTGTTACGCGCGGATCGTCGGCAGTCTCGATACTTATTATAGTTCCGCGGCCGAAATGGCTGTGGACTATGCTCATACCTTCGGTGAGTTCCGATGCTTTATGGTGAGCCATGTCGCTTTGCTGAACCGCCGTATTCTGTCTTGTTGCCGACAGAGGAGTGAAGCGCGGTTTCGGGGTCGACGGTATCTCGGCAAAACTGCGACGGTAGTTTGATATCGGATTACCTGTAGAAACAGTTTTTTCAGGACGGCTTCCTTCTTCAAAGTTTATCCATTCAGAGTCTATGTCGCCGAGGAACCTCGAAGGGCGGCATCCCACAGTCTGACCCGACCTGAATCGCGACCCGGCATAGGTTATCATGCAGTAACGGCGTGCGCGCGTTATTGCTACATACAGCAATCTCCGTTCCTCTTCGATGCTTTCGGCTGTTTCGCCGCCCATGTTCGACGGGAAAAGGTCTTCTTCGAGTCCGACAATAAATACATTATTGAACTCAAGGCCTTTTGCGGCATGGACTGTCATGAGGGTAACCCTTTCGTCGGCATCTTCGACGCTGTCCTGATCGGTTGCGAGGGCAACGTCGGCCATGAAAGCCGCCAGCGACGGATCGCCGTCGGGTGTTTCGCGTGCCATGTCAACCATTGAGCGTATGCCTGACATCAACTCTTCGAGATTCTCGACTTTCGCCACATTCTCAGGAGTGCGTTCAGTGACGTATTGTTGCATTATCCGGGTTTTCTCCATAACGGCGACGGCGATTGTATAGGCGTCGGCACCCGATTCGTTGAGAGCCCTGAGGCTTTCCATTAGCGTCACGAATTCGCCGATGCGTTTTCGTGCAGCCCCCGTCAACGGGGCCTGATAAGCGTCGGGGTCGGATATGACGCGGCCTATGCTGACGCCATGTTCCATTGCGGCTGTGGCAAGTCGTCCGACGGTAGTGTCGCCGATGCCGCGCGCCGGAAAATTTATGACCCTGCGCATGGCCTCGTCGTCGTCGGGGTTAAGAATCAGCCTGAAATAAGCTATGGCGTCGCGCACTTCCTTGCGCTGATAGAACGACAGGCCTCCATAGATGCGATAAGGAATCGCACGGCGCCGGAGCATTTCTTCGAGAACGCGGCTCTGGGCGTTGGTTCGGTAGAGAATGGCATATTCATCGAGGCTGTCGTGGGCGGAATGGCGGCGGCGCGTGATGGCCTGAGCCACGAGGGCGGCTTCGTCGTAGTCGCTGTAAGCGCGCGCCACTCTGACTTTTTCACCTTTTATTTCGCGGCCGAGAGCGCTGACAACGCGTTTCGGGATCTGCCTGACATTCTTCGCAATAAGCGAATTGGCGGCTTCGACGATGGGCGTTGTCGAGCGGTAGTTTGTTTCGAGCTTGAAAGTCCGCAATCCGGGATATTGTTTTTCGAGCGCGAGGATATTCGATATGTTGGCGCCACGGAACGAATAGATGCTCTGGGCGTCGTCGCCGACGACAGTCAGCCCATTGCTCCCTTCGGTCAGGCGGCGTATTATGCTGTGCTGGGCAAGATTGGTGTCCTGATACTCGTCGACAAGGATATATTTGAACCGTCGGCGAAGAGCGTCG